>NZ_JBFAEA010000007.1:0-309999 GCF_040641675.1 Streptomyces sp. NPDC020742
TCCCGAAGGAGGTTCATCGTTCGACTTGCATGTGTTAAGCACGCCGCCAGCGTTCGTCCTGAGCCAGGATCAAACTCTCCGTGAATGCTTCCGGGATATCCCGGTGAACACTCGCGTTGAGCGGAACGACCAGGAGGAATAGTCCCGGTCGTTCACAGCGTCCTCGCTGTGTTTTTCAAAGGAACCTCGTCACCGGAAGTCTCCGGTAGACGGGGTTATCAACATATCTGGCGTTGACTTTTGGCACGCTGTTGAGTTCTCAAGGAACGGACGCTTCCTTTGTGCCTGTTTCACCAGGCTCTCCGGGCGCTTCCCTTCGGTCTTGCGTTTCCGACTCTATCAGATCCTTGCGGCTCCGATTTTCGCCGGTGCGTTTCGGCCTTTCGGCTTCTTCGCGGTTCCGACTCTATCAGATCCGTTGTCTCGCCTTGTCGGCTCGATTTCGGTTCCGATTTCCCGTCGGAGGGGGTTTGCCGGCGGACTGCTATTCGCGGCCCTTTCGGCGGTCACTACTTTAGCGGCTTACCCTGGCGGCTCATAATCGAGCCGGTCGGATCGAATTTGGGCAACGCCAAATAGGACCCGTCAGGGAGTCGTTCGGAGTAGTTGGTTTTGCCGCCTGGCGGTCTGCGCAGATAGCGCTGCCCGTCTCCAGCGGCTCGGGCTACGTTAGGTGTTTGACGAGGGAGAGTCAAGTAGCGCTGGTGGCGCGGCGCCGGGGCGCATGGCGCCGGTAGGGACTCACCGTCGGGTCACCGTCGATCCAGTAGCGCCAGGGGTGGTCGGCGCCGTCCCCACCGACGCCGGTGCGGGGCCCGTTGCGTACCCGTTCCGGAGCCGGCGGGCTGCCATGCAGCAGCGTGAGCGGGGCGTCGCCGCCACGGCACAGGTCCGTGCCGTCGAGGCCTCGGTCGATGTCCAGGGCAGTGGCCAGGCGGGCCGGGCCCTTGGCGAGTTCCCTGGTGTTGCGGGCCTTGGGGCGGCGATCGGCGGCGAGCTGCGCACCGGTGAGGATCTCGCCCGCGCGCAGCAGGACGCCGCTGGCCCGGCCCTCGGGGCCGCAGACCGCGTTGAGGCTGAACCACATGCCGTAGATGAAGTAGACGTACGCGTGGCCGGGCGGGCCGAACATGGTGGCGTTGCGGGCGGTGCGGCCCCGGTAGGCGTGGGAGCCCGGGTCGTTCTCGCCGTCGTACGCCTCGACCTCGGTCAGCCGGAGTTCGATCGGTCCTGCGGGGGTGTTCCGTACCAGGGTGCGGCCCAGCAGGTCGGGGGCCACCTCCACCACCGGGCGGGCGAAGAAGTCGCGGTGCAGCGGCATTCGTTCCGGTACGTCGGTCATGCGGCCCGAGGGTAGTGGAGCGGTGGCGGGTGGCGGCTGGCCAGGGGGACGTCGGGGTTGGGAAAGTGTGGGCGGTGGAACCGGCCGGCGCGGTGGTGCGTTCGTAGCAAGCACTGCGCGGGGAGCGGTTCGCCGCACAGCACGCGGGGGCCGGGACGAGGTGCCGGCACGCAACACATCGGAACACAGGCGCTGCGCCTGGGGAGGACGACCATGGGATTCAAGAAGCTGCTGGCGAGCCTGGGGGCCGGGGGCGCGTCGGTGGAGACGGTGCTCTTCGAGGAGAACGTCGTCCCGGGCGGGGTCGTACAGGGTGAGGTGCGCATCCAGGGCGGGTCGGTGGCCCAGGAGATCCAGGGGCTGTCCATCGGCCTGCAGGCGCGGGTCGAGGTAGAGAGCGGCGACGAGGAGTACAAGCGGGACATCCAGTTCACCAAGGTCCAGCTGGGCGGCGCGTTCGAGGTGCAGCCGGGCGCGGCGCACACCGTGCCGTTCGGGCTGGAGATCCCGTGGGAGACGCCGATCACCACGTTCCTGGGGACGCATCTGCACGGGATGAGCGTCGGGGTGACCACCGAGCTGGCGATCGCGCGGGCGGTGGACTCCGGGGACCTCGACCCGGTGAATGTGCACCCGCTGCCGGCGCAGCAGGCGATCCTGGACGCGTTCGGACGGCTGGGCTTCCGTTTCAAGGCGGCCGACCTGGAGCAGGGGCACATCCACGGGACGCGGCAGCAGCTGCCCTTCTACCAGGAGATCGAGTTCTACGCGCCGCAGCAGTACCGGGGGCTGAACCAGGTCGAGCTGTCGTTCGTGGCGGACGACCGGGAGATGGACGTCATTCTGGAGATGGACAAGAAGCCCGGGCTGTTCAGCGAGGGGTCGGACACCTACCGGTCGTTCACGGTCGGGCTGCACGACTTCGAGGGGACCGACTGGGCGGGATACCTCAACCAGTGGCTGGCGGAGGTCGGCGGCAAGCGCAACTGGCTCTAACCTGGCCGGACAGAGTGTCAGCAAGCGACCAGGAGGTTCGAGTGTCCGAGCTGAAGCGGCGGCCGCTCCCGCACGATTTCCACCCGCCGGTTCCGGAGTTCACGGTGCTGAGCGACGAGGTGGAGCCGGGCGGGACGCTGCGGCCGGAGCAGGTGTACGCCGCGGGGAACACCTCGCCGCAGCTGCGGTGGGAGGGCGCTCCCGCGGGGACCAAGAGCTACGCCGTGACCTGCTACGACCCGGACGCGCCGACGGGCAGTGGCTTCTGGCACTGGTCGCTGTTCGACATCCCGGCGTCGGTCACGGAGCTGCCGGCCGGTGCCGGGTCCGGGGACATGAAGGGGCTGCCCGAGGGTGCCGTGCACGTCCGTAACGACTACGGGACGCGGGACTTCGGGGGTGCGGCGCCGCCGCCCGGTGACGGTCCGCACCGCTATGTGTTCACCGTGTACGCGGTGGATCAGGAGAAGCTCGGCCCGGACGCGGACGCCTCGCCCGCGGTGGTGGGGTTCAATCTGCGGTTCCACACGGTCGGGCGGGCCCAGCTGATTGCCGAATTCGAGGTGCCGGCGGCGGGCTGAACGTCGTAATTCCGTTGCGCCCCGGCGCTCTCCGTACGCAGAGTGGTATCCGAGCCGCCGCCCTTTTCTCAGGGCGTCGGGCAGCTGGTACCGCAGTGACGGGAGCGGCGGGGCGCAGGTGTGTCGCCCGCCGGAGCCCGCGCCCGTGTCGGGTGTCCGCGCCGGCTGCCGTTCGCTTCGGGTCCCGCGTGTTCACGGGGGTGGGACCCGGAGCGATCCGCTTTTCGCTTTCCGGGGATGCGGGATTCCGCCGTCCACCCCTCGTCTTCATTTTGTGATCGCTCTCCATTTCCCTTGTGGCATACGGAAATTGCGTTGTTCGGGGAATACCTGCCACTGCACAGTGGAGCAACTTCGCCACGGGGGCGGAGCGGGTCCGGGAGGTGGACGGGATGCGCGAGACGCTGGTGCTGAATGCGAGCTTCGAGCCGCTGGCGACGGTGTCGCTGCGGCGAGCGGTGGTGCTGGTCATGCAGGACAAGGCCGTCGTCGAGCAGGCGCACCCGGGACTGCGGATCCGTGCCGCGTCGACGGACGTACCGGTGCCGCAGGTGATCAGGCTGAGCAGGTACGTCCGGGTGCCGTTCCGAAAACGTGCGCCGTGGTCGCGGCGCGGGGTGCTGGTGCGTGACCAGCACCGGTGTGCGTACTGCGGGCGGCGGGCGACGACGGTGGACCACGTCATGCCGCGGTCGCGCGGCGGCGGCGACACCTGGCTGAATACGGTCGCCTCCTGCGCCGAGGACAATCACCGCAAGGCGGACCGTACGCCCGAGCAGGCGGGGATGGCGCTGCTGCGGCGGCCGTTCGAGCCCACGCCGGCGGACGCGCTGCTGTCGACGCTGGGGGTGTCCGTCCGGGAGACGCTGCCGGAGTGGCTGGCGCAGCCGGCGTAGGGCCGGGGGTGCGGCGGGCCTGAGGCCCGGGCCGTCGTTCGACTCCGGCTACTTCAGCAGGAGTTGGACGATGGCCACCACGCCGACGAGGACGATGACGGCGCGCAGTGCGGTGGGCGGCAGCCGGCGGCCGACCCGGGCGCCGAGCATGCCGCCGAGGGTGGAGCCGACCGCGATCAGGAGCACCGCGGTCCAGTCGAAGGTGGCGACGAAGAGGAAGAAGACCGCCGCGACGCCGTTGACGAGCGCGGCGAGGACGTTCTTGAGGGCGTTGATCCGCTGGAGGGTCTCGTTGAGCAGCAGGCCCATCAGGGAGACGTAGAGCACGCCCTGAGCGGCGCCGAAGTAGCCGCCGTAGGCGCTGGCCAGCAACAGACCGAGGAGCAGGACCGGCCCGCCGTCGGGGTGGGCGGTGGTGCCGTTGCGCTCGTGGCGGGCGCGGAGCCGGGCGGCCAGGGTGGGCTGGACGATGACGAGGACCAGCGCCAGGCCGATCAGCACCGGCACGACCATGTCGAAGGTCTGGGAGGGCAGCGCCAGCAGCAGCATCGCGCCGGCCAGGCCGCCGAGCAGACAGACGCCGCCGAAGCGCAGGATGCGCCCGCGCTGGCCGACCAGTTCGCGGCGGTAGCCGATGGCGCCGCTGACCGAACCGGGGATCAGACCGAGGGTGTTGGAGACGTTGGCGGTGACCGGCGGGACGCCGAAGGCGAGCAGTACCGGGAAGGTGATCAGAGTCCCGGAGCCGACGATGGTGTTGATGGTGCCGGCGCCCAGGCCTGCGGCGAAGACGGCTACGGCTTCCCAGAAGGTCATGCTCACTCCCCCGTGCATGATCGGTACGGTCCCGCCCGATCATGCACCAGGGGACGCGGGGGTGGCAGTGTCTCGCCGGTCACACCAGGACTGCGCCCGGTGCGGGAGGCGGGTCGTCAGTCGATCGGCGGGGTCTCGTGCTTGGGCTCGGTGGGCTTGGGGATGGAGCCGCCGCCGGTCGGCGGGGTGAAGTTGCCGATGGCGCCGCCGAGGCCCTTGAGGGCGTCGCCGATCTCGCTGGGGACGATCCAGAGCTTGTTGGCGTCGCCCTCGGCGATCTTCGGGAGCATCTGGAGGTACTGGTAGGAGAGCAGCTTCTGGTCGGGGTCCCCGGCGTGGATGGACTCGAAGACCACCCGGATCGCCTGGGCCTCACCCTCGGCGCGCAGTGCGGCGGCCTTGGCCTCACCCTCGGCGCGCAGGATCGAGGACTGCTTCTCACCCTCGGCGGTCAGGATCTGGGACTGCCGGACACCCTCGGCCTGGAGGATGGCGGCGCGCTTGTCACGGTCGGCGCGCATCTGCTTCTCCATCGAGTCCTGGATGGAGGTCGGCGGCTCGATCGCCTTGAGCTCGACGCGGTTGACGCGGATGCCCCACTTGCCGGTGGCCTCGTCGAGGACGCCGCGCAGCGCCGCGTTGATCTCCTCGCGGGAGGTCAGGGTCCGCTCCAGGTCCATTCCGCCGATGATGTTCCGGAGGGTGGTGACCGTGAGCTGCTCGATGGCCTGGATGTAACTGGCGACCTCGTAGGTCGCGGCGCGCGCATCGGTCACCTGGTAGTAGATGACGGTGTCGATGTTCACGACCAGGTTGTCCTGGGTGATCACCGGCTGCGGCGGGAACGGCACGACCTGCTCGCGGAGGTCGATGCGGTTGCGGATGGAGTCGATGAACGGGACGACGATGTTCAGGCCCGCGTTCAGCGTTCTCGTATAGCGGCCGAAGCGCTCCACGATGGCGGCGCTCGCCTGTGGGATGACCTGGATCGTTTTGATGAGTGCGATGAACACGAGCACCACCAGGATGATCAGGACGATGATGATCGGTTCCACAGCGGCTCCCGTGCCCTTCGTTGCTGGTCCGTGCCGGCCGGCGACCGGCTTGCCGGTGATCAGTGTTCCAGAGACATGGCTCGTCGCGCAGCGTGTTCGGGTCAGATGACGACGGCGGTGGCTCCGTCGATCTCGACGACGTCGACCTGCTGGCCGGGCTCGTACACCCGGTCGCCGTCGAGGGCGCGGGCGGACCAGATCTCGCCGGCGAGTTTGATGCGGCCGCCGCCACCGCCGTCGACCCGCTCCAGGACCGTGGCGCTCCTGCCCTTCAGTGCGTCGATTCCGGACGCGAGTTGGGGGCTCTGGCCGCGGTGGCGGTTGGCGAGGGGGCGTACGACGGCGATCAGGGCGACCGACACCGCGGCGAACACGAGGAACTGCCAGACGGTGCCGCCACCGACCGCTGCGGTGACGGCACCGCCGACGGCACCGACCGCGAGCATCCCGAATTCGGGCATCGCGGTCACGACGAGAGGAATGCCCAGCCCTACGGCGGCGATCAGCCACCACACCCAAGGATCCACGGCTTCATGGTAGATCCGCAGCGCTGTCCGGGACAGGGCGCGATCGGCCAGCGCGATCGGCCGGGGGCTCAGCCCATCGGCAGGCCCTGTGCGGTCCAGCGGTCGCCCACCTGCTCGACGACCAGGGGGACACCGAAGCAGTGGGAGAGGTTCCTGGAGGTCAGCTCCAGGTCGATCGGGCCGGCGGCGAGCACCTTGCCCTGACGGATCATCAGAACGTGGGTGAAGCCGGGCGCGATCTCCTCGACGTGGTGGGTGACCATCACCATCGAGGGCGCGTACGGGTCGCGGGCGAGGCGGCCGAGGCGGCGGACCAGGTCCTCGCGGCCGCCCAGGTCGAGGCCGGCGGCCGGCTCGTCCAGCAGGAGCAGCTCGGGGTCGGTCATCATGGCGCGGGCGATCAGGGTGCGCTTGCGCTCGCCCTCGGAGAGGGTGCCGAACTTCCGGTCGAGGTAGTCGTTCATCCCGAGCCGGTCGAGGAAGGCGCGGGCGCGCTGCTCGTCGATGTCCTCGTAGTTCTCCTGCCAGTGCGCGGTCATGCCGTACGCGGCGGTGAGCACGGTCTGCAGGACGGTCTGGCTGCGCGGCAGCTTGTCGGCGAGCGCGATGCCGGCGATGCCGATGCGCGGGCGCAGCTCGAAGACGTCGACCTTGCCGAGCTGCTCGCCGAGGATCGAGGCGGAGCCCGCGGTCGGGTAGAGGTAGCTGGAGGCGAGGTTCAGCAGGGTGGTCTTGCCGGCGCCGTTGGGGCCCAGGATCACCCAGCGCTCCCCCTCCTTCACCGACCAGGAGACCTGGTCCACCAGAGCCCGTCCTTCGCGGACCACGGATACGTCCACCAGCTCCAGCACATCGCTCATGAGCGCGTTGTCTCCCATTGCTTATCGGTCGTCGCGGTGCACCTGTAGGCGCAGCCCCCCTGCAAACCTACGCCACTCGTTGTCAGTGCCGTTCCCTAGGCTGGGGACCATGCTCGATGAACCTCGTTCGGGACGGTTGGCGGCATGGGGAAATGCCCTTTTGGCCGGACTTGTCTCACCTGATGACGCCGCGCATCGGATCGCGGAGGACGATGCGGTGCACCGCGTCGCGGACCTGCCCGGGGAGGCGGCCCCGGTCGGGCTGACCCTCGCGCTGGGGCGGCTGCGGGCGCTGGGTGCGGTCGGCCTGCGGGTGGCGCTGCCGGTGCCGGGGCATCCGCTGGGGCTGTGCGGACCGCCGGAGTTCAATGCGCGGGCGCTGGAGGCCGGGGAGGCGGTGCTCGCCTCGGGTGCCGGGCTCGGGCTGGTCCCGGAGGCGTTCGAAGCCGGGCCGGCGGGCGGTGCCGCGCCGGATGTGCATGTGGAGGTGGTCTGGCGCTGCCTGCCGGTGCGCGAGGCGCCGCCCGCCGATGTGCCGTCGCTGGGCGAGGCGGAGCGGGAGCTGGCGGAGGCGCTGCGGGAGGCCACCGACGTGCTCTCACAGCTGGACGTGGCCGGATCCGGGCCGGTGGCGCAGGCGGCGCTGGAGGCGTACCGGGCGCGGGCGGAGGCCGGCCGGCAGATACTGGCCCCCGGCTACCCCCCGCGGGCGGTACGGGTGCTGGAGCTGGCGCAGCGGGTCGGCGCGCTGATCGACATCGCGCACGCGGCCGGCGGGGACGGGGAGCACGGCGCGGCGGTGAGCTCCTCGGAGATCGCGGCTCGCGCGCAGGCGCTGCGTCCGGTGGAGCGTACGGCCCGGCGGGCGCAGGTGGCGGCGTACAACTCCGCGGCGGAGGAACGGGAGCGGCACCGGGGGTGAACGGAGGCCGGCCCCGCCGGACCCTTGTGTGGTCGACGGCGGGGCCGTTGTCGGGACGGCGCGAACAGCTCTGGGCAGGGCGAGCTGTTCGCCCTCCGCCCGGACAGCTTCCGTTCTCCTCAGCGGAGTTGCCGAGGACGGGTGCGGCGAGGGCCGGGCCGGCAGCGTCCGGGACCGACAGCGCCGCGGTGCCGGACGGCTCGGAGCGGAGGAGCCGTCCGGCACCGGTGAGGCAGGGTCAGTTGTTGGTGCTGACGTTGCCGAAGGCGGTGTTGAGGACACCGACGACGTCGACGGTGTTGCCGTTGACGTTCACCGGGACGTACACCGGGGCCTGGACCAGGTTGCCGGAGGCGATACCGGCAGAGTCCGTGGCGCCCCCGGCGGCCTGCGGGCCGCTGGCGGCGAAGGCCGAACCGGCGGCCGCACCGAGGGCCAGACCGGTGGCGGAGAGAACGAGGGCGGCCTTCTTGGCGGTGTTCATGGGGAGTTCCTCACTTCGCGGCACAGAGCCGGAATGACGACGATGACGGTGTGGAGAGGGACCGGCCGCACGGCCACGGCGTGCCGGGGCCGGTCCGGCGCGACCCGCGCGGGCCAGGGCACTGCCTGGTGTCACGCGGGCCGTGCGAGCCCCGTGGGCGGGCCTGCGGTCAGTTGTTCACGCAGGGGTCGCCGAAGGTGGGGTTGAGCAGACCGACCACCGAGACGGTGTTGCCGCAGGCGTTCACCGGGACGTGCACCGGGGCCTGGACGAGGTTGCTGGAGACGATGCCGGGGGAGTTGGTGGCGCCACCCGCCGCCTGCGGGCCCTGGGCCGAAGCGACGCCGGCACCCGCGAGAGCGAGACCGCTCGCCGCCATCGTGATGGCCGCTGCGCGCTTGATGTTCTTCACTTCTGTTGCTCCTCATTGCCGTTGCCGTGACCAGCCGCCACGACTGCTCTGGACAACGGCCCGGACCGAGGAGGGATACGCCGAACGGGCTATGGCTACACGACAGTATGAATCTCGGACCGGGGGCGGCTTTCGGGTTGACGCATTGTCCTATGGACGACCGTCGCCCCCGGTCCGGATCCGCCGTCCGCGCTGCTCAGACCCCGATGCCGTGGCGTACGGCCCACAGCGCGGCCTGGGTGCGGTCGGCGAGGTCGAGCTTCATCAGGATGTTGGAGACATGGGTCTTGACGGTCTTCTCGGACAGCACCAGCGCGCGGGCGATCTCGCGGTTGGAACGGCCGTCCGCGATCAGGCCGAGCACCTCGGTCTCCCGCTCGGTCAGGGAACCGCCCCTCCCCTGGCCGCCGTTGCCCTCGTCCTGGGAGAGCAGCGCACCGGCCACCTCGGGCTGCAGCAGGACATGGCCGGCGTGCACGGAGCGGATGGCGGCGGCCAGCGCCTCGGGGTCGATGTCCTTGTAGACGTAGCCGGCCGCGCCCGCCCGGAGCGCCGGGACGACGGTGCGCTGTTCGGTGAAGCTGGTGACCACCAGCACCCGGGCGGGGTTGTCCAGCTCCCGCAGTTTGCGGAGCGCTTCAATGCCGTCCATGCCGGGCATCTTCACGTCCATCAGGACGACGTCCGGGCGCAGTTGCTCGGTGGCGGCGATCCCCTCGGCCCCGTCGGAGGCCTCCCCCACCACCTCGATGTCGCCCTGGACCTCCAGGAACGTGCGCAGTCCCCGTCGTACGACCTGGTGGTCGTCGACGAGCAGGACGTGGATCGGTCGGGTGTCAGCCACCGGGCACCTCCATCTCGACAGCGGTGCCCTTGCCGGGCTCCGACTCCACGGTGAGCTTCCCACCGACGCCCCCGGCGCGGTCGTGCATCGACACCAGGCCGAGGTGGCGGCCGGCCCGGCGGACCGCACCGGGGTCGAAGCCGCAACCGTCGTCGGCGATCCGCAGCAGCGCGCCCTGGCCGCTGCGCGCGAGGGTGACCTCGACGGACTCGGCGCCCGAGTGCCGCAGCGCGTTGTGCAGCGCCTCCTGGGCGACCCGGAGCATGGCCTCCTCCTGGGCGGCCGGCAGCGCCCGCACCCCGTGGGCGGTGAAGGAGACCCGGGCGGAGTGGGCGCGGTCCAGGACCTGGATCTGGGAGCGCAGGGTGGCGACCAGGCCGTCCTCGTCCAGGGCGGCGGGGCGCAGTTCGACGACGGCGGCGCGCAGTTCGTCGGCGGCCTCCGCGGCGAGCGCGGCGACCTGGTGGAGCTCGTCCTTGGCGCGGGCCGGGTCGCGGTCGACCAGGGCGGTGGCGGCCTGGGCGGTCAGGCGGAGGGAGAAGAGCTTCTGGGCGACCGCGTCGTGCAGCTCATGGGCGAGCCGGGCGCGCTCGCCGGCGATGGTCAGCTCGCGGCTGCGCTCGTAGAGGCGGGCGTTGGTCAGGGCGATGGCGGCGTGCTGGGCGAGTATGCCGAGCAGCCGCTCGTCGTCCTCGGTGAAGCCGCAGCCGTCACGGCGCGCGGCGGGCTCGGGGCAGCGCTTGTTGGCGAGGAAGAGGGCGCCGAGGATCTCGTCGCCGTCGGCCACCGGCAGGCCCAGGAAGTCCGACATGTCGGGGTGGGCGGCCGGCCAGCCGCCGAAGCGGGGGTCCTGCCGGACGTCGGCGAGCCGCTCGGGGGTGGCGTTGTGCAACATCGCGGCGAGGATGCCGTGTTGGCGGGGCAGTGGGCCGATGGCCTTCCACTGCTCGGCGCTAACGCCGTCGACCACGAACTGGGCGAAGCCGCCGTGGTCGTCGGGTACCCCCAGGGCGGCGTACTCGGCGTCCAGCAGCTCGCGGGCCGAGGCCACGATCGTCTTGAGGACGTCGCGCACCTCCAGATGCCTGCTCATCGCCAGGATCGCGGTGCTCACCGCGGGGATCCCGGCCCCCGGTCCATTGGTCATGGCTTCACGGTACCGGCGGCGTGACCTGCCCGTATCGGTCCTGCGACGCGTCCGTCCAGGACCCCGGTCCTAGGCCGAACGCCCTGGCCGGGGCCGGTCCGCCGGCCGACGCCGGGCGGGCGGGGGCGTTCCTACGGTGAGGGCGTGGGCTCGGGGCGGCCGCTCCGGGCGGGAAGCGGGGAAGGGACCTGACCATGCCGGTGGCGATCATCACGGGGGCGTCGAAGGGGCTGGGCCGCGCGCTGGCCCGGGCGCTGGCCGTCCGTGGCTGGGATCTGGTGGTGGACGCCCGGTCGGCCGGGCCGCTGGAGGAGACGGCTGCCGCACTGCGGAGCACGGGGGCCCGGGTGGTGGCGCTGACCGGGGACGTGACGGACGGCCGGCACCAGGCCGCGCTGGTGGCCGCGGCCGGGGAGCTGGGCGGGCTGGACCTGCTGGTGAACAACGCCAGCGCGCTGGGGGCCGAGCCGCTGGTGCGGCTGGCCGACCATCCGTTGGACGGGGTGCGCCGGGCGCTGGAGGTGAATGCGATGGCGCCGCTGGGACTTATTCAGCAGACATTGCCCCTTTTGCGAGATTCCTCCTATCTGCCCTCGTATGCAGAAGAGACCCCCTCCATAGGAGACATTCCTCATGGAGGGGTTGGCGGCAAGAGCGGTGCGTACGATGCCCACCCTTACTCGCAGAATTCCGATAGTTCACATTTGTCCGATTCGCACCCTTATAGGGGCGATACTCCCCGGCCTCACGGAGTGCGTGGCGGGGCGGTCCTCTCGCTGAGCTCGGACGCCGCCGTGGAGGCCTATCCGACCTGGGGCGGCTACGGAGCGTCGAAGGCCGCGCTGGACCAGCTCTCCGCGGTGCTCGCGGTGGAGGAGCCGGGGCTGCGGGTGTGGTGGGTCGACCCGGGCGACATGCGGACCGACCTGTACGCGGCGGCCGTCCCGGCCGACGACGACTCCGGGCGCCCGCTGCCAGAGACGGTGGTCCCGGCGCTGCTGCGGCTGCTGGACGGGGCGGCCCCCAGCGGCCGGTACACGGCGGCGGAGCTGTCGGCCGCCCCGAACGGGGTGAGCGACCGGTGATCGCGGAGGCGCTGCGCGTACCGGAGGAGCTGTCCGCCCGGGAGCCGGCCGAGCAGCGGGGGCCGGGGCTGGGCCGGGACGCCGTACGGCTGCTGGTGAGCCGGGGGACGGCCGAGCCCGGTGACCACGCCTTCGGTGAGCTGCCGGAGCTGCTGGCCCCCGGGGACGTCCTGGTGGTCAACACGTCCCGGACCCTGCCTGCCGCGGTGGACGGCCGGGTCGGTGACGGCCGGGGCCGCGGTGAGCCGGTGGTGGTGCACTTCTCGACCCGGGCCGACCGCCGGCACCCGGCGGGGCGCTCGGTGGCCGGCCGCTGGAGCGTGGAGCTGCGCCGCCCGGACGGCCGGGGCAGCACCCTGCCGCGGCCGGGTGGCCCGCCCGGCACGGTGGTACGGCTCCCGGACGGGGCACGGCTGGTCCTGGAGGGGCCGGTGGACCCCGGGGGCGTACGGCTGTGGTGGGCCCAGCTGAGGGGCGGGCGGGCGGAGGAGCTGATGCGGCGGCACGGGCGGCCGATCCGGTACGGCTACACGGACCGGGACCAGCCGCTGGCCGCGTACCAGACGGTGTTCGCGGTGGACTCCCCCGGCGGCGGCAGCGCCGAGATGCCGAGCGCGGCCCGGCCGTTCACCGCGGAACTGGTGGCACGGCTGGTCAGCAAGGGCGTGCAGTTCGCGCCGCTCTCCCTGCACACGGGGGTGGCGTCGGCGGAGGCGTTCGAGCCGCCGTACCCGGAGCGCTTCGTGGTGCCGCCGGCGACGGCCTGGCTGGTGAACGCCGCACGGGCGCGGCGACGGGCTGCGCGGCGGGGCACCGGCGGGCGGGTGGTCGCGGTGGGCACCACCGCCGTACGGGCCCTGGAGTCGGCGGCCGGTGCGGACGGGCGGGTCCGGGCCACCGCCGGCTGGACGGACCTCGTGGTGACGCCGGAGCGCGGGGTACGGGTGGTGGACGGCCTGCTCACCGGGCTGCACGAGCCCACCGCCTCGCATCTGCTGATGCTGGAGGCGGTGGCGGCGGCGACCGCGGACCGGGAGACGCTGCGCGCGGCCTATGCGGCGGCGGTGCAGCGGCGCTACCTGTGGCACGAATTCGGCGATCTGCATCTGCTGCTGCCGGGCTGAGTCCCGGACCGGGGGCGGGACTCCGCACCGGGGGCGCGCACTGGGGGGGCGCCGTACCGGCGGCCGCACCCGGGGCGCCGTACCGGGGGCCGCACCCGGGGGCGGGTCGTTTCACCAAGGGGGCGCCGGTGGGTACGCCCGGTCCGGTGCGGCTCCGGTGGGGGACGCCGGGCCGGGCGGCGAGCGAGGGCCGGGCGAGCGGGCGGGGCACGGCGAGCCCGGGGCGGGCGGCGAGCCCGGGGCGGGCGGCGAGCCCGGGGCGGGCGGCGAGCCCGGGGCGGGCGGCGAGCGCGGTGATCCCGACGAGAATTCCAGCGCCGGAGTACGAAGTCGCCGCTCCCGGCCGTCGCCCCATTGCCGCCGGGCGAGGGCCGAGAGCTGATACGCACAGCCTGTGCGTTCGCAATTACGTCCGGCGAGACAAAACCCTCCGCACTGTGACGCCGCTAATAGGACGCACATCACTTACGACCCGGGTTAGTGGTGTCCTGATTACCGCGTGACCTGGGATTTGACTATTCGGGACGCAATATTCCGGGCCACGGTTCCACTAACCCGGATCGTACGTCACACCTTTGCCGGGGCAATTTTCGGCCGCTAAGAATGGCTCTCGTCGCTCGGCGCCGTGGTCAGAACTCGGCGTTTGCCGCCGCTCCAGGCCCGTGCGATGTCCCCCATCGGAAGGTCTGTCCCGCCATGCCCAAGCACGCGATTTCCGGTTTCCACCGCCTCACCCGGACCCAGAAGATCTCCGCCGCTGGTGTCGCCGCCGCCGGTGCCGCCGCGCTGATCTTCACCGCCGTACCGGGTGCGGACGGCGGCCAGAGCAAGCCCGAGGCCGTGTCCGTAGAGAACGTGAAGCCGGTCGCCTTCAGCGCGGTCGGCACCGCCGCCAAGGCCCAGCAGGCCACCATCGCCAAGCAGGCCGCCGACTCCGCCGCCACGGGCAAGGCCGAGGCCGCCGCCAAGAAGGCCGCCGCGGTGAAGGCAGCCAAGGCGAAGGCCGCCGCCGAGGCGAAGGCCAAGGCCGAGAAGGCGCGCAAGGCGAAGCAGGCCGCCAGCCGGTCCGCGGTCCGCACCGCGATCCCCGCGGCGGCGCCGAAGGCCGCCCCGAAGGCCACCCCGAAGGCCGCCCCGAAGCCGGCCGTCAAGACCTACCCGAACAACCTCGACGGCTGGATCCGCGAGTCACTGGACGTCATGGCCAAGAAGGGCATCCCGGGCTCGTACAACGGCATCTACCGGAACATCATCCGGGAGTCCTCGGGCAACCCGATGGCGATCAACCTCTGGGACATCAACGCCCAGAACGGCATCCCGTCCAAGGGCCTGCTGCAGGTGATCGACCCGACGTTCAAGCAGTACCACGTCAACGGCACCTCCTGGAACATCTACGACCCGGTCGCCAACATCACCGCCGCCTGCAACTACGCGGCCGACAAGTACGGCTCGATGGACAACGTCAACTCGGCCTACTGATCAGCTGGTTGACGCCCGCCGCACAGCGTGCGCACACCGCCGAGGGGCGGCACCCGGACCGGGTGCCGCCCCTCGGGCGTTGCGGGTGGTGCCGCGTTACTTGCGCATGACCTCCGGCTCGTGGCGGCGCAGCAGCCGCGCGACGGCGAAACCCATCGCGACGCCCAGGGTGATCAGGATGATCATGTCCATCACATAGACGCCGGTCTGGTGCTTCCAGAGGGGGTCGGGGTGGCCCGGCTCCCACGGCAGCAGGGTGTTCATATCGGCGGTCGCGCCCAGCGCGGCCATGGCCCAGCGCGACGGCATCAGCCAGGCCACCTGGGCCACGCCGATGGTGTCGAAGAGCTGGAAGAGCACACCGGTGAAGACCACCTGGACGATGGCGAACATCACCAGCAGCGGCATGGTCTTCTCCGCCGTCTTCACCAGCGAGGAGATGACCAGGCCGAACATCATCGAGGTGAAGCCCAGCGCGATGATCGCCAGCGTCATCTCGATGGACGGGTGCGTGGGGAAGATCAGGCCCTCGGCGGGCATCTTCCGGGTCCAGAAGCCGATCACCGCGATGATCGCGCCCTGGAAGGCGGTGACCACACCGAGCACGATCACCTTGGACATCAGGTACGCCGACCGCGACAGGCCGGTGGCCCGTTCGCGCTCGTAGATGACCCGTTCCTTGATCAGCTCACGGACGGAGTTGGCCGCGCCGGAGAAGCACATCCCGACCGCGAGGATCAGCGAGATGGTGCTGGCGTCGCGGTTGGTGCGGGCCTTCGCCAGCGGTCCGTACGCCAGGCCGTAGTCGCTGGGGATCAGCATCGAGACCACGCCGAGCACCGCCGGCAGGATCAGCATCAGGCCGAGGAAGCCACGGTCGGAGGCGAGCACCGAGACATAGCGGCGCATCAGCGTCCACAGCTGCGAGCCCCAGCTCTGGGACTTCTGTATCCGGGCCGGCGGCGGCTGGACGTCGACCGACTGCGGGGCCACCGCGTCGATGTCCGCCGCGTACATCTGGTAGTGCGGGGAGCCGCGCCAGCGGCCCATCCAGTCGTAGTCCCGGTAGTTCTCGAAGGCCGAGAAGACGTCCGCCCAGGTGTCGTACTGGAAGAAGTTCAGCGCCTCCTCGGGCGGCCCGAAGTAGGCCACCCCACCGCCCGGGGCCATCACCAGCAGCTTGTCGCACAGGCCGAGTTCGGCCACGGAATGGGTGACGACCAGGACGGTGCGGCCGTCGTCGGCGAGGCCGCGCAGCAGCTGCATCACATCGCGGTCCATGCCCGGGTCCAGGCCGGAGGTCGGCTCGTCCAGGAAGATCAGCGACGGCTTGGTCAGCAGCTCCAGGGCCACCGAGACACGCTTGCGCTGGCCGCCGGAGAGCGAGGTGACCTTCTTGTCCTTGTGGACGTGCAGCTTGAGCTCGTGCAGCACCTCGTTGATCCGGGCCTCGCGCTCGGTCTCCGCGGTGTCGCCGGGGAAGCGGAGCTTGGCCGCGTACTTAAGCGCCTTCTGGACGGTCAGTTCCTTGTGCAGGATGTCGTCCTGCGGGACCAGGCCGATGCGCTGCCGCAGCTCGGCGAACTGCTTGTAGAGGTTCCGGTTGTCGTAGAGGACATCGCCCTGGTCGGCGGGGCGGTAGCCGGTCAGCGCCTTGAGCAGCGTCGACTTGCCGGAGCCGGACGGGCCGATGACGGCGATCAGCGACTTCTCCGGGACGCCGAAGGAGACGTCCTTGAGGATCTGCTTGCCGCCGTCGACGGTGACCGTGAGGTGGCGGGCCGAGAAGGAGACCTCGCCGGTGTCGACGAACTCCTCCAGGCGGTCGCCGACCAGCCGGAAGGTCGAGTGGCCGACGCCGATGATGTCGTTCGGGCCGATCACCTTCGTGCCGGACTTGGTGACCGGCTGGCCGTTGACGTAGGTGCCGTTGTGGCTGCCCAGGTCGCGGATCTCGAAGCGGCCGTCGGGGGTGGCACGGAACTCGGCGTGGTGGCGGGAGACCTGGAGGTCGGAGACGACCAGTTCGTTCTCCAGCGCACGGCCGATGCGCATCACCCGGCCCATGTCCAGGCGGTGGAAGGTGGTCGGGCTGCGGTCCCCGTTCGGCTGCGGCGCGGACTGCTGCTGGGGCGGCGGGGCGGCCTGCTGGGGCGGGACGTACGGCTGCTGCTGACCCTGCGGCGGCGCCTGCCAGCCCTGCTGGCCGGGCGGCTGGTGGGCCGGAGGCTGCTGCGCGGGCGGCGCCTGCCAGCCCTGCGCGGCCTGCCCGGCCTGCGCCTGCGGCGCCGCAGCGGGCTGAGCGCTGAAGGCGTCGGCGGCCGGCGCGGCGGCGGAGAGGGTGATCCGGGGGCCGTCGGTGGCGTTCCCCAGGTGCACGGCCGAGCCCGGGCCGATCTCCATCTGGTGGATCCGCTGACCCTGGACGTACGTGCCGTTGGTGCTGCCCTGGTCTTCGATGAGCCAGCCTCGGCCGGCCCATCGCACGGTGGCGTGGCGCCAGGAGACCCTGGCGTCGTCGAGCACCATGTCGCCCTGCGGATCACGCCCCACGTTGTAGGACCGGGACGGATCGAGCGTCCAGGTCCTTCCGTTCAATTCGAGTACGAGTTCAGGCACTCCATGCCCCATTACATAGTCCCCCGAGTGACGCCCTGTACGGGAAGTCCAGGGATGGTGAACATCGTGAGGAACTATTTCAGGCTCGGCCCGTGGACCGGAAACCGGGACGGGACCGGGGTGCAGCGGGGTTCCGCGGTGCCCGTCAAACGCGCCCGGAGCACGGGAAGAGCCCATGGATGGGCAGGGATCACCGGATTAGGGGTGTACCGGGCACCCCGGTGTCCGGGCGGGCTCGGCGGGGGCGCGCCCGGACGCCGTGCGCACCCTTGCCGGAGGCCGCATGATGGGAGGTAGCCGACATAGCACCGGCCGGAAGCGCGGTCCGTCGCGGTCTTCCGCACGGGCGGTCCGCCGTCGGCCGTCGCCTGCCGAACGCATCGGCCCGGCACGGGGGTTGGCGCCCGGGCGGGCCGGAGTGGGTCCGCGGCCGGGGCTGGCCGGGGACACGAGTCGATAACGATCGGCGGGCGCCCGGAGCCGGGAGGCGGCGGGGTGCGGGTGCGTCGGACCGGGCCCGGCCCCGGTCCGAACCCCGGACACCCGTACGGACGCGGCGGCCCGGCGGATACCGTAAGGGCACCATGAGCGCATCGCAGACCCCGACTGCCACCGCCGTACCGGGCGATGACGTACCCACCCTTCTCGTGAAGATCTTCGGGAAGGACCGGCCCGGCATCACCGCAGGCCTCTTCGACACCCTCGCCGCCTACTCCGTCGATGTCGTGGACATCGAGCAGGTGGTGACCCGGGGGCGCATCTCACTGTGCGCGCTGGTCACCACACCCGCCTCCGGCCAGGGCACCACCGGTTCCTCCGAGGGCGACCTGCGGGCCACCGTGCACAGCTGGGCCGAGTCGCTGCACCTCCAGGCGGAGATCATCTCCGGCCACGGCGACAACCGCCCGCGCGGCACCGGACGTTCGCACGTCACCGTGCTCGGACACCCGCTCACCGCGGAGTCCACGGCCGCCATCGCCTCGGCCATAACGGCCACTGGCGGCAACATCGACCGGATCTTCCGGCTCGCCAAGTATCCGGTGACGGCCGTCGAGTTCGCGGTCTCCGGTGCGGCCACCGAGGCGCTGCGCACCGCGCTGGCGCTGGAGGCCGCCCAGCTCGGGGTCGACGTCGCCGTGGTGGCGGCCGGGCTGCAGCGCCGGGCGCAGCGGCTGGTGGTGATGGACGTCGACTCCACGCTGATCCAGGACGAGGTCATCGAGCTGTTCGCGGCGCACGCCGGCTGTGAGGCCGAGGTCGCCGAGGTGACCACCGCGGCGATGCGCGGGGAGCTGGACTTCGAGCAGTCGCTGCACGCCCGGGTCGAGCTGCTCGGCGGGCTGGACGCGTCGGTGGTCGAGGCCGTGCGCAAGGAGGTGCGGCTCACCCCCGGCGCCCGGACCCTGGTGCGGACCCTCAAGCGGCTCGGCTATCAAGTCGGCGTGGTGTCCGGCGGATTCACTCAGGTCACCGATGCGCTCAAGGAGGAGCTGGGGCTGGACTTCGCCTCCGCCAACACCCTGGAGATCGTCGACGGCAAGCTCACCGGGCGGGTCACCGGCGACATCGTGGACCGCGCCGGGAAGGCCCGGCTGCTGCGGGAGTTCGCGGAGCAGGCCGGGGTGCCGCTGGACCAGACGGTGGCGATCGGCGACGGCGCCAACGACCTGGACATGCTCAACACCGCCGGGCTGGGCGTGGCGTTCAACGCCAAGCCGGTGGTGCGGGAGGCGGCGCACACCGCGGTGAACGTGCCGTTCCTGGACACCGTGCTGTACCTGCTGGGCATCACCCGTGAAGAGGTCGAGGCGGCGGACACCCACGCCGGCTGAGGACCGCCCGGCGCACGGACCGGAGCGGCCGGGAACCGGCGCGTACGGACCACAGAATCCCAAGGGCAAGGGCCCCGGCGGTGTGCCGGGGCCCTTGTCGTGGTGCGTGCGGAGCGGCCGGGATCCTGACGGCCGGCGAACGGGGCGAGCCGGTCAGCCCTGCGGGGTCCAGTAGGCGACCAGCCGGCCGACGCCGTGTTCGACCGACTTCCAGGAGCCGTTGAAGGAGACCACGGCCAGCGCGGCGGTCGGGAAGCCGCTGCGGTTCATCCGCGGCAGCAGATCGCCGTCGGCCTCCCCGGACAGGGCGTCCGCCAGGGCGTGCACGCCCGGGTTGTGCCCGACCAGCATCAGGTCGGTGACCTCGTCGGAGGTCTCGTTCAGCAGCGCGATCAGCTCGCCGAGGGAGGCTTCGTAGATCCGCTCCTCGTAGACGGTCTTGGGACGCTGGGGAAGTTCGTGGACGGCGAGCTTCCAGGTCTCCCGGGTGCGTACGGAGGTCGAGCACAGGGTCAGATCGGGGGTGATCCCCGAGCCGGCCAGCCAGCGGCCGGCGACGGGGGCATCCTTGCGGCCGCGCTCGGCGAGCGGACGCTCATGGTCGCTGGACTCCGACCATTCGGCCTTGGCGTGTCGGAGGAGGACAATCCGGCGGGGTGTATCGACGCTCATGCGTCCCAGCTTCGCACGAAAGACGGCGCGGGGCGCGGGGTGTTGAAGCGCTCCTTCCGCACGGTGAGGGTGTGCGGCGGGCGCCTCTCAGCTGCCGGGACGCACGATCCTCAGGAGGATCTCCAGCAGGGGCGCCAGGCTCTGCGGAACGCTCGGGGCGCTGGCCCGTGAGGGGCTCGCTGCCAGCATCAGCACCAGCAGGGCCGTGAAGGAGACCACCGGCAGAGCCAGCGCCCACCACGGCAGGCGGGCCCGCAGCCCGCTTCCCGGCAGGCGGCTGGCCGGGCCGGCGGGAGACCGGCGGAACGCGGCGGGCATGGAGATCGCCTCCGTGGCGGGATCGAAGGGCGCGCGCCGCGGGCGGCGGTGCGCCACCGCGGTGCGCGGTGTCCTCCGAAGCTACGGCCCGGGGGCGGCCCGTTCCCTCCGGGAAGCCCCCCACCCGTCCCTGATCCGCATCCCCTAGGGGACGCGCCCGGGACGTCCCGCCCACGGACTCAGGGCGCCGCGATACTGGCCACGATCGCGACGACGACGGTCACACCGAGCATGAGGCCCAGCACGAGGAGCAGCTTCTTCTGGCTGCCCTGCGGATTCGGTTCGAGCACTGGCATGCGCCCAGTGTCCCATTCACCTGTCGTCCTCGATGCGGCGGTCCCGCCCGGCCAGCACCCCCACCGCGATCTGCGGCACCATCAGCCCCGCCATCAGGGCGAGCGGCTGCCCCCAGCCGCCGCTGTGCTGGTAGAGCGCGCCGACCAGCAGCGGCCCGGGGATGGAGATCAGGTAGCCGACGCACTGCACGAAGGCCGAGAGCTTGACGACCCCGGCGGAGCTGGTGGACCGCATCCCGATCATGGTCAGGGCGAGCGGGAAGGCGCAGTTGGCGATGCCCATCAGCAGCGCCCAGGCCCAGGCGCCTGCGCCCGGTGCCACCATCAGCCCGGCGTAGCCGGCCAGGCCGCAGAGGCCGAGCAGCGCCGCGAGCGGGCCCTGGTGCCGCATCCGGGACGCCAGCCGCGGCAGCACGAAGGACAGCGGCACGCCCATCGCCATGGTCACGGCGAGCAGCACGCCCGCGGTGCCGGCGGAGACCCCGGCGTCGCGGAAGATCTGCGGCATCCAGCCCATGGTGATGTACGCGGCGGTGGCCTGCAGGCCGAAGAAGACGGCCAGCGCCCAGGCGGTGGGCGAGGCGGTGATCCGCAGCGGCGGCCCGTCGGACTGCGCGGCCGGGTCGTGGGCCGCGCCGGAGGCCGCCCCGGGCCGGCGCACCACGGCGAGCCAGGGCAGCACGGCGACCGCGGCCAGCGCCGCCCACACGGCCAGGCCGGTGCGCCAACTGCCGCCCAGCGCCTGGGTCATCGGGACGGTGACGGCCGCGGCGAGCGAGGTGCCCAGGGCCAGCGCCATCGAGTAGAGGCCGGTCATCGGGCCCACCCGGTCGGGGAACCAGCTCTTGATCACGACCGGCATCAGCACATTGCTGACCGCGATGCCGGCCAGGGCGAGCGCGCTGGCGGCGAGGAACCCGGCGGTGCCGCCGGCGTACGGGCGCACGGCCACGCCCACGGCGATGGCGGCCATGCCGGTGCAGACGACCGCGCCGGGCCCCCAGCGCCTGGCCAGCCGGGGCGCGGCGACACCGAAGAGGGCGAAGCACAGCGGCGGCACGGAGGTCAGCAGCCCGGCCAGGGTGCCGCTCATGCCCAGGCCGGTCCGGACCTCCGCCAGCAGGGCGCCGAGGCTGGTGATGGCGGGGCGGAGGTTGAGCGCCGCCAGGACCAGACCGGCCATCACGATCCCCGGCAGCCAGCGGGCGAGCCGGCCGCCGTCCGGGGCCGGGGTCCGTTCGGCCTGCCCACGGTCGTCGGCCGCCGGCGCGCCGGAGGTCGTACGGGGCCCGGTCGCCGGGCCGAGGGTCGCGAGGTCTTCTTCTGCCATGGGGCTCATCATAGAATCATGGGATGAATGGTTGTCCAGCCGATATCGGTAGCCTCTGGGGTCCCGGGCGGTGCCAGGGGCCGGAAGGACCCGCCGGACGCCGCACCGCCCTCCGTCCGCCCCCGCACCCCGGAGCGCAGCCATGCCTCTGACCTCGCCCCGCCGGTCCGCACTGGCCGACCAGGTGATCGCGCAGCTGCGCGCCCAGATCACCTCCGGCGAGTGGCCGGTGGGCTCCCGGATCCCGACCGAACCGGAGCTGGTCGAGCAGCTCGGGGTGGCCCGCAACACCGTCCGGGAGGCGGTCCGCGCCCTGGCGCACAACGGGCTGCTGGACATCCGGCAGGGCTCGGGCACGTACGTGGTGGCGACCAGCGAGCTGGCCGGGGTGATGAACCGCCGGTTCGCCTCCGCCGCCCCGGGGCACGTCGCCGAGCTGCGCAGCGCCCTGGAGGCGACCGCGGCCCGGCTCGCCGCGCAGCGCCGCACCGGCCAGGACCTGCGGCAGCTCGACACCCTGCTGGCCCGCCGGGAGGCCGCCTGGGAATCCGGGGCGGCCGAGCCCTTCGTGGAAGCGGACGCGACCCTGCACATGGCGATCGTGGCGGCCTCGCACAACGAGGTGCTGGCCGAGATCTACGCCGACCTCGGCGGGGTGCTGCGCGACTTCCTGCGGGCCGATGTCGGCGAGGAGCTGCGGCCCGAGGCGCACATGGACCACTCCCGCCTGGTGGAGGCGATCCGCGCGGGCGACGGGGAGCTGGCCGCCGCCGAGGCGAGCGCCCACCCGTTCGGCTGCCGGCCGGGGCTCGCCGAGCACCGCTGAGCACCGGCGTCGGCGGTCCCTGTGCGTCCGCGCGCGAGCCCGGAACAATGGACACCAGCGCAGGTCAGGCGCGACGGTTCCCGCGCTTCCGCGGACGAGCCGCCGATGCCGGGGGCGTCCCCGCGTACGCGTACTGCCCGCCCCGGCGGACCGGGACGGGCAGTACGAGAGGCTCGGGGCGTCAGGCGCCCATCATGTGCACGCCGCCGTCGACGTGCACGATCTCACCGGTCGTGCGCGGGAAGAAGTCGGACAGCATGCCGACCACACCGCGGCCGGCCGGCTCCGGGTCGGCCAGGTCCCAGCCGATCGGGGCGCGGTGGTTCCACACGTCCGCCAGCTCCTCGAAGCCGGGGATGGACTTGGCGGCCATGGACTTGATCGGGCCGGCCGACACCAGGTTGCAGCGGATGCCCTTGGGGCCCAGGTCGCGCGCCAGGTAGCGGTTGGTGCCCTCCAGCGCCGCCTTGGCCACGCCCATCCAGTCGTACTTGGGCCAGGCGATCTGCGCGTCGAAGGTGAGGCCGACGAGCGCGCCGCCGTGCTCCATCAGCGGCAGGCAGGACATCGCCAGCGCCTTGTAGGAGTACGCCGAGACCTGCACCGCGGTGCTGACGTCCTCCCAGCTGGCCTCCAGGAAGTTGAAGGCGCCCTGCGGGCCGAAGGCGATGGAGTGCACGATGCCGTCGAGGCGGGCGTCCTCGCCCTGGTGCTCGCGGATCTTGTCGGCCAGGCCGTCCAGGTGCTCCTGGTTGGTGACGTCCAGCTCGATGACCGGGGCTTCCTTGGGGAGCCGCTTGGCGATCCGCTCGACGAGGGAGAGCCGGCCGAAGCCGGTGAGGATGACCTCGGCGCCCTCGTTCTGGGCGACCTTGGCCGCCTGGAACGCGATCGACGACTCCGTCAGGACACCCGTGACCAGGATGCGCTTGCCTGCAAGGATTCCACTCATGCTGATCAGTGACCCATGCCCAATCCGCCGTCGACGGGAATGACGGCTCCGGTGATGTACGCGGCCTCGTCGGAGGCCAGGAAGCGCACCGAGGAAGCGATCTCCTCGGGCTGCGCGTACCGCGCCAGCGGCACCTGCTTGACGATGGTGTCCCGCTGCTCGTCGCTGAGCACACGGGTCATGTCGGTGTCGACAAAGCCCGGCGCGACGACGTTCACGGTGATGTTACGGCTGCCCAGCTCACGGGCGAGCGAGCGCGCGAAGCCCACCAGGCCGGCCTTGGAGGCGGCGTAGTTCGCCTGACCGGCGGCGCCCATCAGGCCCACCACCGACGAGATCAGCACGATGCGGCCCTTGCGGGCCCGCAGCATCGCCCGGTTGGCGCGCTTGACCACCCGGAAGGTGCCGGTGAGGTTGGTCTCCAGGACCGAGGTGAAGTCCTCCTCGGACATCCGCATCAGCAGCTGGTCGCGGGTGACGCCGGCGTTGGCCACCAGCACCTCGACCGGACCCTGCTTCTCCTCGATCTCCTTGTACGCCTGCTCGACCTGCTCGCTGTCCGTGATGTCGCACTTCACGGCCAAAAATCCCGCGGGTGGTTCGCCCGAGCGGTAGGTGATGGCGACCTTGTCGCCAGCCTCGGCGAAGGCACGGGCGATGGCGAGGCCAATGCCGCGATTACCTCCGGTGACCAGAACCGAGCGGCTCAAGAGATCACCCTTTCCGTTTCTGTCCGTCCTGCGTTCGATACGAAACTATCGGTCACGGACGCCGTACGGGGAATCGAGCACGGACAGGCGCGCGCCCCCGTCACTGTCGGGTCTCCACAGAACGTGGCCGACGCGCCGTGCCGCGCACCGGCCGGCTCTGGGCCGCGGCGGCGCCACAGGGCATGATGCAGGCGCCGACTACGGGAGGACGCCTTGGCCGCTGCACCCCATGCCCTTGACGAGACGTTCCAGGCGCTGCCGCTGCACGCGCTGGCCGATGCCGCGCTGGCCCGGGCCCGCGCGCTGGGCGCCGCGCACGCGGACTTCCGCCTGGAGCGGATCCGCAACGCCTCCTGGCGGCTCCGGGACGCCCGGACCGCCGGCACCTCGGACACCACCGACCTCGGCTACGCGGTCCGGGTGGTGCACGGCGGGGCCTGGGGCTTCGCGTCTGGGGTGGACCTGACCCTGGACGCCGCGGCGCGGGTGGCCTCCCAGGCGGTGGCGATGGCGAAGCTGTCGGCGCAGGTCGTCCGGGCCGCGGGGGACGTTGCCGCGGCGTCCGGCGCCTCCGGGCGGGTGGAGCTGGCCGAGGAGCCGTCGTACCCCGGCCGCAGCTGGGTCTCCTCGTACGAGATCAACCCGTTCGACGTACCGGACGCCGACAAGACCGCTCTGCTGGCGGAGTGGAGCGCCCGGCTGCTGGGCGCCCCCGGGGTGGCCCATGCGGACGCCGCGTTGCTGACCGTCCAGGAGAACAAGTTCTATGCGGACACCGCGGGCACCAGCACCACCCAGCAGCGCATCCGGCTGCATCCACAGCTGACCGCGGTCGCGGTGGACCCCGCCAGCGGCGACTTCGACTCGATGCGCACCCTGGCGCCGCCGGCCGGGCGCGGCTGGGAGTACCTGACCGGGGACCACTGGGACTGGGACGACGAGCTGGCCCGCATCCCGGAGCACCTCGCCGAGAAGATGCGCGCACCGGGCGTGCGGCCCGGCCGCTACGACCTGGTGGTGGATCCCTCCAATCTGTGGCTGACCATCCACGAGTCGATCGGGCACGCCACCGAGCTGGACCGGGCCCTGGGGTACGAGGCGGCCTACGCGGGCACCTCGTTCGCCACCTTCGACCAGCTGGGGAAGCTGAGGTACGGCTCGGAGCTGATGAACGTGACCGGCGACCGGACCGCCGAGCACGGGCTCGCCACGATCGGCTACGACGACGAGGGGGTGGCCGCCCAGTCCTGGGACCTGATCAAGGACGGAACCCTGGTCGGCTACCAACTCGACCGCAGAATGGCCCGGTTGACGGGCTTCGCCCGCTCCAACGGATGCGCCTTCGCGGACTCGCCGGCCCATGTGCCGGTCCAGCGGATGGCCAACGTCTCCCTACAGCCGGCGCCGGACGGGCCGTCCACCGAGGAGCTGATCTCGGGGGTGGAGCGGGGCATCTACGTCGTCGGCGACCGCTCCTGGTCGATCGACATGCAGCGGTACAACTTCCAGTTCACCGGACAGCGCTTCTTCGGGATCGAGAACGGGCGGCTGGCCGGGCAGCTGCGCGATGTGGCCTACCAGGCGACCACCACCGACTTCTGGGGCTCGATGGAAGCGGTGGGAGGACCGGGGACGTACGTCCTGGGAGGCGCCTTCAACTGCGGAAAGGCCCAGCCCGGACAGGTTGCCGCGGTGTCCCACGGCTGCCCCTCGGCGCTGTTCCGGAACGTGAACATCCTGAACACTTCGGCCGAGTCGGGCCGGGACTGAGCCGGAGCCCTGAGCGCTGAGCCCGGAGCCCGGAGCCCGGAGCCCTGTGGGAGGGGCACAACGCCCGGAATTCGCCCGGCAATTCATATGACTTCACCACGCACGCTCGGCCATACGCGGGAATCCACCAGTCCGGTATGGCCCGGCGTTCACCGCCATGGCTCTAATGGTCCCGACCGATTGTGGGGTGCCCATCCTCTGTCGGGGAGTCGTGACAGCGATCTTTTGAAGGTCGTCGTCGCACAGCATGGGCACTCCGGCAGGTGAACTCGCGAGCTGCACCGTGGGGTGCAGTCGCTGTGGGCAGCCCCACCCAAGCTCTCTTCGAAGGGGCTGCTCCATGGCAGTAATCATCACTCCCACGCCCGTTGGGGCGTGTCAGGCCTTCACCGTCACCGTTACCGGTGCCCCCCTTGCAGCCACTCAGGCGGTCTTCACCTATGACGGCCAGCCCCCCGTGACGGTGCCCCTCACCGCCGGCTCCGCCAGCGTCACGCTCACCGCCACGGGCTCCGGTGCCCAGACCGTCTCCGTGGTGTACCTCGACGCCACCAGCACCGTCGTGGGTGCGGAGAACGGCACCGTGACCGTCACCCCGGCGCCGGCGGGAACCCTGTCCACCACGCTGACCACCCCGGTCGGCGGGATCACAACGGCCACCACCGTCATCACCTGTGCCGGTGGCCTCACCTCCATCAACGGGACACTGACCTACACCCTGCCGGGCGGGGCCACCGTCACCGCGACCGTGACCAACGGCGTGGTGCTGCCGACCAACCTGGGCGTGGCGCTGACGCCGGGCCAGACGGTCGGTGTCAGCTTCACTCCGGCCGCCGGATCCTGCCCCGCCTGCACGCTGGCGCCGATCACCGTCACCGTGCCGCCCCTGTCCACCTGCACGGTGGCGATCCAGTCGGTGGTCGGATCGGTGATCGTCGGCCAGCCGCTCACCGTGACCGCGGTGGTGCTCTGCAACGGCCAGCCGGTCTCCGGCGCCACCGTCACCTTCACCGGCGGCGCCACCCCCGTCACCGCCACCACCAACGCCTCCGGCATCGCCACCGGAACACTGGTCTTCAACACCCCGGGAACCGCCACCGTCACCGCCACCGTCACCGCGACCGGCACCGCCTGCTCCTGCACCGGCGTCATCTCCGCACCCGTCACCATCACCGTGGCTCCGCAGCCGTCCTGCCAGGTGATGCTGCTCCCGGCAGGACCGACGGTCGTCGGCCAGCCCACCACGGTGACCGCGGTGGTGCTCTGCAACGGCCAGCCGGTCTCCGGCGCCACCGTCACCTTCACCGGCGGCGCCACCCCCGTCACCGCCACCACCAACGCCTCCGGCATCGCCACCGGGTCACTGGTCTTCAACACCCCGGGAACCGCCACCGTCACCGCCACCGTCACCGCAAGCGGCACCACCTGCTCCTGCACCGGCGTCATCTCCGCACCCCTCACCATCACGGTGAACGTGCGGACGAGGCCCACGCCGCAGGCGTCGCCCGCCTGCTGGCGGGTCAACACGCCCCTCCCGGTGCCGGACCTGTTCACGGCGACGTTGACGGCCACCCTCACGCCGGCACAGGCGGGAGTGACGGTCAGCTTCTACATCCTGGGTCAGCTGGTGGGCACCGCGGTGACCAACGCCAGTGGTGTGGCGACCCTCAACGCCGGCCTTTCGCTGCTGCAGATCAGCGCCGCCAGCTACACGGCGACCGCCACCGTCGGCGGTGTGACGGTGCAGGCGACCGGCTCCCTGGTGCCCTGCCCGCCGATGTGACCGCCCGCGCCGGGTCGGCCGGAGCGGCGTGACAGGTCCTGCTGCGCTCCCTGCGCACAGGTCCGGTCCACGGTGCAGCGTGACCGCCTTCCGGTGAACGACCGGCCGCTCAAGGGCCGTCCCCCGTCGTAGCAGGACGGGGGGGCGGCCCGGCCCCAGCTTAACGGTGAGCCGGCCCGGCACCGGCCGCCCGCAGAGCCCGCGCCCCGTGTCGGACCCAGCCGGTGAACGGATGGTTTCCATGAGCTTCTCCGTGTTCCTGCTCGCCCTCGGTGCCACGTGTCGCCTCACCCGCTTCATCACCAAGGACACCCTGGCGGCGGGCTTCCGATCATGGATCGGCGCTCACTTCGGCGACGACTCCCGAGCCGCCTATCTGGTGAGCTGCGGATGGTGCACGAGCACCTGGGTCGCCGCCGCCACGGCCGCGTACGCCTCCTGCTGGGGAGGCTCCCCGTGGTTCCAGGCACCGGCGACCGCTCTGACGCTCTCCTACCTGGCCGGAGTCGCCTCACGGTGGCTGGACTGACCCGCGCCTTCGCGCCTGCCCGTGGCGCGGCGCCTCCCGGGGCCGGGCGCCAGGGAGCCGCGGCGCCCCGGGTGCTTCCGGCCACCGTCCGGTACTGCCGCACCGCTATGTGAAAGGACCGCAGCCATGCCCTGCAATTGCGGCGGGGGAACCCCGCAGACCATCGTCGGCTACCAGCTGAACCTGCCCGACGGCACGATCCGTCGCTACGTCACCTATCAGGAAGCCGAGGCCGCGAACCGACGGGCCGGAGGCACCGGCACGATCACTCTCGTCACGCAGTGACGCCCGTCCCGTAGTCAGGTCCCCTCGCCCCGCGGCCCCGGGCGCCCACGGCGCGGGACGGCCGACGGGCCCGGCACCGCTTCCGTCACGGCCCTGTTCGTGCGCCCCGGCGTGTCACGAACGGGGCCTCGTCATGCCCGTGCGGAGCCGCGCCGGCCGGAGGACGTGGGGGCGAGCGTGGCGGCTTCGTACCGGCGCCGGCACGCAGGCCGCTCGATAAGCTCTCCCCAGGTCGACACCACGTCATCAGCAGACCCCGCACAGTCCGGTTCCGGACGGTATGAAGAGGGATTGAGGGTAGACCATGAAGAGCCGCCTGACCGGCACACCTGCGCCTCACCGGGGCAGGCCCTCCGTTCCCGCTCCGCACACGACGCGGGAGGCCGGACGATGAGCGCCCGCAGGTCCCGTACCACCGCACCGCACGAGATCGTCGAACGGGCCCTGGAACTCTCGCGCGCGGACGGCTGCGTGGTCATCGCCGATGAGCACTCCAGCGCCAATCTGCGCTGGGCGGGCAGCGCGCTGACCACCAACGGCGTCACCCGGGGCCGGTCCCTGACCGTCGTGGCGACCGTCGACGGCGCCCAGGGCACCGCCTCCGGGGTGGTCTCGCGCTCGGCGGTGACCGCGGAGGACCTGGAGCCGCTGGTGCGGGCCGCGGAGGCGGCGGCGCGGGACGCCGGGCCCGCCGAGGACGCCCAGCCACTGGTCGGCGGTCAGAAGGTGACCGCCGACTTCACCGACGCGCCCGCCGAGACCTCCTCGGACGTCTTCGCGGCGTTCGCACCGGCCCTCGGCGAGTCCTTCCGGCAGGCCCGCGCCGGCGGCCGGGAGCTGTACGGCTTCGCCCACCACGGTGTGGTCTCGTCGTATCTGGGCACCTCGGCCGGGCTGCGGCTGCGGCACGACCAGCCCACCGGGACCCTGGAGCTGAACGCCAAGGCCCCGGGCTCCGGGAGCGTCCCCCGCTCGGCCTGGGCCGGCCGGGCCACCCGCGACTTCACCGACGTCGACCCCCGGGAGCTGGACGCCGAGCTGGGCCGCCGGCTGGGCTGGGCCGAGCGGCGGGTCGAGCTGCCCGCCGGGCGGTACGAGACGCTGCTGCCGCCCAGCGCCGTCGCCGATCTGCTGATCTACCAGCTGTGGTCGTCCGGGGCGCGGGACGCCGCCGAGGGCCGTACCGTCTTCTCCCGGCCGGCCGACGGTGACGAGGAGGCGGCGGAGCACCCCGGGGCGGGCACCCGGGTGGGCGAGCGGCTCACCGGGCTGCCGCTGACGCTGCGCAGCGACCCCGGGGCGGCCGGTCTGGAGTGCGTGCCGTTCGTGCTGGCGCACTCCTCCGGGGACGACGCGTCCGTCTTCGACAACGGGCTGCCGCTGACCGCCACCGACTGGGTGCGCGAGGGCGTGCTCAGCCGGCTGATCACCACCCGGCACAGCGCCGCGCTGACCGGCCTGCCGGTGGCGCCAGGGATCGACAACCTCCTTCTGGAGGGCGGCGGTTCGGCCTCGCTGGAGGAGATGGTGGCGGGGGCCGGGTACGACGGTCCGGCGCTGCTGCTGACCTGCCTGTGGTACATCCGCGAGGTGGACCCGGCGACGCTGCTGCTGACCGGGCTGACCCGGGACGGCGTCTATCTCGTCGAGCGCGGCGAGGTGGTCGGGGAGGTCAACAACTTCCGGTTCAACGAGTCGCCGGTGGACCTGTTGTCGCGGGCGGTGGAGGCGGGTCGTACCGAGCGGACCCTGCCGCGGGAGTGGAGCGACTACTTCACCCGGGCAGCGATGCCGGCGCTGCGGATCCCGGACTTCAACATGAGCTCGGTGAGCCGCGGGGTGTGAGCGGGGCTCCGGCCGGGCGGTAGGAGGTGCGTCCGGCCGGCCCGGGCGTCCGGGCGGCGGGCCGACCCGGCTCCCGGCGCCCTGTGACGGGCCCGACAGCGCGGGGCGGCCCGCCCGGCCTAATAGACTGTTCGCTTGTCCTCCCGTTTCGGGAACCACGATCGATCAGGAACGCCATGACACGCCTCGGCGAATCCGTCGCCCGCGCCCGCACCCTGCTCTCCGCCGACCTCTCCTCGGACGCCACGGTCCAGGAGCTGCTCAAGGAGACCGGCGCGCGGCGCTATCTCGACCTGACGGACCTGCCCGCCAAGGAGCAGGCCGAGCTGATCGCGGCCCGTACGGTCGAGGTGCTCCCGGGAGTGGAAGCCCTGGCCGAGCGGATCGAGGAGCGCCGGGCGGCCGGCGAGGGGCTGCACATCAAGCTGGGCATCGACCCGACGGCGACCGATGTGCACCTGGGACATGCGGTGCCGCTGATCGTGCTGAGCCGGTTCCAGCGGCTGGGCCATGACGTCACGCTGATCATCGGCGACTTCACCGCCAAGATCGGCGACCCGTCGGGCCGGACCGCCGAGCGCCCGCCGCTGACCGACGAGGACATCGCCCACAACCTCGCCACCTACCGCGAACAGGTCCGCCCCTTCTTCGACTTCGAGAAGGTCAGCTTCCGCCAGAACAGCGAGTGGCTGGCGCCGTACACCTTCCCCGAGCTGCTGTCGCTGCTCGCCCAGGTGCCGGCCTCGCAGCTGCTGCAGCGCGAGGACTTCCGCAACCGGCTCGCGGCCGGTTCGGGCCTGACGATGACCGAGCTGCTCTACCCCATCGCGCAGGGCCTGGACTCGGTGGCGCTCGCCTGCGACGTGGAGTTGGGCGGCTCCGACCAGCTGCTCAATCTGCAGATGGGTCGCAAGCTGATGGAGCTGCGCGGGCAGCGGCCGCAGCTGGTGGTGACCATGCCGCTGATCGAGGGCACCGACGGCACCGGCGCCAAGATGTCGAAGTCCAAGGGCAATTACGTCGGCCTGGGCGCGCCGTCCGACGATGTCTTCGGCAAGATCATGTCGGTGCCGGACCGGCTGATGGAGCCGTACCTCAAGGCCTGGACGGAGTGGACGGACGAGGAGATCGCGCTCGTCCTGGGCCGGGTCGCGGAGCGCTCGCTGCACCCGATGGACCTCAAGAAGATCCTCGCCGGTGAGGTCGTGGCGGCGCTGTACGGCCTGGAGTCGGCGATGGCCGCCCGCGCCGGCTTCATCGCGCAGTTCTCCAAGAAGTCCTTCGCCGATGTGGAGTCGCTGCCGGCCGTCGAGGTCGCCGAGCACGGCGCGGAGACGGTGGCGGCGGTGCTGACGAAGGTGCTGGAGTTCACGCCCAGCGTGTCGGCCGCGCGGCGGCTGGCCAAGCAGAACGCGCTGCGGCTGGTCGTGGAGGGCGCCGACGGCCAGCAGACCGTGGTGCTGGCGGAGGCCGACGCGATCCGACCGCTGGCCGAGGTCCTGGCCGAGAAGCTGGCGGACGCCACCGGGGAGACGTACCTCAAGGCCGGGCGGAAGCTCGCCCAGCTCCAGGGCCGCTGAGACGAACGGACGGCGGCCGGTGCACCTGTGGGGCGCACCGGCCGCCGCTCTTCGTTCCGCTCCCTGATCCGACCTGATCCGAAGGGCACGGCTCAGGTCATCTCTTTCTTACGGCCGCGCATGGCGACCCAGAGACGGTCGCCGACGGCCACGACGACGACCGCGCCGGCCAGCTGCAGCAGATGCCGGATCCAGTCGATGCCGCCGGTCTCGGCGACCCCGAGGCCGGTGGCCGCCCAGTTGCCGAGGACGCTGCCCAGCATGCCGAAGATCACGGTCAGCCAGAGCGGGATCTGCTGCTTACCCGGAATGATGGCCTTCGCGATCAGGCCCAGCACCAGGCCCACGATGATGGCCCACAACCACGACATGTCGCCTCCTCTTGCGGCGCGGGGCACGTGAGGTCGCACGTGCGGGTCGCCCCGTCAGTGTCGCTCCGCATCGGCTACGGCGCACGCCGGAGACGGTGGTACGCCGGGCGGCCCGGCAGACCCGGACGTACCGGGGCAGGCCCCGGTCTCGAAGGCGGCGCAGGCGCGGCGTACCGTGGGAAGCGACCGGAAACCGGGGAGAATCCGGCATGACTGAGCAGGTGGTGGAACGTGATGCGGAAGCAGAGCGGCGGCCAGGCCTTCCGGATCACCGGGGCCCGTCAGGGGCTGTCCGAGGACGTGCGCGGGCGGCAGCGACGGTATGTGATCTCGATGGCGGTGCGCACGGTCTCCGTGTTGCTGACCGTGGTGCTGTGGAACGTCGAGCGCCCCGTTGCCATTGCGACGCTGGTGCTGGGGATGGCACTGCCGTACATTGCGGTGGTGATCGCCAACGCGGGCCGGGAGAACGTCCCTTCACTCCCGAAGACCTTCATCGAGGGGCCGTCCAGGCCGATGCTGACGCCGGGCGACGAGGATGCGCCTGCGGAATCCGATCCGGAACGCCCCGCGGCGGAGCCCTCCGCGCCCCGGCCCGACGCTCGCTGATCACCGTTCGGTCTGCAAAGCTCAAGAAAAGCTCAGATCAATCATGGAGTTCCGGTGCACTACGCACCGTCCCCCGTGACATACTGCGTACGCGCTCCGCATCCCCCGTCGGAGCGACGGACCGACGCCGGGCGGCTCCCCCCGTGGCTGCCCGGCGTCGTCATGTCCAGACGTGGTGGCCAGCCCGGGTGCCGGGGTCGCAGGACGTAGGGTTGAGGCCGTGAACTCCCCTGATCTTCCTGGCTCCACGGGCGGCGAGAGCGCCGTCATCTGTTCCGCCAAGGGCTGCCGTGCCGCCGCCGTCTGGGTGCTGGCCTGGAACAACCCCAAGCTGCACACGCCGGACCGGCGCAAGACCTGGCTGGCGTGCGAGGAGCACCGGGAGCACCTGTCGCAGTTCCTGGGCGTCCGGGGCTTCCTCAAGGACGTGGTGACGCTCCAGGAGTGGGAGGCCTCGGCCGCCGGAAACTGAGCCGGCGCGGCTCAGCCTCCGATCGAGGACATCGGCCGCTCGGGCTGGAGGAAGGACGGGTCGTCGAGGCCGGAGCCCGCCTTCTTGCCCCACATCGCGCGCTTCCACAGCTGCGCTATCTCCTCGTCGGACGCCTCGGAGCGCAGCGCCGTCCGCAGATCGGTCTCCTCGGTGGCGAACAGGCAGGTGCGGACCTGGCCGTCGGCGGTCAGGCGGGTGCGGTCGCAGGCCCGGCAGAACGGGCGGGTGACCGAGGCGATCACGCCGACGCGGTGCGGACCGCCGTCGACGAGCCAGCGCTCGGCGGGCGCCGAGCCCCGCTCGTCCTGCCCCTCGGGGGTGAGCGCGAAGCGGGTGCGCAGCGAGGCCAGGATGTCACCGGCGGTGATCATGCCGTCGCGCTTCCAGCCGTGCTGGGCGTCGAGCGGCATCTGCTCGATGAAGCGGAGCTCGTAGCCGTGGGCGATCGCCCAGGCGAGCAGGTCGGGGGCCTCGTCGTCGTTGAGTCCTGGCATCAGGACGGTGTTGACCTTGACCGGGGTCAGGCCGGCCGCGTGGGCGGCCGCCAGTCCGCGGAGCACATCGTCGTGCCGCTTGCGGCGGGTCAGGGCCTGGAAGACGTCGGGACGGAGGGTGTCGAGGGAGACATTGACCCGGTCGAGTCCGGCGTCGCGCAGGGCGGCGGCGGTGCGTTCCAGGCCGATGCCGTTGGTGGTGAGCGACATCCGGGGGCGGGGGGTGAGCGCGGCGACCCGCTCGACGATGCCTACCAGGCCGGGGCGGAGCAGCGGCTCGCCGCCGGTGAAGCGGACCTCGTCGATCCCCAGGTCGCGTACGGCGATCCCGATCAGCCGGACGATCTCGTCGTCGGTGAGCAGATCGGGCTTGCCCAGCCACTGCAGCCCCTCTTCCGGCATGCAGTACGTGCAGCGCAGATTGCACCGGTCGGTGACTGAAACACGCAGGTCGGTGGCCACCCGACCATAGGTGTCGATGAGCACTGGGCCCCCTCCCCAAGAGTGATGGCTCGATACCGCCGCCCTGTTGTCGGACGGGTACGTTTTCGAGCCTACGCGATCGGGGTGACAGTGAGCAGGGGTGAGAAGCACGAGGTGGGTGGGGTGGGGTCGTAGTTCTCTACGACCCCACCCCACCCGGGGCCTGTAGGGACGGCTCAGTGGGCGCCGGTTCCGGTGAGCGAGCGGACCTCCAGTTCGGCGTACTTCTGGGCGTCCGGCTCCTCTTCGGAGAGCACCGACCCCAGCCAGCCGAGCAGGAAGCCCAGCGGGATGGAGATCAGGCCGGGGTTCTCCAGGGGGAAGACGGCGAAGTCCGCCCCGGGGAACATCGAGGTCTCCTTGCCGGAGACGACCGGCGAGAAGAGCACCAACAGGACCGAGGAGGCCAGGCCTCCGTAGACGGACCACAGCGCGCCGCGGGTGGTGAACCGCTTCCAAAACAGGCTGTAGAGGAGCGTCGGGAGGTTGGCGGAGGCGGCGACCGCGAAGGCCAGTGCCACCAGGCCGGCGACGTTCAGCCCGCGGGCGAAGACGCCCAGCACGATGGCGACCGCGCCGATCCCCACGGTCGCCCAGCGGGCCGCGCCGACCTCCTCCTTCTCGGTGGCCTTGCCCTTGCGGAGCACGTTGACGTACAGGTCGTGCGCGAAGGACGAGGACGAGGCGAGGGTGAGGCCGGCGACCACCGCGAGGATGGTGGCGAAGGCTACCGCGGAGATCACCGCGAGCAGGACGGCGCCGCCGGTGGAGCCGGGGCCGCCGCCGATCGCCTCGGCGAGGAGCGGGGCCGCGGTGTTGCCCGCCTTGTTGGAGGCGACGATGGTCTCCGGGTCGATGAGGGCGGCGGCGCCGAAGCCGAGCGCGATGGTCATCAGGTAGAAGACCCCGATGATGCCGATCGCCCAGTTCACCGACGTACGGGCGGCCTTGGCGGTGGGGACCGTGTAGAAGCGGATGAGGATGTGCGGCAGGCCCGCGGTGCCCAGGACCAGCGCCAGGCCCAGCGAGATGAAGTCGATCTTCGAGGTGGCGGTGGCGCCGTACTTCAGGCCGGGCTGGAGGAAGGCCGCGCCCTTGCCGCTGTGCTCCGCGGCGGCGCCGAGCAGCGACGAGAGGTTGAAGTGGAACTTCAGCGCCACCAGGAAGGTGATCAGCAGGGTGCCGGCGATCAGCAGCACCGCCTTGACCATCTGCACCCAGGTGGTGCCCTTCATCCCGCCAATGGTGACGTAGAGGATCATCACGATGCCGACGAGGACGACGACCAGGATCTTGCCGGCCTCGCTGGTGATGCCCAGCAGCAGGGTGACCAGCGCACCCGCGCCGGCCATCTGGGCGAGCAGGTAGAAGATCGAGACGACGATGGTGGAGGCGCCGGCGGCCGTCCGGACCGGGCGCTGGCGCATCCGGTAGGCGAGCACATCGCCCATGGTGAACCGGCCGGAGTTGCGCAGCGGCTCGGCGACCAGGAGCAGCGCCACGAGCCAGGCGACGAGGAAGCCAATGGAGTAGAGGAAGCCGTCGTAGCCGAAGAGGGCGATGGCGCCGGCGATGCCCAGGAAGGACGCGGCGGACATGTAGTCGCCGGAGATGGCCAGGCCGTTCTGGAAGCCGCTGAACTGTCGGCCGCCGGCGTAGAAGTCCTCCGCGCCCCTGGTCTGCCGGCCGGCCCAGACGGTGATGCCGAGGGTGGCGGCGACGAAGAGCGCGAAGAGGGTGACGATCAGGGCGCGGTGCTCCCCCGCGCCGCCGGCCGCCAGCGGCAACCCGAGCAGGGGGTGAGTGTGCGTCATGCTCCGCCCTCCAGACGGGACTTGATGGCTTCGGCCGCGGGGTCGAGCCGCCGGGCGGCGTGCCGCGAGTACCACCAGGCGATGAGGAAGGTGGTGGCGAACTGGGCGAGGCCGAGCACGAACGCCACATTGACGTGGCCGAGGACCTTGGTGGCCATGAAGCCGCCGGCGTAGCTCGACAGCAGCACGTACCCGAGGTACCAGAGGAGGAAGGCGAGGGTCAGCGGGAAGGCGAACGAGCGGTGTGCGCGGCGGAGTTCATCGAACTCGGCACTCGACTGCACCTGGCGGTAGTCGGGCGGCTCGTGCGTCCCCGGGTCGACGGTGGGTGTGGCACTCACGGAGTCTCCTGACGTGAGGGGGCTGATTCTGGGGCACGAAGGACGAGATGAGCGAGAAGGACAAGAAGGGTGAGAAGGGCGAGAAGGGCGAGGGTAAGGCCTGCATAAGTGACGTGGATCACGCATGCTAGGGCCGCGTCCGGCGATGCGACAGGGGGCCGGTTGGTTGAAATTCCGAGTATTCGAGGGAATGGGCCCACCGCCCGCCACCGCCGCGGGGGCGCTTCGTTGAGCCGGATGTGAATCCGCCGCCCCAGCAGGTCCCTCCCCCGCCCGCTCCCCGTCGGCGCCCGTACGGCAGCGTCCGGCTGCCCGCACCGCTCCCGGCCGCCCCCGCACCGCCCCGGCCGGGCGCCGACGCACGCCGCTGGTACGGCCGGCGGATCGCGCTGCCACTGCTCAGCATGGCCGCGCTGCGCCGACGGGGCTGACTCCCCGTCAGGCAAGGCCTGGGCGGGTCGGCGTCGGGTGCGGCGATGGTCGGGGGCGGCGTCGGGTCGGCATCGGTGCGGCGACGGTCGGGGCGGGGTCGGGTCGGCCCGAGGTTCCCCATCCGACGGTGCGTCAATATCCGTTCCATGGCGGGTTTTCCCGATTCCATTGCTGTGCCCCGGTGATCGCCGATAGCTTCACCTCGCACTGCATCCGCCCGTGCGCAAATCCGTGTCCGGGCGGTCTCACGGATGATGTGGAGTACCCATGGCTCATCCCCGTTCCAGACGCTTGCGGGCGCTGGCCGTGCCGCTCGGACTGGCCCTGACGGCGTCCCTCGGTTTCCTCCCGAACGCGGCCACCGCCGCTTCGCCGGACGCCGCCCCGGCCGACGGCCCGCAGCTCTCGTACGTCGTGAACACCACACCCGGCCACGCCACGGCCGGCAAGGTCGAGAAGGCGATATCCAGGGCCGGCGGGAAGGTGATCGTCGCCCATGAGCAGATCGGCGTGATCGTCGTCCACTCGGCCAACCCACAGTTCGCCGCCACCATGCGGACGGTGCCCGGCGTGCAGACCGCGGGCGCGACCCGTACCGCGCCGCTGAAGGCCACAGGCACCACCGACGTCGGCAAGCCGCAGAAGGTCGACCTGTCGACGTCGCAGCTCGCAGCGGCCGGCAAGGCGGCGAAGGCGAACGGGCAGGAGCCGCTCGAACCGCTGCAGTGGGACCTGCCCGCCATCAAGGCCGACCAGGCCGCGAAGGTGAACCCCGGCAGCAGGAAGGTCACCGTCGGCATCATCGACACCGGCGTGGACGACACCCACCCGGACCTCAAGGCCAACTTCTCGGCCCGGCAGTCCGCCAACTGCGTGGGCGGGGTGGCCGACACCTCCAAGGGAGCCTGGCGCCCCTGGGACCCGGCCAGCGACTACCACGGCACCCATGTCGCCGGCACCATCGCCGCCGCCCGCAACGGGGTCGGGGTGGCCGGCGTCGCCCCGGGCGTGAAGATCTCCGCCATCAAGGTCAGCGAGCCGGAGACCAGCCTCTTCTACGCCGAGAGCGTGGTCTGCGCCTTCGTCTTCGCGGCCGACCACGGCGTGGCGGTCACCAACAACAGCTACTACGTCGACCCGTGGATGTTCAACTGCAAGGATGACGCCGACCAGGCGGCCATCATTGACGCAGTCGGCCGGGCGGCGGGCTACGCCCAGCGCAAGGGCGTCCTCAATGTCGCCGCGGCGGGCAACTCCGGCCTCGACCTGGCGGCCACCAAGTTGACCGACTCCGGCAGCCCCAACGACTCCACGCCCGTCGAACGCACCGTCAACCCGAAGACCTGCTGGGACGTCCCGACCCAGCTGCCGGGCACGGTGACCGTCGCGGCGACCGGCGTGCAGAAGCGGAAGTCGTACTACTCCAACTACGGCCTGGGCCAGATCGACGTGGCCGCACCGGGCGGCGACTCCAAGCAGGTGCCCGAACTGCCCGCCAAGAACGGCAACATCCTCTCGACCATGCCGGGCGGCGACTGGGCCTACCTCGCCGGTACGTCCATGGCGACCCCGCATGTCGCGGGCGTGGCGGCGCTGCTCAAGAGCGCCCACCCCAAGGCGAGCCCGCAGGAGATCCAGTGGCTCCTCAAGGAGCAGGCGGACAACCCCGGCTGCCCCACGGACGACGCCACCTGCACCGGCACCAAGCACGTCAACAGCCACTTCGGCTACGGCATCGTCGATGCGCTCGACGCCGTGAAGAAGTGACCCAACCGGCCGGCACACCCGCACGCTGGGTGTGCCGGTCCGGCGCGTAACGGAACGGCCCCCGGGGCGCGTACTAGCGGACGGCCGCCCCGGGCACCGCGGGCGCCGGCTGCGGTGCGGCCCCCGGGGCGGGCACGGCGGCGGCGCGCAGGACACCGGCGGCCAGCGCGAACTGGGCCGCGGTGTAGGTGAGCATGATCCAGAACTGCGGGGCCGGGAGCTGCGGCCAGTGCGCGATACCGGTCGCGATCAGGGTGTCGGAGAGCAGGAAGAACAGCCCGCCGGCCGCGGCCCCGAGCCCCGCCCGCAGGGCGCCGAAGGCCATCGCGGTGAGCAGCAGGCTGTAGCCGGCGACCGGGATCCGCAGCTCCGCCGGGAGGTCCGGCCACAGCAGGGCGACGGTGCCGGCCAGCAGCAGTCCGTAGCCCGCGGCGAGCCCGGCCGTCGGCGCGCGCCGGCCGCCCGCGGGTGCCGTTCCGTGCCGGGCGAACAGCAGCAGGTAGCAGACGTGCCCGGCCGCGAACGAGCCCATGCCGACCAGGAAGACGGTGTCCCCGCCGATCTGGAGGAAGGTGTCGCCGCCGCAGCCGCACAGCAGCGCCCCGGCCAGCAACACCGGGCCGCCGCGCGCCAGGACGTACCCGGCGAGCACCGGCATCAGCGCGGGCTTGGTGACCTGCGCGACGGCCGTGACACCGGCGAGCAGCGCCCCGAGGTGGACGACGGACAGCACCACGAAGGCGCAGAGCAGGGGCCGTACCGCAGCGGGCAGGCGCGCCACCATCGGGCGCGACGTGTCGGAGGGCGGCACCGGGTTCATACGACGGGCTCCTCGACGGAGGGGCGGGCGGTGCCCGTCGGCTCCGCCGCTGCCCCGGTGCGCTCGGCCGGCCGCCAGCCCGGCCCGCGGAACACCCGTCCGGCGCGCTCGCTCCAGCTGCGCGCGGCCCGTACGTCGCGCGCGATGGCGGCGTACTCGTGGGTGGCCACCCGCAGCGGGTTGAACGTCTCGATGTTCTTGGTGAGTCCGTAGACAGGCCGCTCGGTCTCGGGGACGAACGACCCGAACATCCGGTCCCAGATGATCAGGATCCCGCCGAAGTTGCGGTCCAGGTAGCCGCCCTGCGAGGCGTGGTGGACCCGGTGGTGGGAGGGCGTGTTGAACAGGAACTCGACGGGCCGGGGCAGGGTGCCGATCCGCTCGGTGTGTACCCAGAACTGGTAGACGAGGTTGACGCCCGAGGTGAAGGCGATCGCCGCGGGGTGCACTCCGACGGCGACCATCGGGACGTAGAAGGGCCAGACGGTCCAGGTCGTCCAGGGCTGCCGCAGGGCGGTGGTGAAGTTGAACTTCTTGCTGGAGTGGTGGACCACGTGGCACGCCCACAGGACCCGGATGACGTGGTGCCCGCGGTGCGACCAGTAGTAGAAGAAGTCCTGCGCGAGCACCATCAGCAGCAGGGTCCACCACAGCACCGGTATCCGGAGCGGGGTGAGTTCGTAGACCGTGGCGTAGATCGCGACGATGGGGATCTTCCACAGCGCGTCGAAGACCAGGCTGCCGAGCCCCATCCCGACGCTGGTCGCCACGTCCTTGGCTTCGTAGCCCTCCGCGTCCTCGTCGGGATGGAGGCGATAGCTCACCATCTCCACCACGGTGAGCAGGACGAAGGCGGGGACGGACCACAACACGACATCGGGCAGGTGCGGCATGCCCCGCACCATAAGCGTGGCAGCGGGGGCGCCGCTAGGGGTTGTTACTCAGAAGTATGTGAGACCTGGTGTCAGCGGCCAGATCTGGCCCCGGCCGCGCTTCCCGGCGTACGGGCCGCAGCGCCACGGCCGGCAACCGGGCGCGACCAGGCAGAACGACACCGCATTCGCCGCCGAACTCCTTTTCTCATATGGCGAGTTGAGGAACATCACCGATAAGCGCCCTACGGGAACGAGCAGTTGCCGACGCCGCCCTCCCGCGCCTCGCGGAGCCGTGGGGCGGGCCCCGGCCCCCCTCTCCCCCGGCCGGGTCTCCGGCCTCGTGGACGGCGGCGGTTCGGTGGCTGTCGGTGGTGGCCCGTATCCTCAGTGACCATGCTCGAAGACCACATGGCAGCAGCCGCCGACCCGATCGCGCCGACCATCGGCCAGCAGCCGGGCCCGCAGACGCCGCCGGCTCCCTGGCCGGCCGGGTACCCCCAGGGGTACGCCGTGGTCGACGTGGAGACCACCGGCCTGGCCCGCGACGACCGGATCATCTCCGCCGCCGTGTACCAACTCGACGCACAGGGCGAGGTCCAGGACCACTGGTACACCCTGGTCAACCCGCAGCGGGACCCCGGGCCGGTGTGGATCCACGGACTGACCAGCGCCGTGCTGGCCGACGCCCCCCTCTTCCCGGAGATCGCCCCGGAGCTGTCCCGGCGCCTTGAGGACCGGGTGTTGGTGGCACACAACGCCATGTTCGACTGGTCGATGATCTCCCGGGAGTACGCCCGCGCCGCGGCAACCGCCCCGGTGCGCCAGCGGCTGTGCACCATCGCGCTCTCCAAGGAGCTGGGGCTGCCACTGCCCAACCACAAGCTGGAGTCGCTCGCCGCCCACTACGGCGTGGTCCAGCAGCAGGCCCACCACGCCCTGGACGACGCCCGAGTGCTGGCCGAGGCCTTCCGGCCCAGTCTGCGCAAGGCCGCGCGGCGGAACCTGCGGCTGCCGTTGCTGAGCTGCCAGCCGCTGACGGAGTGGTCGGACGCGCCCGCGCCCCGCCGGCCCGCCACCGCGGCGTACCGCCCCACCACCTGGCGGCCGTCCCGCAAGCGCCCGGCCTGCCCGTACCCCAATCCGGGGCGCTACGAGGCCGGCGGCCGGCTCGTCCAGGGGATGCGGGTCGCCTTCTCGGGGGACACCTCCGTCGACCGTGAGTTGCTGGAGGACCGGGCGATCGAGGCCGGGCTGCATGTGGCGACGAGCGTGTCCCGGGTGACCAGCCTGCTGGTGACCAACGATCCGGACGCCCGGACCTCCAAGACGACCAAGGCCGCCGCGTTCGGCACGGTCGTGATCGACGAGGCCGCCTTCATGCAGCTGCTCCAGGACGTCGAGCCGGCGCCTGCGTCCGGGTGAAGCCCGGTCAACACACCCGCCGGCACCTCGCCCCGCACGGGTCACGCCCGCACGCTGTGGCGCATGGCACGTTGTGAGGTCTGCGGAAACGACTACGGAATGACGTTCGAGGTGCACGCGCAGGGCGCGGTGCACGTCTTCGACTGCTTCTCCTGCGCCATCCACCGGATGGCACCGATCTGCGAGCACTGCCGGGTCCAGATCATCGGCCAGGGCGTCGAGGCGGACGGCAAGTGGTACTGCGGTGCGCACTGCGCCCGCTCAGACGGGCGGGTGGGCATCGTCGACCGGGTCTGACCGGCGCCGCGCGGTACGGGTCCGACCGGCGCCGCGCGGCCCTTCCCTACCGGGGCAGACCGGGCCGGGAGGGGACGAGGCGGTCCGGACCGGACCCGCCGCCGGGCCGACCGGACGCCCCAGGTACCGTCGGAGCCGTGTACCGCTTCCTGTTGTCCCGGCAGTGGGTGATCCTCACCCTCGTGGGTCTTGTGCTGATCCCCGTCATGATCAAGCTGGGCTTCTGGCAGCTGCACCGCCATGAGCACAAGGTCGCGCAGAACCAGCTCATCGCCTCCAGCCTGGCCGCCAAGCCGGTCCCGGTGACCGAGCTGGCCGCCCCCGGCCGGGACCTGCCGCGCCACGACATGTGGCGCACGGTCACCGCCACCGGCACCTACGACACCGCGCACGAGGTCGTGGTCCGCCAGCGCACCGCCGCCGACGAGCAGAGCATCGGCTACTACGTGCTGACCCCGCTGGTGCTGCCCGGCGGCGACGCCGTCCTGGTCAACCGCGGCTGGATCTCGGCGGGCAACGACCTCACCAAGTTCCCGGACGTCCCGGCGGCCGCCAAGGGCACGGTCACCGTGACCGGCCGGATGATGGCCGACGAGACCACCGCGGTCAGCGGCATCAAGGACACCAAGGGGCTGCCCCCGCGCCAGATCATGCTGATCAACAGCAAGGAACAGGCGAAGCGGGTGGGGCGGCCGATGCTCGGCGGCTACATCGAGCAGACCGGGCCCAAGCCGCCCGGCGGCACGCCGGAGATGGTGCCCGAGCCGGACCACGACTCCATCGGCCCGCACATGGCGTACGCGATCCAGTGGTGGCTGTTCGCCGCGGCGGTGCCGGTCGGCTGGGTCATCCTCGTCCGCCGTGAGCGCCGGGACCGGGCTGCCGCCGCGGCCACGGCGGCCCAGGAGGCGGCAGAGACCGGCGGGGCGGCGGAGACCGGCGAGCCGGCGGAGACCGGCGGGGCGGACGAGGCGGCCAAGGGCTCCGGTGCCCGGCAGGCCGAGGACGCGACCGCGTAGCCCGGACAGCCGTCACCGCCGCGTAGCGCGGCCGCCGGGCGGGAAAACCCGCTGAGTGCACCCACATATCGAGGACTATGCGCTCATCGGCGACCTGCAGACGGCCGCACTGGTCAGCCGGGACGGCTCGATCGACTGGCTCTGCCTGCCCCGCTTCGACTCCGCCGCCTGCTTCGCCGCCCTCCTCGGCGGCAAGGACAACGGCCACTGGACGCTCGCCCCGCACTCCCCCGAGGCCCGCGCCCAGCGCTCCTACCGCGGTGACTCGCTGATCCTCGACACCGTCTGGGAGACGCCCACCGGCCGGGTCCGGGTCACCGACTTCATGCCGCAGCGCGACCGCCAGCCCGACGTGGTACGGCTCGTGGAGGGCCTCGACGGCAGCGTCGAGATGCGCGGGGTGCTGCGGCTGCGGTTCGACTACGGGCGGGTGGTGCCGTGGGTGCGGGCCGCCGAGGGCTCCCGGGTGGCGATCGCCGGCCCGGACTCGGTGTGGCTGCGCACGCCCGCCCAAGGCACCACCTACGGCAAGGACTTCAGCACCCGCTCGGACTTCACCGTCGCCGCGGGCGAGCGCACCGCGTTCGTCCTGACCTGGCACCCCTCGCACGAGCCCCGGCCGGAGCCGATCGACCCGTTCCTGGCACTGACCGACACCCTGGAGGACTGGCACACCTGGTCCGCCCGCTGCCACTACGACGGCCCGTACCGGGAGGCCGTGGTCCGCTCGCTGATCACGCTCAAGGCGCTCACCTACGCGCCCACCGGCGGCATCGTCGCGGCCCCCACCACCTCGCTGCCCGAGGACCTGGGCGGCGTCCGCAACTGGGACTACCGCTACTGCTGGCTGCGCGACGCCAGCCTCACCCTGAACTGCCTGCTGTCCGCCGGCTATCTGGAGGAGGCCGGTGCCTGGCGGGACTGGCTGCTGCGCGCGGTGGCCGGCTCCCCCGACGACCTGCAGATCATGTACGGGCTGGCCGGCGAGCGGCGGCTGCCGGAGTCCGAACTGTCCTGGCTGACCGGCTACTACGACTCCGCGCCGGTCCGGATCGGGAACGCCGCCGTCGAGCAGCGGCAGCTCGACGTCTACGGCGAGGTGATCGACTCCTTCCACATCGCGCGCACCGCGGGGCTGCCGGCGGAGGAACACGCCTGGAGCATCCAGCGGGCGCTGATCGACTATCTGGAGTCCACCTGGCGCGACCCCGACGAGGGGCTGTGGGAGATCCGCGGACCGCGCCGGCACTTCGTCCACTCCAAGGTCATGGCCTGGGTGGCGGCCGACCGGGCGGTGCGGGCGCTGGAGGCCGACCCGAAGCTGGGCGGCGACGTCAACCGCTGGCGGGCGATGCGCGAGGAGGTGCACCGGGAGGTGTGCGAGCGGGGCTACGACGCCGCGCGCGGCACCTTCACCCAGTTCTACGGCTCGGCCGAGCTGGACGCCGCCACCCTGCTGATCCCCCGGGTCGGCTTCCTCCCCGCCGACGACCCCCGGGTGGTGGGCACCATCGACACGGTGCGCCGGGAGCTGACGCTCCCCCATCGCCCTGCAGGCAGGGGAGGTGCCCCCATCGGCCTGGTGCGCCGTTACAGCACCGAGGGCGTCTCCGTCGACGGACTGCCGGGCGACGAGGGCACGTTCCTGGTCTGCTCGTTCTGGCTGGCCGACGCGTTGCAGCTGAGCGGCCGGCGGCGGGAGGCCGCCGAGCTGTTCGAGCGGCTGCTGGAGCTGCGCAACGACGTCGGGCTGCTCTCCGAGGAGTACGACCCGGCCGCGCGCCGCCAGCTGGGCAACTTCCCCCAGGCGTTCAGCCACATCGGCCTGGTGGGGACCGCCTTCGGGTTGCTCGACGGGGTGCGGGCAGACTAGGGCCATGGATCTGGGACTCACCGACCGCACGTACATCGTCACCGGCGCGACCCGCGGCCTGGGCCTCGCCACCGCCCGTGCGCTGGTGGCCGAGGGCGCGCACGTCGTGCTCAGCGGGCGCACCGAGGCCGCCGTGGCCGAGGCGGCGGCCTCGCTGGGCGACCGCGCCCTGGCCGTGGCCGCCGACAACGCCGACCCGGAGGCCGCGGCCCGCCTGATGGCCGCGGCCCGCGAGCACTTCGGCCGGTTGGACGGCGTCTTGATCAGCGTGGGCGGCCCGCCGCCCGGCACCGCCGCCGACACCACCGACGAGCAGTGGCGGTCGGCCTTCGAGTCGGTCTTCCTGGGCGCGGTGCGGCTGGCCCGGACGGCCGCCGCGGAGCTGACGGAGGGCGGGGTGATCGGCTTCGTCCTCTCCGGTTCGGTGTACGAGCCGATCGGCGGCCTGACGGTCTCCAACGGCCTGCGCCCCGGCCTCGCCGGCTTCGCCAAGTCGCTCGCCGACGAGTTGGGCCCGCGCGGCATCCGCGTCCTGGGCGTGCTGCCCGGGCGGATCGCCACCGACCGGATGACCCAGCTCGACGCGCTCTCCGGCGACCCGGAGGGCAGCCGGGCCCGCAACTGCGCCACCATCCCGCTGGGCCGCTACGGCGACCCGGAGGAGTTCGGCCGGGTCGCGGCGTTCCTGCTGTCGCCGGCCGCCTCCTACGTCACCGGTGTGATGGTGCCGGTGGACGGCGGGGCCCGGCGCGGGTTCTGACGGCTCCGGGCACAGCGGGATGCTCTTGGAGTGAGGGGCGTCCGTGTGCGAGAGCTCTTCCCCCACCAGAAGGCCTTGCGCTCGGGTAGCTACGACGGGAGGACAGGGGGGCGCGCTCAGGCGTTGTGGTGACTGCCCGCCCACACGGCGGGGGTCCGCTGCGCCCAGGGAGCGGCCCGTTCCAGCTGTCCGGCGAGACGGAACAGGACGTCCTCGCGCCCGTATCCCGCGGCGAACTGGATGCCGACCGGGAGGCCGGTGGCGGGGTCGGTCTCCAGGGGGACGGACATGGCGGGGGTGCCCGCGACATTGAACGCGGCGGTGAACGGCGAGCGGTGGAGAAGTTGCCTGAGCCAGCCGAGACCGTCGGCGCCCTCGGCGCCCTCGGCGTACCTGCCCAAGGGGACGGGCAGTTCGGGCAGGGTCGGGGTGAGCAGCAGGTCGCGGTCGGTGAAGTACTGGCCGATCGCGCGCGCGACGCGGTTGCGCAGGGCGAGCGCGTGGACGAACTCGGCCCCGCTGACCTGCTGTCCGTAGACGTAACTGGCCAGCATCTCGGGTTCGACGGTGGTGGCGTCGACGGGTCGCTCGAAGGCCGCGGCGAAACCGTCGATCCACGTCACCAGATTGGTGCTCCAGAGGCGGGCATTGGCCAGGACGAATTCCTCCCAGCTGACCCCGAGGTCGACCTGGACCTCGTCCACCCGGTGCCCCAGGGACTCGGCGAGTCGTGCGGCGCGGAGCGTGGCGTCGACGACGGTGCCGTCGACCGCCCGACCGCCCCACGGCCGCGTCAGGAGGCCGATCCTCAGGCTGCCCGGGGAGCGGGTGATCTCCTGCGCATAGGGCCGCTCCGGCCGCTGGGCGAAATAGGGGTCACCGACCTCGGGGCCGTGGACGAGGTCCAACAGCGCGGCGCTGTCGCGTACCGAGCGGCTGAGGACGCCGTGGACGGCGAGCCCGTTGAAGACCTCGTCCGCGTCGGGGCCCATGGAGATCCGACCGCGGGTCGGCTTCAGCCCGAACAGACCGTTGCTGGCGGCGGGGACACGGATGGAGCCCGCTGCGTCGGTGGCATGCGCGATCGGGACGATGCCCGCGGCGACGGCGGCTCCCGAGCCGCCGCTGGAGCCGCCAGGACTACGGGTCGGGTCCCAGGGGTTACGGGTGGCGCCGTACCGGACGCCTTCCGTGGTGGTGCTGTAGGCGAACTCCGGAGTCGCCGTGCGTCCGAGCGTCACCAGCCCGGCGCGCCGGAAGCGCGCCATGAGCGATGAGTCGGCCCCGGCGACGTTTCCTGCGGCTATACGGCTTCCCAGCTCCACCCGCTTGCCGGCCATCGCGACGGCGATGTCCTTGATCAGGAAGGGCACCCCCGCCAGTGGCGAACTGCCCGGAGCCGGCGTGTCCTGTGCGGGCCAGGTCTCGACGACGGCGTTGACCTGCGGATTCACCACGTCGGACGCCTGCTGGGCGGTTGAGGCGAGTTCCGCGGCCGTCACATGGCCGCGAGCCACCAGGTCGGCCAGGGCGACGCCGTCGTGGTGCACGTACTCGGAGAGCTTCATTTCGTCCCTTCAGGAGCATCGGTACCGCCGGCACTACCGATCGGTATCTCACGAGACCGATCGGTATCATGCGGGACTGGGCGGTACCGTAGCATTGCTGCCAGGTGGTGCAATGCCCCACCGGACCGATGAGGGGCCGTATGGCGAGCATGGACAGGGTCAGTAGGCAGAGCAGGGTGGCCAAGTTGCCGCCCCGGGAGCGGATCCTTGACGCGGCGGAGGAGCTCTTCTCGCGCGAGGGGATCAGGGCGGTGGGCGTCCAGGCGATCGCCAGCCGGGCCGAGACCACCAAGATGGCGCTGTACCGCCATTTCGCGACCAAGGACGCGCTGGTCGAGGAGTGGCTCCGCATCGTCGCGGCCGACTACACCGCCGCGTTCGACCAGGTGGAGGCCGCACACCCCGACGAACCCCGGGCGCAGATCCTGGGGATGGCCCGGTTCTTCGCCGACGGACTTCCCGAGATTTCCCACCGCGGGTGTCCGTTCATCAACTCCGTGGCGGAACTGCCCGACCGCACCCACCCGGCGCGTCGGCTGATCGAGGCCCACAAGGCGGGCCAGGTGCGCCGGCTCGCCGACCTGTGCGCCCGGGCCGGGCTGACCGATCCGGACGAGGCGGCCGCGGAGATCACCTTCGCCCTCGAAGGAGCCCAGGTAAGCACCCAGAACGGAAGCATCGAGCACGCGGGGGAGCGGCTCATGAGGATCGTCGAGGCCGTCCTGGACCGCCACTCGGCCCCCGAGGCCGCCCCGTGACGGGTGGCGCCACGGAGTGATCCTGGTGTGGTGGAGCGGCCGGACGGCAGTGGGCTCCTGCTCGTCCTGCCCCTAACTCACCCGCTCCGCACGGTGTTTGACCGCCCGGAGCCGGACGTCCGCCGGCAGGTGGTCGAGCCCGGCGGAGCCGCGGGCGTGCGCCACCGCCTCGTCGGACAGCCGCCGCAGCACCGTGCCGGGGTCGGCGTGCGGGGCGAGCGCCAGGGAGGCGCGGAGACGGGGTTCGGTGCGGCGCCCGGTCAGCCGGATGCCGGCCCGGTCGACGCCGTCGAGGGACTCGGTCTCGGCGGCCAGCACGTCCTCCAGGGCCCGGCCGCGCAGCAGGGCGCCCTCGCCGTCGCCGCTGTCGACGAGGAGCCCGCTCAGCCGTTGCCGGCGCAGCTGGACCAGCAGCCACCACAGCATCAGCAGCACCAGGACGGCCAGCGCGGCGATGACGACGGGCCACCACCAGCCCTGGTCGGTCCACCGGGTGCGCTGCTGTGGGGCGAGCAGCACGTCGCCGGGGCGGGACCACGGCCAGTGGGCGGGCAGTGCCAGGTGCCACCGGGCGGGCAGGTCGAACCCGCCGAACAGCACCAGGCCGCCGGTGCCCAGCAGCACCACCCCGGCGAGTCCCAGCAGCACCCGGTTGACCGTCCTGCGGATCCTGCGCATCGTGCTCACCTCTTCTTCGGGCGCCGGACGTGCACGGTCAGACCGAAACGGTGCGCCAGGCCCAACTGCCGCAGCCCCTCGCCGAGCGCGGTGTCGAGGTCGGCACGGACCTCGTCCAGTGCGCGGAAGTGCGAGACGGCGTGTGCGGTGGCCTTGCGCCGGCTGACGGTCATCCGTACGGACTGCACCCCGGCGACCTCCATGGCGCGGTCGCGCAGCACCAGCGCCGCGGCCGAGCGGTCGAGCCCGGCCCGGACGTCCGGGGCGACCGGGCGCATCGGCAGCAGCTGGCGCAGGCCCGGGGTGACGGCCAGCACGATCAGCCAGATGCCGAGCACCACGGCCAGCGCGGCGGCGCCCAGCACCCAGGGGCTGTCGAGGTGACGGATGGCCAGTTCGCGGGCGAGCCAGCGGCGCCAGGCCATCGCGGGGCGGTGGGCACGCACCGCGGCGACGTCGTAGAGCAGCAGCCCCGCGGCGCCCAGCACCACCAGGGCGACCACGGCGGCGGGCACCCGGCGGGCGGACCAAAAGCGCCGGGTCCGGCCGTCGTCCGCACCTCCGCGGCCGCCCGGCCCGGCGCCGGACCGCTCGTCGTCGGGGTGCCGGTCACCGGGCCCCTGGTCACCGGGCCCCCGGCCGCCCGATCCCCGGTCGCCGGCTCCCTTGCCCCCGGACTCCTTGTCCCCGGACTCCTTGTCGAGCGTCGGCAGCCGCCGGGTGTCCCTGCGCCCGGGCTGCTCCTCCTGCTGGTCCCGCTCCTCCGCGCCGCTGTCGCTCATCGCACCCTCTCCCGGGCCCCGCCCTCCAGCAGCGCGGAGCGCAGCCGCTCGACCTCCACCGCGACCTCCGGCACCGTCATGCCCGCCAGCTCCTGCACCCGCGCGCTGACGTGCGCACGCACCGCCCGGCACTGCGCGCCGACGTCCGAGGGGTAGCCGAGCTCCACCGCGAGCTGCACCCGTGCCTCGCCCAAGTGCTCGCGGTCCTCGCGCCGGTGGACCGTCACCGTGGCGTGCGCATCCGTACGGGCCTGCGGGGACCCTGCGCGCAGCGCCTCACGGGCGGCCTGGGCGGCGATCTTCGCCACCACCCGGTCCGCGATCCTGGTCGCGCCGCGCCCGCCCGCCGGTACGTCAGCGGCGGTGGCGGGCGGGGACACCGTCGCCACCCGGTCTCACCGCCGCCGGCCGTCGCGGTCGCCGCTGCGCGTGCGGAAGAAATCGCCGGCTTCCAGGTCCCCGTCGAGGAACCGACCGGCGACGAACCCGATGGCGCCCAGCGCCGCCACCACGACGAAGGCCCCGAAGCCGCCGAAGTACCCGGCGAAGCCCAGCGCCATACCGGCCAAGAGGCCAACCACGGCCATGCTCATCGTGCGCTCCTCGCTGCCGTTCGGTAGGGGCCCGCTCACTGGAGCCGGGGCTCCGCTCCCTCTTCTTCGTCCGCTTCGTCGGGCAGCTTGACGTCGCTGACCGCGATATTGACCTCGACGACCTCCAGGCCGGTCATCCGCTCGACGGCGGAGATGACGTGCTCCCGGACGGTCCGCGCGACATCGGCGATGGCGACGCCGTAGTCCACCACGATCTCCAGGTCCAGCGCGGTCTGCACCTCGCCGACCTCGGCCTTCACCCCACGGGTGGCGGTCGCCGACCGACTGCTGCCGGGCACCCGCTCCCGTACGGCGCCGAGCGTGCGGGCCAGGCCGCTGCCCATGGCGTGCACCCCGACGACGTCCCGGGCCGCCAGTCCGGCGATCTTCTCGACGACTCCGTCGGCGATGGTGGTCCGGCCGCGGGACGCGGGGTCGCCGCCGCCACGCCTGGTCGGCGTCCTGGGCTCCTCTGACTGCTGCTGGCTCTCGGTCATCGCCGTCCGGCCCTTTCCGCGGGGAGAAAACGGTCATCCCGCTACGGATCACCACAGTAGGCGCGCGGCGTCGGGGCGGCTCCGCGGGTGCGGCGAAGGAGTGCTCCTTGCAGGGCCGTTCGGCGCACCGCCCTGCCGTACGGGCGGTTCTGCGGCAGTCTGGGGACGTCCGGCCGCGGTCCGGGGCCGGTCCGCGAGGTCCGCGCCGGGCAGCCCGGAAACCGGGAGGGCCGGGAGCCGGAACGCCGGGACATAAGGGGTGACGCGGTGGCCGCGAACCAGTTGGCGCAGTCGGTGCGCCGGCAGCTAGGGATCGGCCGGGTGCTGCCGCTCGGCGGGCCCGCGGACGGGTCCTGGATCACCGAGGAGGCGGCCGCCGGGGCGCTGCGGGCGTCCGCCGGGGTGCCTCCGGGCGTCCGGCTGGGCGCCCTGCGGCTGTCCGTCGCGGATCCGGAGGGCGCCCCGGAGTCCGTGGTTCCGGCGCCGCCCAGCGCACTGCCGCCGGGCCCGCTGCGGATCGAGGCGGAGTTCGCCGCGGTCCCCGACCAGCCACTGCCGGCCGTGGCCGACCAGGTGCGCACCGCGCTGCTGGAGGCGTCGGTCCAGCAGCTGGGGCTGGTGGTGGCGGCGGTGGATCTGCGGGTGAGCGGGCTGTTGGAGGCGGGCGCGGCCCCGCCGGCACCCGTGCCGCCGGGGCCACCGGCCGCTCCGGCGGCCGTGCCGGCGGCCGGCGCACCGGAGCCCCTGGAGGGCGCCGCGGGCATCGCCGTAGTGATGCGCGAGGTGGCGGGGGTGGCCCGCCCGGCGCCGGTGCTGGGCGGGCAGTCCCGCGCGGTCCGGCTGACCGCCGGTCATGCGCTGGTCCAACTGGCGGTCGCGGCCGGGTACCGCGCACTCGATGTCGCGCACGCCGTACGGCAGGCGGTGGCCGCCGCACCGCCCCGGCCGTCGACGGTGGCCGTGCTGGTCACGGCCGTCGATCGGGAGTGAGCCGGGCGGCCCCGGGGAGCTGCCGCCGATCGGGGCCGCAGGTGTCGCTACTCCCCCACGCCCGCCAGGTCGCGCAGCCGGCGCGCCTGGGCGGCCCGCTCGGCGCGGCGCTGCTCCTCGTAGGTACGGTCCGCGGCGCCGGCCAGCAGCACCTTGGTCTCGATGACGGCATCGCGCGGCGGGGCGACCAGCGCGGCGGCCAGATCGGCGACCGCGGCGTCGAGTTCGGCTCCGGGCACCACGAGGTTGGCCAGGCCGGTCCGCTCGGCCTCCTCGGCGTGCACAAAGCGCCCGGTGGCGCAGATCTCCAGCGCCCGGGCGTAGCCGACCAGTCCGACCAGGGGGTGGGTGCCGGTCAGGTCCGGTACCAGCCCCAGGCTGGTCTCGCGCATGGCGAACTGCACGTCGTCGGCGACCACCCGCAGATCGCAGGCGAGCGCCAACTGGAAGCCCGCGCCGATGGCGTGCCCCTGGACGGCGGCGATGGACACCAGGTCGCCGCGCCGCCACCAGGTGAACGCCTCCTGGTACTCGGCGATCGTGGCGTCCAGTGCGTCGTCCGTGCCGCGCGCCAGATCGATGAACGACGGCTCACCGTCGAAGCCTTCGGGGGTGAACGCCTGCCGGTCGAGGCCCGCGGAGAAGGACTTGCCCTCACCGCGCAGCACCGCGACCCGGATGTTTCCCGGCAGCAGTGAGCCCGCCTCGGCCAGCGCCCGCCACATGGCCGGCGACTGCGCATTGCGCTTGGCCGCGTTGGCGAGGGTCACCGTGGCGATGGCACCGTCCACGGTGAGCCGCACGCCGTCCTTGTCGAGCAGAGTCATGAGCGCCTCCGAGTCAGCCATCCGCACCTGCGTGCGTAAGTGACTGCACGGTAACCTCCCGGCCGACGGTGCGGTCGGCCGGGGGGCTCCGCTGCTACCCGGAGTCGCGGCTGTCAGGCCGAGGCGGCCTTCTTGCCCCTCGTGGCTCCGCCACGACCGCGCAGAACCACACCGGATTCGCTGAGCATCCGGTGCACGAATCCATAGGAGCGACCGGTTTCCTCGGCCAGCGCCCGGATGCTCGCTCCGGAGTCGTACTTCTTCTTCAGGTCTGCCGCGAGCTTCTCGCGCGCGGCGCCGGTTACCCGGCTGCCCTTCTTCAGAGTCTCGGCCACCCGTGCCTCCTCATGGGAAGTGCGCTCTGGACTCTCATGATCACCCCTCCCCGGCTTCCTGGCCACCCATTCCACAGGGTCAGTACGACATCCTTTGCCCGCGGAAGCCCCGCCAGGCGGGCCGGAATCACCGATTCCATCTGTCCGGAGGGTTGTCGCGGCGCCACTCTCTGCAAGAAACGGCAGGTCAGCTGGCCTATGACCGGAGAAGTGAGGCTCAAGCCCCGGAAATCGGGGCGGATCGCGCAGGCTCGCCGGTGTACGAGCCGTTCTCACTCAGATGATGGATCACACGTCGGCCGAATGATCCATACGGCATGATCCCGGCGCCGTGACGGCACCCTGGCGCCCGCTACGTCCCACCACGGCGCAACCGGTCCGCCGGCCAGGCGGCCAGGCGGCCAGGCGGTCAGGAGACCAGGCGGTCAGGCCAGTGCGACCAGGTCTGCGTAGTCCTGGCCCCACAGGTCCTCCACGCCGTCCGGGAGCAGGATGATCCGCTCCGGCTGCAGTGCGTCCACCGCGCCCTCGTCGTGCGTCACCAGGACCACCGCGCCGGAGAAGGTGCGCAGCGCACCGAGGATCTCCTCGCGGCTGGCCGGGTCGAGGTTGTTGGTGGGCTCGTCGAGCAGTAGGACGTTCGCGGAGGAGACCACCAGGGTCGCGAGCGCGAGGCGGGTCTTCTCGCCGCCGGAGAGGACACCGGCCGGCTTGTCGACGTCGTCACCGGAGAACAGGAAGGAGCCCAGCACCTTGCGGACGGCGACCAGGTCCATGTCCGGCGCGGCGGAGCGCATGTTCTCCAGGACCGTGCGGTCGGGGTCCAGGGTCTCGTGCTCCTGGGCGTAGTAGCCCAGCTTCAGGCCGTGACCGGGGACGACCGCGCCGGTGTCCGGCGTCTCGACGCCCGCGAGCAGCCGCAGCAGGGTGGTCTTGCCGGCGCCGTTGAGGCCCAGGATGACGACCCGGGAGCCCTTGTCGATGGCCAGGTCGACGTCGGTGAAGATCTCCAGGGAGCCGTAGGACTTCGACAGGCCCTCGGCCGTCAGGGGCGTCTTGCCGCACGGGGCCGGGTCCGGGAAGCGCAGCTTGGCGACCTTGTCGGAGGCACGCACCGCCTCCAGACCGGCGAGCAGCTTGTCGGCGCGCTTGGCCATGTTCTGGGCGGCGACGGTCTTGGTGGCCTTGGCCCGCATCTTGTCGGCCTGGGAGTTGAGCGCCGCGGCCTTCTTCTCGGCGTTCGCGCGCTCACGCTTGCGACGCTTCTCGTCGGCCTCGCGCTGCTGCTGGTAGAGCTTCCAGCCCATGTTGTAGATGTCGATCTGGGAGCGGTTGGCGTCCAGATAGAAGACCTTGTTGACGACGGTCTCGACCAGGTCGACGTCGTGCGAGATGACGATGAAGCCGCCGCGGTAGGTCTTGAGGTAGTCGCGCAGCCAGACGATGGAGTCGGCGTCGAGGTGGTTGGTCGGCTCGTCCAGGAGCAAGGTGTCGGAGTCCGAGAAGAGGATCCGGGCCAGCTCGACGCGGCGGCGCTGACCACCGGAGAGGGTGTGCAGCGGCTGGCCGAGGATGCGGTCGGGCAGGCCGAGGCTGGCGGCGATGGTCGCCGCCTCCGCCTCGGCGGCGTACCCGCCCTTGGTGAGGAACTCGGTCTCCAGGCGCTCGTACTTCTTCATCGCCTTGTCGCGGGTGGCGCCCTTGCCGTTGGCCATCCGGTCCTCGTTCTCGCGCATCTTGCGCAGCACGGTGTCCAGATCGCGGGCGGAGAGGATGCGGTCGCGGGCCAGCACGTCCAGGTCGCCGGTGCGCGGGTCCTGCGGCAGGTAGCCGACCTGGCCACCGCGGGTGACCGTGCCGGAGGCGGGGATGCCCTCGCCGGCCAGCACCTTGGTCAGGGTGGTCTTGCCGGCGCCGTTGCGGCCGACCAGGCCGACGCGGTCGCCCTTGGCGATGCGGAAGGAGGCGGACTCGATGAGGACGCGGGCGCCGGCACGCAGCTCAAGGCCGGAGGCGGTGATCACGGGAATACTCCAGGGCAGGAAGACGGCGGATGGGACGGTCCGAGAGCGGGCTGCGCCGTCTAATGAACCCAGAGGAGAACTGCCATACGAGGCAGTCTAACGGGCCCATGCAAGTTGTTTTTCCGCTCCGCCGCGGGCGGCGGGGTGACCCGCGCCACCGGCCGGAGCGCCGGGTGCGACGGTGCGCCGGCCGTCGTCCGGGACGGGGCCGGCGCCGCGCGCCGCGGTGGCCACCGGCAGGGCGAGGAGGGCGGCGGCGAGGGGGAGCACAACGGGGCCGAGGCGCGCGGGGCGCCGGGCGGGCGGGGCGGACGGGGCGGGGGGTGCGGTCACCGGGTCCCTTCGTCGGACGGTCGTCGGGAGGCTCAGCGGGAAGCGCGGGGAGGGCCGTCGGGCACCTGCGGGACTGCGCGGGCACGCCGCGGTCGGGCGACGAGCGTAGCGGGGTGCCCCGGCCACCGGGGGCGGGCCGCGGCGACACGGCGGGGGCCGCCGTGCGGCGTCCCCCATTCGGCCGACACGGCGGTGCACCGCGGTGGCCGGAGCGCGGTGCGCGGGCGGCACGGCGACGGCGGGAAAGCGGGCGGCGTACGGCACGGCGGTGGCGGGGACCGCGGGCGGCGCACGGCATCTGAGGGCCCGTCCTTCTGAGGGTCCGTCCGCGCCCCGTGTCCCGCCCGGCCGGGCGGGGCGTCCCGGCGCCGACGGGCGTTGTCAGACCCCGGTGCCACACTGTGATCCAGGACACAGATGGCCTGGTCCGTGCTGAACGAAAGGTCCGGTGACCCCATGGCAGACGCGACGGCGGGCACCCCGACGATGTATCCGACGGTGCTCTACGCAGATGCGCAGGCCGCCATCCGGCAGCTGACGGAGGCGTTCGGCTTCACCGTCGGCGCGCAGTACGAGACCGAGGAGGGCACCGTGCTGCATGCCGAACTCTCCTACGGCAACGGCACGGTGATGCTCGGTTCGAAGGGCCGCGGCGGGGTCTTCGCCGAGGCGATGGAGGACGCCGGGCCGGTCGGCGTCTACGTCCTGGTCGAGGACACCGACGCGCACTTCGCCCGGGCCGAGCGGGCGGGTGCGGAGATCCTGATGCGGCCCACCGACCAGGACTACGGCTCGCGCGACTACCTGGCGCGGGACGCCGAGGGCAATGTGTGGAGCTTCGGGACCTACGCCCCGGCCGGCGCCGGGGCCTGAACCATGGCCCGGGACGGGCCGGCCCGGGGCGTAGATCCGGGGAGCTCACACCCCGCCGGTGTGCACCTGGAACGCCGCGCGGCGGACGGCCTTGGCGAGCGCCGGATCCGGGTGCGCCGCGGCCAGCGCCACCAGCACCTGCACGGTACGGGGGTGCCCGACGGCGCGTACCTCCGCCAGCAGGCGCGGGACCGAGCCCTGGACCGCCGAGTCCAGGTGACGGACCAGCAGCTGGGTCTCGCCGTGGTCGGCGACCGCCGCCGCGGTGTCCACCCACAGCCAGGTCGACTCCTCGCGGGTGAGCACGTCCGTCGCGGTCTCCGGGTCGCCGCCCTCGTGCTCGACCAGCCACAGCAGGGCGTAGGGGCGCAGGCCCGGCTCGTCGGCGGCGGCGCGCACGGCGGGCTCGGCCGGAGCGCCGACCGCGCGCAGCGCCTCGAAGGCCAGCCCGCGCAGCAGCGCGTCCTCACCGCGGGCCACGGCCAGCAGCTCCTCCACGGCGGCGCCGACGGAGCGGGCGGCGAGCCAGGCGCGGTACTCGGTACGGGCCGGCCCCGGGGTCAGCCGGGCGCAGCCGCGCAGCATCGCCTCGGCGGACTGCTCGATATGGCCGGCCGGGCTCTGTGCGGCGACGCAGATCTGCTCCAGCTTGACCCACACTGACCAGTTGCCGAGCGGGGTCAGCTGTGCTTCGGACGCCTCGCCGGCACCGCGGAAGGTGCCCGTCTGCGCGCCCTCCGGCGGCGTCAGCGCCCCGACGGTCAACAGCGCGTCCAGCGCCCAGCCCAGCAGCTCGGCCAGCGACGCCCCCGCGGCGTCGTCGGCCGGCTCACCGGTGGCGCCGACGTCCTCGCCGCCGGGGGCCGGGTCGTGCCCGTAGGGGACCTCGCAGCGCTCGGTCCGCAGTTCGGCGACCCGCTGGTCGAGCATGTCCAGCAGCACCGGCAGCCGTACCGGACCGGCCGACAGGTGCAGCAGGGACAGCAGCTGCGGCAGCGCCTCGACGACCTCGGCGACGATCGCGGGGCCGGCGCCGGACGGGGCGGGACGGGCCAGCGACCAGGCGTCGAAGAGCGCGACCCAGCCGCGCAGCACGGCCGTGTCGTCGCGGTCCCAGGCGCGCAGCCGCCAGCCGGGCCGGACCAGGCCGTCGTGCAGTTCGACGAGGCCGGCGAGCCGGGCCAGGTCCCAGTCGGTACGGACCTGCTGCGGGGTCAGGCCCAGGGCTTCGGCGGCGCGTTCCCCGGCGGCGGCCGGCAGCGCTCCGTCGGGGCCGGCGCGCAGGGCGCCGGCCGGGCCGCCCGCGGCGCCGGGGCTGTCGGCCCAGCGCGCGAGCCGGGCCGCGCCGGCCAGCACGGCGCGGGCCTGCCGCGCCAGTTCCGCGGGCGGCGGAGTGCCCTCCGGCGGGCGGGGGGCCGGGCGCCTGGTCCGGGTGGTCACCGCCCGGCGGGCGGCCGCAACCGGTTGACGGGGGACGAGTCGGAGCCTGGAGTCGCGCGGAGTACGGGACGTCACAGGAGCAGTCTTGCCGCTGACGGCCCGAAAGCCCAATCGGAACCCGGCTTGCCGTCCAGTGGAGCCCGGTCACCGCCCCGACCCGTCCCCGATAGGGGGAGTTGTCCCCCCGTACTCCGGGCCGTCACCCACAGGGCGCCGACCGGGCCCGCGGCGGCTACATCAGCGGGGTGAGGAAGCGGCGCAGGGCCTCTTCGTAGCGGGCGGGGTCGGCGTTCCACATCGCTGCGTGCGGCGCGTGCGGAACCGGTTGGAGGGTGATCAGCTCGGGACGGCGGGCGGCGAAGGAACGGGACGCGGTCCAAGGGGCGATGAGGTCGTCGGGGCCGTGGAAGAGCAGGGTCGGGATGCCCAGGGCGGCCGGATCGGCGGCGTCCGCGGGCCGGTGGACGGGCATCCCCGTGGTGCCCTCGACGGCCCGGACGGCCAGCGGCAGCAGGGCCCGCGGGACCCCCCGGGAGGCGGCCAGCGCGCGGACCGTGGCGTGCCGGTCGAGGACGGGCGAGTCCAGGATCAGTCCGCTGATCCGGTCGCGCAGCGCGGAGCGGGCGGCGGCGCGCAGCGCCATGGTCGCGCCCGTGGACCAGCCGTAGAGGACGATGTCGCGGGCGCCGTAGCGGACGGCGTAGCGGATCGCCGCGTCCAGGTCGCGCCATTCGGTGTCGCCGAGGTGGGTGATGCCGTCGACGGTGCGCGGGGCTCCGGGGTCGTTGCGGTAGGCCAGGTCCAGCACCGGCAGCCGGTGGCGGTGCAGGAACGGCATGATCACCATGGGGTGCTCGCGGGTGGTGCCCAGGCCGTGTGCGGTGATGACCCAGGTGTCCCGCACGGCGGGTACGAACCACGCCGGGAGCGGCCCGAGTTCGCCGGGGATGTCGACGTCGGCGCAGTCGAGGCCGAGGGCGTCGCGGGGGTTGCCGATGTGCACCTGTGGGGTGAGCCGCATCCGGCTGCCGGGGCGGAGGGTGCCGTGGGTGATCCGCTCCAGGCGGCGTACGACGGCGTCGACCGGGTGCGGTGCGCCGTGTACGACGGGGCCGACCACGGCGTGGCAGCCGGCGCCGGTGAGGCCGTAGGTCCCCGGCCGTAGCGCCGCCAGGCTGCGGGTGAGGGCGATGCGCCGCTCGGTGACCGAGTGCACGGTGAGGCGGGAGTCGCCCGGCAGGGGGTGGTCGGGCGACGGTTTCAGGGCCATGTCGCCGGCGTACCGGCCGACCGCCACGGCGGCCGCCCCGGCACCGATGACGGTGACGGCGGCCACGGCCGCCGCGGTACCCAGACGCACCTCACCAGTGTGCGCAGCGGCGCCGGATGCGGCCACTTGGCGCAGTCGGTGGAGTGAGCGGCGGGCCGCCGCTCACTCCACCGCTGCCGGGCCGCCGCTCGGCTCAGCGCCGCTGGCCGTAGCCGCGCAGCCGCTCGCCGGCCGCGGCCAACTGCTCGGCGGAGAGCAGGCTGGGGGTGTGCCCCGGCACGGACCGGGCCAGCAGCCAGACCCGGCACATCCACTCCAGCTGGGCGGTGCGGTCCAGCGCCTGGTCGAGGCCGTCGCCGTAGGTGACGGTGCCGTGGTTCTGCAGCAGTGCGCCGGTGCGGTCGCGGAGGGCGTCGAGCAGGTGCGCGGCGAGCTCGTCGCTGCCGTAGAGGGCGTACGGGGCGACGCGTACGGGCCCGCCGAGCGCCCCGGCCATGTAGTGGACGGGCGGGAGTTCGGGGACGAGGGTGGAGACGGCGGTGGCGTACGGGGCGTGGGTGTGCACGACGGCGGCGGCCGTGGTGCTGCGGTAGACCGCCAGGTGCAGCGGGAGTTCGCTGGTCGGCCGGAGCGAGCCGATGATCTGGCGGCCGTCGAGGTCGACGGCGGTGAGGTCACCGGCGCCGAGCCGGTCGTAGGGGACGCCGCTGGGGGTGACCAGGACCAGGTCCTTGATGCGGCGTGAGACATTGCCCGAGGTGCCGACGACCAGGCCGTCGGTGACGGTGCGACGAGCGGTGGCGACCAGTTCGCTCCAGGCGTCGGCGAGCAGGTCGGGATGGTCCTTCATGGGTCCTCCGGCGCGGTGCGGGCGAGTGCGGATGCAGTGCGCGCCACCGTACGAGCAGGCCGGGGAAAAAGGGTCGCGGGCCTGCCCCTCCAGTATCCGCCCCGGCGGGGCACCTCTCACCACGAGCGGGTCCCACCAGGGGCGCAGCTGGCCGGAGTCCGACGGTGTGGTGTGGATCACCCCTACGGTCGGAGTGGGCATCCGCTGGGGCGGCCGTGGCTGCGCCCTTCCCCGGCGCCCTCCCCGGCTCCGCTCCCCGGGCCGGCGCATACCACCGGCGCCCTCCAAGGCCGGAGCGCCCGGCGCACCGCCCAGCACAGGAAGTTTGCCAACGGGTGAGGCGGAAGTGACCAGAGAGGCATCTCCGCGTGAACCCTGCGGGGGTGTCACCACTGCGCTGGCCCGAGTTCACTTTCCGTTCACCCGCTCTCCGTACGGTCCCAGCGACACTGACCTTCGAACTGATTGCCTGGGTGAATGGAACACATCACGCTTCTCATCGGGATCGTGATCGTCACGGCCTTGGTGTTCGACTTTACGAACGGCTTCCACGACACGGCCAACGCGATGGCCACCACCATTTCCACCGGGGCATTGCGACCCAAGACCGCGGTGGCGATGTCCGCAGGGCTCAACCTCGTCGGTGCGTTCCTGTCCGTGGAGGTGGCCAAGACCATCTCCGGCGGCATCATCGACGAGAGCGCCGGCATCAGACCAGAAGTGATCTTCGCCGGTCTGGTCGGCGCCATCATCTGGAACCTGCTGACCTGGCTGGCGGGTCTCCCCTCCAGCTCCTCCCACGCACTGTTCGGCGGTCTGATCGGCGCGACGCTGGTCTCCGTCGGCACCCACGGCGTGCACGGTGAAGCCGTGGTGATGAAGGTTCTGATCCCGGCCGTGGCCGCCCCGGTCGTCGCCGGTCTGGCCTCGATGGCCGCGACCCGACTCACCTACCGACTGGCCCGCAACCGCGACGAGGCGGACACCGCCAAGGGCTACCGCGCCGGGCAGATCGCCTCGGCCGCCCTGGTCTCGCTCGCCCACGGCACCAACGACGCCCAGAAGACGATGGGCGTGATCACCCTCGCGCTGATCACCGGCGGGGTGGTCGCCCCGCACGCCGACCCGCCGCTGTGGGTCATCGCCTCGGCCGGCCTGGCCATCGCGCTCGGCACGTACCTGGGCGGCTGGCGGATCATCCGCACGATGGGCAAGGGCATCACCGACATCCAGCCGCCGCAGGGCTTCGCCGCCCAGACCGGCGCCGCGGCCACCATCCTGGCCTCCTCCCACCTCGGCTTCGCGCTCTCCACCACCCAGGTCTGCTCCGGCTCCGTGATGGGCTCGGGCCTGGGCCGCAAGGGCGGCGTGGTGCGCTGGTCCACGGCCGGCCGGATGGTCGCCGCCTGGGGCCTGACGCTGCCGGCCGCCGGTGCGGTGGCCGCGGGCGCGGCGTTCCTGGCCGGCCAGGGCACCTGGGGCGTGACGGCGGTGGCGGTCCTCGCGCTCGCCATCAGCGGCGCGATCTGGCTCGCCTCCCGCCGCAGCACCATCGACCACACCAACGTCAACGAGGGTCCGGCCGCGGAGCCCGCCGGTGTGGTCACCGCCGCGCTGCGCACCGTCTCCCCTCCCCCGGTCGGGCAGGCGGCCCCGCAGTCCACCGAGGCGCCGGCCCCGGCGGCCGACGCCGCTCCCGCGCACGACCCCGCCCCCGCCCCGCGCGCCCAGGCCGCGACGGTCATCCGCTAGCGGCTCCCTCTCTAAGGAACACTCCATGAGCATCGACTGGGCAGCATTCGGTCAGGTCTTCGGCGTCAGCCTCGTGGTGACGGTCGGGATCGTGGGCCTGTTCACCGTCGGCATCGTCGGCACCTCGCGCAAGCCGGTCCGGGAGGGCGAGGCCGCGACGGCGAGCGCTCCCGGCGCGGGCGCGCGGGCCGGTGCGGTGGCCGCCTTCGCGCTGTGCGCGGCGGCCGTGGCCTACGGCATCTATCTGATCGTCGCCGGCTGACGCCCGCCGCGCACGGCGGCGGGCACAGCGGGCCCGGACGGCGCGAGGCGCCCGGTGGAGCACCCCCACGGCATCAGCCGTCGGGCTCCACCGGGCGCCTCGTTGGTTGTTCGCCCCGCCCGCTGAGCGCCTCGTCGGCCTCGCGGGCCAGTTCGTCGGCGATGGCCGTAGCGCCGCTGCCCGCCAGGTACTCGGAGACCCGGATCTGCACGACCTTGCTGAAGGTCTGGTAGTGCGCGCTGCGCGGGCGCGGTTCGGCCGCCCGCAGCGCCGCGTACAGCGTCCGGGTGTACGGCGGCTCCTGGCCCGGCCAGGGCGTCGGCGGTCCGCTGCTGCCCCGCTCGGCGCGTTCGGGCGGCAGCGGGCACACCGGCGCCTTCGCGGCCGTCCGGTAGGCCGAGTCACGGGTCGCCGCGAACCCCCGCTGGAGCAGGCACCGTTCGCTGCCCGGGCCGGTCAGCGCCTCGATCAGGGCGCGCGCCCCCTCGGGCCGCTTGCTGCCGGCCGAGATCGCCAGGTTCTGCCCGCCCAGCACCGACATCCGCCGGCCGTCTGTGGGCCGGGCCGGCAGCTCGGCGACGTCGAACTTCTCACCGGGGGTGAGCTTCTCGGCGACCGAGGCGTACTCCACCGGCCAGTTCCGCATGAACAGCGCCCGGCCGTCGGCGAACCAGCGCCGGCTCTCGGTCTCGTCCATCGTCAGCGCCTCGTGCGGCATGATCTCCAGCCGGTCCTTGAGGTCGGCGACGCCCTGCTGGAGCGCGCCGACCTGCTCGCCCTTGGTGAAGCTGGTGGCGTCCGGGTCACCGCCGTTGGCCCAGGCGGACTCCAGGGTGTTGACGGTCAGCCCCTCGTAGGGCCGCAGTTGGGCGACCATGCCGTACATCCGGCGGTCCTCGGGCACCTTGCCGTCCTTGGCCCGCGCGGCCAGCGCCCGGTTGTAGGCGCCGGCCACCTCGCGGGCGATGTTCTTCACCTCGCCCCAGTTGGACGGCGGTCGGTGGTGGCCGTACCGGGCGAGGAGGTCCTTGCGGTAGTAGAGCAGCCCGGCGTCGGTGTTGAAGGGGACCGCCCAGATCTTCCCTGCGTAGTCGACGGTCTTGCCGACGCTGTCGAGGAAGTCCCCGTCCAGGGCAGTGCCCCAGGGCCGGATGACGCCCGCCTCGGCGAACTCCGCGGTCCAGGCCACATCGAGGTTGAGCACGTCGTAGTCGCTGTTGCCGGACTGGCCCGCGGCCAGCAGCTGGCTGCGCTGCCCGTCGGCGGTGTCCGGCAGCTTGACGATCCGCACCTGGCGGCCGGTGCGCCGCTCGAAGGCCCGGATCAGGTCCTGGCGGACGCCGGTGCTGCTGAGGTCGCTGCCGGTGGCCAGCACGATCGGGCCCTTCTCGGGGCCGGGTGCCGGTCCGGACGTACAGCCGCCGGCCGCCACCGCCAGCAGCAGGGACAGCGCCGCGGCCGGTGTGGCGGTGCGGGGGCTGCTTCTCACCGGTCCTCCTTGCCCGCCGTGCCGATCGAGGCGATCAGCCCGGCCAGCAGGTCGAGTGCCTGCGGTCCGCCGGGCACGCACTGTCCGCCGGAGGCGTCGGCCAGCCCCTGGAGGATGAAGGTGTCGCAGCCCGCCCTGCCCAGCACCAGCGACAGCACCGGCACCACGGGCTTCTCCTTCAACAGTGCCCGCAGGGCCTGCTCGACGCCGGCCGCGCGCCGTGGGCCGCCGTCGTCCTCGTCGAGGATCAGCACGATGGCCTGGTTGCCGCCGGCCGACGTCTTCATCTCCCGTACCGCGGCGGTGAGCGCCTCCTCCATCGCCGCGCCGTGGTCGACGAGTTCGGCCGTGCCCCGCTTGGCGATCCGGTCCAGTACGGCCTTGCCGCGCGCCGGGTCGGCGGTGCCCAGCGGGACCGCCCGGAACACCGCGGACGGATCGTCGGGGTGCCCACGGTCGGGGAAGGTCCACAGGCCGTAGGTGTGGTGGGCGCCGACCATCTCCAGGGCGCGGCCGGCGGCGCCCAGCGCGACCGGGAGCCTCCCGCCGTCGGCCATCGAGGTGGAGGTGTCCATCAGGATCAGCAGCCGGCTGGAGCGCTGCGCCTTGTCGTAGCCGTCCAGCACCCGGGCGACCTGGTCGGCGCCGGCGGTGAACGGGGTGACCGGGGCGTCGAGGTGGGCGCCGGCGCGGCTGTTGCGCAGCGGCGAGTCCGGCGCCGGTGCGGGCACCGTGCCGTCCTTCCCGGGCACCCCGCGGTAGCCCTGCGCGGTGAGGATGCGCTGGCCGCCGGCCGGGTCGCGCAGCCAGCCGGCGAACCGGTCGGCCGCGGCCCGCCGCTCGGTGGCGTCCCTGGCGCCGCGCCAGTCCACCCGGATCAGCGGGTGGTCGAGCGCCGGGACGTTCCTGGGGTAGTACGCGGCGTAGCGGTCGGCGGGGGCGAGCGGGGTGTCCAGGGCGGGGCAACTGCCGACGGTGTGGCCGAGGTTGAAGTCGGCCAGCGACTTCTCGGAGACCAGCGGCGCGGAGCGGGCTCCCCGGCCGGTGCCGGGACGGCCCCCGTCCGGGGGCGGGCGCAGCGAGCACAGCAGCTCGGTGCTGTCGGCGTACTGGCTGCCCGGGGCGGACAGCCGCCGCTCGGCACCCTCGGCGAGGGTCCGGTCGGGGGCGCCCGAGGGGCCGATGGGCGAGCCGTCGCCGGCGAGGTAGAGGCCGATGGTGTGCAGCAGTCCGGTGCCGGACAGCACCGGGCTGGGGCGCAGCAGCTTGAGGTCGCGGTGCCCGCTGTCGGTGCCGGTGAGCAGGTCCTGCCAGGAGGCGTCGACCGGATCGGCGTCGTCCAGCTGCTGGTGGGCCGGGATGCCGACGACCAGTGGGCTGTAGGCGACCGGGCCGGTGTTGTGCAGCGCCGCCGGTGCGGGGGTGGGCGGCATCCCGCGGCGGGCCTCATCGTAGTCGGCGGTGGACTCCGGGATCCAGAGGTCGGGCTGGGGCCCCGGCCGGTTGAGCGGGTCGGTGCCCTTGGCCCCCGGCCCGCCCTGGCCGGAGCCCCGGGCCTCGCCCTGCCAGCGGGCGGCCGCCGCGAAGCCCTGGTCGACCTGGTCCTTGGCGGCGGAGTAGACGGTGATCTGGGCGCGCCGGCAGCCGTCCGGCAGATCGCCCTCGCCCTCCAGCGGCCGGGTGTTGGCATCGGACATCTCGTACGCGAACGCCGCCCGGCGCAGGGTGGGTTCGGACTCCGGGGCGGTCAGCAGCCGTAGTTCGAGGGCGGGCGGGCAGGCCGGCAGCGGCCGCAGCAGCTTCAGCGCGGTCAGCCCGGAGGCGGCGAGCACCAGGACGGTGAGCACGGCGAGCAGGGGCCTCCGCCACGGCCGGAGGTGCTGGTTGAACCAGCGGCGTAACCGGACCCGCGGCGGGGTGGGCAGCCGTACCTCGGGGGTGGCGAAGGACAGGATGACGTCATCGACGGTGTTCTGCTTCGCCGAGCGCGGCTCCCACACGTCACCCATCGGCGTCCGCTCGTCGGCGAGGCGGCCCCGCAGCTCCCGTACGAGGTCCTCGAAGGTGACGAAGCGCCGCCCGGGGATGCCGCATTCGAGGATCTGCACCAGGGCGCGGGTGAAGAGGGTGCCGCCGGCCGGCTCCTCCCCGCTGAAGATCCGGCGGTTGGGCTGGGCGGCCATCAGCAGGGACATGGGGCGGCTGTGGGAGTGGAAGGCGCCGCCGGCGTTGCCCGCGTAGCAGCACTCCAGGACGATCACGATGCGTTCGGCGCGGGCGCTGTCGAGGCAGGACAGCACGGCGTCCTGCCAGGAGACGGTGGTGTGGCTCCGGCCGGACACCGAGGCGCCGACCATCAGTTGGAGGTTGCCGCCGTCGCTGCCGACCCGGCCGTGACCGGAGAAGTGCACGAACAGCAGGCCGCGCGCCTCGTCGGCGGCGGTCTTCAGGGCCCGGCTGAGCTCCCACGGCTCGGTGGGCCGGCAGATGCCGACCTCATCCGCGGTGAACAGGTCGGTGCCGGTCAGGGCCCGCTTCAGCTCGGCGGGGTTGTCCTCCACCGCGGGCAGGGCGTCCAGCGTCGCGTAGTCGTGGACACCGATCAGCAGCGCCCGGTTGATCTTCCCCCGCGCGTCGTATTCGGACATCCGGCTCAGACCTCGCCGGTGCTGCCGCTCCCCTGCGCCGGGCTGCCGGGATCGGGGTGCCCGGAGCCGACCTCGTGCACCGCGCCGCCGGTGCCGGCCACGACGGCGGGCTCCTCGCCCTCGGCGCGCTCCTCCCTGCGGCGCCGCAGCCACTCCCGCAGTGCGATGCTCAGCCCCTTGGTGACCTCGGTGGCGACGGCCCCGACGAGCACCAGGACCAGATCGTCCACCCCGACGGCCATGTCGGCCGGTCGGGTGCGCCGCGCTCCGTCGGCACCGTCGGCCGCGTCCGCGGGCCGGGGCCGCTGGTGCCAGGAGTGCTCCTGGCGGGTCAGCCACGGTTCGCGCTCCAGCCAGGCCCGGAGGTCGTCGATGTCCTGCTGCGGATTGTTCGTGCCCGTGACCCGGATACGGATCTCCTGGTGCCCGGCGCGCTCCGGCATCCCCCAGCCCCCTTCCGGCGGCCCCTTCGCCACCGTGCACCAGATAGTGACGCGGGATCAGGGGCGCAGGCAACCGTCCGTGACGCCGCAGCCACCCTGTGGCGTGCGCCACAGCGCCGGACGCGGGGCAGCATCGCAGGTCAAGGGTGAGTTGACGGGCATTCGCGGGGCGTGGTGGACTGCCCGGGCCAATCGGCGACAGCAGAGGAAGTCCGGTGCGAATCCGGCGCGGTCCCGCCACTGTCACCGGGGAGCGTCCCTCCGACGAGGGCCACGGCCCGTACCCGTACGGGCTGGAAGGCCGGGGGCCACGCCGATCCGGGAGCCAGGAGACTCTGGTCGCCGTCACGTCGAGCCAGGGCGCGGACCCTGAGTGAGGACACCACCATGCCCGGCCGCCGTTCCAGAGCCCCCCGGCCCCCCGTTGCGGGGCCCCTCCGAGGCCTGACGGCGGCCTGACCGATGCGCGGCGAACACGCGGGATATGCGTGCGGCGCGGCCCTCGGCTACCTCGGCGACCTGATCGCGGCAGACCCCCGGCGCGGCCATCCGGTGGCTGCCTTCGGCCGGGCCGCGGCCCGCGTCGAACGGCTGCTGTGGCGCGACCACCGGGGCTACGGGACGGTGCACACCGCGCTCTGCGCGGGCGGTGCGGCCGCCGCGGCCGCGCTGCTGGAGCGTGCGGTGCACCGCCGCCGCGGCGCTCACCTCGCGCTGACCGCGGCCACGGTGTGGGCGGTGCTGGGCGGTACCTCGCTCGGCCGGGAGGCCCGGGCCGTCGGGGGTGCGCTCACCGCGGGCGACCTGGAGGTGGCCCGGGAGCGGCTGCCGCACCTGTGCGGGCGTGATCCGCAGGCGCTGGACGGGCCGCAGATGGCGCGTGCGGTGGTGGAGTCGGTGGCCGAGAACACCTCGGACGCGGTGGTCGGCGCCCTGGTGTGGGGCGCCCTCGGCGGCGTCCCGGGCCTGGTGGCGTTCCGGGCGGTGAACACCCTGGACGCGATGGTGGGTCACACCTCGCCGCGCTACCGCCGCTTCGGCTGGGCCTCGGCCCGCCTCGACGACCTCGCCGGCTGGCCCGGCTCGCGACTGACCGCCGCCCTGGCCGTCCTGGCCGGGCCCGACCGGCGCGGTGCGCTGCGGGCCTGGAAGGCGGACGGCGGATCCCACCCGAGCCCCAACGCGGGCCCGGTGGAAGCGTCGTTCGCGGGCGCGCTCGGCGTACGGCTGGGTGGCACCCTGGCGTACGGCGGACGCATCGAGCACCGGCCGGTGCTCAACGGCGGGGGGCGCCCGGCCACGGCGGACGACATCGAACGGGCGGTCCGGCTCTCCCGCCGGGTCGGCGCGCTGGCCCTGGCGGTGACGGTGGCCGGACGGCTGGCGGCGGGCGCGCTGCGCGGCGCGACCGCACCCGGCGGGCACCGCGGCCGCAGGACGGGGAGGACCCTGAGCATGACCCTGAGCTTGAGGAAGACGGCCCGGTGAGCGGACGGTTGAGGAGAGCCGGCGGGCTCGGCGGCGGCCTGCTGGTGGCCGGTACGACGTCCGACGCCGGTAAGAGCGTGGTGACGGCGGGCATCTGCCGCTGGCTGGCCCGGCAGGGCGTCCGGGTGGCGCCGTTCAAGGCGCAGAACATGTCGCTGAACTCCTTTGTCACCCGCGAGGGTGCGGAGATCGGCCGGGCGCAGGCGATGCAGGCCGCGGCGGCCCGGGTGGAGCCGACCGCGCTGATGAACCCCGTACTGCTCAAGCCCGGCGGCGACCGCAGCAGCCAGGTGGTGCTGCTGGGGAAGCCGGTGGGCGAACTGAGCGCCCGCGGCTACCACGCGGGGCGGCAGGAGCGGCTGCTGGGCACCGTCACCGACTGCCTGACCGAGCTGCGGCGGACGCATGACGCGGTGATCTGTGAGGGCGCCGGCAGCCCCGCCGAGATCAATCTGCGCCGTACCGACATCGTGAACATGGGCCTGGCCCGCGCCGCCCGGATCCCGGCCGTGGTGGTCGGCGACATCGACCGGGGTGGGGTGTTCGCCTCCTTCTTCGGCACCACCGCGCTGCTGTCGAAGGAGGACCAGGCGCTGGTCGCCGGGTACCTCGTCAACAAGTTCCGGGGCGATGTGACGCTGCTGGAGCCGGGGTTGGACATGCTGCGCTCGCTCACCGGCCGGGCGACGCTGGGCGTGTTGCCGTACGCGCACGGGCTCGGCATCGACGAGGAGGACGGACTCCGCGTGTCACTGCGCGGCACGGTCCGCGAGAGCGTGGTGGCCCCGCCGCACGGCGCGGACGTGCTGCGGGTGGCGGTCTGCGCGGTGCCGCTGATGTCGAACTTCACCGATGTGGACGCGCTGGCCGCCGAGCCGGGCGTGGTGGTGCGGTTCGTGGACCGCCCCGAGGAGTTGGCCGACGCCGATCTAGTGGTGCTGCCCGGCACCCGCGGCACCGTGCGCGCCCTTGCGTGGCTGCGCGAACGCGGGCTGGCGGACGCGCTCGCCCGCCGGGCCGCCGAGGGCCGCCCGGTGCTGGGTATCTGCGGCGGCTTCCAGATGCTCGGCGAGCACATCGACGACGAGGTCGAGTCGAAGGCGGGGGCGGTCGAGGCGCTCGGGTTGCTGCCGGTGCGGGTGCGGTTCGCCGTCGAGAAGACCCTGGCCCGGCCGGTGGGCGAGGCGCTGGGCGAGCCGGTGGAGGGCTACGAGATCCACCACGGCGTGGCCGAAGTGGCCGGCGGCGACGAGGAGTTCCTGGACGGCTGCCGGCGCGGCGCGGTCTGGGGCACGCACTGGCACGGCTCGCTGGAGAGCGACGGCTTCCGCCGGGCGTTCCTGCGGCGGGTGGCCGCCGACGCGGGCCGGGCGTTCGTACCGGCCCCGGACACCCGCTTCGGGGCGCTGCGCGAGGAGCAGCTGGACCGGCTCGGCGACCTGATCGAGGAGCACGCGGACACCGGCGCCCTGCTGCGGCTGATCGAGGAAGGGGTGCCGGAGGGGCTGCCGTTCGTGCCTCCGGGGGCGCCATGACGGGTACGCACGCAACGGACCGGGGAGCCGACCGCGACGTGGAGGACGACACAGCATGACAACGGTGCAGAGCACGACCCCGCAGTACCCCTTCACCGCGGTCGTCGGGATGGACGACCTGCGGCTGGCGCTGCTGCTGAACGCGGTGAGCCCCGCGGTCGGCGGAGTGCTGGTGCGCGGTGAGAAGGGCACCGCCAAGTCCACCGCGGTACGGGCGCTGTCGGCGCTGATGCCGGCCGTCGACGTCCTCGGCGGCTGCCGCTTCGCCTGCGCGCCCGACGCGCCCGACCCCGGCTGCCCCGACGGCCCGCACGGGTCCGGTCCGGCCGAGCAGCGCCCGACACGGATGGTCGAGCTGCCGGTGGGTGCCTCGGAGGACCGGCTGGTCGGCGCGCTGGACATCGAACGGGCGCTGTCGGAGGGCGTGAAGGCCTTCGAGCCGGGCCTGCTGGCGGACGCCCACCGCGGCATCCTCTACGTCGACGAGGTCAACCTCCTCCACGACCACCTGGTGGACCTGCTGCTGGACGCCGCCGCCATGGGCGCCTCGTACGTGGAGCGGGAGGGCGTCTCGGTGCGGCACGCCTCCCGCTTCCTCCTGGTCGGCACCATGAACCCGGAGGAGGGCGAGCTGCGGCCGCAGCTGCTGGACCGGTTCGGGCTGACCGTCGAGGTCGCCGCCTCCCGGGAGCCCGACCAGCGGGTCGAGGTGGTCCGCCGGCGGCTGGCCTACGACGCCGACCCGGCCGGCTTCGCGGCCCGCTGGGCGGACGAGGAGCAGGCGCTGCGCGGGCGGATCGCCGCGGCGCGCGCGCTGTTGCCGGAGGTCCGGCTGGGCGATGCGGCGCTCCGGCAGATCGCCGCGACCTGCGCCGCGTTCGAGGTGGACGGGATGCGCGCGGACATCGTGATGGCGCGCACCGCGACCGCCCTGGCCGCCTGGGCGGGCCGGAGCGACGTCCGGGAGGAGGACGTCCGGCAGGCCGCGCTGCTGGCGCTGCCGCACCGCCGGCGCCGCAACCCCTTCGACGCGCCCGGCCTCGACGAGGACAAACTCGACCGCACGCTGGAGGAGTTCGGCGCGGACGAGGACACGGACGGCGAGGACGATCCGGAGCCGGACGGCCCGGACGGCGGCCCCGACGGGGGTGGTCCGGGCGGCGGGCACCCGCCGCAGGACGGCGGGCCCGAGGAGGCGCCGCTGCCGCCGGGCACCGAACTGCCGCACCAGCAGGAGCGGGAGGACCCCCGCGGCCCTTCCCAGGAACCGCCGGCGGCCCCGGAGTCACCGGCTCCGCCGGCGTCCGAGGACGGTCCGGACGCCCCGGCCGGGCAGGGTGTGGCCGGGGAGAAGCCGGCGGTCGGCGCGGCCGAGCCGTTCCGCACCCGCCGCCTCGACGTGCCGGGCCTGGGCGAGGGCGCCGACGGCCGCCGCTCCCGGGCCCGTACCGCGCACGGCCGGACGACCGGGGCCCGCCGCCCGCACGGCGCGTTGGGCAAGCTGCACCTCGCGGCCACCGTGCAGGCCGCCGCCCCGCACCAGCGGGCGCGGGGGCGGCGCGGCGCCGGCCTGGTGGTACGCCGGGACGATCTGCGCGAGGCGGTGCGCGAGGGCCGGGAGGGCAACCTCGTGCTGTTCGTGGTGGACGCCTCCGGCTCGATGGCGGCGCGCAAGCGGATGGGCGCGGTCAAGGGCGCGGTCCTCTCGCTGCTGCTCGACGCCTACCAGCGGCGCGACAAGATCGGCATGATCACCTTCCGGGGGTCCGGCGCGGAGCTGGCGCTGCCCCCGACCTCCTCGGTCGAGGCCGGCGCCGCCCGGCTGGAACAGCTGCCGACCGGCGGCCGCACCCCGCTCTCCGAGGGGCTGCTGCGCGCCCACGAGGTGCTGCGGGTGGAGCGGATGCGCGATCCGGCCCGCCGCGCCCTGGTGGTCGTGGTCACCGACGGGCGGGCCACCGGTGGCCCCGAACCGCTGGCCCGGGCCTCCCGGGCGGCCCGACTGCTGGCCGCCGAGGGCACCGCCTCGGTGGTAGTGGACTGCGAGGCCGGGCCGGTACGGCTCGGGCTGGCCGGCGAGCTGGCACGAGCGCTGCAGGGCACCGCCGTCACCCTCGACGAGCTGCGCGCGGACAGCGTCTCCGCGCTCGTACGGACCGTTCAGGGCACCAGGACCGCTCACGCCAACAGGAAGGCCGCGTAATGCCGCAGGGACAGCCGTCCGTCGTACCGAACGACGGGCTCACCACCCGCCAGCGCCGCAACCGCCCGCTGGTCTTCGTCCACACCGGTCAGGGCAAGGGCAAGTCGACCGCGGCCTTCGGGCTGGCGCTGCGCGCCTGGAACCAGGGCTGGCCGGTCGGGGTGTTCCAGTTCGTGAAGTCGGCCAAGTGGAAGGTCGGCGAGGAGCGGGCGCTGAAGGTGCTCGGCGACTCCGGCGAGGGCGGCACGGTCGCCTGGCACAAGATGGGCGAGGGCTGGTCCTGGGTGCAGCGCGACTCCCAGTTCAGCAACGAGGAGGCGGCCCGGGAGGGCTGGGAGCAGGTCAAGCGGGACCTGGCCGCCGAGACCTACCGGCTGTACGTGCTGGACGAGTTCGCCTACCCGCTGAAGTGGGGCTGGGTCGACGCCGAGGAGGTCGTCTCGGTGCTGCGGGACCGCCCCGGTACGCAGCACGTGGTCATCACCGGGCGGGGCGCCCCCCAGCCGCTGCTGGACTTCGCCGATCTGGTGACGGACATGACGAAGGTCAAGCACCCGATGGACACCGGCCAGAAGGGCCAGCGGGGCATCGAATGGTGAACCGGGTGAGCAGGGCATGAGCGGCGGCTCGATACCGCGGCTGGTGATCGCCGCGCCGTCGTCCGGCGCGGGCAAGACCACGGTGGCCACCGGCCTGATGGCGGCGTTCGCCGAGGCGGGGCTCACCGTCTCGCCGCACAAGGTGGGGCCGGACTACATCGACCCGGGGTACCACTCGCTGGCCACCGGGCGGCCCGGCCGCAACCTGGACGCGTACCTGTGCGGTCCCGGCCGGATCGGGCCGCTGTTCCTGCACGGCGCCGCGGGCGCCGATCTCGCCGTCGTCGAGGGCGTGATGGGACTGTTCGACGGCGCCTCGGGCATGGGCGAGCTGTCGTCCACGGCGCAGGTGGCCAAGCTGCTGCGGGCGCCGGTGGTGCTGGTGGTGGACGCCTCCTCGCAGTCCCGGTCGGTGGCCGCGCTGGTGCACGGCTTCGCGTCCTGGGACCCGGAGGTGCGGCTGGCCGGGGTGATCCTCAACAAGGTCGGCTCGGACCGCCACGAGCAGCTGCTGCGGGAGGCGATGGAGTCCTCCGGCGTGCCGGTGCTGGGGGCGCTGCGGCGGGACGGCCGGGCCGGGACGCCGTCCCGCCACCTGGGCCTGGTGCCGGTCGCCGAACGACGGGCCGAGGCGGTTGCGTCGGTGCGGGAGCTGGCCGCCCGGGTGCGCGAGGGCTGTGACCTCGACGCGCTGCTGGCGCTGGCGCGCACCGTGCCGGAGCTGCCGGACGCGCCCTGGGACCCGACGGCCGAGGTGCGCCCGGAGGCCGCAGCGCCGGGGACCGGGCGGCCGCTGATCGCGGTCGCCGGCGGCGCCGCCTTCACCTTCTCGTACGCCGAACACACCGAGCTGCTGGCCGCGGCGGGCGCCGAGGTGGTCCCTTTCGACCCGCTGCACGACGAACAACTGCCGCCCGGCACCCGTGGGTTGGTGATCGGCGGCGGCTTCCCCGAGATGTACGCGCCGGACCTGTCGGCGAACGAGCCGCTGCGCGCCGCGGTGGCCGCCCTGGCCGCGTCCGGGGCACCGGTGTCCGCCGAGTGCGCCGGGCTGCTGTACCTCTCCCGCTCGCTGGACGGGAAGCCGATGTGCGGGGTGTTGCCCGCCGAGGCCCGGATGACCGAGCGGCTCACCCTCGGCTACCGGGAGGCGGTGGCGCTGGGGGACAACGCGCTGGCCGCCGCCGGAACCCGGGTGCGGGGCCACGAGTTCCACCGCACGGCCCTGGACCCGGGCGCCGGCCCGGACCCGGCCTGGGGCCTGACGCACCCGGAGCGGCGGGTGGAGGGCTTTGTGACCGGCGGGGTGCACGCGTCGTACCTGCATGTGCACTGGGCCGCCGAACCATCGCTGGCCGGGCGGCTGGTGGCGAGCGCGGCCCGGGGCGCGCCGGCGGGCACCCGATGACCGCCGCCTGCCAAGACCCGCACGGCCCGCCGGCCTTCGGGTGGGGAACCGGCGCGCCATGACCGGCCGGGCCGCCGGCGCGCCGGGCCCGCCGCTGGTCGTCGGCGTGGGGGCCCGCCGGGGCGTGCCGGCGTCCGAGGTCGTGGAGCTGATCGGGGCCGCGCTGGCGGCGTCCGGGTGTGCGGACCGGCCGGTCGTGGCGCTGGCGACGGTGACCGCCAAGGCGGCCGAGCCGGGGCTGGTCGCGGCGGCGCGGCAGTTGGGGGTGCCGCTGCGGGCGTTCCCGGCGTCGGCGCTGGCGGCCGTACGGGTGCCGGATCCCTCGTCGGCCGCGGCCGCCGCCGTCGGGACGCCGAGCGTCGCCGAGGCGGCCGCGCTGCTGGCCGCGGGGCCGGGGGCCGAACTGATCGCCGGCAAGCGGAAGTCGGCGCCACCGGGCCGACCGGCCGGTGCGACCTGTGCGTTGGCCGGTGCGGCAGTAACGGACGGCGGTGCCCTTACCGCTGGTAGGAAGGGAGCACCCGCCGCCCCGGCGCCCGCTGCCGCTATCGTCGTGACCTCTCCCGGCCCGCCCGCTGGCCGAGACCGGGGGAGCACGGCGGTTGTCGGTGGCGCGGCGGCCGACAGCGAACCCACCGGCACCAAGGAGACCTCGTGACCACCCCTCCCTCACTGCTCATCGCCGGTCACGGCGCTCGCGACGACGGCGCGGCCGAGGCCCTGCGCGCGCTGGTGCGCATGCTCGCCGCGCGCCACCCTGACGTGCCGGTGGCCGGCGGTTTCTTCGGGACGCCGGGCACCTCGCTGCCGCTGGCGGACGCCGTCGACGAGCTGGCCGCGCGCGGCGCCGGCCACCTTGTGGCGATACCGCTGCTACTGGCGCCGGCCGGGCCGGTGGCCGAGCCGCTGCCGGTGGCGCTGGAGCGGGCGGTGCAGCGCCACCCGGGGCTCGGCCACACCTGCGGCGCCGCGCTGGGCCCGCACCCCCGGCTGCTGGACGCGCTGGAGCGGCGGCTGGACCAGGCGCTGGGCGACGGCGCCCGCACCCCCGAGTACCGGTCCCGTACGTCGGTGCTGCTGGTGGGGCGCGGGTCGACCGATCCGCACGCCAACGCCGAGGTGGCGCGGGCCGCGCGGCTGCTGTGGGAGGGGCGCGGCTTCGCCAACGTGGAGATCGCGTTCGTGGCGCAGGCGGCGCCCGATGTGCCGGCCGGCCTGGACCGCTGCCGGGCGCTGGCCGCCGCGGCCCCGGGTGACGGTCGGCCGGGCCGGATCGTGGTGGCGCCGTACTTCCTCTTCCCCGACGGGCTGTTCGAGCGGCTGTGCATGCAGGCCGAGGGCTGGGCCGCGGCGCACCCCGGCATCGAGGTGTACGGGGCGCCGGCGATCGGCTCCGAGCCCGAGGTCGCCGAGGTCGTCATGGCGCGCTACCAGCAGGCCCTGGCGGGACCGTCCCGGGCGGCGGCGGGGGACGCCCGGGACGCGCACCGCGGCGGTCCCCACGACGCCCGGGTGGCGGCCGGGGCCGGGGACCGGTGAGCATGCCGGCGCCCACCGACGCCGTACGGGGCGTCCGGCCCGGGCTGGACGCCCCGGTGCCCGAGCCCGACCTGCGGCACCACGGCGATGCCGAGGTCCGGGACGCGGACGGGGCACTGACGGACCTGGCGGTCAACGTCCGCACCGGCACTCCCCCGGCCTGGCTCAAGGAGCGGATCGCCGCGTCGCTGGACTCGCTCGCCGCGTACCCGGACGGGCGGGCGGCGCGCCGGGCGGTGGCGGCGCGGCACGACCTGCCGCCGGAGCGGGTGCTGCTGACGTCGGGGGCCGCGGAGGCCTTCGTGCTGCTCGCCCGGGCGGTGCGGGCGCGCCGGCCGGTCGTGGTGCACCCGCAGTTCACCGAGCCGGAGGCGGCGCTGCGGGACGCCGGGCACCGGGTCGGGCGGGTCCTGCTGGCGGAGCGGGACGGCTTCCGGCTGGACCCGGACGCGGTGCCCGAGGACGCCGACCTGGTGGTCATCGGCAACCCCACCAACCCGACCTCCGTGCTGCACCCGGCCGGCGCGCTGGCCCGGCTGGCCCGGCCCGGCCGGACGCTGGTGGTGGACGAGGCGTTCATGGACGCGGTGCCCGGTGAGCGGGAGTCATTGGCCGAACGCACCGACCTACCGGGGCTGGTGGTGCTGCGCAGCCTCACCAAGACCTGGGGGCTGGCTGGGCTCCGGGTCGGCTATGCGCTGGCCGCCCCGGAGACCGTCGGGGCGCTCCAGCAGGCGCAGCCGCTGTGGCCGGTCTCCGGGCCCGCCCTGGCCGCCGCCGAGGCGTGCAGCGCGCCCGGCGCGCTGGCGGAGGCGGCCGCCGCGGCCGAGCAGATCGCCGTGGACCGGGCCCATCTGCTGGCCCGGCTGGGCGAGTTCGGCCAGGTCCGGGCGGCCGGCCCGGCCGCCGCGCCGTTCGTACTGATCCAGCTCTCCGAGGCGGCGGCGGTGCGCCGAGCGCTGCGGACCCACGGCTTCGCGGTCCGGCGCGGGGACACCTTCCCGGGCCTGGGCCCCGACTGGCTGCGCCTGGCCGTCCGCGACCGGGCGACGACGGACCGCTTCGCGGCGGCCCTGGCCGAGGTGCTCGGGGGCTCCCGGTAAGGCGTCCCGTGCCGCCCCCGTCGTCCGCCCGCAGGCCCCCGCCGGGGGCCGTGAGCGCTCCACAGGCCGCCCCGCCCCCGGCGAGGGTGGGGCGGCGGCCGTCACGGCCCCTCTTCGGGCCGTACGGCCGCCGCCCCGGCCGTACCCCGTGGCCGGAGCCCCCACAGCACCGGTACGGGGTACGGGTCCATGGGCCGCTCAGTCGCGGCCGCCCTGGGCCGCGGTGGCGCGGCGGCGGCGGGTGAGGACCATCGTTCCGGCGCCCGCGGCGACCAGCAGCGCGGCGCCCCCGGCGAGGTAGGGGGTGGCCGAACTGCCGCCGGTCTCCGCGAGGTTCTCGGTGTTCGGCCGGGAGCCGGCCTGGCTCACCGGGGTGTCCTTGCCGTCGGCGGGCTTGCTGTCACCGGCCGGCCGCGGGTGGCTGCTCGGGCTGCCGCCGGTCCCGCCGGAGCCGCCCGGATCGGGCTTCGGGGCGCCCGGCGCGGTGCAGCCGGCCCGGGCCAGGGTGACGCGCCCCCGGACGTCGGCGACATTGAGCTTCAGCGGGTTGACCGAGACGTTCAGGTCGAGCGCGGTGGCCGCGGCGCTCTTGGACGTGGTGCTCTTCTTCGACAGGTCGAGCCGCACCTCGCCGACGCCCGGCACCTTGACCTCCGTCGTGCCGCCCGCCCGGAGCGTGACCTTCTTGCCCAGGACGCGGACGCTGCCCAGCACGTTCGCCTCGGCACGGGGCGCGGCGCCCGGTGCGCAGACCGCTTTCGCGGTGACCTGCTGCACCTCGATCAGGGACAGCAGCGGCAGGCCGGGCAGGTGCACCTTGGCGTGCACGAGGTTGGCGTAGCCCTCGGTCCGGCGGCCGTCGGCAGTGGCGCGTGCGGTGGCGACATCGGCGCGCAGAACGCTGAACGGCCGGCCGTGGTCGATGCCGTCGAGGTCGACGGTGAGCGCGGTCTTGTCGGCGGAGGCCGGGGCGTGCACCTCGTTGAGGGCGACGTTCAGCGGGACGTCGAGCGTCTTGTTGAGCAGGCCGACGTTCAGGCCGGTGCGCAGGACGACGGCATCGGCGGTGCCGCGGGCCGGGCCGTGACCTCCGGTGGCATGGGCGGGCGCGGCGCCGAGCAGGACGGCCGGGCCGGCCGTGAGCGCCGTGGCGACGAGGGTCGCGGCGAGACGCCGGGGCATGCCGGTGGAGCGGGCGGGACGGATGGACACGTGTGTGGAACCCCCACGAGAGAAATGGAGCCGCCGGCCGCGCCAATGGGGGACATCACGCGGGCCGACGACCTCGACCCGCACATGGTGTCCGTACGGAGGGTGAACGGGGAGCCACGTGGCGTCAGTTCATCCCAATGGGTGGTTTCCGCGTGCACATTCGATTCCCCCAGCACGGGGGGCCACCCTCGTCACAGCGGCCCCACCCAGGGGGTGACCCGTGTTGACCGGCGGATGCGGCACGGCGGCCCACAGGGCCCGTACCGCACCGCCAGCCCGGCCGCACGCCGGACGGCCGCTAGCCGACGACCCGGCCGCGCAGCACCACCCTGCGGGGCGCCGCCAGGACCCGGACGTCCCGGCGCGGGTCGCTCTCGTAGACCACCAGGTCCGCGGAGGCGCCCTCGGTGAGGCCGGGGCGGCCGAGCCAGTCCCGGGCGCCCCAGGTGGTGGCGGAGAGCGCGGCCTCGGCGGGCAGCCCGGCCCGGGTCAGCTCCAGGACCTCGTCGGCGATCAGGCCATGGGCCAGGGACCCGCCGGCGTCGGTGCCGGCGAAGATCGGCACTCCGGCGTCGTAGGCGGCCCGCACGGTGTCGTAGCGGCGGTCGTGCAGCCGGCGCATATGTTCCGCCCAGCGCGGGAACTTCGCCTCACCACCGGCGGCGAGCTGCGGGAACGTGGCGATGTTGATCAGCGTGGGGACGATCGCCACCCCGCGCTCGGCGAACAGCGGGATGGTCTCCTCGGTGAGTCCGGTGGCGTGCTCGATGCAGTCGATCCCGGCCTCGACGAGCGGGGCGAGGGACTCCTCGGCGAAGCAGTGCGCGGTGACCCGGGCGCCGAGCCGGTGCGCCTCGGCGATGGCGGCCTCGACGGCGCCGCGGGGCCAGCAGGCGGACAGGTCGCCGGTGGAGCGGTCGATCCAGTCGCCGACGAGCTTGACCCAGCCGTCGCCGCGGCGGGCCTCCTGGGCGACGTAGGCGACCAGGTCCTCCGGCTCGATCTCGTGCGCGTAGTTGCGGATGTAGCGCTTGGTGCGGGCGATGTGCCGGCCGGCGCGGATGATCCGGGGCAGGTCCTCCCGGTCGTCGACCCAGCGGGTGTCGGAGGGCGAGCCGGCGTCGCGGATCAGCAGGGTGCCGGCGTCACGTTCGGTGAGCGCCTGCTTCTCGCTGGTGGGGGCGTCCACCGGGCCGTGCGCGTCCAGGCCCACATGGCAGTGGGCGTCCACCAGGCCGGGCAGCGCCCAGCCCTCGACGGTGGTGGCATCGCGTGCCATGACCGGTCGGTCGAAGGTGACCCGGCCGCCGACGACCCACAGCTCGTCGCGCACGTCGTCCGGCCCGACGAGGACCCTCCCCTTGAGGTGCAGCACCGCACCTTCCTCACTCATGGACGTCATACCGGCACTCTAAGGGCCGGCGGGGGCTGCGGAGAGTGCCGGTCCGGTCGCGGCCGGAGGGCCGGCGGCACGAAACGGGCGGGGCATTCCCCGCCCGTTTCCCCAAAAGTTGCCGCATGGCGTTGTGAGTCTTGCCATGACTTTGCCGGGCACGTTTACATGGGCCTCACGCCAGAGTCTTCAGTGGCGAATTCCCAATTCACTGGAAGCATAGCTTCCCGTATTCTTCTGCCCGCTTTTCCGCAGCTCAAACGCCAAGATTCCGCAAGGGCAGAGTCCCGTAATTCGGACGCATCTCAGGCACGTTACGGACCTGTGACCGACTACACACCGTGTCCGTTTCGCCCCGAACATCCTGGTCAAATCGGTACAAGTTGCTGCCGCATCGCACGCCCGGGCGCGCCCGCGCGATAACACATCACAAGCACTTCCGTAACCCCTGCCCGCGATGCAATTTCCCTTTCCCCTGGGTAAATTTAATTTCCATGACTGCCGCACAAGCAGACCATGCAGGTGCCCGTAGCGATATCAGAGAATTCCCGGAGGGCTACAAGCTCGACACACCACGCGTAGAGGACGGAGCCGCGATCTGGCGCATCGCCCGCGACTCCAAGGTGCTGGACCTCAACTCCTCCTACAGCTACCTCTTGTGGTGTCGTGACTTCGCCGCCACCTCCGTCGTCGCCCGTGACGCGGAGGGCGAGCCGGCCGCCTTCCTGACCGGCTACGTCCGCCCCGAGCACCCGGAGACCCTGGTCGTCTGGCAGATCGCCGTCGACGGTGCGCACCGCGGCAAGGGGCTGGCAGCCGCACTCCTGGACGGGCTGGCCGCCCGGGCCCAGCAGGAGCTGGGCATGCGCTACGTCGAAACCACCATCACCCCGGACAACGCCGCGTCCAACCGGCTGTTCGCGTCCTTCGCCGAGCGGCACTCAGTGCCGATCAAGCGGGACGTGCTCTTCGACGCGGGGCTGTTCCCCGAGCAGGGCCACGAGCCGGAGGTGCTGCACCTCATCGGCCCGTTCACCCCATCGGCCCCCGGGTAGAAGCGCCCCCAAGGGCCGCGCGACCCCCCGTACCGCCGCGGCCGGCGGATCCGGCGCCCCCCGATACGGCCCGGACCGCCCCTCCGACTTCCTCATCCTTCGCACTCATCTCCCAGGAGCATGCTGTGACCATCACCCAGCCCGATCTGAGCGTCTTCGAAACCGTCGAGTCGGAGGTGCGCAGCTACTGCCGTAGCTGGCCCACCGTCTTCGACCGTGCCCAGGGCAGCCGCATGACCGACGAGGACGGCCACACCTACCTCGACTTCTTCGCCGGCGCCGGATCGCTGAACTACGGCCACAACAACCCGGTCCTCAAACGCGCCCTGATCGACTACATCGAGCGGGACGGCGTCACCCACGGTCTGGACATGTCCACCACGGCCAAGCGGGCGTTCCTGGAGTCGTTCCAGAACATCATCCTGCGGCCGCGGGACCTGCCCTACAAGGTCATGTTCCCGGGCCCGACGGGTGCCAACTCGGTCGAGGCGGCGCTGAAACTGGCCCGTAAGGTCAAGGGCCGCGAGTCGATCGTGTCCTTCACCAACGCGTTCCACGGCATGTCCCTGGGTGCGCTGGCGGTCACCGGTAACTCCATGAAGCGGGCCGGTGCCGGTATCCCGCTGGTGCACGGCACCCCGATGCCGTTCGACAACTACCTGGACGGGCAGACGCCGGACTTCCTGTGGTTCGAGCGGCTCCTGGAGGACCAGGGCTCCGGTCTGAACAAGCCGGCCGCGGTGATCGTGGAGACCGTGCAGGGCGAGGGCGGTATCAATGTGGCCCGCGCCGAGTGGCTCCGCGCGCTCGCCGACCTGTGCCGCCGCCAGGACATGCTGCTGATCGTCGACGACATCCAGATGGGCTGCGGCCGTACGGGTGCCTTCTTCTCCTTCGAGGAGGCGGGCATCGTGCCGGACATCGTGACGGTCTCGAAGTCCATCAGCGGCTACGGTCTGCCGCTGGCGCTCACCCTGTTCAAGCCCGAGCTGGACATCTGGGAGCCGGGCGAGCACAACGGCACCTTCCGCGGCAACAACCCCGCGTTCGTCACCGCCGCCGCCGCGCTGGACACCTACTGGGCCGACGGCCAGATGGAGAAGCAGACTCTCGCCCGCGGTGAGATCGTCGAAGCGCACCTGAAGGCCATCGTCCAGGAGCACCCCGGCACCTTCGCCGAGTACCGCGGCCGCGGTCTGGTGTGGGGCCTGGAGTGCAACGACAAGGAGCTGGCCGGCAAGATCGCGGCGCGCGCCTTCGAGCTGGGTCTGCTGATCGAGACCTCCGGCCCGCAGAGCGAGGTCGTCAAACTGCTGCCCGCACTGACCACCACCCCCGAGGAACTCGACGAGGGTCTGCGCATCCTCGGCCGCGCGGTCCGCGACTGCGCCTGACCGGCACCGAGTTCCACACCGTTCCACAGAAAGGCACCGACTCACCGTGATCGTCCGATCCTTCCAGGACATCGAAGGCACCGACCGCCACGTCAAGGCGAAGTCCGGGACGTGGGAGAGCAAGCGCATCGTGCTCGCCAAGGAGCGCGTGGGCTTCTCGCTGCACGAGACCGTGCTCTACGCGGGCACGGAGACGTCGATGTGGTACGCCAACCACATCGAGGCCGTCGTCTGCACCGAGGGCGAGGCCGAGCTCACCAACGACGAGACCGGGGAGAAGCACATCATCACGCCCGGCGTGATGTACCTGCTCAACGGGCACGAGAAGCACACCATGCGGATCAAGAAGGACTTCCGCTGCCTGTGCGTCTTCAACCCGCCGGTCACCGGGCGGGAGGACCACGACGAGAACGGCGTCTACCCGCTGCTGACCGAGCCGGACCCCGAGCCGGAGACGGTCTGAAGCGTCCCTCTCCACCAGCCACCGCTGGGAGGTGCCCCCAGCCGCCCGGCAGCGCCGAGGAAGGCACGCCCCGCCCGTAAGCCAGATTCCGTACGAGAGGAGAGGAAGGCAACACCATGACCACCGCACCCGAGCGCACCGCCGACCTGTACCCGACCCGTGGGACCGCCGAGGTCATCACCCCGCGGAAGGACCCGGTGGTGTGGTCGCAGCCCGGAACGGCCGGCCCGTTCGCGCCGTCCGAGCTGAGCGACTTCGAACGCGACGGCTTTTTCGCCATCGGGGAGCTGCTGACGGCGGAAGAAGTCGCGGTGTACCGCACCGAACTGGACCGGCTGGTGCTCGACCCGACGATGCGCGCCGACCCGCGCTCCATCGTCGAGCCGAAGTCGCAGAGCGTCCGGTCGGTGTTCGAGGTGCACAAGATCAGCGAGGTCTTCGCCAAGCTGGTCAACGATCCGCGGGTGGTCGGGCGTGCCCGGCAGATACTCGGCTCGGACGTCTATGTCCACCAGTCGCGGATCAATGTGAAGCCGGGCTTCGGTGCCTCCGGCTTCTACTGGCACTCGGACTTCGAGACCTGGCATGCCGAGGACGGTCTGCCGAACATGCGCACCGTGTCGGTCTCGATCGCGCTGACCGAGAACTACGACACCAACGGCGGCCTGATGATCATGCCCGGTTCGCACCGGCACTTCGTCGGGTGCGAGGGCGAGACGCCGAAGGACAACTACAAGCGGTCCCTGCAGATGCAGGACGCGGGCATCCCGTCGGACGAGGTGCTGACGAAGATGGCGGACGAGCACGGCATCCGCCTCTTCACCGGCAAGGCCGGCTCGGCGACCTGGTTCGACTGCAACGCCATGCACGGCTCGGGTGACAACATCACGCCGTACCCGCGCAGCAATGTCTTCATCGTCTTCAACAGCGTGGAGAACACGGCGGTGGAGCCGTTCGCGGCTCCGGTCCGGCGCCCGGAGTACATCGGGGCGCGGGACTTCACGCCCGTGAAGTAACGGGCAGGCGGCGGGCAGACGCAGCACACCGGTGGCGCGGCCGCCGCACGGCAGGGTCCGTGCGGCGGCCGCGCCGCGTCGTGCTTCCGCGCCGACCGGCTGGGGGCACCTCCCAGCGGTAGCTGGGGGGGGGAGGGCGGCGCCTCAGTCGTCCAGCGCCGGGTAGTCCAGGTAACCGGTGTCGTCGCCCCCGTAGAAGCTGGCCCGGTCGGGGGTGTTGAACGGGCCGCCGGCCGCGAGCCGCCGGGGCAGGTCGGGGTTGGCCAGGAAGAGCGCACCGTACACCAGCAGGTCGGCGGCGCCCTCCTCGACCAGCGCCAGCTCCTCGGGTCCGGTGGGCCGGCCGTCGATGGCCGGGTTGAGCAGGAAGGTGCCGCCGAACCGCTTGCGGAGCCGGGCCAGCAGCTCGGTGTCGTGGACGTCGCAGGTGTGCAGGTAGGCCAGGCCCAGCGGGGCGATGGCGTCGACCAGCGCGGTGTAGGTGGCCTCCGGTGCGGGCTCGGAGATGTCGTTGAAGGGGTTGCCGGGCGAGAGCCGCAGGCCGGTGCGGTGTGCGCCGACGGCGTCGGCGACCGCCCGGGTCACCTCGATGGCGAAGCGGGCACGGGCCTCGTCGGAGCCGCCCCAGGCATCGGTGCGCAGGTTGGTGTTGGGGGCCAGGAACTGGTGGACGAGGTAGCCGTTGGCACCGTGGATCTCCACCCCGTCGAACCCGGCGTCGACGGCGTTGCGGGCGGCGGCCGCGAAGCCGTCGATGGTCTCGCGGATCTCCTGGTCGGTCAGCTCGCGCGGGGTGACGAAGTCGGTGGGGCCGTCCTGGGTGAAACCCTGGCCGGCCGCGCGGACCGCGGAGGGGGCGAGGGGCACCAGACCGTCGGGCAGCAGCACCGGGTGGCCGATCCGGCCGCCGTGCCACAGCTGGGCGAAGATCTTCCCGCCGGCGGCGTGCACCGCGTCGGTGACCGCCCGCCACCCCGCGACCTGCTCGGGGCTGTGCAGACCGGGGGTGAGCGGATAGCCGCGGCCTATCGGGTCGGTCTGGGTGGCCTCGGTGATGATGAGCCCCGCCGAGGCCCGCTGGGTGTAGTAGCGGACCATCGACGGGGTGGGGACGCCCTCGGCGGTGGCGCGGTTGCGGGTCATCGGCGCCATCACGATGCGGTTGGCGAGCGGGGTGCCGGCGAGGTCGACGGGGTCGAAAGCGGTGGTCACCTGAGGGCCTCTCAACTGTGCTGCGGGAAACGGTCCTTACCCGTTACATCATCCCCCCTCAACACCGCAGGTCGGCCCCCCATTCCCGGTCTCCGGGAGCCGGACCGCGAAGCCCCTTCCGCAGATCATCGCGACGGCGCCTCCTGGGCCAGCAGCGACAGCAGCAGATCGGCGTCGTCGGTGGAGTTGTAGAGGTGGAAGGCCGCGCGCAGCAGTCCGCCGCGCACCGAGATCCGTACGCCGGCCTCGGCCAGCCGCGCTTCGGCGCCCGTGAGGCCCGGGGTGGAGACGATCGCCGAGCCGGGAGCGGGGCGCGGGGTGAGACCGCGCTCGGCCAGCCCCCGGCGGTAGTACGCGGCGAGCGCGGTGTTGTGGGCGTGGATGGCCGGCACGCCCAGCTCCTCGATGAGGGCGAGGGAGTGCTCAGCGGCGACGTAGGAGAAGTGGGCGTGCGGCTCGTCGTACCGCCGGGCGGTGGTGGCGGGCTTGATCAGACCGTAGTTGGAGTCGCCGAGGTCCTCGCCGGCGACCCAACCGGCGTGCAGGGCGGGCGGCCAGTCCGGACCGTCGGTGGCACCGTCGGGCTCGCCGCCGAACGCCAGGAAGGTGGTGCCGCGCGGGCACAGCAGCCATTTGAAGGCACCGCTGACGAGGTAGTCGAACTCGGCGGCGCGCAGTGGCAGCCACCCGGCGGCCTGGGTGGCGTCGAGCAGGGTCCGCGCACCGTGGGTGCGGGCGGCCTCCCGCACCGCCGCCAGGTCGGCGATCCGGCCGTCCAGCGACTGCACGGCGCTGAAGGCGACCAGCGCGGTGCCGGGGCGCACCGCATCGGCGAGCGCCTCCAGGGGGACGGTGCGCAGCGTCAGGCCCGGGTGGGTCCCGAGCGGGTTGACCAGGGAGCTGAAGTCGCCCTCGGGAGCGAGGACTTCGGAGCCCGGCGGCAGGGAGGCGGCGATCAGCGCGCAGAGCACGGCGACCGAGCTGCCGAGGGCGACGCGCTCGGCAGGGACGTCCACCAGCCGGGCGAAGGCGGCCCGCGAGGCGTGCGCGGCGGCGAAGTAGTCGCGGCCCATGGTGCCGTAGGAGGTGGACTCCTCGACGGCCGCACGGAGGGCGGCGGCGCTGCGCCGCGGGAGGAGACCGCTGGAGGCGGAGTTGAGGTACGTCGTCTCGGGCGCAAATTCGGCCCCGCCGAGTGGCTGCTGTCGCTGCATGCCCCCACTGTGCTCGGCGCGGCCGCCTTCGTCCATGGCGCCGCTCAGGCGCCGGGCACCGCGCAGCCGTCGTCGCCGCACACCTCCGCGTCGCCGGTGGGCAGGATCTGCACCGCGCCGTCGGCGTGCGCCCGCTCCAGGGCCTGGCGGAAGACCTCGGCGGGCTGGCCGCCGGAGATGCCGTAGCGGCGGTCGATGACGAAGAACGGCACGCCCGTGGCGCCCAGCTCGGCGGCCTCCCGCTCGTCGGCGCGGACGTCGGCGGCGTAGGCGTCGGGGTCGGCGAGGACCCGGGCGGCCTCGTCGGCGGGCAGACCGGCCGCGACGGCGGTCTCCTTCAGGACGGCGGGGTCGCCGAGCGGGCGGGCCTCGGCGAAGTTGGCGCGGTAGAAGCCGTCCAGCAGGGCGTCCTGGACGCCGTGCGCCTTGCCCGCGTGCAGCAGGCGGTGCAGGTCGAAGGTGTTGCCGTGGATCCGGTCGGAGCGGTAGTCCAGGCCCTCCCCCGCGGCGGCCGCGGCGACCCGGGCCTCCATGCCCTCGGCCTCCGCGCGGCTGACGCCGTACTTGGCGGCCAGCATGTCCAGCACCGGGATGTCGGTGGGGGCCGGCGCCTTCGGGTCCAGTTCGAAGGAGCGGTGCACCACCTCGACCTCGGCGCGGTGCGCGAAGGCGGCCAGCCCGGCCTCGAAGCGGGCCTTGCCGATGTAGCACCAGGGGCAGGCGATGTCGGACCAGATTTCGACGCGCATGTGCTGACTTTCCTCGTCGGGGTGGTGTCGTCGGTGCAACCGCGCGGGGTGGTGGGCTATTCCGCGGGTACGTTCCGGGCATGACCTCGCCACAGGGATTCCTCGGCTTCTGGGAGACGACCGGGTCCGCCAAGACCTTCACCCACCCCCTCGACACGGAACTGCTGGACGCGTACGTCCCGCGGTCGGCGCGGGTACTGGACTACGGCTGCGGCTACGGGCGGCTGACCGCCGAGCTGGCCGCGCTGGGGTACGGGCGGGTGCAGGGGGTGGACGTCTCGGCGGCGCTGGTGGCGCGGGGGCGGCGGGAGCACCCGGAGCTCGCGCTGCGGCGGTGCGCGGAGCTGCCGCTGCCGTTCGGGGACGGCTCGTTCGACGCGGCGCTGCTGTTCGCGGTGCTGACCTGCGTGCCGGTGGACGCGGACCAGGCGGCGATCGTCGGGGAGCTGGGGCGGCTGGTGCGCCCGGGCGGGGTGCTGTACCTGAGCGATGTGCCGGTGCAGCACGATGCGCTCAACCAGGAGCGCTACGCGCGTTATGCGGAGCGGTACGGCACGTACGGGGTGTTCGAGACGCCGGACGGCGGGGTGTTCCGGCACCATCCGCCGGAGCGGCTGCGGGGGCTGGTGCGGGCGGCGGGCTTCTCGGTGGTGGCGGAGCGGACGGGGTCGGTGGGGACGCTGGACGGGCGGACGGCCGAGCGGCTGCAGCTCATCGCCCGGCGGGAGGCCACTGCGGCGCCGGACGCTGCCGGGGTAACAGGTCCAGCGTCAGGGTGAGGTGGGTGGCGTCCGGGGTGGGCCGGCGGTCGGGGTCGGGGAGCCAGCCGAGGCGGGTGTAGAAGCCGCGGGCCCGGTGGTTGTGCCACAACACCTCGAGGACGGCCCGGGTGAAGCCGGCCGAGTGCCAGGCCCGCAGGCAGGCGGTGTGCAGCGCCCGGCCGACGCCGGTGCCCCAGTGGTCCGGATCGACGTGCAGCTGGTGGAGGGCGACGGTGGGCCGGGAGGCCGGGGCGGGGTCGGTGCGCGGGGGATCCCCCCGCGCCGTTGAGGCGTGGGCGAGGTAGGAGGCGGCACCCAGGACCGTGCCGTGGCGTTCGGCGCACAGCGCGGGGGTGTCACCGCGGTCCAGGCACCGGGCCCAGGCGTCGTGGCAGCGTGCCTGCTCGGCCCGGGTGTCGAAGGGCGCGCCGGGGTGGCGGGCGCGGTGGTGGGCGGCGCGGGCGCCGGTGTGCAGGGCGGCGATCGCGGCCAGGTCCGCGCGGGTGGCCGCGCGGACCCGTACGGCGGCTCGGTCGGCCGCGGGCATCGCGGTCACCCTCGTTCGGGGCGGCCGTCGACCTGGCGGGGCAGGCCGAGCGGGTTGTCCTCACGCAGTTCGGGCGGCAGCAGCGCGGGCGGGGTGTCCTGGTAGGCGACCGGCCGCAGCCAGCGTTCGACCGCGGTGCCGCCCACCGAGGTGGAGGTGGAGGTGGTGGCCGGGTAGGGACCGCCGTGGTGCTGGGCGGGGGCGACGGCGACGCCGGTCGGCCAGCCGTTGACCACGACCCGGCCGGCGAGCGGGGTGACCTCGGCGAGCAGCCGGGCGCCGCGCCCGGCCTCGTCGCTGCCTGCGCTCTCGGCGGCGCCGAGCTGGAGGGTGGCGGTGAGGTTGCCGGGGAGCCGGGCGAGGACGGCGCCGATCTCGGCGGGGTCGGAGTAGCGGGCGACGACGGTGACCGGGCCGAAGCACTCGTCCAGCAGGAGGTCGTGCGGCCCCTCGGTGGCCAGGCGGGCGGCGGGGACGGTGAGGAAGCCGGCGCTGACGGTGTGCTCGCTCCCGGCGCCGGGGGTGACCGGCGCCTCGACGTCGGGGAGCTGGGCGCGGGCGGCCACGCCGGCACAGAACGCCTCGCGCATCCGCTGGTCGAGCAGCACCCCGGCCTCGGTGTCGCTGACCGCGGCGGTCAGGGCCGCGAGCAGCCGGTCACCGGCCTCGCCGGCGGGCGCCAGGACCAGGCCGGGCTTGACGCAGAACTGGCCGACGCCGAGCGTCATCGAGCCGCCCAGCCCGACGCCGAGCTGATCGGCGCGCTCCTGTGCGGCGGCCTCGGTAACCACGACCGGGTTGAGGCTGCCCAGCTCGCCGTGGAAAGGGATCGGGTGCGGGCGGGCCGCGGCGGCGTCGTACAGGGCGCGTCCGCCGCGGACCGAGCCGGTGAAGCCGGCCGCGGTGATCAGCGGATGGCGGACCAGGTCGAGGCCGGCCTGGAAGCCGTGCACCACGTTCAGCACGCCCTCCGGCAGCCCGGACTCGACGGCGGCGCGGCGCAGCAGCGCGGCGCACAGCTCGGAGGTGGCGGGGTGGTCGGGGTGCGCCTTCACGACGACCGGGCAGCCGGCGGCCAGCGCGCTGGCGGTGTCGCCGCCGGGGACGGAGAAGGCCAGCGGGAAGTTGCTGGCGGCGTAGACCGCGACGGGGCCCAGCGGGATCTTGTAGCGGCGCAGGTCGGGCCGGGGCGGGGTGAGAGCGGGGTCGGCGTGGTCGATGAGCACGCCGAGGAAGCCGCCGTCCTCGACCAGGTCCGCGAAGGCCCGCAACTGGTAGGTGGTGCGGGCGAGTTCACCGGTGAGCCGGCCGGGGCCCAGCGCGGTCTCGGCGTCCGCGGCCTCCACGACCGCGTCGCCGGCCTCGTCGAGCAGCCCGGCGGTGCGGCGCAGCAGCGCGGCGCGGGCGGTGCGGTCGGCGAGTGCGGTACGGGCCGCGTGGGCGGCGCGGACCGCGGCGTCCACCTCGTCGGCTGTGGCCTCCACCGCAACCTGTTCCCGTCGCTTCCCGGTGCGGGGGTCGACACTCCAGACTGGTGCTGCTGCTGCCGCTGCCACCGTGATTCCTCCCGGGCGATGCCGTACCGAGTGGTACTGGGTCGTGCTGGACGTGCTGGGGCGTACTGGACGTGCTGGTGCGTACCGAGTTGCTCCGAGGCGCGCCGGGCGCTCCGGGCCGTTCCGGGATCTTGGGACCGTGCCACACACCGGATCTCGTTCGATATGCTGAACACCATCCCGGATGGTGAACAACTGGGACTCTATGGGTGTCCGAACAGAGGGGTCAAGGGCGATGGCGGCTGCCGATACCGGAGGATCGCAGGTCAAGTCCGCGGTACGGACGGTGGAGTTGCTCGAGCACTTCGCGGGCCGGCCCGGTATGCACTCCCTCGCCTCCGTCCAGGAAGCCGTCGGCTACCCCAAGTCCAGCCTCTACATGCTGCTGCGCACCCTCGTCGAGCTGGGCTGGGTCGAGACCGACGCCACCGGCACCCGTTACGGCATCGGCGTCCGGGCGCTGCTGGTCGGCACGTCGTACATCGACGGCGACGAGGTGGTGGCCGCGGCCCGGCCGACCCTGGACCGGCTCTCCGACGACACCACCGAGACCATCCACCTCGCCCGCCTCGACGGCACCAACGTCGTCTACCTCGCCACCCGCCCGTCGCAGCACTACCTGCGGCCCTTCACCCGGGTCGGCCGGCGGCTGCCCGCGCACTCCACCGCGCTGGGCAAGGCGCTGCTCGCGACGTACACCGACGACCAGGTCCGGGCGATGCTGCCGCCGACCCTGGACCGGCTGACCGAGCACACCCTCACCGACCGCGAGCAGTTGATCGAGGAGCTGCACGCGGTGCGCGAGCAGGGCTGCGCGGTCGACCGCGAGGAGAACACCCTGGGCCTGCGCTGCTTCGGCGTCGCGATCCCCTACCGCACCCCGGCCCGGGACGCGATCAGCTGCTCGGTGCCGGTGGCCCGACTGACCCCCGACCACGAGCAGCTGATCAAGGACACCCTGTTCGCCGCCCGGGACCGACTGGCCCTGGCCACCCGGCGGCTGTGACCCGCGCCGACGGCCCGGCTCCGCCGCACGGGGGAGCCGGATCGTCGGCAGGGCCGAGGCGGCCGGAGCACCGGGCCGGGATGCTGGTCGACGTGACCACCGCAGCCGTCAGCGCCCGCCCCGCCCTCCGCCCTGGACCGGGCGGGCCGGAACGCCCCACTCCCCCTCGGTACCCGGCCTACCCTGAGCGAATGATCGTCGGGATGCCGCCGGCCGCTGCCGGGGCCACCTCCACCTCCGGACGCGGGGCCACACGGTGCGGATGAGAGCCCGCGTCCTGGCCCGGCACTGGATCCACCTGGTGCTGGGCGGCGCCCTGTTGATGCCGTACTTCCTGCTCGCCTCGGTCTTCGTCCCGCTGTTCGACGGCTCTCCGGGGCTTCTCACCGACCCGGCCTGGTACTTGGCGTTCGGCGGGGCCCTCCCGGTCGCCTTCCTCAGCGCCGCCACCGTCTTCTTCCCGGTCGTACGGATGGTGGAGACGGTCACCGCCAAGGCGCTGTGCGGGCTGCCGGACAGCGGTCCGGACGACGTGACCGCGGCGTCCTGGGCGGTCCGCCGGCGTACCGCCGCGTGGTTCACCCTGCACCTGTTCACCGGCGGCATCGTCAGCGGGATGACGCTGTCCTCGCCGCCCGCCGCGGTGGTGTTGATGCTGCTGCCATTCTCCGAACGGCTGCGCCACTCCCCGATGCCCTTCGCGGAACCGTTCACCGGCTGGCTCGGCCCGCCGGCCGGGCTGGCCCTGCTGGCGTTGCTGCTGGTCACCGTCCGGGTCTGCGGGGCGGTACAGACCCGCTGCGCACCCGCGCTGCTGGGCCCCACCCCCGCCGACCGGCTGGCCGCCGCCGAGCGCCGGACCGCGGACCTGGCGACCCGCAACCGGCTGGCCCGCGAACTGCACGACTCGGTCGGGCACGCGCTGAGCGCCGTCACCCTCCAGGCGAGCGCCGCCCGCCGGGTGCTGGAGTCCGACCCCGCCTTCGCCCGCCAGGCGCTGGCCGCCATCGAGGAGACCACCCGCGAGGCGGTCGCCGAACTCGACACCGTCCTGGGCCTGTTGCGGGAGGAGGACGGCGGCGACCCCGCGGAGCCGGCACCCACCCTGGACGGCCTGGAGGCGCTGCTCGGCCGGACCCGCGCGGCGGGCGTGGCCGTCGAAGTGACCGTCGAGGGGCGGTGCACGGGGCTGCCGCCGGTGGTCTCCCGGGAGGCCTACCGGATCGTCCAGGAGGGCCTGAGCAATGCGCTGCGGCACGCCGGACCGGTCCCGGTACGGCTCCATGTGCACCGCACCGAGCGGGAGTTGGTGCTGCGGATGACCAACCCGCTGTCCCTGCTGGCGGACGGCGAGACCATGGACGGTGTAACGGGCGGCGCGAGGGACGGCGCAGCGCAGGAGGCACTGCACGACGCCACGGGCGACATCGCCACCGGCGTGCGCGGGCCCGCCGTGCCGGCGCCCCGGGTGGGCGGCGGCCGGGGACTGCGCGGGATCGCCGAACGGACCCGACTGCTGGGCGGTGCGGCGACGGCGGGAGCACGGGGCGGCATCTGGCAGCTGACGGCGCGGCTGCCCCTGGCGGGAGCGGAAACGGGGTCGGGGACGGGGACGGGAGCGGAGGCGGGGACGGGAGCGGGGGCGGGGACGGGAGCGGAAGGGGAAGCCGGAGCGGAAAGGGAAGCGGGAACGGGAGCGGGGACAGGGGGACGCAGCACGCGGGGCGTCAGGGTGTCAGGACGTCAGGCGGTGCGCAGCGCCCGGACCAGGGGGAGCACGAGGATGGCTAGGGGAACCGGAAGTGACCACAGTGACCACAGTGACCACAGCGCAGGAAGATGACGAGACGCCAGGGGTCGGCCCGGTCCGGGTGCAACAGGAGGGCGGTGCGCAGCGCCCGCTGCGGATCGTCCTCGCCGACGATGAGCGGATGGTCCGTACCGCGCTGCGCGCCATCCTGGGCGCCGAGAGCGATATGGACGTGGTCGGCGAGGCGGCGACCGGAGCCGAGGCCGTGCCGCTGATCCGTCAACTGCGGCCGGACATCGTGCTGATGGACGTCCGGATGCCGGAGATCGACGGTATCCGCGCCACCGAACAGGTGCTCAACGGGATGGACGCCCCGCCCCGCATCATCGTGGTGACGACGTTCGAGAACGACGCCTCTGTGTATGACGCCCTGCGGGTCGGAGCCAGCGGCTTCCTGCTCAAGCGGTCCGGCGCGGAGGACCTGGTCCAGGCCGTACGACTGGTGGCGCGCAGCGACTCGCTGCTGTTCCCGGCGGCGGTGCGCCGACTGGCCGCGCAGCACGCCGGGGAGCGGGTCGCCCAGGACACCGTGCGGGAGCTGCGGGCCCGGCTGTCGGAGCGGGAGCGGGCGGTGCTGCGCCTGATGACGGCCGGGCTGACCAACGCCGAGATCGCCGAGCGGCTGGGCGTCGGCCCGGCCACGGTGAAGACCCATGTGGCGGGGGTGCTGGCCAAGCTGGGCGTACGGGACCGGACCCAGGCGGTGATCGCCGCGTACGAGTGCGGGTTCGTCCGGCCGGGGTGAGGGCGCGGACCAGCGGACGGGCACGGGCGAGTGCGAGTGCGAGTGCGGGCCAATGCGAGTCGGGGCGAGTGCGAGTCGGGGCGAGTGCGAGTCGGGCGACGGACGGGCGCAGTACGGCCGGCGCCCGCCGGCTCCCGCCGCCCCGCTGCCGGCGTCCGAGCCGCTCCGCGTCCAGGTAGCCGGGGCCGCCGCCAGGAACAGGGCCCGGGCCAGGACCGGGAGCCGGACCGGGACCAGGGCCAGGAGCGGGCCCCGGGGTGCCGCGGGTGCCAGGGGCGCCGCTCGTCCCGGACGTGCCACGCGCCCCGGGAGCGGGGCTGCCGGGAGCCGGCGGGGTACCGGGGCGGGGATGACGCGGTCCGCACGCACCAGGCGCCGGTCGGGGGTGGGTCCGGGGACAGCTCCAGGCCGTGGTTGATCCGCGCGGTCGGCTCCGTGACGAGGGCGGGGCCGGTCGGTGAGCGACGCGCGGACCTCGCCGGCATCCGGGCAGCGCAGCCGTGCGCCAAGCCGATTCACACGATCCGTCAACTGCCTTGCCCCCGTGGTCAGCCGCTCCCTAACTTGTCCATCCGTCTGAACGCCGTGCGCCCGCGACGCCCGCCGCACGCGACAACCGGGACCGTCCCCACCCCAGCCGGAGGAGCACCCGTCCATGACCACGCCCCGCACCGTCCTGCTCACCGGCGCCGCCGGCGGCCTCGGCACCCTGATGCGTGAGCTGCTGCCGCCCCACGGCTACCGGCTGCGCCTGTTCGACCAACGCCCCATCGAGGGCGAACCGGACGCCGTCACCGCCGAGTTGGCCGACACCGAGGCGCTGCGCGCGGCCATGCGCGGGGTGGACGCGGTCGTCCACCTCGCCGGAATATCCCTGGAAGCCCCGTTCGAGAAGATCCTCCGCGCCAATGTCGAGGGCACCTACCACCTCTACGAGGCGGCGCGCGAGGCCGGTGTCCGCCGGGTCGTCTTCGCCTCGTCCAACCACGCCGTCGGCTTCACCCCGCGCCCCGCGGACGGCTCCGCCGCCATCCCCGTCGGCACCCCGCGCCGCCCCGACACCTACTACGGGCTCTCCAAAGGCTTCGGCGAGGACCTCGCCTCCCTCTACTGGGACCTGCACGGCATCGAGACGGTCTCGATCCGCATCGGCTCGTGCTACCCGGAGCCCACCACCGTACGCATGCTCTCGCTCTGGCTGAGCCCGGGCGACTGCGCCCGCCTGCTGCACGCCTCGCTCAGCGCCCCGGGCGTCGGGCACACCGTGGTCTACGGCTCCTCCGCCAACACCCGCCTGTGGTGGGACCTGTCGAGCGCCCGGTCCCTGGGGTACGCACCGCGGGACGACTCCGAGCCGTACGCCGCACGGCTGCTCGCCGCCGAGGGCGCACTGGAGCCCGGCAACCCCGAGCACGCCCACCTCGGCGGCGATTTCTGCACCGACCCCCCGCAGTGGCCACACTGACCTGCGCTCCCCGGTGGGAGGCGCGGGCGGGGCCGGTGCGACCGGTGGGAACCCGCGCCGCCCAGGTGGCGTCCTGGTGGGTGTACGGAACCTCCGCGCAGGAACGAGGAACGCATCATGGGCATCGTCAGCTGGCTCGTACTGGGGCTGATCGCGGGCGTCATCGCCAAGGTCCTGCTGCCCGGACGGGACCCGGGCGGACTGGTCGGCACAACCCTGATCGGCATCGTCGGGTCCTTCATCGGCGGCTGGCTGTCCACCAAATTCCTGCACCGCCCGATACCCAAGGACTTCGGCGAGCCGTCGATGTGGATCGCCTCGATCGCCGGCGCCCTGGTCCTGCTGATCGTCTACCGGCTGCTCTTCGGCAACTCCCGCGAACGATGACCGGCGGCCACCGCGGTCACCCGTCCGCAGGTAATGGAACCGCAAAGGCGAGCCGATCGTTGGTCCCGGCATGACCGCTATGACTCCTGGCTCGAACCTCCCGCTCAGCGCCGCGCGGGTGGCGGTGGACGTCACCGCTCCCGTGCGGCTGGACGTATCGGGCCTGCTGCTCGCCGCCGACGGCAAGGTGCGCTCCGACGCCGACTTCGTGTTCTACAACCAGCCCGGCGGACCGGGCGTGACGCACTCCGCGGCGGCCGGCGGCGGCGGCGACACCATCACGGTGGACACCGCGGCGGTGCCCGCGGACGTCGAGAAGATCGTGGTCACCGCGAGCCTGGACGCCCCCGGCGCGACCTTCGCCGGCACCGAGCCCACCGGCACGGTCACCGACGCCGACCACGGCACAGTGCTCGCCTCCTTCACCCCGCCGCGGCTCGGCCCGGAGACCGCGCTGGTGGTCGTCGAGATCTACCGCCGGGGCGGCGCCTGGAAGGTCCGCGCGGTCGGCCAGGGTTACGCCAATGGCCTGGCGGGCATCGCCACTGACTTCGGCGTCCAGGTGGAGGAGCCGGCCCCGCCGGCCGCCGCCCCGCAGACGCCGCCGGCACCCGCTGCTCCCCCGGCCCCGCCCGCTCCCGCGCCCGCCGACCAGTGGGGGCCTCCGGCTGGCGCCCCGGCGCCCGTCGCCCCGCCGCCGGCCGCCGCTCCCCCTGCCGCACCGGCTCCTGGCACCGGCACCGGCGCCGGCAAGGTCAACCTCGACAAGGGCCGGGTCAGCCTGCAGAAGAACCAGACGGTTTCGCTGGTCAAGGGCGGCGCCCCGCTGCTCGGCTCGGTCCGGATGGGCCTGGGCTGGGAGCCCGCCTTCCGCGGCCGGGACATCGACCTCGACGCCTCCGTGATCGCCTACGGCCCGGACCGTAAGAAGATCGACAACTGCTTCTTCGGCAAGCTGATGATCCTCGGCGGGGCCATCCAGCACTCCGGCGACAACCTCACCGGCGAGGGCGCCGGCGACGACGAGTCGATCACGGTCCACCTCGGCGGGCTGCCGCCCGAGGTGACCGGCCTGGTCTTCGTCGTCAACTCCTTCTCCGGCCAGAAGTTCTCCGACGTCGCCAAGGCCTACTGCCGCCTGGTCGACGCGGGGACCGGCGAGGAGCTGGTCCGCTTCGACCTCACCCACTCCGAGCCCCGGACGGGCGTGATGATGGCGAAGCTGATCCGCCAGTACTCCGGCGAGTGGGAGATGACGGCCATGGGCGAGTTCGTCGATGCCCGCACGGTCCGCGGGATGGCCAAGCCGGCCGGCCAGGCCCTGTAGGCCCGGTCGCCCGGCGGGCCACGCGGTACGCGGTACGCGGTACGCGGTACCGAACCCCAGGCCGACCGCGTCGCGCGGCACCGCCGGGCGGCTGCCCTTCCCTGGTGCGGGACCGGTCCAGGGCCGAGAATTGTGGGGTCCTACTCGTCGAGCTCACCCCCTCTGCTCACCGTCGGCACGCCCACCGGGCTCCCCCGTATCCCGCCGGCCCGCACAAGGAGCGCGCGATGACGCAGCAGCCGCCGCCGGCCGGCGCCGCCGGGCCCTCCGGCCACCCGGACGGCGCAGCCCGGCCACCGGACCTTCCCGAGCGGGTCGCCACGCTCTACGGGGCCTACGACCTGAGTACCGTCCCGGCCTTCGCCGGCGGCTTCATCAACTTCGGCTACTGGGCCCGGGTGCCGCACACCGCCGGCCGCCGGCTGACCGAGGCCGACCGGGTGCGCAGCGAGCAGGACCTCTACCGCCTGGTGCTGGACACCTTCGGCGGCCCGCGCGGCCGTACCGCCCTGGAGGTCGGCTGCGGGCGCGGGCTGGGCTGTGCGCTGGCGCTGCGGGAGTACGGACTGGGCGCGGTGACCGGCCTGGACGCGCACCCCGACCAGATCGCCCGCGCCCGGGAGGTGAACGCGGAGCTGCTCGACGGGCCGGCCCGGGACGCCGGCCGGCTGGAGTTCGTCCTGGGCGCCGCCGAGCGCCTCCCGCTGCCCGACGGCTGCGTCGACTGCGTGTACTCGGTCGAGGCCGCACAGCACTTCCGGGCGCTGCCGGCGTTCGCCCGGGAGGCGGCGCGGGTGCTGCGGGCCGGCGGCCGGCTGGCGCTGACCACGTTCTTCGCCCGGACCCCGGCGGCGGCCCGCGAGCTGCCGGCGCTGCTGCCCCCGTACGCCGACGGCCTGGACGTGCCGTACGTGGTCGACGAGGTCGCCGCGGAGCTGGCCGCGGCGGGCCTGCGCGAGGTGGCGGTGCGGGCGATCGGCGAAGAGGTGTGGGAGCCCTACGACCGCTACCTGGCGCAGCAGGCGGCGCCCCGTGACCGGTGGGCGCGCCGCTACCTGACGGCCTATGAGACCGGGCTGCTGGACTACTACCTGCTCACGGCCTCGGCGGCCGGCTGAGCCGCCGGCCGCCGAGGCCCCGTCGTCAACTCCCGTCGCGGGACAGGCGGGAGGGTGACGACAGGGCCGAGGCGCAGGGGTGGTGAGGTGCGCTCAGCGCTGCGGACGCTGCCGCTTCCAGGGGCCGGTGATGGCCAGCATGATGCCGGGCTCCTGGATGTTGGCGAACAGCGTGCGCCCGTCCGGGGAGAACACCGGGCCGGTGAACTCGCTGAACTCCGGCTTGTCGGCGGTACCGATGTTGAGCTCGTTGCGGGCGATCGGGTAGGTCCGCCCGTCGTCGGTGGCCCCGAAGAGGTGCTGGACGCCCTCGCCGTCCTCGGCGATGATCAGCCCGCCGTAGGGCGAGACGGTGATGTTGTCCGGGCCGTCGAACGCGCCGTCCTTGTCCGGGTCGGGGTTGACGCCCAGCAGCACCTTCAGGGTCAGCGTCCGCCGCTTGGGGTCGTAGAACCAGACCTGGCCGTCGTGCTGGACCGGGCTCTCCTCACGGGCGAAGGAGGAGACGATGTACGCGCCGCCGTCCGCCCACCACAGGCCCTCCAGCTTGCGGGCCCGGGTGACCTCGGTGTCCTTGAACTGCTTGCGGACCGAGGTGGTGCGGGCGTCGCGGTCGGGCACCTCGACCCAGTCGACGCCGTAGACGGTGCCGGCCTTGGTGGCCCGGGAGAGGTCGTCGACGAACCGGCCGCCGGAGTCGAAGCACCGGAAGGCGGACAGCACCCCGGCGTCATCGGCGAGCGTGCGCAGCCGGCCGCGGCCGTGGTGGAAGCCGTGCGGCGGGGTCCAGCGGTAGAAGAGGCCGTTGGGGCCGGAGGCGTCCTCGGTCAGGTAGAGGTGGCCGCGCTTGGGGTCGACGACGACGGCCTCGTGGGCGTAACGGCCCAGCGCCTTGATCGGCTTGGGGTCCCGGCCGGCCTTCAGGTCGTACGGGTCGACCTCGAAGGCGTAGCCGTGGTCCTTGGTCATGCCGTGCTCGCCGGCCTTGTCCTCGGTCTCCTCGCAAGTGAGCCAGGTGCCCCAAGGGGTGGTGCCGCCCGCGCAGTTGGTGGACGTGCCGGCGATGCCGACCCGCTCGCCGACCGGGGTGCCGTCCTTGGCGACCTCAACGACGGTGCAGCCGCCGGACGCCGCCGGGTCGTAGACCAGCCCCTCGGTCAGCGGCACCGGGTGCGGCCAGTCGGCGCGCGGGCCCTTCAGCTCGTGGTTGTTGACCAGGAGGGTGGTGCCACGGTGGCCCGCGAAGGTGCCGGTGCCGTCGTGGTTGGACGGCGTGGACTCCCCGCTGTCGAGCTTGGTGACCCCGGAGCGGGTGACGATCTTGTACGAGAATCCGGCGGGCAGCGCGAGGATGCCGTCGGGGTCCGGGACCAGCGGGCCGTAGCCGATGCCGTGCTCGGGCGCCGCACCGTCGGCGCCGGCGTCAGGCAACTCCTCGCCGATGGCGCCGGGCGCGGTGGCCAGCACGCCGACGCTGCCGGCCAGCGCGACCCCCGCACCGGTCAGGGCGGAGCGCTTGGCGAAGTCTCTTCGGGTGAGCGGCATTGTCATCTCCAAGATGGCCGGTTTCTACTCCCCTGCGCCGCTCACGCTCTCGTGCGCTGTCGAACGCCAGTTGAACGCGGTCCGACATCCAGGAAGCAGTTGGGCCGGGCGGGACCCGCTCGGGTCCCGCCCGGCCCGCACCGGCTCAGGGCCCGCCTCAGCCCGACTTCTGCGACCGCGCCTTGAAGGCGGCCTTGCGGGCCTCCTTGGCGGACTTCTTGTCCGGGTGCAGCCGGCCCATGGCCTCCAGGACGTCGGCGGTGGCCGGGTGGTCCACCCGCCAGGCGGTGTCGAAGAACCCGCTGTGCTGGTCGGTCAGCCCCTGGACCAGCTCACGCAGCTCGGTCTCGGCCTCCTCGTCGGCGTTGTCGAGCTGGGCCGCGATGGTGTCCACCGTCAGCCAGAAGATCATGTCCTGGGAGGGCTCGGGGATGTCGGGCAGCGCCCGCTCGGCGAGCCAGACCCGGGCCAGGCCACCCAGCTGCCGGTCGTCGAGCACCTCGCGCAGCGCGGTCTCGGCATCGGTCGGCAGCAGCGACAGGGTCTGCTGGGCGGCGAGCCGGCGGTGCGGGGCGCGCTCGTCGTCGCCGCGGGCGGCCGCGAGCAGATCACGGGCGGCGTCCACCGGGGTACGGGCGGCCAGCCACTGCTCGGACTCGGCGCGGGCCAGCGGCTCGGGGTAGTCGGGCAGCGCCTCCAGCAGGACGTCGCCACCCTTGTCGACGAGGTCGCCGACCGCCGGGGCGTCGGCGCCGGCGTCCAGCAGCCGGGCGCGTACCGCGTAGACGCCGAGCGGGGTGAGCCGGACCATGCCGTAGCGGGAGACGTCCTCGTCGGTGAGCGGCTCGGCCGTGGGGCCGGCGCCGGGACCGACCGGCTCGCCCTGCTCGTCCAGCTCCTCGATGAGCGCCTCGTCCACCGGCCGGTACACCACCAGGCCGATCGGCTCCAGCACCCGGAACTGGTCGTCCAGCCGCATCATCGCCTCGGAGACCTCTTCGAGGACGTCGTCGGTGGGCTCCTCCATGTCGTCCGGGACGATCATGGAGGCGGCCAGGGCGGGCAGCGGGACGTCCTGGTCGGGGTGCTCGGCGAGGGCGGAGAGCAGGTAGAGGTTGCCGAGGATGCCGTCGAGCAGCTCGGCCTCCTCCTCCGGGTTCCAGTCGAGGGCGTCCAGGTCCAGCTCGCCGCCCTCGGAGAGCTGGTCGGCGAGGTCGGCGAGGTCCGGGGCGGCGGCGTCGGCGAGCACGGTCTCCATGCCGACGAGCCAGATGTCGAGGACGTCCTGGGGGCTGCCCGAGGTCAGCAGCGCGAGGTCCTCGCCGGGGGTGGCGGTGCCGACGGCGGCGTCGTCCGGCAGCTCCTCGCCGTCCTCCTCGGCGTCCTCCGGGCCCTCGTCGATCTCGACCAGTCCGGTGTCCACCGCGAGCTGCCAGGCCTCGGCGGTGTAGGCGGGGCCGTCCTCGTCGCCGGCCAGCCCGAGGTGCTCGGTGGCCTCGGCCAGCGCGTCGTGGAGGATCTCACCGCCGACGCCGACCGGGACACCGCGCTCGGCCCAGCGGGCGAGCTTGGCCGCCCGGGCCAGCAGGGGGGTGCTCAGGGCGTCCCGGGCCAGCTCCGCTTCGGGGTGCAGCCGCACCGGCGGCAGGGTCGGGCGGTCTGCGGACATCGGCTGCTCAGCTCCTCGGAACGGACTACGGCTGGGGGACCTCCCAGCGGTAGCTGGGGAGTGCGCCGCCCAAGCGTAGACGGAATTCTCCGTATCTCGGACGGTTCACCCCGCCGACTCCTGGCGGACCCTGGCAGAACCTTGACAACTCCCTTGCACACACCGGAGATTGACGCGCGTAGCGTGCGGGGCCCGGCCCGTGCACATCGTGCCGTGGAACCGCGACATTCACCCCCCATTTCCCCTCGGAGGCATGCATGCCGTCCCGTCGTCCGCTCCGTAGACCGGCCGCCATCAGCGCGGTGGTCACCGCCGCCCTCGCCGGCGGACTGCTGGTCACCACCCAGTCCGCCTCCGCGGCCGGCGCCCGGATCCACGACATCCAGGGCAGCACCCGCATATCCCCGCTGGCCGGCACGGACGTCAGCGACGTCCCCGGTACGGTCACCGGGATCCGTTCGTTCGGCTCCTCGCGCGGCTTCTGGGTGCAGGACCCGCACCCGGACGACGACCCGGCCACCAGCGAGGCGGTCTTCGTCTTCACCGGCAAGGAGACCCCGAAGGTCGCCGTCGGCGATGCGATCACCTTCTCCGGCAAGGTCAGCGAGTACTACCCGGGCGGCAAGGACGCCGGGCTCCAGTCGGTCACCGAGATCACCGGTGCCACCTGGAAGACCGTCTCGGCGGACAACCCGCTGCCGGCCGCCTTCCGGCTCACCCCGTCCTCGGTGCCGAATCGTTACGCCCCCACCGCGGGCAGCAAGAGCATCGAATCCCTCAAGCTCCGGCCCTCCTCGTACGCGCTGGACCGCTACGAGTCCCTGGAGGGCATGCGGGTCTCGGTCTCCGACGCCCCGGTCGTCGGCCCGACCAACAGCTACCACGAGCTGTGGGTGACCGCCGAGCCCCAGCACAACCGCACCGCCCGGGGCGGCACCCTCTACCGCTCGTACCAGGACCCCAACGGCGGCCGGGTCAAGGTGGCCTCGCTGATCCCGTTCTCCCAGCAGCCGTTCCCGATGGCCGACGTCGGTGACCGACTGACCGGCACCACCGCCGGGCCGCTGGACTACGACAACTTCGGCGGATACAGCCTGCAGGCCACCGAGTTGGGCAAGCTCGCCGACCACGGGCCGGCGCAGGAGACCACCCGCAAGCAGAAGTCCGACGAGCTGGCGGTGGCCACGTACAACGTGGAGAACCTCTCCCCGGCCACCCCGCAGGCCAAGTTCGACCGGCTCGCCAAGGCGCTGGTGCACAACCTCTCCGCGCCGGACGTGGTCGCCCTGGAGGAGGTCCAGGACGACAGCGGCCCGAAGGACGACGGCACGGTCACCGCCGGCACCACCCTGAAGAAGCTCACCGACGCGATCAAGGCGGCCGGCGGCCCGGCGTACGACTGGCGGCAGATCGACCCGGTCAACGACCAGGACGGCGGCCAGCCCGGCGGCAACATCCGCACCGCGTTCCTGTTCAACCCGGAGCGGGTGTCCTTCACCGACGTCAAGGGCGGGGACGCCACCACACCGGTGAAGGTGGTCGACGACCACGGCCGGGCCGGGCTCTCCGCCTCCCCGGGCCGGATCGCGCCCACCGACGAGGCCTGGAAGACCAGCCGCAAGCCGCTGGTCGGCGAGTTCGCGCCCAAGAGCCGCCCCGACAAGCGGGTGTTCGTGGTCGCCAACCACTTCAACTCCAAGGGCGGCGACCAGGGCCTGGACAGCCGCTTCCAGCCGCCGGGCCGCAGCTCGGAGACCCAGCGCACCGCGCAGGCCAAGCTGGTCAACGGGTTCGTCAAGGACCTGCTGGCCAAGGACCCCAAGGCCGATGTGGTGGTGGCCGGCGACCTCAATGACTACCCGTTCTCGCCGGCCCTGAAGGACCTCACCGCCGGGGGTGTGCTCACCGACCTGGTGAACGGGCTGCCGGTCGCCGAGCGGTACGGCTACGTCTACAGCGGCAACTCCCAGGTGCTGGACCACATCCTCACCAGCCGGCACCTGACCAAGCCGGACTACGACATCGTGCACCTCAACGCCGAGTTCGCCGACCAGGCCAGCGACCACGACCCGCAGGTGCTGCGGATCCGGCCGTAGCACGCAGCACACCCCTTCCGGGCATCACCCCGGGTAACCCCTCCGTCACCCGACCGGCCCACGTCCACGGGCCGACCGGCGTCGGGGGTGCGGTACTGGGCCTGTAAGAAACATTCGGCGAGACATGAGGAGTCATCATGCCGAAGGCGCAGAACCGTAAGTCGGGCAACAAGGACCGTGCCGCGGAGCGGCGCTCCGACCAGCAGAAGCGGAAGCCGTCGGAGGAGTCCGCATCCGAGCGCACCCAGGACCTGAAGCGTTCGCGGAACGGCCTGACTGACGCGTGATGGGCCTGTGATGCCCGAGCGGCCGTCGCACCGGAAGGTGCGGCGGCCGCTCCGCATGATCCGGTCACACCCTCAACGACGTAGCACCCCTAAAGGAACTGCCGAAGAACAACTAAGTGGACGTGAAACATGATGGGCCCTCACACTCCCGGCATGACCACCGAGACCGCACCCCTGACCCCGCCGCTCGCCGCTTCCCCGTTCGGCCGTACCGCCACCGCGATGGTCACCCCGTTCACCGCCGACAGCACACTCGACGCGGTCGGCGCACAGCAGCTCGCCGTCCACCTCGTCGACGAGGGGGGCTGTGACGCACTGGTGCTGAGCGGCACCACCGGCGAGTCCCCGACCACCTCGGACGCCGAGAAGGAGACCCTGCTGCGGGCCGTCGTGGAGGCGGTCGGCGACCGTGCGCGGATCACGGCCGGGGTGGGAACCAGCGACACCCGGCACTCGGCCGCGCTGGCCCGCAGTGCCGAACGGGCGGGCGCGCACGGCCTGTTGGTGGTCACCCCGTACTACTCGCGGCCCACCCAGGAGGCCGTCGCCCACCATCTGCGCACAGTGGCGGACGCCACCGGGCTACCGGTGCTGCTGTACGACATCCCCGGCCGCACCGCGACCGCGCTGACCGCCGAGACCCTGCTGCGGCTGGCCGAGCACCCGCGGATCGCCGGGGTCAAGGACTGCGGCAACGATCCGCTGAAGACGGCGAAGGTGCTGGCCGCGACGGGCCTGGCCTACTACGCGGGCAGCGATGAACAGATCCTGACGCTGCGCGCCCTGGGCGGCAGCGGCTGCATCAGCACCGCCGGCAATGTCGCACCCCGGGCGGTGTGCGCCGTCCTGGACGCTTACGACGCCGGCGCCACCGCCGAGGCCGCCCGCCGGCAGCTCGCCCTGACCTCGCTCATCGAGGCCGTGACCGGCTCGGAGACCCCCGGCACCGTCGCCGCCAAGGCGCTGCTGCGCCACCTGGGGCTGCCCGCCGGACCGGTCCGCGGCCCGCTGCTGGACGCGGACGACCGGCTCACCAGCCGGCTGGTGGACGCGCTGCGGACGGCCCTGGACCGGACGGCGGATGCGGCGCGGGGTACGGCGGTGCCTGCGGCGGCCAGGGCTGCTGTGCCTGGCTAGCCGCTCCCGGGTGGGGCGCTGCCGGGTGGGGCGGGGTGGCCGCCGGGCCGGTGTGGTCGATCCCCCGCTCGCCTGGGTACTCCCCCTCGGGTCGCTCCTCCTCCGGGAGCAGGTCCCGGACCAGCAGCGTCGCACCGGCCACCGCGCCGGGCATCAGCACCACCGCGATGAACGGGATCAGGAACAGCAGCACCAGCGGGGTGCCGAAGCCGACCGCGAGGCCGGTGCGGGCGCGCAGCAGCCGCAGCCGCTCGCGCACCGGTACGTCCCGGCGCTGCATCGCCACCGAGGTCAGCTCGACGGCGAGGAAGAAGCCGGAGACGCAGAAGCCGACCGCGGGCACCACGGTCTGGCCGAGGAACGGCACGAAGCCGAGGACGAACAGCAGGATCCCGAAGCCCGTCGCCCGCAGCAGCACATGGACGCTGTCGCGCAGCGCGATCCCGATCTCCTGCCACAGCGGCCGGCCCGGTCCCGGCGGGCAGTACCCCTCGCTCTCCTCGACCTTCTCCGACAGCGACTCGTAGAAGGGGTCGCCGATCAGCAGCGTGACAGCGGTGAAGGTGAGGACCGACAGGGTCAGCCCGCCGGCGAACAGCAGCGCCACGAACGTCCCGCGCAGCAGCCCCTGCCAGGGCGAGCCCCAATCGTCGGCGAACGGCGTCGCCCAGGCGGCGATATCGCCGGCCCAGAGGGCGAGCACGGTGAGCACCGCGGCGTAGAGCACCAGCGTGATCAGCGCCGGGATCAGCCCGAAGCCCCACCACCGGCCGTGCCGGGCAACCCATCGCTGCCCCTGGCCCAGATACCGCATCCCCGTCACAAGATCACGCATGCCGGTAAGCCTAGCGGCGGCCGGGCGGCGGCGGGACGGGGGTGCTGGGCGACGGACGACGGCGGCCCGGCGGAGGTGTCCTCCGCCGGGCCGCCGCGCGCTGCTGCCTCAGTTGTGGCTGTGCAGGATCTCGTTGAGGCCGCCCCAGACCGCCTTGTTCGGCCGGGCCTCGACCGCGCCGGTGGTGGAGTTGCGGCGGAAGAGGATGTTGTCGCCGCCGGAGAGCTCCAGCGCCTTGACGATCTGGCCGTCGGGCATGGTGACCCGGGTGCCGGCCGTGACGTACAGACCGGCCTCGACCACGCACTCGTCGCCCAGGGCGATCCCGATGCCGGACTCGGCGCCCAGCAGGCAGCGCTCGCCGATCGAGATGATCTGCTTGCCGCCGCCGGACAGGGTGCCCATGGTGGAGGCACCGCCGCCGATGTCGGAGCCGTCACCGACGACCACGCCGGCGCTGATCCGGCCCTCGACCATGGAGGTGCCCAGCGTCCCGGCGTTGAAGTTGACGAAGCCCTCGTGCATCACGGTGGTGCCGGCCGCGAGGTGGGCGCCGAGGCGCACCCGGTCGGCGTCCGCGATCCGCACCCCGGCGGGGGCGACGTAGTCGGTCATCCGCGGGAACTTGTCGACGCTGGTGACCTGGAGGTGCAGCCCCTCGGCACGGGCGTTCAGCCGCACCTTCTCCAGCTGGTCGACGGCCACCGGGCCCAGCGAGGTCCAGGCGACGTTGGCCAGCAGACCGAACACGCCCTCCAGGTTCTGCCCGTGCGGCTTGACCAGCCGGTGGCTGAGCAGGTGGAGGCGCAGGTAGGCGTCGTGCGCGTCCAGCGGCTTGTCGTCCAGGGAGGAGATCACCGTACGGACGGCGACGACCTCGACATCGCGAACCGGGTCGGGACCGATCGCCTTGAGGGCGGCGGCACCCAGCAGCTCGGCGGCGCGCTCGTCCTCCAGGCGCTCGGTACCGGCCGGGCCGGGGGCCTGGGCCGAGGCCGCGACCAGCTCGGGCGCCGGGAACCAGGTGTCGAGAACGGTGCCGTCGGGGGTGACGGTGGCGAGCCCGGCGGCGACGGCGCCGGTGGTGGGGGAAGCGGAAGCAGCTGCATCGGTCATGTCGGAAACCTAACCGGAGCGCCCCCGCGGAGGCGAACCGGTCTCAGCGTTCGGGCCCGGTCCGCAGGGTCGCCCCACCTGTTCCGTGAGACCCCACGGGCCGCCGCCCGGGTCCCGCGCACCCGCCATCGCCGTGGCTCAGCCCAGCACCCCGGCCAGCCCGGTCCGTACGGACGCGGGGTCAAAGGGCTGCCCGGTCAACAACGTTGCGTACGGTCGTACACAGCCTTTCCGGCCATGCTTCCGCGGGCCGGACGGGCCGGGCGCGCCCGGAACGGCGAAACGGCCGCGCCCGCCGGAAATTCCGGGGGCACGGCCGTATCGGCTCGGCCTTTCGGGCGCCGACGTCTCAGACGTTGAAGCCCAGCGCGCGCAGCTGCTCGCGGCCGTCATCGGTGATCTTGTCCGGGCCCCACGGGGGCATCCAGACCCAGTTGATCTTCAGCTCATTGACGATGCCGTCGGTGGCGGACTTCGCTTGGTCCTCGATGACGTCGGTCAGCGGGCAGGCCGCGGAGGTCAGCGTCATGTCGATGGTGGCGATATTGGCGTCGTCGACGTGGATGCCGTAGATCAGCCCCAGGTTGACGACGTCGATGCCCAGCTCGGGGTCGACGACATCGTAGAGCGCCTCGCGCACCTCCTCCTCGGAGGCCGGCTTGGTGGTGGTCGGGGTGTCGGTCATGCGGTCGTTGCCTCCTCGGAGAGGGCCTTGGCCGTGGCGTCCTTCCAGGCCATCCAGCTGAGCAGCGCGCACTTCACACGCGCCGGGTACTTCGAGACGCCGGCGAACGCCACCGCGTCCTCCAGCACCTCCTCCATGGCGTCGTCAGGCTCGAGCTGGCCCTTGGACTGCATCAGCTCCAGGAACGTCTCCTGGATCTTCTGCGCCTCACCGAGCTCCTTGCCGACCAGGAGGTCGTTGAGCACCGACGCACTGGCCTGGCTGATCGAGCAGCCCTGCCCCTCGTAGGACACATCCCCGATCGTCGTGCCGTCCAGCCGCACGCGCAGCGTGATCTCGTCGCCGCACGTGGGGTTGGTGTGGTGCACCTCGGCGTCGCCGTCCCGAAGACCGCGCCCATGGGGGTGCTTGTAGTGGTCCAGGATGACGTCCTGGTACATGGAATCCAGCTTCACGACTCAGTCAGTCCTCGTCCTCATCCGCTGTGCTTGTCTAACCGAAAAAGTTGCGGACGTGCTCCAGGCCCTCGACCAAGACGTCGACCTCGGCCGGGGTGGAGTACAGATAGAACGACGCTCGCGTGGTCGCCGGAATTCCGAAGCGCAGGCAGACCGGACGCGCGCAGTGGTGCCCCACCCGGACCGCGATGCCCTGCTCGTCCAGCACCTGGCCGACGTCGTGCGGGTGGATGTCGCCGAGCGTGAAGGAGATCGTCGCCCCGCGGTCCTCGGCCGTGCTGGGGCCGATGATGCGCAGGTCGGGGACCTCCAACAGCCGCTTGACGGCGTACTCGGTGATCGCGTGCTCATGGGCGGCGATCTTGTCCATACCGATCGAGGTGAGGTAGTCCACGGCCGCGCCGAGGCCGACGGCCTGGGCGATCGGGGGCGTACCGGCCTCGAACTTGTGCGGCGCCGGGGCGTAGGTGGAGGAGTGCATCGAGACGGTCTCGATCATCTCGCCGCCGCCGAGGAACGGCGGGAGGTCCTCCAGCAGCTCCTGGCGGCCCCAGAGCACGCCGATGCCGGTCGGGCCGCACATCTTGTGGCCGGTGAAGGCCACGAAGTCGGCCTGCAGCGCCTGCACGTCCAGCACCATGTGCGGGGCGGCCTGTGAGGCGTCGATGCACACCAGCGCGCCGACCTCCTGGGCCCGCCGGATGATCGTCTCGACCGGGTTGACCGTGCCCATGATGTTGGAGACCAGCGTGAAGGAGACGATCTTCGTCTGCTCGGTGATGATCTCGTCGATGTTGGACAGGTCGAGGCGGCCGTCGTCGGTGATGCCGAACCACTTCAGCTTCGCGCCGGTGCGCTGCGAGAGCAGCTGCCACGGCACGATGTTGGAGTGGTGCTCCATCTCCGTGATGACTATCTCGGTGTCGCGGTCCACCCGGTAGGGCTCATCGGCCCAACCGAGCATGTTCGCGACGAGGTTGAGCGACTCCGAGGCGTTCTTGGTGAAGATCACCTCGTCGCGGCTCGGCGCGTTGATGAAGGCCGCCACCTTGTCGCGGGCACCTTCGTACAGCGCCGTGGCCTCCTCGGCGAGCACATGCACGCCGCGGTGGACGTTGGCGTTGTGACGTTCGTAGTAGGCGTTCAGGGCGTCGAGGACCTGGCGCGGCTTCTGCGAGGTCGCCGCGTTGTCCAGGTACACGACCTTCTTCCCGTCGTGGACCTGGCGGTCCAGAAGGGGGAAGTCCTTACGGATCGCCTCTGTGTCGAGGAGGCCCGGCAGCTGTGTCACGCGGTCGTACCACCCTTCACGTATGCCTCGTAGCCCTCGGCCTCCAGCTTGTCCGCCAGCTCCGGGCCGCCGGACTCGGCGATCCGGCCGTTGGCGAAGACGTGGACGTGGTCGGGCTTGATGTAGCGCAGGATGCGCGTGTAGTGGGTGATGAGCAGGGTGCCCACCTGGCCCGTCTCGCGGATGCGGTTGACGCCCTCGGAGACGATCCGCAGCGCGTCGACGTCCAGACCCGAGTCGGTCTCGTCGAGGATCGCGATGGCCGGCTTCAGCAGCTCCAGCTGGAGGATCTCGTGGCGCTTCTTCTCACCGCCGGAGAAGCCCTCGTTGACGTTGCGCTCGGCGAACGCGGGGTCCATCTGGAGGCGCTCCATGGCCTCCTTGACCTCCTTGACCCACAGCCGCAGCTTGGGGGCCTCACCGCGGATCGCGGTCGCGGAGGTGCGCAGGAAGTTGGAGACCGAGACACCGGGGACCTCGACCGGGTACTGCATGGCGAGGAAGACGCCGGCCCGGGCGCGCTCGTCGACGGACATCGCAAGGACGTCCTCGCCGTCGAGGGTGACGGTGCCGCCGGTGATCGTGTACTTGGGGTGACCCGCGAGCGAGTAGGCGAGGGTCGACTTGCCGGAGCCGTTGGGGCCCATGATGGCGTGCGTCTCGCCCTGCTTCACGGTCAGGTCGACGCCCTTCAGGATCTCGCGCGGGCCGTTCTCGGCCTCGACGGAGACGTGCAGGTCGTGGATCTCAAGCGTTGCCATGGGTGACTCAGGACTCCTGGGTGACGGAGACGAGCACGTCGTCCCCTTCGATCTTTACGGGGTATACGGGGACGGGGCGCGTCGCGGGAAGGCCGCTGGGCTTGCCGGTGCGCAGGTCGAAGCTCGAACCATGCAGCCAGCACTCGATCGAGCAGTCCTCGACCTCGCCCTCCGAGAGGGAGACGTTGGCGTGCGAGCAGATGTCGTTGATCGCGAACACCTCGCCCTCGGTGCGGACCAGGGAGACCGGGACGCCGTCGAGTTCCACCCGCTTGGGGGTGTCCTCCTCCAGCTCGCTGAGCGCCGCTGCGCGTACGTAGCTCATACCGCGGATGCTTCCAGCTCGGCCTCGATCTTGCTCATCAGGCGCTCCTCGACGTCCGGCAGTCCGATCTGCTGGACCAGCTCGGCGAAGAAGCCGCGCACGACCAGGCGGCGGGCCTCATCGGCCGGGATGCCGCGAGCCATCAGGTAGAAGAGCTGCTCGTCGTCGAAGCGACCGGTCGCCGAGGCGTGGCCGGCGCCGACGATCTCGCCGGTCTCGATCTCCAGGTTGGGCACCGAGTCGACCCGCGCGCCGTCGGTCAGGACGAGGTTGCGGTTGAGCTCGTAGGTGTCCGTGCCGGTCGCCGCGGCCCGGATCAGCACATCGCCGATCCACACCGCGTGCGCGTCCGCACCCTGCAGGGCGCCCTTGTAGACCACGTTGGAGCGGCAGTTGGCCGCCTCGTGGTCGACGAAGAGCCGGTGCTCGTGGTGCTGGCCCTGCTCGGTGAAGTACAGGCCGTAGAACTCGGCCTCGCCGCCGGGGCCCGCGTAGGTGACCCGCGGGTGCAGGCGGACCAGGTCGCCGCCGAAGGTGACGACCACGGACTTGAAGCTGGCGTCCCGGCCGACCAGGGCGTTGTGCTGGCCCGCGTGGACCGCGTGGTCGTCCCAGTCCTGGACGGAGACGACGGTCAGCTTGGCGCCGTCGCCGAGGAGGTAGTCGACGTTGGCGGCGAGCACCGCGTCACCGGTGTGGTCGATGACCACGACCGCCTCGGCGAACGCGCCGAGCTCGATGACCTGGTGGCCGAAGACGGTGCCGCCCTCGCCGTGCACCGAGATCCGGATCGGCTCGGTCAGCACGGTCTCCTTGGGGACCGTGACCACCGACGCCTTCTCGAACGAGCTGTAGGCCTGGGCCGCGACCCGGTCGACGGGCTTGCCGGCCTTGCCCACCCGGGGGTCGGCGCGGTCGACCAGCTCGTGGGTGACGCCCTCAGGCGCGGTGATGTCCATCTTCAGGTCGGGGCCGCCGGCCACGGCGGAGCCGTCGTGCAGGCCCTTCAGCCGTGCGAGCGGAGTGAAGCGCCACTCCTCCTCACGGCCGTGCGGCACCGGGAAGTCCGCCACGTCGTAGGACGGCGGGGCGCTCATCCGGGTGGCAACGGTGGACTCCGCGGCCACCGCGAGGGAGCCGGTGGTCGTGGAACCCGCCGGTGGGGGTCCCCCCTGCCCGAGGGCACTCGAGGACTTGGGGGAGTTCTGAGCCTCAGCCATGGCTGTCGTCGTGCTCGCTTTCTGCAATCAGGGAGTCATTCGCTGCGGGGGCGCGGCGTCAGCCGACCGCGCCTTCCATCTGCAGCTCGATCAGCCGGTTCAGCTCCAGCGCGTACTCCATCGGCAGCTCACGGGCGATCGGCTCGACGAAGCCGCGCACGATCATCGCCATGGCCTCGTCCTCCGACAGCCCGCGGGCCATCAGGTAGAACAGCTGGTCCTCGCTGACCTTGGAGACCGTCGCCTCGTGGCCCATGGAGACGTCGTCCTCGCGGACGTCGACGTAGGGGTAGGTGTCCGAGCGGGAGATGGTGTCCACCAGCAGGGCGTCACACAGCACGTTGGACTTGGAGCCCGCGGCGCCCTCGCCGATCTCCACCAGACCGCGGTAGGACGTCCGGCCGCCGCCGCGCGCCACCGACTTGGAGACGATGTTGGAGGAGGTGTTCGGCGCCATGTGGACCATCTTGGAGCCGGCGTCCTGGTGCTGGCCCTCGCCGGCGAAGGCGATCGACAGGGTCTCGCCCTTGGCGTGCTCACCCATGAGGTAGACCGCCGGGTACTTCATGGTCACCTTGGAGCCGAGGTTGCCGTCGACCCACTCCATGGTCGCGCCCTCGTAGGCGACGGCGCGCTTGGTCACCAGGTTGTAGACGTTGTTCGACCAGTTCTGGATGGTCGTGTAGCGGCAGCGGCCGCCCTTCTTGACGATGATCTCGACGACCGCGGAGTGCAGCGAGTCCGACTTGTAGATCGGCGCGGTGCAGCCCTCGACGTAGTGGACGTAGGCGTCCTCGTCGACGATGATCAGCGTCCGCTCGAACTGGCCCATGTTCTCGGTATTGATCCGGAAGTAAGCCTGGAGCGGGATGTCGACGTGGACACCCTTGGGCACGTAGATGAACGAGCCGCCGGACCACACCGCGGTGTTCAGCGACGCGAACTTGTTGTCGCCGACCGGGATGACCGTGCCGAAGTACTCCTGGAAGAGCTCCGGGTGCTCCTTGAGCGCGGTGTCGGTGTCCAGGAACAGGACGCCCTGCGCCTCCAGGTCCTCACGGATCTGGTGGTACACGACCTCGGACTCATACTGCGCGGCGACACCGGCGACCAGCCGCTGCTTCTCCGCCTCGGGGATGCCCAGCTTGTCGTAGGTGTTCTTGATGTCCTCGGGCAGCTCCTCCCAGGAGGCGGCCTGCTGCTCGGTGGAGCGGACGAAGTACTTGATGTTGTCGAAGTCGATGCCCGACAGGTCCGAGCCCCACTGCGGCATCGGCTTCTTGTCGAACAGCTTCAGGCCCTTGAGGCGGAGCTTGAGCATCCACTCCGGCTCGTCCTTCTTCGCCGAGATGTCACGGACGACGTCCTCGGAGAGACCGCGCTTCGCCGAAGCGCCGGCCACGTCGGAGTCGGCCCAGCCGTATTCGTACTTGCCCAGGCCCTCGAGCTCAGGGTGAGCAGTCTCCGTGGGGAGCGTCATGCGGGGTTCCTCCCGGCCGTGCTTGCAGATGCTGTGGTGGTCTTGGGGTGGTGCTCACCGGGGCGGTGAGCCGTCTTGCCGGCACCGGCCTTCGGGACGAAGGTCGTGCACACCCCGTCGCCGTGGGCGATGGTGGCAAGGCGCTGTACGTGGGTCCCGAGCAAACGGGAGAAGACCTCGGTCTCCGCCTCGCACAGCTGCGGGTACTGCTCGGCGACGTGGGCGACCGGGCAGTGGTGCTGGCAGAGCTGTTCACCGAGCTGGGGATTGGGCGCACTGCGCGCCGTAGCAGCGTACCCGTCCGCGGTCAACGCCTTCGCCAGGGCCTCGGTACGGGCCTCGGGCTCGGCGCCGTCGACCGCCTCGCGGTAGACCTCGGCCTGGGCGGCGAGCCGTGCCCGGGCGAAGGCGGCGACGGCCGCCTCGCCCTGCTCGCCACCACCCGCGGACTGCGCGATCCAGCGCAGCGCGTCCGAGGCGAGCTGGTCGTAGGCCTGGTCGAAGGCGTCCCGACCGCAGTCGGTGAGGGCGAAGGCCTTGGCCGGGCGGCCGCGGCCACGATTGCCGTAGACCCGCTTCTCGCGGGGCTCGACGACACCCTCGGCGACCAGCGCGTCCAGATGACGGCGGACGGCAGCCTGGGTCAGCTCCAGCCGGAGGGCGAGCTCGGCGGCGGTGGACGGACCGTGGTCGAGGATGGAGCGGGCGACCCTGTTGCGGGTGCCCTGCTGTTCGTCGTGCGGCGCCGGGGCGGCCTGCTTGGCCTGCTCGGACCGTCCGGGCGCGGAGTCGGCCGGCCCGACGGTCGGATCGACCGCAGGCTCCCGCTGATCCTCGCTCGCGTATTTCACAACGCCATTGTTGCGTAATTCGTCAAAGTGATTCAAGCCTCGCACAGACCACCGAGTGGTGGCCTCTATCACTTAGGCTTACCTCATTCAAGCCCTGTTTTCCGGCCCCGGAACGGGCGCTGACCTGCGACGGCGCCAGCGCCCTCGGAAGCCGACGATCATGGCCCGCACGGCCCGGAAAAAATTTCCGCCACACACCGCCGGACCGGCGACCCCGGCCGCCGGTCAGCACCCACGCCCCCGTTGAGGACTGTTGCCCCGGCGCTTCGTAGACTGCCCGGCATGCGCAGCAGCTCCCCGGAGGGCGCCCCCCGGACACCAGGCCGCGAGCCTGCCGTCGAGATCACCGGCCTGGTCAAGCGATACGGGACCAAGACCGCGGTGGACGGGCTCGACCTGACCGTCGCCGGTGGCGCGGTGACCGCCGTCCTCGGCCCCAACGGCGCCGGCAAGACCACCACCGTCGAGATCTGCGAGGGCTACCGCCGCCCGGACGCCGGCCGGGTCCGCGTCCTGGGCCTGGATCCGGTCGCCGACGCCGCGGCGCTGCGGCCGCGGATCGGGGTGATGCTGCAGTCCGGCGGGGTCTACGCGGGCGCCCGCGCCGAGGAGATGCTGCGGCACACCGCCACCCTGCACGCCCACCCGCTCGAGGTGGACCACCTCATCGACCGCCTCGGCCTGGGCAGCTGCGGCCGGACGCCCTACCGGCGGCTGTCCGGCGGTCAGCAGCAGCGCCTGGCGCTGGCCATGGCCGTGGTCGGCCGCCCCGAGCTGGTCTTCCTCGACGAGCCCACGGCCGGCCTCGACCCGCAGGCCCGGCACGCCACCTGGAACCTCGTGCGCGAGCTGCGCACCGACGGCGTCGGGGTCGTGCTGACCACCCACTTCATGGACGAGGCCGAGCAGTTGGCCGACGATGTCGCGATCATCGACGGCGGACGGGTGATCGCCCAGGGCAGCCCGGACGACCTGTGCCGCGGCCGCGCCGAGAACAGCCTGCGCTTCACCGGCCGGCCGGGCCTCGACCTCGCCTCGCTGCTCAAGGCGCTGCCCGCGGACAGCGCCGCCACGGAACCGGCCTCCGGCGTCTACCGCGTCCAGGGGAAGATCAACCCGCAGCTGCTGGCCACGGTCGCCTCCTGGTGCGCACAGAACGGCGTGATGCCCGACGCGATAGCCGTCGAGCGGCACACTCTGGAGGACGTCTTCCTGGAGCTCACCGGTAAGGAGCTGCGCGCATGACCGCCACCGAGGCCGGTACCGGTACCGGAACCTTCGCCCCGCGGCCCGGTGCCGCCCCGCTGCCCCGGATGATCCGTGCGCAGGCCGCCCTGGAGACGCGGATGCTGCTGCGCAACGGCGAGCAGCTGCTGCTGACCGTCGTCATCCCCACCCTGCTGCTGGTGCTCTTCTCGGCCGTGGACATCGTCGACACCGGCGCCGGGAAGGCGGTGGACTTCCTCACGCCGGGCATCCTCGCGCTGGCGGTGATGTCCACCGCGTTCACCGGCCAGGCCATCGCGACCGGCTTCGAGCGGCGCTACGGCGTCCTGAAGCGGCTGGGCGCCTCACCGCTCCCCCGCTGGGCGCTGATGACCGCCAAGACCTGCTCGGTGTTGGTCACCGAGGTGCTGCAGATCGCGCTGCTGACCGTGATCGCCTTTGCGCTGGGCTGGTCCCCGCAGGGCGGTCCGCTCCCGGTCGCCGGGCTCCTGCTGCTGGGGACCGCCGCGTTCTCCGGCCTGGGCCTGCTGATGGCCGGGACGCTCAAAGCGGAGGCCACGCTGGCCGCCGCCAACCTGGTCTTCCTGCTCCTGCTGGTGGGCGGCGGGGTGATCGTCCCGCTGACGAAGTTCCCGGGCGCGGTCCAGCAGGTACTGCACCTGCTGCCGATCTCCGCGCTGTCGGACGGGCTGCGGGCGGTGCTCCAGCACGGCGCCGGCACCCCCTGGTCCGACCTGGCGGTCCTGGCCGTCTGGGCGGTGCTCGGGCTGGGGGCGGCCGCGAAGTTCTTCCGCTGGGAGTAGATGTCCTTCCGTCGGGAGCAGCGGGCGGGCGCCCGGACACCCGCCGCCGTTCTCCCGCGCACCCCTCGTGAAAACATGCACAAGCCGCCGCCTACGATGTCCCCGTGCCGAATTCGCTGAATCCCCTTGAGCTGATCGCCCGCCGCTGGCAGCCGTCCGCCGCCTTCGTGCGACGGGCCGCGCTGGCCACCGTCGTCATGGCCGTCCTCATCGTCGTCACGGGTGGCGCGGTCCGGCTCACCCAGTCCGGGCTGGGCTGCTCGACCTGGCCCAAGTGCACGCCGGAGAGCCTGACGCCGACCGCGGCGATGGGCATCAACGGCCTCATCGAGTTCGGCAACCGCATGCTGACCTACGTCCTGTGCGCGGTCGTCGGGTTGTTCATCATCGCCGCCCGTGCCCGCCACCCACGGCGCCGCTCCCTGACCCGCCTCGGCTGGGCGCAGTTCTGGGTCGTGATGGGCAACGCGGTCTGGGGCGGCATCGTCGTACTGACCGGCCTGAACCCGTACCTGGTCGCCGCGCACTTCCTGCTGTCCACGGCCCTGCTCACGGTCGCCGTACTCAGCTGGCAGCGGGCGAGCGAGGGCGATGAGGAGCCGAGCGACCTGGTGGCCCGCCCGGTGCGACAGCTGGCCTGGCTCCTGGTCGCGGCGACCGGGGCGCTCACCGTCATCGGCACGGTCGTCACCGGTACGGGCCCGCACGCGGGCGACGCGCACAAGGTCCACCGGATCCCGCTGAACTGGCAGGAGATCACCCAGCTGCACGTCGACTTCGTGTACATCGTCGTCGGCCTGACCGTGGCGCTGTGGTTCACCCTGCGCGCCGTCAAGGCGCCGGCCGCGCCGCGCCGGGCGGTGCTGGAGCTCGGCGGCTGCCTCGCCGTGCAGGGCGTCATCGGCTACATCCAGTACTTCCTGGGCCTGCCCGCGGTCGTGATCGCCCTGCACATGCTGGGCTCGGCCCTGGTGTGGATCTGTGTGCTGCGGGTGGCGCTCTCGCTGCGCGACCGGGGCCCGCTCCTGGAGGACGGCCCCGAGGGTGCCGTTCCTTCCGGTGAGCACGAGGCGCTCGACGCTCAGGTGACCGCCGCGTCCAGCCGGTAGACCCGGCGCGCGGTACCGGACGCGATCATCTCGGTGATCCGCCGCCCGTCCTCGGGACCGCACAGCCCCTCCTCGCTCCACTCCCGCACCAGACGCCCCACGGCGCGCAGGAAGGAGCGGACGCCGGTCACATAGAGCTCCGGCAGCCCGCGGGCACCCGACGAGAACAGCAGCTTGCCGAACGGCGCGTACGGCAGGGTCTCGTCGGGACGGGGCCCGGCGTCGGCGTAGACATGCGCATGGGCGGCGGCGAGCTGGGCCGCGCGGCGGTGGTGCGGGGACGCGGGGAGCAGAACGAGGTCCGCACCGATACCGGCGGTCGCACGGAGGAACGGCGCCAGCCGCTGCGGGTCGGGGCCGTGCAATTGGACGGGCAGTCCGGTGGCCACCGCGCTCCACAACAGATGGCGGACGAGGGCCGGCTCCACCAGGGAGCCACCGGGGCGGCGGGTGCGCAGCCAGCGGTCCGCGGCGCGGCGCACCTCACCGGCCTCGGGGGCGTGGCCGTCGCAGTAGACGGCACCGGAGGCGAAGGCGGTGGCGTGCTGAGCCGCGGCGTAGAGGGCCTCGGCGGTGTAGCCGATGAAGGAGTCGACGCTGCCGGAGGTGTCGGCGACCTGCTCGGCGAGCGGTTCGAGCCGTACGACCTCGTGGGCGCGAGCCTCGGCGACGGCGCCGAGTTCGGCGGCCGAGGTCAGCTCGCCGGGGGTACCGGCCTCCAGCAGGAAGGTGCCGATGCCGGAGCCGCGGAGCAGCAGCCGGCCGGCGGTGAAGGCGCCCACCTCGCGTCTGCGGGCCAGATAGCGGGCCGGCGGACAGTGTGGCTCCAGGCCGAGCAGCGGGGGACACCAGCGGCGCAGCGCGAGCCCGGTGAAGCTGTCGAAGTAGCTGGTGCCCGCGGGGGCCGGGCCGTGGGCGCCGACCGCCGTGGCCAGGTGGGCCTCGAAGGAGCCGAGACCGAGCTCGCCGTGCACGGCGCCGTGGCTGTACTGATCGATGAGCGGGGGAAGCCCGTCCATCCGACCCTCCTCGCCGTGAGCCCGCCGGGCGCGGCCGTAGCGCCGCGCCTGGTGGGCTTAACGGACGAGGGGGTGGTGAGGTAGCGGGCCCGGCCGGTGGCGTGCGCCCCGGCGCGGTCCGCGGTCCCTCAGGTGTTGGCGGGGCCGCCCACCTGGATTCCGGCCATCCGCGACCACTCGTAGCGGCCGGTGCGGACCCGGGCGGCGAGGTCGCCGTCGAAGTCGTCCTGGAGGGTGATGCCGGCCCGGGTGGCGGCGTCCTTCGCGGAGTCAAAGCTGTCCGCGACGAGGTTGCCCCAGGCGCCGTCGCCGCCGACGAGGGCGATCCGGGTGCGCCCGCGGCCGATGTGTGCGAGCTGGCCTTCGGCGCTGCCGCCGTGCGCGTCGGCGAAGGCGCGGATCTGCTTGGCGAGCCGGTCCGTGCGCCGGCCGGTCCGCTTGTCGGCCGTGGCGCCGGCCGCCGCGTCGGCCGTCGTCTCCGCCTGCTGGGTGTCTGCCATACCCCCCATGCTACCCACGAGTAATCAGCGAAGGAAGGGATCCACGGCGACGGCGACGAAGAGCAGCGAGACATAGGTGATGGACCAGTGGAACAGCCGCATCTCCTTGAGCTTCGGCCCGGTGATCCCGGCCTTGGCGCGGGACTGCAGGCCGTGCGCCTCCTTGAGCCAGAAGGCGCCGCAGGCGAGCGCGACCGCGGTGTAGAACCAACCGGTGTAGCCCAGCGGCTGCAGCAGCAGCGAGACCCCGACCATCACCCAGCTGTAGAGCACGATCTGGCGGGCCACGGCCTTGTTGCCGGCGACCACCGGGAGCATCGGCACCCCGACGCGCTCGTAGTCGTCCTTGGCCTTCATCGACAGCGGCCAGTAGTGCGGCGGCGTCCAGAAGAACATCACCAGGAAGAGGATGACCGGCGCCCACGACATGGAGTTGGTGACCGACGACCAGCCGATGAGGACGGGCAGGCAGCCGGCGATGCCGCCCCACACGATGTTCTGGGACGTGCGCCGCTTGAGGATCATCGTGTAGACGACGACGTAGAAGAGCAGCGCACCCAGCGACAGCCAGGCGGAGAGCCAGTTGACCGCGAAGCCGAACAGCAGCGTGGAGACCACCGCGAGGGAGATGCCGAAGACCAGGCACTCGTTCGGGCTCACCATGCCGGTGACCAGCGGTCGCTGCGAGGTCCGGTCCATCAGGGCGTCGATGTCGCGGTCGTACCACATGTTCAGGGCGTTGGCGCCGCCCGCAGAGAGGTAGCCGCCGAGGCAGGTGACGAGCACGAGCTTCAGGTCGGGCACGCCCTGCTGGGCCAGGAACATCACCGGAATCGTGGTGATGAGCAGAAGCTCGATGATTCGCGGCTTGGTCAGCGCCACGAACGCCTTGACGCGCGCCCCGGACGGGCGGTGACCCGGGCCAACCGGGCTCTCGGAGAGCGCCCCCGCAGGACGGGATTCGACGGCCGTCACGCACACCCCTGGAAGTAACATCAGCGGCTCCCGCCGCGGATGGAGATAAGGCTCGCAAGCCCTTACTCCCTCGGGAACCGGGTAAAAGCTTGCGCGTACCACGCCACTTTAGACGTTGGCCATACGGCGATCTTCGCGGGGGTCCGGTCGTGTTGAGGCCCGGGCGACCGCCCCGGGCGGCGGCTTTCCCCCGCCGTCGGCCCATTGTTCAAGAGGCGGGCCCGGCCGTCGCCCGGCAATCTGGTCGTAAGGCGGACGCACCCGGTCCGGGAATGCCTGACGTGCCGATCGGGGTTGCCCGGAGCGAGGGGTACGAGTGGGGCCGCCGCACCGATTGAGCGCCGAAAACACCGACTGAGCGTCGAAAAGGCGGGCGCAGTCACGGGGGTAGGCTCGACACCGCCCGGCGGACACCCGTCCGTGGCATTCGACATGTGGAGAGGAGCCCTGACTCAGGGTGAGCACCAAGCCGACCACCACAGATTTCGAGTGGACCGAACTGGACCAGCGGGCGGTGGACACCGTCCGCGTTCTGGCCATGGATTCCGTGCAGAAGGTCGGTAACGGCCATCCGGGTACGGCCATGAGCCTGGCTCCCGCCGCCTATGTGCTGTTCCAGAAGCTGATGCGGCACGACCCCGCGGACGCCGACTGGACCGGCCGGGACCGGTTCGTCCTCTCCGCCGGCCACTCCAGCCTGACCCTCTACATCCAGCTCTACCTCGCCGGCTACGGCCTGGAGCTGGGCGACCTGGAGGCCTTCCGGACCTGGGGCTCGAAGACCCCCGGCCACCCGGAGTACGGCCACACCACCGGCGTGGAGACCACCACCGGTCCGCTGGGCCAGGGCGTCGCCAACGCGGTGGGCATGGCGATGGCCGCCCGCTACGAGCGCGGCCTGTTCGACCCCGAGGCGGCGCAGGGCTCCTCGCCGTTCGACCACTACATCTACGCGATCGCCGGTGACGGCTGCCTCCAGGAGGGCATCTCCGCCGAGGCCTCCTCGCTGGCCGGCCACCAGAAGCTCGGCAACCTCATCCTGCTGTGGGACGACAACCACATCTCGATCGAGGGCGACACCGAGACCGCGGTCTCCGAAGACACCATGAAGCGGTACGAGGCCTACGGCTGGCACGTGCAGCGGGTGGAGCCCAAGGAGAACGGCGACCTCGACCCCGAGGCGCTGTTCCACGCCATCGAGGCCGCGAAGGCGGTCACCGACCGGCCGTCGTTCATCGCGATGCGCTCGATCATCGCCTGGCCGGCCCCCAACGCCCAGAACACCGAGGCCGCGCACGGCTCGGCGCTGGGTGAGGAGGAGGTCGCGGCCACCAAGCGCGTGCTGGGCTTCGACCCCGAGAAGCACTTCGACGTGGCGGACGAGGTGCTCGCGCACACCCGCGGCGCACTCGACCGCGGTCGGGATGCCAAGAAGGAGTGGGAGAAGTCCTTCGCCGCCTGGCGCACCGCGAACACCGAGCGCGCCGCCGAGTTCGACCGGATCGCCGCGGGCGAGCTGCCGGCGGGCTGGGAGGACCACCTCCCGGCGTTCGAGACCGGCAAGTCCGTCGCCACCCGCGCCGCGTCCGGCAAGGTGCTGCACGCCCTCGGTGCGGTGATCCCGGAGCTGTGGGGCGGCTCGGCCGACCTGGCGGGCTCCAACAACACCACGATCGACAAGACCTCGTCGTTCCTGCCGGCGGACAACCCGCTGCCGGAGGCCGACCCGTACGGCCGCACGATCCACTTCGGTATCCGTGAGCACTCCATGGCCGCGGAGATGAACGGCATCGCGCTGCACGGCAACACCCGCATCTACGGCGGCACCTTCCTGGTGTTCTCCGACTACATGCGCAACGCCGTCCGACTGTCCGCGCTGATGCACCTGCCGGTGACGTACGTGTGGACGCACGACTCCATCGGCCTGGGCGAGGACGGCCCGACCCACCAGCCGATCGAGCACCTCGCCTCGCTGCGCGCCATCCCGGGCCTGAACATCGTCCGCCCGGCCGACGCCAACGAGACCGCGTTCGCCTGGCGCGAGATCCTCCGTCGCTTCACCAAGGAGTACGGCGTGGGGGCCCCGCACGGTCTGGCGCTGACCCGTCAGGGTGTGCCGACCTACCCGGCCAACGAGGCTGTCGCCAAGGGCGGTTACGTGCTGTTCGAGGCCGAGGGGGCGGACGGCGGGGCCGCCGAGCCGCAGGTCGTGCTGATCGGCACCGGCTCCGAGGTGCAGCTGGCCGTGGCCGCGCGCGAGCAGCTGCAGGCCGGGGGCGTGCCCACCCGCGTGGTGTCGATGCCGTCGGTGGAGTGGTTCGACCAGCAGGACCAGGCCTACCGCGACAGCGTGCTGCCCCCGTCCGTCCGGGCCCGGGTCGCCGTCGAGGCCGGCATCGGGCTGACCTGGCACCGCTTCGTCGGGGACGCCGGCCGCATCGTGTCGCTGGAGCACTTCGGTGCGTCGGCCGACGGGAAGGTGCTCTTCCGCGAGTTCGGCTTCACCGCCGACGCGGTCGTCGCCGCCGCCCGGGAGTCGCTGGAAGCCGCCGCGCGCTGACGCACGCAGACAACAAGTAGGAGATGCAGAACCCATGACAGACGCACTCAAGCGGCTTTCCGACGAAGGCGTCGCGATCTGGCTGGACGACCTGTCGCGCAAGCGCATCACGTCCGGCAACCTCGCCGAACTGATCGACCAGCAGCACGTCGTCGGCGTCACGACGAACCCGTCGATCTTCCAGAAGGCGATCTCCGCGGGCGACGGCTACCGGCAGCAGGTCGCCGACCTGGCCGCCCGCAAGGTCACCGTCGACGAGGCGATCCGCATGATCACCACGGCGGACGTCCGGGACGCCGCCGATGTGCTGCGGCCGGTCTTCGATGCCACCGGCGGCCAGGACGGCCGGGTGTCCATCGAGGTCGACCCGCGCCTGGCGCACCACACCACGGCGACCATCGCCGAGGCCAAGCAGCTGGCGTGGCTGGTGGACCGCCCGAACACGCTGATCAAGATCCCCGCCACCAAGGCCGGCCTGCCGGCCATCACCGAGGTCATCGGCCTGGGCATCAGCGTCAACGTCACGCTGATCTTCTCGCTGGAGCGCTACCGCGAGGTGATGGACGCCTACCTCGCGGGCCTGGAGAAGGCCAAGGCCGCCGGCCTGGACCTGTCCCTGATCCGTTCGGTGGCCTCGTTCTTCGTGTCCCGCGTGGACACCGAGATCGACAAGCGGCTCGACAAGCAGGGCTCGGACGAGGCCAAGGCCCTCAAGGGCAAGGCCGCGCTGGCCAACGCCCGGCTGGCCTACCAGGCCTACGAGGAGGTCTTCTCCTCAGAGCGCTGGGCCGCCCTGGACAAGGCCGGCGCCAACAAGCAGCGGCCGCTGTGGGCCTCGACCGGTGTGAAGGACCCGGCCTACAAGGACACCCTGTACGTGGACGAGCTGGTCGCCCCGGGCACGGTCAACACCATGCCGGAGGCCACGCTGGAGGCCACCGCCGCCCGCGGCGAGATCAAGGGCGACACGGTGCGCGGCACCTACGCCCAGGCCCAGGCCGACCTCGACGCGCTCGCGCAGCTCGGGATCTCGTACGACGACGTCGTGCAGCTCCTGGAGGACGAGGGCGTGGAGAAGTTCGAGACGGCCTGGAACGACCTGCTCAAGTCGACGGAGGCGGAACTCAAGCGCCTCGCTCCCTCGGAGGGCTGACACCTTGACCGCTGTTCATGGAGCGAACCCGCTTCGTGACGCCGCGGACCGACGGCTCCCGCGCATCGCGGGGCCGTCGGGCCTGGTCATCTTCGGCGTCACGGGCGATTTGTCCCGTAAGAAGTTGATGCCCGCCGTCTATGACCTGGCCAACCGCGGACTGCTCCCGCCGGGTTTCTCGCTCATCGGGTTCGCCCGCCGTGAGTGGGAGCACGAGGACTTCGCGCAGGAGGTGTACGAGGCCGTCAAGCAGCACTCCCGTACGCCGTTCCGCGAGGAGGTCTGGCAGCAACTGGTCCAGGGCTGCCGCTTCGTCCAGGGCAACTTCGACGACGACGAGGCCTTCGAGACCCTCAAGGCGACCATAGAGGAGCTCGACAAGGCCCAGGGCACCGGCGGCAACTTCGCCTTCTACCTGTCCGTGCCGCCGAAGTTCTTCCCCAAGGTCGTCCAGCAGCTGAAGAAGCACGGGCTGGCCGACCAGAAGGAGAACTCCTGGCGCCGGGCGGTCATCGAGAAGCCGTTCGGGCACGACCTGGAGAGCGCCAAGGAGCTCAACCGGATCGTCCACGAGGTCTTCCCGCCCAACGAGGTCTTCCGAATCGACCACTACCTGGGCAAGGAGACGGTCCAGAACATCCTGGCGCTGCGCTTCGCCAACACGATGTTCGAGCCGCTGTGGAACCGCAGCTACGTCGACCACGTCCAGATCACCATGGCCGAGGACATCGGCATCGGCGGCCGGGCCGGCTACTACGACGGCATCGGCGCCGCCCGCGACGTCATCCAGAACCACCTCCTCCAGCTGCTCGCGCTGACCGCCATGGAGGAGCCCGCCTCCTTCGAGGCCGATGCGCTGGTCGCGGAGAAGACCAAGGTGCTGGGCGCCGTGCGGCTGCCCAAGGACCTCGGCAAGGAGACCGTGCGCGCCCAGTACGCGGCGGGCTGGCAGGGCGGCGAGCAGGCCGTCGGCTACCTCCAGGAAGAGGGCATCAACCCCTCCTCGAAGACCGACACCTACGCCGCCATAAAGCTCTCGATCGACAACCGCCGCTGGGCGGGCGTCCCGTTCTACCTGCGCACCGGCAAGCGGCTGGGCCGCCGGGTCACCGAGATCGCGGTGGTCTTCCAGCGCGCCCCGCACTCCCCCTTCGACCACACCGCCACCGAGGAGCTGGGGCAGAACGCCCTGGTCATCCGGGTGCAGCCGGACGAGGGCGTGACCGTGCGGTTCGGCTCGAAGGTGCCCGGCACCTCCATGGAGGTCCGGGACGTCTCGATGGACTTCGCCTATGGCGAGTCCTTCACGGAGTCCAGCCCGGAGGCCTACGAGCGACTGATCCTGGACGTCCTGCTCGGTGACGCCAACCTCTTCCCGCGGGTGGAGGAGGTCGAGCTGTCCTGGAAGATCCTCGACCCGATCGAGGCGTACTGGGACGCGCACGGCAAGCCCGCGCAGTACCCGGCAGGCACCTGGGGCCCGGCCGAGGCGGACGAAATGCTCGCACGAGACGGACGGAGCTGGCGTCGGCCATGAAGATCGATCTGACGGAAACCACGGCCAGCAAGATCAACAAGGCGCTGGTGGAGGGCCGCCGCGCCGTCGGCACCCCCGCCATCGGCATGGTGCTCACCCTCGTCATCGTCACCGACGAGGAGAACGCCTACGACGCGCTCAAGGCGGCCAACGAGGCGTCCCGTGAGCACCCCTCGCGCACCCTCGTCGTCATCAAGCGGGTCAGCAGGTCGCCGCGCGACCGCGCCAAGGCCCGGCTGGACGCCGAGGTGCGGGTCGGCGCGGACGCCGGCACCGGCGAGACGGTGGTGCTGCGGCTCTACGGCGAAGTCATCGACCATGCCCAGTCCGTGGTGCTGCCGCTGCTGCTGCCGGACGCCCCGGTCGTGGTCTGGTGGGCGGTGGACGCCCCGCTGAGCCCCGCCCAGGACCCGCTCGGTGCGCTGGCCCAGCGCCGGGTCACCGACGCCTACGCCTCCGAGCGGCCCATCGAGGAGCTGTCGGCGCGCGCAGAAACGTACACTCCGGGCGACACCGACCTGGCCTGGACCCGGATCACCCCCTGGCGCTCGATGCTGGCGGCGGCGCTCGACCAGGTCCCGTGCACGGTCAGCTCGGCCGAGGTCGAGGGCGAGGAGTTCAACCCCAGCTGCGAGCTGCTGGCCATGTGGCTGGCCGACCGGCTGGACGTTCCGGTCACCCGCAAGGTGTCGGCCGGCCCGGGTCTGACGGCGGTGCGGATGGAGTCCAGTGCCGGCGCGATCGTGCTGGACCGCCCGGACGGCTCGCTGGCCACGCTCTCCATGCGCAACCAGCCCGACCGCGCGGTGGCGCTCAAGCGCCGGGACACCGCCGAGCTGCTCGCCGAGGAGCTCCGCCGGCTCGACCCGGACGACATCTACGCGGCCGCGCTGAAGTTCGGCGTGGACCGCCTGGGTGCCTCCGGCGACGCCGGGCCGGCGGCCCCGGCCGAGGAGCCCGCGGAGCAGCCCGCGGGGACCGCCGAGGCGGAGGCGTCGGCCCCGGCCAAGCCGGCGGCCAAGGCGAAGAAGGCGTCCGGCAAGAAGGCGGCCACCACGTGAGTGCTCCGCAGGTCGTCGTCCACCGGGACAAGGAGCTGATGGCCAAGGCCGCGGCGGCCCGGCTGATCACCAGGATCGTGGACGCCCAGGCCGCCCGCGGCTCCGCCTCCGTGGTCCTCACCGGCGGGCGCAACGGCAACGGGCTGCTCGCGGCCCTCGCCGAGGCGCCCGCCCGGGACGCGGTGGACTGGTCCCGACTCGACCTGTGGTGGGGGGACGAGCGCTTCCTGCCCGAGGGGGACCCCGAGCGCAACCACACCCAGGCGCGCGAGGCGCTGCTGGACAGCGTGCCGCTGGATCCGGCGCGGGTGCACCCGATGGAGCCGGCCGGGGGCCGCTTCGGCCATGACGCGGACGCGGCGGCCGAGGCGTACGCCCTGGAGCTCTCGGCCGCGGCCGGGCCCGAGGACCACGCCTCGGTCCCGTCCTTCGACGTGCTGCTGCTGGGCGTCGGCCCGGACACCCATGTGGCCTCGCTCTTCCCGGAGCTGCCCGCCGTCTACGAGCAGGAGCGGACGGTGGTCGGGGTGCACGGCGCGCCCAAGTCGCCGCCCACCCGGATCTCGCTCACCCTGCCCGCGATCCGTGCGGCACGGGAGGTCTGGCTGCTGGCGGCCGGTGCGGACAAGGCGAACGCGGCGGCCATGGCGCTCTCCGGCGCCGGTGAGGTCCAGGCCCCGGCGGCCGGGGCCAGGGGCCGCAGCCGGACCCTCTGGCTCCTGGACGAGGCGGCGGCGACCCAACTGCCGCGTGGGCTCTACCCGCCGGCCTCGGCCTGACCCGTCCCGCCCCTGCGGCCCCGTCCTCCCCCGTGGAGGGCGGGGCCGCAGCCGTCGGTGACGCCCCCGCGCACCGGCCGCGCCCCGCACGGCCGAGGGGCCGGGCGGGTGTCCGCCCGGCCCCTCGGCCGCATCACCGCGCTGTCGGAGATCAACGCCCGCGCAGCGCACGGTACTTGGCGACCAGTCCGGCCGTCGAGGCGTCCAGGCCCGGGACCTCGGTGCCCTCGGTCAGCGCCGGTTCGACCCGCTTGGCCAGGACCTTGCCCAGCTCCACGCCCCACTGGTCGAAGGAGTCGATGTTCCACACCGCGCCCTGGACGAACACCTTCTGCTCGTAGAGCGCGATCAACTGGCCCAGTACGGAGGGGGTGAGCTCCTTGGCCAGGATCGTGGTGGTGGGGCGGTTGCCGCGGAAGGTCTTGTGCCCGACCAGCTCCTCGGCCACGCCCTCGGCGCGCACCTCGTCCGGCGTCTTGCCGAAGGCCAGCGCCTGGCCCTGCGCGAAGAGATTGGCCATCAGCAGGTCGTGCTGGGCCACCAGGCCCGGCTGCAGATCGGCGACCGGCTCGGCGAAGCCGATGAGGTCGGCCGGGATCATCTTCGTGCCCTGGTGGAGCAGCTGGTAGTAGGCGTGCTGGCCGTTGGTGCCGGGCGTGCCCCACACGACGGGCCCGGTCTGCCAGTTGACGCGCTGCCCCTCGCGGTCGACCGACTTGCCGTTGGACTCCATGTCCAGCTGCTGCAGATAGGCGGTGAACTTGGCGAAGTAGTGGCTGTAGGGCAGCACCGCGTGCGACTGCGCGTCCCAGAAGTTGCCGTACCAGATGCCGAGCAGCCCCATCAGCAGCGGCGCGTTCTCGTGCAGCGGAGCGGTCTGGAAGTGCTCGTCAACGAGGTGGAAGCCGGCCAGCATCTCGCGGAACCGCTCATGGCCGATGGCGATCATCAGCGACAGGCCGATCGCCGAGTCGAAGGAGTACCGTCCGCCGACCCAGTCCCAGAACTCGAACATGTTGTCCGGGTGGATGCCGAACTCGGTGACCTTCTCAGCGTTGGTGGACAGCGCCACGAAGTGCTTGGCGACGGCCTCCTGACCGGCCCTCAGACCGGTCAGCAGCCAGTCGCGCGCCGAGGTGGCGTTGGTGATCGTCTCGATGGTGGTGAAGGTCTTCGAGGCGACGATGAACAGCGTCTCGGCCGGGTCCAGGTCGCGGACCGCCTCGTGCAGATCGGCGCCGTCGACGTTGGAGACGAACCGGAACTGCATGTCCCGGTGCGTGTAGGCGCGCAGCGCCTCGTACGCCATCGCCGGGCCGAGGTCCGAACCGCCGATGCCGATGTTGACGACGGTCTTGATGCGCCGGCCGGTGTGGCCCTTCCAGTCGCCCGACCGGACCCGGTCGGAGAAGGTGCCCATCTTCGTCAGGACGGCCTGCACCGCGGGGACGACGTTCTCCCCGTCGCTCTTGACGACCGCCGAGCCGGGCGCCCGCAGCGCGGTGTGCAGCACGGAGCGCCGCTCGGTGATGTTGATCTTGTCGCCGCGGAACATCGCGTCCCGCAGCTCGGCCACGCCCGTCGCCGAGGCCAGCTCGCCCAGCAGCCGCAGCGTCTCATCGGTGATGAGGTGCTTGGAGTAGTCCAGGTGCAGATCGCCGACCTGGACGGTGTAGCGCTCGGCGCGCGCCGGGTCCCGCTCGAACAGCTCCCGCAGGTGCACCTCTCCCAGCTGCTCGCGGTGCTTGCTCAGCGCGGTCCACTCAGGCATCTGGTCGAGCCTGCTGCGGCCTTCTGCGTTCATCTCGGACATCAGCCTTCTTCATCTCGTACCGGCCCCGCCAACTCCCAACCTAATTGATCAGCGCGCGGCGGTGGCATCTCCCACTCGAGCGAAGCCGAGAGTGGGGGAAGGTATCTGTCCGCTGCCGGACGGCGCGCTGTCGGGGGCCTGAAGAGCAGGTGTCGACACGTTCCGCCCCGGCCGGCGGGCCTTGGGCGGCGCCGCTGCGGGGCATCGGACGCGAACGGCCCGGGCGGGAGGGTGCCGCCCCTCCGCCCGGGCCGTCCGGTGCATCCAGTCCGTCAGATCTCGCCGCGGAGCTTGGCGAGCGCCTCCGCGAGGATCGCCTCGCCGTCGGCGTCGCTACGGCGCTCCCGTACGTAGGCGAGGTGGGTCTTGTACGGCTCGGTGCGCGGCGGGTCCGGCGGGCTGTCCCGGTCCTTGCCGGCCGGGAATCCACAGCGCGGGCAGTCCCAGGTCTCCGGAACCTGCGCGTCGCCGGCGAAGCTGGGCTGCGTCTCGTGCCCGTTGGAGCACCAGAAGGAGATGCGGATGCGCGGCGCGGACTCGCCGCGCTCGGCCTCCCCCATCGGCCCCGCCCCGACCCGACTTCCTCGGATCGCGTTGCCACTTGCCACGGTCGTAACTCCCTGCGTAATGGTGCTGCAAAGCCTTCTGAGCAACTGCGCTGCGAAACGCCACAGTGTACGTAAGGCCCAACGCGCGTCCAGTGACCGGAGTTACCCGTCCAAGGACGCCGCCCTCATGATAGGCCGCGTCTTCGACGGTGCGTCAGTTGCTGAGCTTCATCAGGATGCCGAGGACGACGATGCAGGCGAACCACAACAGGGCGATCACGATGGTGATGCGGTCCAGATTGCGCTCGGCGACCGAGGAGCCACCGACCGAGGACTGCATGCCGCCGCCGAACATGTCGGAGAGGCCGCCGCCCTTCCCCTTGTGCATGAGCACCAGCATCATCAGCAGCAGGCTGAAGACGATGAGGGCGATCGAGAACCCGATGACCACGGCTGGACCAACTCTCTAGGACTGACGGACGGACTAACGGATCATGATGCTTCGCTCACGATCCATGGAACATATGGTGCGGGGCCGGGGACGGTGCCACTGCACCGGTCCCGGCCCCGACAGGGTACGACGAGGGCTCCCCCTCGTCATAGCTGCTACTGGTCGCGGAAGCGGACGATCTTCACAAACTCGTCCGCGTCCAGCGCCGCGCCGCCGATCAGCGCGCCATCGACGTCGGGCTGCGCCATGATCGCGGCGACATTGCCGGACTTCACCGAGCCGCCGTACTGGATGCGGACCTTGTCGGCCAGCTCCTGGCCGTAGAGCTCGGCGAGGCGGCCGCGGATGGCACCGCAGACCTCCTGGGCGTCCTCCGGCGTGGCGACCTCGCCGGTGCCGATGGCCCACACCGGCTCGTAGGCGATCACGATGGTCTCGGCCTGCTCGGCCGGGACGTCCTTGAGCCCGCCGTCGACCTGGGCGAGGGTGTGCGCGACCTGGTTGCCGGCCTTGCGGACGTCCAGGCCCTCACCGACGCAGAGGATCGGGGTGAGGCCGTGCCGGAAGGCCGCCTTGACCTTGGCGTTGCAGATCTCCTCGTTCTCGCCGTGGTACTGGCGGCGCTCGCTGTGGCCGACGGCCACATATGCGCACTTGAGCTTGGCGAGCATGGCGCCGGAGATCTCACCGGTGTAGGCACCGGAGTCGTGCGCCGAGACGTCCTGGGCGCCGTACTTGATCTTGAGCTTGTCGCCGTCGACCAGCGTCTGCACCGAGCGCAGGTCGGTGAAGGGCGGCAGCACCGCGACCTCGACGGCGTCGAAGTCCTTGTCGGTGAGGGCGAAGGCGAGCTTCTGGACGTGGGCGATGGCCTCGAGGTGGTTGAGGTTCATCTTCCAGTTGCCCGCCATCAGCGGGGTGCGGTCACTCACGGTTGTTCAGTCCTCCAGAGCGGCGAGGCCGGGGAGCGTCTTGCCTTCGAGGTATTCGAGGCTGGCGCCACCGCCGGTCGAGATGTGGCCGAAAGCATTCTCGTCGAAGCCCAGCAGCCGGACCGCGGCGGCGCTGTCACCGCCGCCGACGACGGTGAAGGCGTCCGAGCCCAGCAGCCCCTGCGCGACGGCCTGGGTGCCACCGGCGTAGTCGGGGTGCTCGAAGACACCCATCGGGCCGTTCCAGAAGACCGTCGCGGCGTCGGCGACCTTCGCGGCGTAGAGCTCGCGGGTCTTCGGGCCGATGTCCAGGCCCTCCTGGTCGGCCGGGATGGCGTCCGCGGCGACGGTCGCGGGGTGGGCCGGGGCCTTGGTCTTCAGGTCCGGGAATTCGGCCGAAACCAGCACGTCAACGGGGAGGACGAACTCCACACCGCGCTGCTCGGCCCGCGCCAGGTACTCCAGGCAGGCCGGGACCTGGTCCTCCTGGAGCAGCGAGATGCCCACCTCGTGGCCCTTGGCTTTGAGGAAGGTGTACGCCATACCGCCGCCGACCAGGATGCGGTCGGCCTTCTCGATCAGCTGGTCGATCACGGCGAGCTTGTCGGAGACCTTGGCGCCGCCGAGCACGACCACGTACGGGCGCTTGACGTCCTCGGTGAGCCGCTTCAGGACGCCGACCTCGGTGGCGATCAGATCGCCGGCGGCGTGCGGAAGGCGCTGCGGCAGGTCGTAGACGGAGGCGTGCTTGCGGTGCACGGCGCCGAAGCCGTCGCCGACGTACAGGTCGGCGAGGGCGGCGAGCTGGTCGGCGAAGGCGCCGCGCTCGGCGTCGTCCTTGCTGGTCTCGCCCGCGTTGAAGCGGAGGTTCTCCAGCACGGCCACCCGGCCGTCGGCCAGGCCCGCCACCACGGACCGGGCGGACTCGCCGACCGTGTCGGTCGCGAACGCCACGTCCTGCCCGAGGATCTCGCCCAGCCGCTTCGCCGCGGGAGCCAGCGAGAAGGCGGGGTCCGGGGCGCCCTTGGGACGGCCCAGGTGGGAGGCGACGATCACCTGGGCGCCGCGCTCGACGAGCTTGGCGATCGTCGGGGCGACGGCGCGGATCCGGCCGTCGTCGGTGATGCTGGTGCCGTCCAGCGGCACGTTCAGGTCGGCGCGGACAAAGACCCGCTTACCGGCCACCTGGAGGTCGTCGATCGTCTTCATGAGGAGTGACTCCATCACATGCGTCGTTCGGTCGCGGAACGGGGCCCGTCCGACGCTCCGTCGCGCCGTACGAGCCCCGTCCTCACATCTCGGTGCCTCTGGTCAGTCGGTGATCAGAGCTGGCCGCCGACGAAGGTGGTCAGGTCCACCAGACGGTTCGAGTAGCCCCACTCGTTGTCGTACCAGCCGACGACCTTGACCTGCTTGCCCTGCGACATCGTCAGGGAGGAGTCGAAGGTGCAGGAGGCCGGGAAGTTCACGATGTCCGAGGAGACGATCGGGTCCTCGGTGTACTCCAGGATGCCCTTGAGCTGGCCCTCGGCGGCCTTCTGGAACGCGGAGTTGATCTCGTCCTTGCTGACCTCGCGGTCCAGCTCCAGGACCAGGTCGGTGACCGAGCCGGTGGGGACCGGGACGCGCATGGCGATGCCGTCCAGCTTGCCCTTCAGCTGCGGGAGGACCAGCGCGGTGGCCTTGGCGGCACCGGTCGAGGTCGGGATGATGTTCTCCGCGGCGGCCCGGGCGCGGCGCAGGTCCTTGTGCGGGAAGTCCAGGATGCGCTGGTCGTTGGTGTAGGCGTGCACCGTGGTCATCAGACCCTTGACGATGCCGAAGTTCTCGTCGAGGACCTTCGCCATCGGGGCCACACAGTTGGTGGTGCAGGAGGCGTTGGAGATGACGTGGTGCTGGGCGGCGTCGTACTTGTCGTTGTTGACGCCCATCACGATCGTGATGTCCTCGTCCTTGGCGGGCGCGGAGATCAGGACCTTCTTGGCGCCGGCGGCGAGGTGCTTGGCGGCGTCCTCGCGCTTGGTGAAGATGCCGGTCGACTCGACGACGATGTCGGCGCCCAGCTCGGCCCAGGGGAGGTTGGCCGGGTCGCGCTCGGCCATGGTCTTGAAGGTCTGGTTGCCGACCGTGATGGTGTCGTCGGTGTGGCTGACGTCCTGCTTGAGGCGACCCAGGATGGTGTCGTACTTCAGCAGGTGGACCAGGGTGGCGTTGTCGGTCAGGTCGTTGACACCGACGATCTCGATGTCCGCACCCTGCTCCAGGAGCGCGCGGAAGTAGTTGCGACCAATACGGCCGAATCCGTTGATGCCTACGCGGATCGTCACGAACCGATCTCCTCGTTAGGTACGCCGATAAGTCACCGGCGAGCTGTATGGACTGTCCCCGACCGCCTCCGACCCTACCCCCAATAAGAGACGTACGTGACATTGACAAAAGCGCTTCCGACCCCTCAAACGAGCAGTCGCAGAAGGGCTCCTGACCCCTCAAACGAGCGAGCCCAGAAGGGCTCCCAGCCCCTCAAACGAGCGGTTTGAACTGCCCTCGTGCACGCCCGCCCGCGCCTCTCCCGATGGCACCGTTTCGGGAGTGACGCCGGGGGCGCGAGGGGTCACCCGGCGGGGTGCGAGGAGACAGCCCGGCGGGGTGCAAGGGGAGCCCGGCAGGGGTTGCGAGGAGACAGCCCGGCGGGTTGCGAGGAGGCAGCCCGGCAGGGTGCGAGGAGACGTCCCGGTAGGGGTGCGAGGCGCCGGTCGTCAGCCGACCATGCCCTCGGCGAGCTCCTCGGTGAGGTTGGACTCGGTCCCGGGGATGCCGAGGTCCTGGGCGCGCTTGTCGGCCATCGCCAACAGCCGGCGGATCCGGCCGGCGACCGCGTCCTTGGTCAGCGGCGGGTCGGCGAGGGCACCCAGCTCCTCCAGGGAGGCCTGCTTGTGCTCCATGCGCAGCCGGCCGGCCGCCGCGAGGTGCTCGGGGACCTCCTCGCCGAGGATCTCCAGGGCCCGCTGGACCCGGGCGCCGGCGGCGACCGCGGCGCGGGCCGAGCGGCGGAGGTTGGCGTCGTCGAAGTTCGCCAGGCGGTTGGCGGTGGCCCGGACCTCGCGGCGCATCCGCCGCTCCTCCCAGGCGAGCACCGACTCGTGGGCACCGAGCCGCGTCAACAGCGCGCCGATCGCATCACCGTCACGGACGACAACCCGGTCCACGCCGCGTACCTCGCGGGCCTTGGCGCCGATGCCCAGCCGGCGGGCCGCGCCGACCAGGGCGAGCGCCGCCTCGGGGCCGGGGCAGGTGACCTCCAGGGACGAGGAGCGGCCGGGCTCGGTGAGCGAGCCGTGGGCGAGGAACGCGCCGCGCCAGGCCGCCTCGGCGTCACAGGTCGCGCCGGAGACCACCTGCGGGGGCAGCCCCCGGATGGGCCGGCCGCGGCCGTCGACCAAGCCGGTCTGCCGGGCGAGCTGGTCGCCCCCGGCCACCACGCGGACGACGTAGCGGCTGCCGCGCCGCAGCCCTCCGGGAGCCATCACCACCAGGTCGGAGCTGTGGCCGAAGATCTCCAGGATGTCCTTGCGCAGCCGGCGGGCGGCGATGCCGGTGTCCAGCTCCGCCTCGATCACAATGCGCCCGCTGACCAGGTGCAGACCGCCCGCGAACCGAAGGATCGACGAGACCTCCGACTTCCGGCAGCAGGTCCGGGTGACGGGGAGCCGGGAGATCTCATCCTTCACCGCAGCCGTCATCGCCATGGGCCGATCCTTCCATGCATCCGAAAAATACGGTCGTACGCGGCTGCCAGCAGCTCCGGATCGTGCCGGTCGGGGGCTCCCCCGGCACTCTGCCGGGCGTCGTCTCCTTGTGCCGCGACCGCCGCCAGCTCGACCTCGCTGCCGACGAGTTGCTTGGCGGCAACCGTCAGACCTTCGGTGTCGGGCACGGCGGCCTGGTCGGCCAGCACCACGTCGAAGGCGAGTTTAGGGGCGTGTCGGGCCAAAACCTCCAAATGACGCTGCGGGGAGAAGCCATCGGTTTCGCCCGGCTGGGGCGCGAGGTTGAGGGAGAGGACCTTTCGGGCCTTGGTCTCCTCCAGCGCCTCCCGCAGCTCGGGCACCAGCAGATGGGGGATCACCGAGGAGAACCACGAGCCGGGGCCGAGCACCACCCAGTCGGCGTCGCGCACCGCGGCGACCGCCTCGGGCACCGCCGGCGGGTCCTCGGGGACGACGTGGACGGACTGCACCTCGCCGCGGGTGAGCGCGACGGTGGCCTGACCGCGGACCGTGGAGACCTCGGTCGGATGCTCCGGGTCATGGCCCCTGACCTGGGCCTGGAGCTCCAGCGGCACCGCCGACATGGGCAGCACCCGGCCGTGCGCACCGAGCAGCTTGCCGACCAGGTCCAGCGCCTGGACGTGATCGCCCAGCTGCTCCCACAGGGCGACGATCAGCAGGTTGCCGACCGCGTGGTCGTGCAGCTCGCCCTCGCTCTGGAAGCGGTGCTGGATCACCCGGGCCCAGGTCTGGCCCCAGTCGTCGTCGCCGCACAGCGCGGCCAGCGCCTTGCGCAGGTCGCCCGGCGGCAGCACGCCCAGCTCGTCGCGGAGCCGGCCGCTGGAGCCGCCGTCGTCGGCGACCGTCACCACGGCGGTGAGGTCGCCGGTGATCCGGCGCAGCGCGGCCAGTGAGGCGGACAGGCCCATGCCGCCGCCGAGCGCCACCACCTTGGGCGTGGCGCCCTTCGTCGTACGGACGCTGGGTACGAACCTGCGGACCCGGCGGAGCCGTGGTGTGCGGCCGGTCACTCGCGCCCCATGTCCCGGTGGACGACGACGGTTTCCACCCCTTCGGAGACCAGACGCCGGGCGAGCTTCTCGGACATCGCGACGCTGCGGTGCTTGCCACCGGTGCAGCCCACGGCGATGGTCACATAGCGCTTGCCCTCGCGACGGTAGCCCTCGGCGACGATCCGCAGCAGCTCGGCGTAGCCGTCCAGGAACTCCTTGGAGCCGGGCTGGCTGAAGACATAGGTGGATACCTCGTCGTTCAGGCCGGTGAAGGGGCGCAGCTCGGGGACCCAGTGCGGGTTGGGGATGAAGCGGCAGTCGATGACCATGTCGGCGTCGACCGGCAGGCCGTACTTGAAGCCGAACGACATCACCGTGGCGCGGAGTTCGGGGACCTCCTCGCCGGCGAACTGGGCGTCCATCTTGGCGCGCAGTTCATGGACGTTGAGGCTGGAGGTGTCGATGACCAGGTCGGCGTCACCGCGCAGCTCGCGCAGCAGATCACGCTCGGCGGCGATGCCGTCGACGATCCGGCCGTCGCCCTGGAGGGGGTGCGGACGGCGCACCGATTCGAAGCGGCGCACCAGGGCCTCGTCGGAGGACTCCAGGAAGACGATGCGGCGCTTGACGTTCTGCGCGTCCAGGGTGGCCAGCGACTCCTTGAGGTTGGCGAAGAAGCGGCGGCCACGGACGTCGACGACGACCGCGATCCGGGCGACATTGCCCTGGGAGCGGGCGCCCAGCTCGACCATCGGCGGGATCAGCTCGGGCGGGATGTTGTCCACGACGAACCAGCCGAGGTCCTCCAGGCACTTGGCGGCCGTGCTGCGGCCGGCGCCGGACATCCCGGAGATGATCACCAGCTCGGGGATCGCGGCGCTCTCGCCCTGGTCGGACTCGCGCATCGTGCCCGTACTCACCTGTGCACCGTCTCTCTCGGTTTCCTGCGGTTCGTGCTCTGTGTTCATCGTTCCTGCCCCCGTTCTGCCGACAACGCGGCCGGTGGGACCCCGTCATCCTCAATGATCTCTCCTGTGGCGGTGTTCACCGCGGGAGCGGACGGTGCCGCTCCGGCCAGGGCCGCGGCGACCGTCTCCGCGGTCTTGCGGCCCACGCCGGGCACCTCGCAGATCTCCTCGACGGTCGCCGCCCGCAGCTTCTTCAACGAGCCGAAGTGCTTGAGAAGTGCCTGGCGGCGGCTCTCGCCCAGGCCCGCCACGGAGTCCAGCGGCGAGGACTTCAGCCGCTTGGTGCGCTTGCTGCGCTGGTAGGTGATCGCGAAGCGGTGGGCCTCGTCGCGGACCCGCTGGAGGAGGTACAGGCCCTCGCTGCTGCGCGGCAGCACCACCGGGTCGTCGTCCTCCGGGAGCCAGACCTCTTCGAGGCGTTTGGCCAGGCCGCAGACGGCGACGTCGTCGATGCCCAGCTCGTCCAGCGCCCGGCGGGCGGCCGCGACCTGCGGGGCGCCGCCGTCCACCACCACCAGCTGCGGCGGGTAGGCGAACCGCTTGGGGCGGCCGTCGTCGTCGACCGGCCGGCCGGCGGACGGATCCGCCCCCTCGGCCTCCGTGGCCACGGCGTCGACGGTGTCCGCGGGGGCGTCGTCCTCCGGCTGCTGCGTCCACTCCCCCGACTTCTGCTTCTCCTGCAGGTAGCGCTTGAAGCGGCGGCCGATGACCTCGTGCATGGACCGGACATCGTCCTGCCCCGCGAAGCCCTTGATCTGGAAGCGGCGGTATTCGCTCTTCCGGGCGAGACCGTCCTCGAAGACCACCATCGAGGCGACCACGTCCTCGCCCTGGAGGTGGGAGATGTCGAAGCACTCGATGCGCAGCGGCACCGAATCCAGGCCGAGCGCCTCGGCGATCTCCTCCAGGGCACGGGAGCGGGTGGTCAGGTCGGAGGCGCGCTTGGTCTTGTGCAGTCCCAGTGCCTGCTGGGCGTTACGGGCGACCGTGGCCATCAGGTCCTTCTTGTCGCCGCGCTGCGGGATGCGCAGCGAGACCTGGGAGCCGCGGCGCTCGGTCAGCCACTGGGCGACCGGTTCGACGGGCTCGGGGAGCGCCGGGACCAGGACCTCCTTGGGTACGGCGTCGCCCTGCTCCTCGCCGTAGAGCTGCTGCAGGGCGTGCTCGACCAGGTCACCGGTGGTGACCGCCTCGACCTTGTCGGTGACCCAGCCGCGCTGGCCGCGGACCCGGCCGCCGCGGACGTGGAAGATCTGCACCGCGGCCTCCAGCTCGTCCTCGGCCACCGCGATCAGGTCGGCGTCGGTGGCGTCCGCGAGCACCACCGCGTTCTTCTCCATGGCCCGCTTGAGCGCGCCTATGTCGTCGCGCAGCCGGGCGGCGCGCTCGTACTCCATCTCCTCGGCGGCCTCCTGCATCTGCCGCTCCAGGCGGCGGAGGTAGGCACCGGTGCGGCCGGCCATGAAGTCGCTGAATTCCTCGGCGAGTTCGCGGTGGTCCTCGGCGGAGATCCGGCCGACACAGGGGGCCGCGCACTTGCCGATGTAGCCCAGCAGACAGGGGCGGCCGATCTGGGCGGAGCGCTTGAACACCCCGGCGGAGCAGGTCCGTACGGGGAAGACCCGGAGCATCAGGTCGACGGTCTCGCGGATGGCCCAGGCGTGGGCGTACGGGCCGAAGTACCGCACGCCCTTCTTCTTGGCGCCGCGCATGACCTGGACGCGCGGGAACTCCTCGTTGAGGGTCACCGCGAGGTACGGATAGCTCTTGTCGTCGCGGTACTTGACGTTGAAGCGGGGGTCGAACTCCTTGATCCAGCTGTATTCGAGCTGGAGCGCCTCGACCTCGGTGGTGACGACGGTCCACTCCACGGACGCGGCGGTGGTGACCATCGTGCGGGTGCGCGGATGGAGTCCGGCCAGGTCCTGGAAGTAGTTGGCCAGGCGTTGGCGCAGGCTCTTGGCCTTGCCGACGTAGATGACCCGGCCGTGCTCGTCGCGGAACTTGTAGACCCCCGGCGAGTCGGGGATCTGTCCCGGCTTGGGTCGGTAGCTGCTGGGGTCTGCCATGCCCACCACCCTACTGACCGCCACCGACAATCACGGCTTCCGGACCACACCCGCCCCGGGCAGGCGGGACGGCGGGCCGGCAGGGGTCGTGCCCAGCGGGGAGGAGCGCGGGGGGCGCGGCCATGATCGGCGCCCGCGCGGGGCACGCCCCCGGCCGCCGCACCGGCCCGACCTCCGTACCGGCCGCAACGGTGAGCGGAGCACATCCGGATCCTGGCGAAGGAGCACCAGGTGTTGTCGCAGGCAGGTCAACACGCTTCAATGCGGGATGACATGGGGGTGTGGACGCGCGGGCCCCGGGTGTGAACGGCCGGTGCCCGGCGTACTGCAGTGAACAGGCAGGCAGAGCACGCGGCGTGCGATCCGGTGGTGAACGTTCACCCGCGCGCCGGAGGATTGAGGCAATGGCACAGAACGCTCCCCAGTCGGCCGAACTCGCGCAGCTGCTGCGCACCGGCCCGTTCCATCTCGCGCTCCGTTCTGCGCTCACCGCCCGGGGACTCGCCCTCACCCGCGTCCAGCACAAGCTCGCCCAGCGCGGCATCACCATCGGCGTGACCAGCCTCAGCTACTGGCAGCAGGGTGCCAGGCGGCCCCAGCGCCCGGAGTCGCTGCGGGCGGTGCGCGCGCTGGAGGAGGTGCTGGAGCTGCCCGCGCGCTCGCTGCACCGGCTGCTGGTCCCCGAGGGCGGTAACGGTCCGGAGGCCGGGCGGCCCGCCGCCCGCTCGTACCGCTCACTGGTGGCGCCCACCGGCGCGCTCCAGCAGCTGTTCGCCGAGCTGGCGGCCCCGACGGACGGCGGGCTGCACACCGTCGGCCACCACGAGCGGGTCCGCATCGGGCCCCGGCGCCAGCTAGTCGAGCGGGAGTCGCTCCAGGTGGTCCGCGCGCACCGGGACGGCGTGGACCGCTATGTCGCCATCCACCGGGGCGAGGCGGGCTGCGATCCGTCCCGGGTGCGGGTGCGGACCGGGGAGAACTGCCGGCTGGGACGGGTACGGAGGGACGCCGGGGCCCGGCTGGTGGTCGCCGAGCTGCTCTTCGACACCCGGCTGCGGGCCGGCGACACCCATGTCTTCGGCTATGTCTTCGAGGACGGCAGCGGCGGACCCAGCGCCGAGTACCTGCGCGGCTTCGGCTTCGCCGGCGGCCAGTACGTCCTGCAGGTGCGGTTCGACGAAGCGGCGCTGCCGCTGCGCTGCCGCCGCGTCGCCCAGACCTCGGCGAGCGCCCCGCGCACCGCGCAGCGGGAGCTGACGCTCACCGGTCCGCACCACACCGTGCACGTCGTGGAGCAGGGCGTACGGCCCGGGATTCTGGGGATCGGCTGGGACTGGGCGTGACACCGGGCGCCCGGGACGCCCCGGGCGCCGACCGGGTCAGCCGGGTCAGCCGGGTCAGCCGGGTCAGCCGGGTCAGCCGGGTCAGCCGGCGATCAGCTTGCCGTCCTTGGCCTTGACCGGGACCTCCGGGAGCGGCTCGGACGCCGGCCCCTGGACGACCTTGCCGGTGGTGACGTCGAAGCGGCTGCCGTGGCAGGGGCAGCTGCCCTCCTTCTTCTCGACCTCCGACAGGATGCAGCCGGCGTGCGTGCACTTGGCGCTGAAGCACTTGTAGTCACCCCTGGCGGGCTGCGAGACGACCAGCCGGTCCTCGCGGTAGAGCTTGGCGCCGCCCACCGGGACGTCGGCGGCGGGCCCCAGCTCGACCGGCTTGTCGGGCGCCGCCGAGGCATTGGCTCCGGAGTCGCCGGGCGAGCAGGCCGCCAGTCCGAAGCCGGCGGCGCCGGCCAGCGCCGCCCCCCGCAGCACGGTCCGGCGGGCAGGGGACTGGCTCATGGTGTGCTCCAGGGGGCAGAGGGAGACGGTTGCGGCCCTCGACGATACCGGGGCAGACCGCTCCGCTTCCGGCCGGGCCGGGGTCCGCGCGGCAGGCCCTGCTCGCCCGTCCCCATCCGGCGCACCTGCTGCACGTAAGCGATTGCGCAAGCGTTTACGTGCAGGGGGCGATGCTCGTAAGGTGTGGATTCGCGGGACGACCGAAACGACCGGAGCCACAGGTGCGACAGATGCGACGAGTGCGACAGGTGCGACGCGTACCGGGTACCGCGATCAGGGCGGCCGAGGGCGCCGCCGCGGGGTCCCGCACGCGGGGAGGACGAGCCGGATGACGACGATGGCGGATGTGGCACGGCGGGCGGGGGTGTCCGTCGCCACGGTCTCGCACGTGCTGAACGACACCCGGCCGGTGCGACCGGGTACCCGCGCCGCGGTACTGGGCGCCATCGAGGAGCTCGGCTATGTGCCCAACACGCTGGCCCGCTCCCTGGTCACCTCCCGCACCCGCTCCATCGGCCTGGCGGTCTCCGCCATCAGCAACCCGTACTTCACCGAGATCCTGCAGGGCGTCGAGGCCGGTGCGCTGGAGGCCGGCTACGGCCTGCTGATCGCCGATCCGCACGACGATCCGCGGCATGAGCGCACGATCGTCCAACTGCTGCACGAGCGTCGGGTGGACGGCATGATCGTCGCGCCCTCGGCGGAGCCCGCCGAGATGACCGGCTACCTGGCCCGGCGCCGAGTCCCCACCGTCTTCCTCGACCGGCTGGTCGGTGACGAGTACGACCAGGTGTGCGCCGAGAACACCGGACCAGTGCGCCAGCTGGTGGAGCACCTGGCCGAGGCGGGGCACACCCGGATCGGCCTGGTGGCCGGGCTGCCCGGGCTGAGCACCACGACCGAGCGGGTCCAGGGGTACCGCGAGGGGCTGCGCGCCCGCGGGCTGCCGTTCGCCCCGGAGCTCCTCGCCACCGGCAACTCCGAAGCGGCGGGCGCCCAGGACGCCACCCACCAGCTGCTGGCCGCCCCCGAGCCGCCCACCGCGCTCCTCACCGCCAACAACGCGATGACCATCGGAACCCTCCGGGCGCTGCGCGAGCTGGGCCGGGAAGTGCCCGGTGACATCGCCCTGGCCTGCTTCGACGACTTCTCCTGGGCCGATCTGTTCGCCCCCCGGCTGACCGCGATCGCCCAGCCCAGCAGGGAGATCGGGGCCGCGGCGGTCCGGCTGCTGCTGGAACGGCTTCAGGAGCCGGACCGGCCCCCGCGCACCGTCCGTCTGCCCTGCACCTTTGTGCACCGCACCTCGTGCGGCTGCGCCGACACCGCCCCGGCCGCTCCCCGGGCCACCCAGGAAAGGAAGCGCACACCGTGATCGTCGTTGCCGGCGAGGCCCTGATGGACCTCGTGCCCAGCCCACAAGAGCCCACCCTGGACGGCGCGTTGCCGGCCCTGCTGCCACGCCGCGGCGGCGGGCCGTACAACACCGCGGTCGCCCTGGGGCGGCTGGGCTCGCCCACCGCGTTCTGCTCCCGGGTCTCGACCGACGGCTTCGGGGAGGCGCTGTTGAACGGGCTGCGCCACGGCGGGGTGGACACCTCGCTGGTGCAGCGCGGCGGTGAGCCCACCACGTTGGCGGTGGCGACCATCGGCCCGGACGGCTCGGCGGGCTACGGCTTCTACGCCGACGGCACCGCCGACCGGCTCTTCGCGCTGCCGACGGCGCTGCCCGAAGGGGTGCGCGCGCTCTCCCTGGGCACCTGCTCGCTCGTCCTGGAGCCGGGGGCGAGCGCCTATGAGGCACTGCTTCGCCGCGAGGCCCGGCGCGGTGTCTTCACCGCGCTCGACCCCAACATCCGGCCGGGGTTGATCCCCGACCATGAGGCCTACCGGGCGCGCTTCAGGTCCTGGCTCCCCGATGTCGCGCTGCTGAAGGTGTCGGAGGAGGACGCGGGGTGGCTGGCCGGGACGGCAGCGGGCGGCGGGGAGGGAGACGGGAACGGGGACGGCGACAGGGACGGGGACGGGGACGCGGTGCTGGCCGCGGCTCGCGGGTGGCTGGACGCGGGGCCGGCGGCGATCGTGATCACCCGTGGGGGCGCGGGGCTGACCGTGCTGACGGCGGGCGGCCGGGAGTTGACGGTACCCGGGGAACGGGTCACCGTCGTCGACACCATCGGCGCCGGCGACACCGTCAACGCGGCACTGCTGCACCGGCTGGAGGCCCACGACGCCCTGTCGTACGCGGCCGTCGCGGCCCTCGGGGAGAAGGAGTGGGAGGACATCCTCCGCTTCGCCGCCCGGGCTGCCGCGCTCACCTGCTCACGCGCGGGCGCGGAACCGCCCTTCGCGACGGAGTTGGCGGCCCATTGACCAGCACACGTCCCACGGGGCGCCCCGGGAACTGTGGCCGGCCCACCGGGTGTGTGGTCCCGGGGCGGGCGTGTGACGACCGTGCCTGGCGGACGGCGGCGGGGCTGAGGGGCGCCCGGCGGTCCCTGCCCGCGCCATGATGACGGGCCGCCACCGTCCCCGGATGGGGTGGTGGCGGCCCGTCGAGCGGCCGTCTCGCCGTGCCCGGAGCGTCGGCGCGTCGCTGTCGGCGCGTTGCTGTAGGCGCGTTGCTGTCGCTATCGGCGCATCGCTGTGAGCGCGTCGCTGTCGCTCAGGAAGCGGCCTTGCGGGCCCGTGCCGTCGTCTTCTTGGCCGCGGTCTTCTTCGCCGCCGCCGTCTTGGTGGCCGCGGTCTTGGTGGCCGCGGCCTTCTTCGCCGGGGCCTTCTTGGCGGCCGGCCGGCTCGTCGGTCCGGGGTTGTCGGCCCCCGCGACCGTCGCGGCATCGCTGACGCGGTCGCCGAGGATCTCCCGCAGGAACTTGCCGGTGTGGCTGGCCGGGATCGAGGCGATCTGCTCCGGGGTGCCCTCGGCGACGACCAGTCCGCCGCCGTTGCCGCCCTCGGGGCCCATGTCGATGACCCAGTCCGCGGTCTTGATCACATCGAGGTTGTGCTCGATGACGATCACCGTGTTGCCCTTGTCGACCAGCCCCGAGAGCACATTGATCAGCTTGCTGATGTCGTCGAAGTGCAGACCGGTGGTCGGCTCGTCGAGGACGTAGACCGTGCTGCCCGTCGAACGCTTCTGCAGCTCGCTGGCGAGCTTGACGCGCTGCGCCTCACCACCGGAGAGCGTCGGCGCGGACTGCCCCAGGCGGACATAGCCGAGGCCGACCTCGTGCAGCGTCTTGAGGTGCCGGGCGATGGTGGGCACCGCCTCGAAGAAGCGCAGTGCCTCCTCGATGGGCATGTCCAGCACCTCGGCGATGGACTTGCCCTTGTAGTGGACCTCCAGCGTCTCGCGGTTGTAGCGCGCGCCGTGGCAGACCTCGCACGGCACGTACACGTCCGGGAGGAAGTTCATCTCGATCTTGATCGTGCCGTCGCCGGAGCAGTTCTCGCAGCGACCGCCCTTGACGTTGAAGGAGAAGCGCCCCGGCAGATAGCCGCGGACCTTGGCCTCCATCGTCTCCGCGAAGAGCTTGCGGACGTGGTCGAAGACGCCGGTGTAGGTGGCCGGGTTGGAGCGCGGGGTACGGCCGATCGGCGACTGGTCGACGTGCACGACCTTGTCCACCAGGTCGTCGCCGGCGACCCGGGTGTGCCGCCCGGGCACCGACTTGGCGCCGTTCAACTCACGGGCGAGGTGGGTGTAGAGGATGTCGTTGACCAGCGTCGACTTGCCGGAGCCGGAGACACCGGTGACGGCCGTGAACACCCCCAGCGGGAAGGGCACGTCGATGTCGCGGAGGTTGTTCTCCTTCGCGCCGTGCACCGTCAGGCGGCGGGACGGATCGGCGGGCCGGCGCACGTCCGGCGTCGGGATGGACTTCTTCCCGGAGAGGTAGTGACCGGTGATGGACTCCTTGTTGGCCAGCAGCTGCTTCATCGGGCCGCTGTGCACGACCTTGCCGCCGTGCTCACCCGCGCCCGGGCCGATGTCGACGACCCAGTCCGCCACCTTGATGGTGTCCTCATCGTGCTCCACCACGATCAGGGTGTTGCCCATGTCGCGGAGCCGTACCAGGGTTTCGATCAGCCGGTGGTTGTCGCGCTGGTGCAGTCCGATCGACGGCTCGTCGAGGACGTAGAGCACGCCCACCAGGCCCGAGCCGATCTGGGTGGCCAGGCGGATGCGCTGGGCCTCGCCACCGGAGAGAGTGCCGGCCGCGCGGTTCAGCGAGAGGTAGTCCAGGCCGACGTCCACCAGGAACTTCAGCCGCTCGTTGACCTCCTTGAGGACCCGCTCGGCGATCTTCTTCTCACGGGGGTTGAGCTTCATCCCGCGCAGGAAATCGGCGCAGTCGCTGATCGACATGGCCGCGACCTCGGCGATCGACCTCTCCTGGACCGTGACGGCGAGCACGATCGGCTTCAGCCGCGTCCCCTCACAGGTCGGGCAGGGCACCTCGCGCATATAGCCCTCGAAGCGCTCGCGGCTGCTGTCGCTCTCCGCCTCGGAGTGCCGGCGCTTGACGAACGGGACCGCGCCCTCGAAGGGGGTGGTGTAGGCGCGCTGACGGCCGTACCGGTTGCGGTAGCGCACCTCGATCTGGGTCTTGTGGCCGTGCAGCAGGGCCTTCTTGGCGCGGGCGGGCAGCCCGGCCCAGGGGATGTCCGTACGGAATCCGAGGGCATCGGCCAGCGCGCCGACCAGGCGGCCGAAGTACTCCTTGGTGTGGCCGCCGGACCAGGGGTGGAGGGCGCCCTCGTCGAGCGAGCGGTCCTCGTCCGGGACGATCAGCTCGGGGTCGACCTCCATCCGCGTGCCGATGCCGGTGCAGTCCGGGCAGGCGCCGAAGGGCGAGTTGAAGGAGAAGGAGCGGGGCTCCAGCTCCTCGAAGGACAGGTCGTCATAGGCGCAGTACAGGTGCTCGGAGTACATCCGCTCGCGCTGCGGGTCGTCCGGCTCCAGGTCGACGAAGTCGAGGATGACCATGCCGCCGGAGAGCCCGAGGGCGGTCTCGACGGAGTCGGTCAGCCGGCGCTTGGCGCTGTCCTTGACCGTGAGGCGGTCGACGACCACCTCGATGGTGTGCTTCTCCTGCTTCTTGAGCTGGGGCGGCTCGGAGAGGTGGATGGTCTCCCCGTCGACCCGCGCCCGGCTGTAGCCCTTGGTCTGGAGGTCGGCGAAGAGGTCGACGAACTCCCCCTTGCGCTCCCGGACCAGGGGCGAGAGCACCTGGAAGCGGCTGCCCTCGGGGAGCTCCAGGACCTTGTCGACGATGGCCTGCGGCGACTGCCGGGCGATCGGGCGTCCGCACTCGGGGCAGTGCGGCTTGCCAATCCGCGCGAAGAGCAGGCGGAGGTAGTCGTAGACCTCGGTGATCGTGCCGACCGTCGAGCGGGGGTTGCGCGAGGTCGACTTCTGGTCGATCGACACCGCGGGGGACAGGCCCTCGATGAAGTCCACATCGGGCTTGTCCATCTGCCCGAGGAACTGCCGGGCGTAGGAGGAGAGCGACTCGACATAGCGCCGCTGCCCCTCGGCGAAGATCGTGTCGAACGCGAGCGAGGACTTGCCCGACCCGGAGAGCCCCGTGAAGACGATGAGGGAGTCGCGGGGGAGGTCGAGCGAGACGTTCTTGAGGTTGTGCTCGCGAGCGCCACGGACGATGAGACGGTCGGCCACGCCGGTCGGCACCTTTCGTGAAGGGGGGAGGGAGCCGCGGCTCGGCGTCCGCCGCACGGTGATGAGCAGAGGCGGCGAAGCGAAGCGGAGCCCCGCCCCAGGGTATGGGGCCCGTCGCGGCACTGTCTTGGGGATGCCACTCACGAGCCTATAGCACGCGCATTCGATTTACGGGGCTCGCTAGCCCTCTTCACCCAAACGTGTGGCGGCGCCGCTTCCTTCCCCGCTCCCCCGCACGCCCGTACGCTGCGCAAACACCCCTCGGCACGGACCGCCCCCACCGTCAAGCCGGCAGCGCCCGCTCCAGCGCGTCGAAGGTCCGCCGCAATACCTCGACCTGCTCCGCGGCCACCACCTCCACCGGGTCGCCCCGCAGCTGCCGCCGCAGGGCCTCGGCGTAGGCGGCGCGGATCCCCGCGACGATCAGCGCCGCGGCCAGCCGGGAGCCGTGGTCCGGTCGCCCGCCGTCCCCGCCCGCCGCCTCGGCGAGCAGCCCGGCGAGCACACCCTCCAGTTCCTCGACCGCCTCACGGCCCCGGGCCCGCAGCGCCGACGAGTCCAGCACCGTGCGCCAGAAGTGCTCGAACCCTTCCCCCACCGCCCCCAGCGGGTGCCGCTCGGCCACCAGGTCGAGGGTGAGCCGGCGCAGCGCGGCCAGCGGCTGCTCGTCCGCGCCGCGCTCCCGGATGGCGCGGGTGAGCAGCTCCCGCGCCTCGGGGATCCGGTCGAGGAAGAGGTCCTCCTTGCGCGGGAAGTAGTTGAAGACGGTCATCGTGGAGACCTCGGCGGCGCGGGCCACTTCGGCGACGGTGACGTTGTCGAAGCCGTGCCGGATGAACAGCACGGTGGCCTCTCCGGAGATCCGCCGGCGGGTGACCAGCTTCTTGCGTTCCCGCAGCGTCAGCCCCGCGTCCTCCACACCGGGGCCCGCCTCCTCCTGCCGTCCGGCGCCCCCCGCGGCACCGGCCGCCCGCCCGCCGCCGTGCGGCCGCTCGTCCACCATGCCCCGCATCCTAGGCCCCCGGGCCGACAATTTTTAGCCACCATAAACTTTTAGTGACTACACTCCACCGTTATGACCCATGACGCGGACGTAGTGGTGGCAGGGGGCGGCCCGGTGGGGCTGATGCTCGCCTGCGAACTGGCACTGGCAGAGGTCTCGGTGATCGTCCTGGAGCGGTTGACCGAGGTGGACACCAAGATCAAGGCGGGGGCGATCAACACCCCCACCGCGGAGGCCCTCTACCGGCGCGGGCTGCTGCCCGGCCTGGCCGAGGTGCAGCGCGAGGCCTTCGAGAAGTTCGGCTCCTTCGTGCGCCAGCGGCAGGCCGCGGGCGCCTCCGGGTTGCCGAGGGCACCGAAGTTCGCCGGGCACTTCGCCGGCATCATGCTGCGCGGCGACCTGCTGGACGAGGCCGACCCGGAGTTCGACGGTCCCGGCCCCGCCGGCGAGGTCGGCCTGGTGCCCCAAGAGGCCCTGGAGCGGCTGCTCGCCGCGCGCGGCGCCGAGCTGGGCGTCGACCTGCGCCGTGGGGTGCCCCTGACCGGCTTCGACGCCGGTGCGGACGGGGTGGTCGTGCACACCTCCGAGGGGGCGCTGCGCACCGGCTGGCTCGTGGGGTGCGACGGCGGCCGCAGCACGGTCCGCCGGCTGGCCGGGTTCCCCTTCCCCGGTACCGCACCGGAGATCACCGGCCACCAGGCCATGGTGGAGATGACCGGCGCCGAGCAGCTGGGGGCGGGCTGGAACTGGACCGCCACCGGGACCTACGCGCACGGCCCGATGCCCGGCCGGATCCTCACCGTGGAGTTCGACGGCCCGCCCGCGGACCGCGAAGCGCCGGTGACCGCCGAGGAGTTGGAGCGGGCCCTGCGCAAGGTCTCCGGCGTCGACGCCGTACGGGTCCACGAGGTCCACACGGCGACCCGGTTCACCGACAACGCCCGGCAGGTGCCCGACTACCGGGCGGGCCGGGTGCTGCTGGCCGGTGACGCGGCGCATGTGCACGCGCCGTTCGGCGGCCAGGGACTGAACCTCGGTATCGGGGACGCGATGAACCTGGGCTGGAAGCTGGCCGCCACCGTCCGCGGCTGGGCACCGGAGGGCCTGCTGGACACCTACACCGCCGAACGGCACCCGATCGGAGCCTGGGTCCTGGACTGGACCCGGGCCCAAGTGGCGCTAATGCGGCCGGAGGCGCACGCCCAGGCGCTGCGCGACGTCATCGCCGAGCTGGCCGGCACCACCGCCGCCACCACCTTCTTCGTCAAGAAGATCTCCGGGGTGCAGCAGCGCTACGACCTGCCCGGCGACCATCCGCTGACCGGCCGCAGCGCGCCCGACCTGGAGCTCTCCGACGGCAGCCGGCTCGCCGACCATCTCCGGGGCGGCCAGGGGCTGTTGCTCGACCTCGCCGACGACGCCGAGGTGCGCGGGCGCGCCACCGGGTACGGCGATCGGTTGACGGTGCTGACCGCCGGCTGCCCGGCCCGGCCGGACCTGGCCGGCCTCCTGGTACGGCCGGACGGCTGCACCGCCTGGGCCGTCGGCACCACCGGCCACCCGGGCGCGCGGGGCGAGCTGGCCGCCGCGCTGCGCCAGTGGTTCGGAGTGCCGGCCGGAGCGGCGGTCTGACCTCCGGGAACCTTCGGGGCGGCGCCGCGCCTGCCACCGTGCCGCCGTGCGCGCCGCCCGCTCCCTCCGCGCGGCGGTGTGCGCCGGGCGCTCCGCCCGCGTACCCCCCGCCCCGTCCAGGCCGTCTCCCGAACTCGCCTTCCTGGCGCTAGCGTCGGACCATGACCGTCACCACGCCTGACTTCCCGCACGATGTGGCAGCCGTCCACGAGGCGACCGAACAGCTCCTGGTCTCGGTGAGCAAGCTCGACGACGCGGCGGTGGGGGAACCGTCGCTGCTGCCCGGCTGGACCCGCGGCCATGTCCTGGCCCATCTGGCGCGCAACGCGGACGCGCTGGTCAACCTCCTCACCTGGGCGCGTACGGACGTCCCCACCTCGATGTACGCCAGCGCCGAGGCGCGCAACGCCGACATCGAGCGGGACGCCGACCGCCCGCTGGCCGCCCACCTGGAGGACCTCCGGGAGAGCGCCGCCCGGTTCGCGGCGGCGGCGGACGCGCTGCCGCGGGCGCGCCGGGCGTTCGAGGTCGAGATGCGCAACGGCGTCGTCGAGCGGGCCGACCGGCTGCCGCTGCGCCGGCTGGCCGAGGTGGAGCTGCACCACGTGGACCTCGGCGTCGGACACACCCTCGATCAGCTGTCTCCCGGATTCGTCGACAGCGAGCTGGCGTTCCTCGCCACGGTGAAGTTCGCCGGGCACGCCGGACTGCCCGCCCTGGAGCTCCGCACCGAGGACGGCCGCAGCTGGCGCACCGGGGCCGCGACGACCGGCGCGGGCACCGGGGACGCACCCGTGGTGGTGACCGGCTCCGCGCGGGACCTGGTGGGCTGGCTCACCGGACGCGGTGACGGCGCCGGGCTCGACAGCCACGGCTCCGTGCTGCCTGTCGTACCCCCGCTTTAGAGTGGATCCATGGGCTACAGCGGAGCAGTGAAGGTCGGCGGAGCCGCCGACGTGCACGAGCTGACCGACCTGATGATCTCGAAGGTCGCGGTCGGCCGGATGGACAACAACGCCTATCTGCTGCGGTGCCGGGCGACCGATGAGCAGCTGCTGATCGACGCGGCCGCCGAGCCGCGCACGCTCCTGGCACTGATCGGCGACAGCAGCATCGCGTCCGTCGTCACCACACACCGGCACGGCGACCACTGGGGCGCCCTGCGCGAAGTGGTGGAGGCGACCGGCGCGCGGACGTACGCGGGGCGGCACGACGCCGAGGGCATCCCGGTCCCCACGGACGTGCTGCTCGACGACGGGGACACGGTGACCGTCGGCCGGGTCCGACTGACCGCGCGCCATCTGGTGGGCCACACCCCGGGCAGCATCGCCCTGGTCTACGACGATCCGCACGGCGCCCCACATGTGTTCACCGGGGACTGTCTGTTCCCCGGTGGCGTGGGCAACACCTGGGGCGACGCCGAGCAGTTCACCCGTCTCCTGGGCGATGTGGAGACCAAGCTCTTCGGCGAACTCCCGGACGAGACCTGGGTCTACCCGGGCCACGGCAACGACACCACGCTGGGCGCGGAGCGCCCGCACCTCGCGGAGTGGCGCCGGCGCGGCTGGTAGGGGAAAGGAGCTGCCGGCCCCCGGGCCGGCGCTCTAGGCTCGCAACATGCCGACCTCCGCACTCCGCCGTCCGCCCGCCGTTCGCCCCGGTGACCGCGTGGCGGTGCTCTCGCCCTCCGCAGGCTTACCGGGGCTGTTTCCGGCCCCCTTCGAACTCGGCCTCGAGCGGCTGGAGAAGGACTTTGGGCTGGTGCCGGTCGAGTACCCCACCACCCGGACGATGGGCGCCTCCCCACAGGCCCGCGCCGCCGATCTGCACGCGGCGTTCGCCGATCCTGACATCGCCGCCGTCTTCGCGAGCATCGGCGGGGACGACCAGCTCACCGTGCTGCCCCACCTGGACCGCGAGCTGTTCCGTGCCCACCCCAAGCCGTTCTTCGGGTACAGCGACAACACTCCGCTGCTGGCGTACCTGTGGAACACCGGCATCGTGGGCTTCCACGGCGCCACGGTGATGTGCGAACTGGGCCGCCCCGGGGCGATGGACCCGCACACCGCGGAGTCGCTGCGCGCCGCGCTGTTCACCCCCGGGCCCTACGAACTGCGGCCCGCGGAGCGCTACGGCGACGAGAACGGCGACTGGCACGACCCGCAGACCTTCGCGGCCGAGCCGGTGCAGTGGCCCGGTGACGGCTGGCGGTGGCACGGTCCCCGGCGGGTCGTGGAGGGCCCGAGCTGGGGCGGCAACATCGAGGTGCTGTCGTGGATGCTGATGGCGGACCGCGAGATCCAGGCCGATCCGGCGGCGTACGACGGCTGTGTGCTGTTCCTGGAGACCTCCGAGGACCAACCGCGGGCCGATGACGTGTACTTCGTGCTGCGGAGCATGGGTGAGCGCGGCCTGCTGAGCAGGTTTCCCGCGGTGCTGATGGCTCGTGCCAAGGCCTGGTCGCTGACGCGGCCCCGGACCCCGGAGGACAAGGCCCGCTATGTGCGCGAGCAGCGCGAGGCGGTGCTGCGCGCGCTGGCCACGTACGCCCCGGACGCGGTGGTGGTCCTCGACGTCGACCTGGGCCACACCGACCCGCAGGTGGTGATCCCCTACGGCGGAGCGGTCCGGGTGGACGGTGTCGAGCGCCGGATCACGGTGACCTACTGACGCGGTGAGCCGGGTCCGCCACTGGCACGGGCGGGCGCCCGGCCCCGTCCCGTGTGCCGGGAGCGGGGTCGGGCGCCCGCAGCGCGGTGCGAGAAGCCCGGACCTCAGGCCTCGATGCGCTCCTTGGACTCCGCGCCGTCCCCGGCCGCCGCGGCCTGCTGCTTCTTGGCGGCGCGCAGGCTGGTGACGGTGGTGACGAGGAGAACGGAGCAGATGACGCCCAGGGAGACCGGGATGCTGATCTCCGGTACGGGCACGCCCGACTCGTGCAGGGCGTGCAGGACCAGCTTGACGCCGATGAAGCCCAGGATGACCGACAGGCCGTAGGAGAGGTGGACCAGCTTCTTGAGCAGGCCGCCGATCAGGAAGTACAGCTGCCGCAGACCCATCAGCGCAAAGGCGTTGGCGGTGAAGACGATGTACGGGTCCTGGGTCAGGCCGAAGATCGCCGGGATGGAGTCCAGGGCGAAGAGGACGTCGGTGGTGCCGATCGCCAGCATGACGATCAGCATCGGCGTCATCAGGCGCCGGCCGTTCTCGACGATGAACAGCTTGGTGCCGTGGTAGGTGTCGGTCGACGGGAAGCGCTTCTCGACCGCCTTCAGGAAGCGGTTCTCCTCGAACTCCTCGTCCTCCTCCTCGGCCCGCGCCTCCTTGATCAGCTTCCAGGCAGTCCAGATCAGGAACGCGCCGAAGAGGTAGAAGACCCAGGAGAAGTTGGCGATGATCGCGGCACCGGCGCCAATGAACCCGGCCCGCAGCACCAGCGCGATCAGCACCCCCACCATCAGCACCCGCTGCTGGTAGACGGCCGGCACCGCGAACTTCGCCATGATCAGGACGAAGACGAAGAGGTTGTCGACGCTCAGGGACTTCTCGGTGATGAAGCCCGCGAAGAACTCACCGGCCGGTGCGGCGCCGCCGAACAGCAGCAGGCCGAGGCCGAAGAGCGCGGCGAGCACGATCCAGACGGTGGTCCAGATTCCGGCCTCCTTGAGGGAGACCTCATGCGGCTTGCGGCCGCCGATGAAGAAGTCGGCGGCGATCAGGGCACACAGACCCAGGATGGTCAGCGCCCACATGGTCAGGGAAACGTCCACTGCTCCTCCGGCAGAGTCGTACGGCACGTACAGCGTCGTCGCTGCCGGAGGTCTCTTCCGCCCCGTTCGCCCAAAGGGGCCGGGGCCGACGCCCCGGGATCTCGTCACACTCGCAATCCGTGATGACGGGTACGTCGTAGCAGGAATACTCCCCTCCGCACCAAGAAGGGTAAAGGAAGACCAAGGAAGAGTAAAGAGATCGGCAAAGTGGCTGGTCAGGGGGGTTTGCGAGAGGGCGGCAGGGAGGGGCCGCTCAGCCGCGGGCCCGGGCGACCCGGTCCAGGACCTGGCGCACCACCTGGCTGCCCTGCGGGGCGAGCGACGGCTCGTACGTCCAGGCATGGCCGACCCAAGGGTCGGCCAGATGCGCGTCCGGTACCGGGGTGATCCGCAGCAGGGACCGCCACAGCGGGTCCAGGACCGGGCCGTACTCCCGGGACCGGGCGCGGTCGGCGACCATCAGCAGATGCACCCCGACCGCGGGGCCCTCGTCGGCGAGGTAGCGCACCCGGGCCACGGCGCGGTCGTCGAAGCCGTGCGGGAAGTCATGGACGATCACCAACTGGTCGGCGGGGTCCAGATCCGGCGGCAGCGCGTCCACCGCGCGGCTGCGGGCGGCCATCTGGAGCAGGTCCACCCGCCGGATCAGGGCCTCCAGGGCCGTGGCCGCTCCCTTGGCGCCGGGCACCGGGACGGCGGGCAGCACCCCGGACTCCAGGAGTGGCGCCAGCGCGGGCACCGCCGTCCCGGCCGGGTCGATGACCTGGACCGCGAGGTCACCGGCGGGGTGGCTGGCGAGCATCCGGGCGGCGACCGCAACGGCGGTCTCCAGGGCGAGCCGGCGCAGCTCGGCCTCGTCCGGCGGGCCCTCCGTCAGCGCGCTGCCGAGCTCCCGGCGGCCGACGGCGCGGTCGGGATCGGGGGCGCCCCGGCCCACTGCCCCGGGGCCGCTGTCGATCCACAGCCCGCGCTCCAGGGGGAGCCGGACGAGCATCGGGATCCGCAAGTCCCGTACCTCCGGGAGGTGCAGATCGCCCAGCCGCAGCGCCATCGGGCGCTCCTGCGGGGTGCCCCGGCCGTGCCACACGGGGTTGTCCCAGCGGGCGAAGGCGGTCGGCAGCGCGGGCTCGACCACCTCCGACTCGGCCGTGAGCTGGGCGAGGTCCCGGTCGAGCGCGGCACGGGCCTGGGCGATCAGGGCGGTGTGCTTGTCGCGGGCGCCGGCCCGGGCGACGTCGGCGGGCGTGCCGATGCGGTGGCGGGGGTCGGCGAGGGCCTCGTCGAGCTCCTGCTCCAGGCGGGCCTCGGCGAAGTCGCAGGCGCTGCGGTACGCCGCGACCGAGCGGGCCAGGTCCTCGAACATGCCCCACACCTGGTTGTAGAGCCGCTCCTCCATGCTCCATCCGGCGGCGTCCCCGGCCACCGGGAGCGGTGGGCCATCGGGGGCGCCCGCAGGCGGCGCGGACGGCGGCTGCGCCGGGTCGGCCGGCCCCGGGGTGGGCCGGCGCTCGGGGTGCCGGTAGTCGATGGGGGCACCGGCCGTCGGAACGGGCGGGGCGGCTCCCTTGGCCAACGGGCCCGCCGGGGCCCCCACTCCGGGCGCGGTGCCGGGGCCTGGGCCTGGGCCGGACGCCACCGGGCCGTGGGCGGCATCCGGGTGTGCAGGCGCGGAGCGGTCGGCGGCCGGGCCGCCGGCGGGGTCCTCGGCACGGGCGGGCCCGTCGGGTCGGCCAGCGGCGGCCGGGGCGGGCGTGACCGGGGCGGGCGCGGGGACCGCCCGGGCGTGCCCCGCCCCGACGGCCTCCTCGATCTCCGCGGCCAGCTCCGCCGCCCGGGGCAGCCCCTGGTCGCGCAGCATCGCGGCGAGGCCGTCGGCGTACCCCTGGCCCACCGCGCGTACCTTCCAGGCGCCCTGCCTGCGGTACAGCTCTACGGCGACCACGGCGGTCTCCGCGCCCAGCCCGGTGAGGGTGTAGCCGACCAGACCCGTGCCGTCGAGATCGGTGACCGTGACGGACGGGGCGGCGGCCGCGCCGAAGGCGGTCAGCGTCCCGATGCCGGTGGGCAGCGCCAGCAGCACGCTCACCCGGTGGACGGGCTCGGGCAGCGCATCGAGGTCCACCGCGATGCGCTGCTCGGCGGCGGCCTGGCGGGGGACCTCCACGCCGGTCCGCCGGGGCGCCCCCGGGTGCGCCACCGCCTCGGCGCCCGGAAGCCGCCCCTGGGCGTCGGCGAGCGTCACTCCGGCCACGACGGGTCCGCCCGCCACGATCCGGATCTCCACCCGTGTCCGGTCCAGCGGATGGTTCTGGCCCCGGACCAGCTCGGCCGTCATGGTGCTTCCCCCTGGTTGGGTGCCTCCCGGGCCGGCCGGGCATGCGCCCGGGGGTAGGGCGGCGCGGCCCGGGTGCGCGCCGCCTCGGAGGTGCGGTGGTTACAGGTGCGGCAGGATCGCCGGCACCAGGTCCTGGAACGTACGGCCGACGGTGGGCTCACCGATGGCGGTCATCGTCCAGCCGTTACCCGTCCGGTGCACCTTGGACATGACCTGGGCGGTGTAGTCGCCGCCGCCCGTGAGGGTGTAGCGGGCCAGCTCCTGGCCGGTGGTCTCGTCGACCAGCCGACAGAAGGCGTCCTGCACCTCGGCGAAGGTCTGGCCGGTGAAGGAGTTGACGGTGAACACGATCTGGTCGATGTGCACCGGCACCCGCGCCAGGTCGACCAGGATCGCCTCGTCGTCGCCGCCCTGGCCCGCGCCGCCGACGAGGTTGTCGCCGGTGTGCCGGACCGCGCCGTCGTCGCTGACCAGGTGCTGGAAGAAGACCACGTCCATCGGCTTCTTCTCGGCGAAGAGCACCGCCGAGGCGTCGAGGTCGATCTCGTTGGTCCGCCTGCCGAACAGGCCTCGGCGCGGCGCCGAGCGCCACCCGAGCCCCATCCGCACCGCGGTCAGCGTCCCTCCGTCGGACTTCTGCAGGCTGATGCCCTGCCCCTTGGACAAATTGACTGACACGCGACGTCCCCTCTCTGTGCTGTCCCGCCCAGCGTTCCGGCGGCCTCCTCGACCCTACGCACGCCCGAGGGCCGAGGGCGCGCACGGCCCGGGTTTGTGGCGGTTCTGCAACACCGGGAGCGGAGTGCGGAGTGTCCGCCCCGGCCCCCTCACTTCACGCCGGCCTCCCTCATCTGCCGCAGCTCCTTCTTCAGTTCGCCCACCTCGTCGCGCAGCCTGGCGGCGACCTCGAACTGCAGCTCGGCGGCGGCGGCCCGCATCCGCTCCGTCATCTCCTCGATGAGTTCGGCCAGTTCGGCGGCGGGCCGGTCGGTGAGCACCTCGCCCGCCTTGCCGGCCTTGCCCTTCGTGGCCTTGCCGCCCGGGGCGCCGAGCGACGGGACCGGAGCCTTGCCCTTGGCCTCCTTGCCCTCGCCGCCCTTGCGGTAGCCGGTGCCCAGCAGCTCCTGGGTGTCGATCTCCTCCCGGGCGATGGTGGCGACGATGTCGCCGATCTTCTTGCGGAGCGGCTGCGGGTCGATGCCGTTCTCCTTGTTGTACGCCAGCTGCTTCTCCCGACGGCGGTTGGTCTCCTCGATGGCCTTCTCCATCGCCGGGGTGATCTTGTCGGCGTACATATGGACCTGTCCGGAGACGTTGCGCGCCGCCCGGCCGATGGTCTGGATGAGCGCCGAACCGGAGCGCAGGAAGCCCTCCTTGTCGGCGTCCAGGATGGCCACCAGGGAGACCTCGGGGAGGTCGAGACCCTCACGGAGCAGGTTGATGCCCACCAGGACGTCGTACTCACCCGAGCGCAGCTCGCGCAGCAGCTCCACCCGCCGCAGGGTGTCGACGTCGCTGTGCAGATAGCGGACCTGGATGCCCAGCTCCAGGAAGTAGTCCGTGAGGTCCTCGGCCATCTTCTTGGTGAGGGTCGTGACCAGGACGCGCTCGTCCTTCTCGGTGCGGGTCCGGATCTCGTGCACCAGGTCGTCGATCTGCCCGTCGGTGGGCTTGACCACCACCTCGGGGTCGACCAGGCCGGTCGGCCGGATGATCTGCTCCACGAAGCCGTCGCCCCGGGCGAGCTCGTACGGGCCGGGGGTCGCCGACAGGTAGACGGTCTGGCCGATCCGTTCCAGGAACTCTTCCCACTTCAGCGGCCGATTGTCCAGGGCGGACGGCAGCCGGAAGCCGTGGTCGACCAGGGTGCGCTTCCGGGAGGCGTCGCCCTCGTACATGGCACCGATCTGCGGGACGGTGACATGCGACTCGTCGATGACCAGGAGGAAGTCATCCGGGAAGTAGTCGATCAGGGTGTGCGGCGCGGACCCGGGCTCACGGCCGTCCATGTGCATCGAGTAGTTCTCGATGCCCGAGCAGGAGCCGATCTGGCGCATCATCTCGATGTCGTAGGTGGTGCGCATCCGCAGCCGCTGGGCCTCCAGCTGCTTGTTCTGCTTCTCCAGCGTGGCCAGCCGGTCCGCTAGCTCGGCCTCGATGCCGGCGATGGCCCGCTCCATCCGCTCCGGGCCGGCGATGTAGTGGCTGGCCGGGAAGATGTAGAGCTGCTGGTCCTCGCTGATCACCTCGCCGGTCAGCGGGTGGAGGGTGGACAGCGCCTCGATCTCGTCGCCGAACATCTCGATCCGCACGGCCAGCTCCTCGTAGACCGGGAAGATCTCGATGGTGTCGCCGCGGACCCGGAAGGTGCCCCGGGTGAAGGCCACGTCGTTGCGGGTGTACTGGATGTCGACGAAGCGGCGCAGCAACTGGTCGCGGTCGATCTCGTCGCCGACCTTCAGCGGGACCATCCGGTCGACGTACTCCTGTGGGGTACCCAGGCCGTAGATGCAGGACACCGAGGCGACCACCACGACGTCACGCCGGGTGAGCAGGGAGTTCGTCGCGGAGTGCCGCAGCCTCTCGACCTCCTCGTTGATGGAGGAGTCCTTCTCGATGTACGTATCGGACTGCGGGACGTACGCCTCGGGCTGGTAGTAGTCGTAGTAGGAGACGAAGTACTCGACGGCGTTGTTCGGCAGCAGCTCGCGGAACTCGTTGGCGAGCTGGGCCGCGAGGGTCTTGTTGGGCGCCATCACGAGCGTGGGGCGCTGCAGCTTCTCGATCATCCACGCGGTGGTCGCCGACTTGCCGGTACCGGTCGCACCCAGCAGGACGACGTCCTTTTCACCCCCGCGGATGCGCCGCTCCAGCTCGGTGATGGCCGCCGGCTGGTCGCCGTTGGGCTGGTAGGGGCTGACGACCTCGAAGGGCGCCACCGTGCGTTCGATCTTTGATACGGGCCGCATGGGGTCCACCGTACGACCACCCACTGACAACCGACGGGGAGAGCGCTCCGGCCTGCGGTTTTGCCCCGCTGGCGGGTACGCGGGTCCACGCGGAGGGGGCGCGCGACGGGCGGCGGCCGGGCCGGCGGGCGGGGTGGGCGGTGCGGCCGGGCACCGGTGGCTGTCGGTGGCAGGACCGCCTGGTCCGGCGGGGCCTCGGCCCCTGCGGGCGGGCCGCGCGGCAAGGCCCTCCACACCTCCCGCCGGCGGGCCGGGCACCGGACCGGAACGGGGGACACCGCCGGGCGCCGACGGCGCGGCATCCCTGCGTACCGAGCGGCCCGCACGGCGCACCACACCTGTCCGGTAATCAAAACCGTTCAGAAGCACGACGGGTGACGCATCATCGGTCAAGATGCGCGGATGCCGTGGCTCCGGCAAGTTGGACGGCGTCAGGGCGTACGTCTGTTGCACGGCTGATCCGGGCATCCTGCAATTGCGCGACGCTCCGCACTGGAAGACCGGCCATCTCTCGTTCAGCGCCCGGCCACCGCACGACCGCCTCCCGCTCCGGCCCGGCTGCGAACCTCTGCCCGTCCGACCCGGTTCACGTCACTCACCGCACCCCACGTCGCTTCACCTCGTTCGCTTCGCCGCACTTCACCGCAGCTCCCTCCACCGCACCTCACCTCCGCTCACGCCCACGACGTCACGAGGAGTCCGTATGCGTATTCGCCCCGTCGCCGCCGCTGTCGCCGGTGCGCTCATGGGACTGTCCGCGCTCGTCCTCTCCGCACCCCCCGCACAGGCCGCCCCGTCCGGACGCACTCCGGAGACGGTCGCCCACCGCGGGGCCTCGTCGTACGCGCCCGAGAACACCCTCGCCGCCATCGACGCGGCCGCCCGGCTCGGCTTCGACTGGGTGGAGAACGACGTCCAGCGCACCAAGGACGGTGAGCTGGTCATCCTGCACGACAGCTCGCTCGCCCGGACCACCAACGTCGAGCAGGTCTTCCCGGGCCGCTCCCCCTGGAACGTCGCGGACTTCACCCTCAGGGAGATCGAGAAGCTGGACGCGGGCAGCTGGTTCGGACCGAAGTTCGCAGGTGAGCGGGTGCCGACCCTCGAGGACTACATGGACGAGGTCGAGCACAACGACCAGAGCCTGCTGATGGAGCTGAAGTCACCGGAGCTCTACCCGGGCATCGAGCGGCAGGCCCTCCGGGAGCTGCGGGAGGCGGGCTGGCTGGACCGGGACCACCTCAAGCACCGCCTGATCATCCAGAGCTTCAACGCCGACACCATCAAGACGGTGCACACGCTCCGGCCGGACCTCAAGACGGGCTTCCTCGGCAACCCGTCCGTCGCCGACCTCCCGAAGTTCGCGAAGTACTGCGACCAGATCAACCCCGTCCACACGGCAGTCACCCGGGAGTACGTCGCCGCCGTCCACGGGCTGAAGGGGCCGCACCACCGGCGGCTGGACCTGTACGCCTGGACCGTCGACGACCCGGCCACCGCGGTCAAGGTCGCCGGCCTGGGCGTCGACGGCATCATCACCAACAAGCCGGACGTGATCCGCGATGCCCTGGAGGGCAGGCGGAACAACGGAGACTGAGCCGCCCGGAGCCGTTCGGGAGCGTCGTCCGACACCGGCCGGGCGGCGCTCCCCACCGCACTGTCAGTGGTGCGTCCTACCCTGATCAGGTGACGCATTCCGAGCAGGTTCACGAGCGGGATCCCGGGCGGGTTCCCGAGGCGGCGGGCGGGCCAGCGGGCCGGCGCGACTGGGCCTGGAGGCATCTGGACACGCCGATCGGTCCGCTGCTCCTCGCCGCGACCGCGGAGGGTCTGGTCCAGGTCCTCTTCCACGCCGACGCGCGGACGACCCGGCGGGCGCTGGCCCGTCTGGAGCAGTTCTTCGGCGGGCCGCCGGGCACCGGGACAGCGCCTCTGGAGACGGCCGCGACCGAGCTGACCGCCTACTTCTCCGGGGAGCTGCGGTCCTTCACGGTCCCCCTGGACTGGTCGCTGTCGTCCGGCTTCCCCGCCCGGGTCCTGCACGCCCTGGCGGAGGACGTGCCCTACGGCAGCGTCGTCGGGTACCAGTACCTCGCCGACCGGGTCGGGGAGGGAGGCGCGGCCCGCGCGGTGGGGGCGGCGATGGGTTCCAATCCGCTGCCGGTCGTCGTCCCCTGCCACCGGGTGGTGGCCAGCGACGGTGGGATCGGCGGCTTCGGCGGCGGTCTGGAGACCAAGCGCCTGCTGTTGGCCCTCGAAGGGGTGCTGCCCGCTCCGCTGTTCTGAACCGGGCGCCCCGGTCCCCCCTTCGTCCGTCCGCACCGCGACCGTCCCTCATCGAGACCGTCCCTCACGGAGACCGTTCCTCACCGAGGCCGTCCCTCACCCGAAGGCAGTGCCATGTCCCGTCAGATCGCTCTGCTCCGCGGCATCAACGTCGGGGGCCACAACCGCTTCCCCAAGGCCCGGCAGCTGGAGCTGGCCGAGTCCCTGGGCTTCCGGGACGTCTCGGTCCTGCTGCAGACCGGCAACATCGTCTTCGCTGACCCCGGCACGCCCCCGGAGGAGACGGCCCGGGTGCTCCATGAGCGGATCGCCGCCGAGCTCGGGCTGACCGTGCCGGTCATCGTCCGGACCGGTGCCGAGCTGGCCGCCGCGGTCGCCGCGAACCCGTTCCCGCAGGCCGTGCCGGAGCCCAAGACCCTGCATGTGACGTTCCTGTCGGCGGCGCCGGCCGACACTTCGCCGCTGGACGCGCTGGACGCGGCCGCGTTCGCGCCCGACCGGTGCCGGCTGGTCGGGCGCGAACTGTACCTGTGGTGCCCGGGCGGGATCGGCCGGTCCAAGCTCGCCGAGGCCGTGGGCCGCGCCCGGCTCGGGGTGACGGCCACGGCCCGCAACTGGAACACCGTCACCAAGCTCCTGGCCCTGGCGGAGGCCTGAGCCCGGTGTCCGGGGCCGTCAGCGCCAGCCGTAGCGCTCGCGCAGCCGGTTGACGACGAGGTTGAAGCGTCCCCGGTCCAGGGCGCAGGCCTCCCGCCGCATCCCGGCCGGGTGCACCCGCAGCACCCGGTCCACGGCCACCCAGGAGTCACGCCCCGCGCGGTCCCACGGCCCGGTACCGAGGGGCACCCACTCCCGGTCGTTCTGGTGGCGCTTGCTGGAGAGCTGCACGGCCAGCAGCGTTCCGCCCGTCTCCCGGGCGACGACCAGCACCGGCCGGTCCTTGCCGCGCCCGTCGTTCTCCTCGTAGGGCACCCAGGTCCAGACGATCTCGCCGGGGTCCGGGTCGCCGTCGGGATCGGGAGCGTAGGACGTCTGGACGGTGCCGACGGAGCGCGGGTGGGCCTCCACGGTCGCGCTGGGTCCATGCCTGCCGGGCAGCTCGGCCGCCTCGTCGGATGCGTTGAATGAAGTCGTCACGCCCACACGCTAACCACCGCCGTGAGCAGGGCTTTCAGCGGCCCTCCGCTAACGCTGCGCGGGCCGTTGTCAGTGGTCGGCCGTACGGTTTTTCACAGCGGGGGACGGTCGTCGGGGCCGCTCCGGGAGGGGAGAGCCATGTCGGGGAACACCACGTATCTGGAGCTGTCGCAGGAGGGCGGCGGGGCCCACAAGTTCTATGAGGTGACGGTGCAGGACACGGTCGTCTCGGTGCGCTACGGACGCATCGGCGCGGCCGGCCAGCAGCAGACCTCCACGTTCCCTACGCACGAGAAGGCGCAGGCCGCGGCCGCCAGGAAGATCGGTGAGAAGGTCCGCAAGGGCTATGCCCCCGCCGTCCAGGGGCAGCGCGCCGCCCGGTCGGTGACCCGCCGTCAGGTCTCGTCCGCCCCCTCGACGGCCCAGGCGGTCGCGCCGGTGTTGTGGCGGTTCCGCACCGAGGCCGCGGCGTTCGGCATCCACGTCGACCAGGACCGCTGCTGGGTGGGCAATCAGGACGGCGATGTCTACACCCTCGGCCACGACGGCGAGGTGCTGGCGCGCTATCAGCTGCCCCACGGCGTCAAGTGCCTGGTGGCGGACGACTTCTGGATCTACGCCGGCTGCGACGATGGCAAGGTCTACGACCTCTCCTCCAAGCTTCCGTTCGCCGCCTATGACATCGCGCCCGACGTCGACATCTTCTGGCTGGACATCCGGGAGGGCATCCTCAACGTCGCCGACCGCAGCGGCGGACTGACCGTCATCGACCACGAGGACGAGTACCAGTGGTCGCGGCGCAGCCAGGGCCAGGGCGCCTGGATGGTGCGGCGGGACGAGCACGCCGTCTACCACGGTCACCAGCGCGGTGTGACCGCCTACGCGGCGGACGGCAGCCGGGAGTTGTGGCACACCCCGACCCAGGGCGCGGTGCTGTTCGGCTGGCAGGAGGACGCGTCGGTGTACGCCGGCACCGACCGGAAGGTGGTCCAGCGGCTGGCGAAGGCCGACGGGGCGCTGGAGGCCACCTACGCGTGCGAAACGGTCGTCTACTCCTGCGCCACCTCGCCCGGCGGCCGCTATGTCTTCGCCGGTGACCGGGCCTCCTCCGTGTACTGCTTCGCCGCCGACGGCACCCGCCTGTGGAAGCTGGACACCGGCGGCGGCGCGGCGCTGTCGATGCAGTACCTGGACGAGAAGCTGTACATGGTCACCACCGACGGGTCCCTGGTGTGCGTCGACGCCAGTGACGCGGCGATCGCGGCCGCCCAACAGGGCACGGTGCCGGTGGCCCGGGACGTGAAGTCGGCCGCCGCGCTGCCCACCTACACCCCGTCGGCCACGGTGCGGACGGTGGCGTCCACGGCGGCCTCGGGGATCGTGGTGGAGTGTGTGCAGGACGGCGGCCGACTGCGGGTCCATGTGGTCTCCGACGGCTATGAGCCGTCCTGGAACGTCCAGTTCCCGCGGCACATACGCCAGGCCGGTGCGCGGTACGTCGTCGATGAGCTGTCGGCGGCCTCGGGCGGCTTCTACCGCGTCCGGGGTGAGATCCGGCAGTTGGTCTGAGGCCGGGGCCGCGGGGCGTTCAGCGGATCCCGCTCCAGGCCGGCCGTCGAGGATCGTCGGCCCGTACGACGACGTCCGCCGCCTCCTCCGGCCGGGTCTCGGCCTCGTAGCGCGCGAAGGCCGGGAGGGTCCAGCGCGCGCCCTGTGGGGTGCGCCGGGCCAGCGCGGCCGGCGACAGCATCAGATGGACGGAGAGATCGAAGGGGAACCAATGGCCGAGCAGCAGCGGGCCGTGCAGCAGCAGGACGCCGCCGGGCGGCAGCGTCACATAGGCGCTGCGGGTCGCGCGGTCCGCCACTGGATCCCACAGGTCCGGGAGCACCCGCCCGGTGCCGCCCGGATCCAGCGGCCGGAACACCTCCCGCCACAGCGCCTGCCGGTCGAACCACGCGTCGTGGTAGGCGTCGGGGTCCTCGTGGCCGTGTTCGAGCCGCAGGGAGGCGGGCCGCAGGAAGCCGAAGGCGCCGGCCCGGTGCACCGCCCGCCCCCGGAGCCGCAGCGCCTCGGTGAGCTGGCCGGCCAGGTCACCGGGCGCGGCGGCGGGAGCCCCGTCGATCGCCACTCTCAGCCAGGGGCTCCCGTCCCGCGCGGTCAGCGCGGTGAGGTGTTCGGCGAGGGCGTCGGTGAGCCGTTCCCAGGTGATCGCTTCCAGCTGCACCCCGCCATTGTGCCCGGCCGCAGGTCACCGGGTGGGGCCGGTCAGCCGGCCTGCGGCCGGTCCGGGGGCGGGGTGCGCCAGTGGTGGACACCGCCGTTGATGGCCCCGGCCTGGATGACGGCGCTGTTGTGCGCCCCGCCATTGAGGGTGTTGTGCACCTCGCGGATCGTGGTGGGCCGCTCGGCGGGCGCCACCTCATCCAGCAGTCGGCGCAGTTCGGCCGCCGCTGCGGGGTCCTCGCGCAGCAGCCGCTGCAGCCGCATCCGCCAGGACGCCTCCACCACCTCCGCATCGGCCCGGTTACCCGCCTCCTGGGCCGCCACGAGGTCGGCGCGGGAGTCCTCCAGTTCGCCCTCGACCGCCGCCTCGTCCGTGCTGCCCCGCCGCCGGGCGAGGAAGCCCGCCATGCGGCGGCGGACCGAACCCCAGCCGTCCGTCGCCATCTGCTGGACCAGCGTGGTCGCGCCCGCCGCGGCGAGCGCCGCCAGTTCCGTGTCCATCAAACCCCCTGGTGTGTCGTGCGTGCTTGCCCGGTACCGCGGTTCAGGCCTGGCCCGCGTCCGGACGGGCGGCCCCGTGGCGGCTGAGGACCGCCGCCGCCTCCTTCGTCGCCTCGATGACGCTGCCGGGGGCCACCGGCATCACGGACTTGAGCTTGAGCAGCAGCACCGCGCCCATGATGGAACCGTCCCACATGATCGGCGCCGCGCAGGAGTTCCAGCCGGCCATGCACTCCTCGTACCCCAGTGCGTGGCCGAGGTCGCGCACCTCCGCGAGGGACGCCAGCAGTGCGTCGTTGTCCCGGTAGACGCCCGGCCCCGCCTGGTCCGGCACGGGCTCGGCCAGCACCCGCTGCTGGAGCACCTCCGGCAGGTAGGCCAGGATCGTCCGTCCGGAGGCCCCGGTGCGCAGGGACCGCGTCACGGACAGCACATCGCGTGGGGTCATGCCGAGCTCGGCGAGGTCGGAGTCGCCGACGGCCATGTCGACGCACTGCCGCTGTGCGCCGGAGAACGGCGCCACCATGTAGAGGAACGCCAGCCCACCGTCGGTGGCCGCCCGCAGCTCACGGAGCACGCTCTGGGCGCCGTCGAGGCGGTGGTCGAGCGCGGTGAAGGCCAGTTGGGCGGCGGAGGTCCGCAGCCGGTAGAGGCCGCGGTCCACCCGCTCGAAGATCCGCTGGTAGATGCCGGACTGCAGGATGCGGTAGACGACGGAGTCGTCCAGGCCGGTGAACTCGGCGATCTCACCGGGGCCGTGGGCGGATCCACCGAGTTCGGCGAAGGCGGTCTGGACCAGGAAGACCCGCTCGGCATGGCTGGATCCCGACGCGCGGGGACCGGCCTCGGCGGCGTCCTTCCTGGCCCGCCGGTGCGTGCTCCGGGGGCGGCCCTGAGCATCCGGTGCGGTGGCGGCGGTGACCGAAGCGGAGGCGGGCGGGGCGGCAGAGGCGCCCGCTCCCGGTGCCGTGGTGCTGTTGCCCATCGTGTGCTCTCTCCCCAGACAGTGTTCCGCGCCCTGAGGCGCACGGCGTTGTGCGTACCGGTGGTGGTACCCCTCCGGCACCCGGCGCCACCGGAATTATCGGGCGACGTCGAGGGCGAGTTTCCCGGTCGGTGTGCGGGCGGCCAGGTCGCGGTGCGCCGAGGCCGCCTCGCCCAGTGCGTACACGGTTCCGGTGAGCGGCTGGAGGGAGCCGTCGGCGACCGCGTCGAACAGCGCCGCCATGGACGTGGGCAGCGCGCTGCGGTCGGCGTAGAGCTGCGGCAGCCAGAAACCGGAGACGGTCAGGGACCGCTCCATCAGGTCCCGGGTGGGCACGCTCGCCAGGTCGCCGCCGGCGAATCCGTAGACGGCGAGGCGGCCGTGCGGGGCGAGGGCGGCGAGGGTCCGCGCGAAGGTCGCCCCACCGGTCATCTCCAGGGCCGCCCGGACGGGCCCGCCGGCCGCGTCCAGGATGCGCTCCGTCAGGTCCTCGGCGGTCGAGTCGACCACGGCGTGCGCGCCCAACTCCTGGACCAGCCGGCGCTTCTCGGGAGTGCCCGCGAGGCCGATGACCTTCGCCCCGGCGCGCGCGGCGAGTTGCACGGCCAACGAGCCCACCCCGCCCGCCGCGGCCGGCACGACGACGGTCTCGCCCTCGGTGATCCGCAGCGAGGTGAACAGCAGATGCCAGGCGCTGTTGCCCTGCAGGGCCAGGGCGACGGCCTGGGTGTCGCTGATGGCGTCGGGCACGTCCCAGGTCACGCGGCGGTGCAGCAGCGTCCGCTCCGCGTAGCCGCCGCCGCGGCACAGCCCGACGACCCGGCGGCCGCCGTCCACCGTGCCCACGACCTCGTTGCCGGGTACATAGGGCAGTTCGACGGGCGCCAGGTAGGAGTCCCCGCGTACGTGCACATCCGCGTAGTTGATGCCGGCCAGGGTCACGTCGACCAGCGCGTGGCCGCTGCGGGGCGCCGGGTCGGGCACGTCTTCGAGCCGCAGCACGTCCGGGTCGCCGAATTCTCGCATCACAATCGCGCGCACGACTCTCCTTCAAGTTCTCCGGTGCGGTGCCCGCACAGGGTAGGCACGGCGCGGCCCGGACCGTTCAGGTCCGATCATTTCGCGCCAACCCTCCGGGGATTCCGGCCGGACCACCCTTCACGTGACGAGAATTTCCAGCCTGTTTTCTCGCAACGCGAGAAAACGGCGCAGCGTTTTCCACCCATTACGGCGTTTTGCTGCGGATCTACCCTGCGGTATTCGCCAGGTGGCTCCTACGCATCCCTCGCTCAAACATGGCTACCGGATGTGATCGCTGCGGCCTACGATCCGAAAAGTGTCCGCCGTTGACCCCATGTGACGGCCGCGTCCCCAGGGGCGAAGCACGCTCCGCGAGGCAGTGCTGCCCGCCCACCGCACCCGGTGATACGGGCGGGTGACGGAGGTGGAGGCGGCCCCGCACGGGGCGACGCGGACACGGCCTGAGGGGGAATCATGATGGGGAGATCGGGGGGCGGCAGGCCGGCGTACGCGCCGGCCTGCCGGGACCCACAACGAGCACTACCGCTTCTACCGGTACCTCTGCGCATCCTGCGGACCGCATCCGCGTCCCTGCCGTCCCAGGCGGCCTCGCTCACCGCGTCGTTCACGGCATCGTTCACGGCCGCCACCGAGGCCGTCATCGCCGCCGCGCGCCGGCATTCCCGGCCGTATGCGGCACCACCCTTTCTGGATGTGTCCCGCTCCCGCCGGGAGACCGTGCTCCGCCACCAAGAGAGGGGCTGCCCATGACCCGGTCGAGCAGTACCAGCAGCAGCGGGCTGCAGTTCACCCACCCGTATCTCGCCGTGGTGCTCGGCGGCGGCTTCACCGGGATGCTCGCCGCGGCCGCGCTCTCCGGGTACGCCGATGTCATCGTCGTCGAACGGGAGCGGCTGCCCCGCACGCCCGCCCTGCCCTCCGACCTTCCGCAGGCCCGGCACGCCCATCTGCTGGCGGCCGAGGGCGCCCGACGGATCGAGGCGCTGGTGCCCGGCAGCATCGAGGGCTGGCTGGCGGAGGGGGCCCGTCGGGTCCCGGTGCCGGACGGGCTCTCGGTGCGCTCCCCGCTGGGCCGGGCCGGGCGGCGCCGTTCGCCGTATCTGGTCGCCTGCTCGCGCGATCTGCTCGACCGGGTGACGCGTCGCCAGGTGGCGGCCCTGCCCGGGGTGAGCGTCCTGGACGGGACCGAAGCGGAAGAACTGACCGGGACGGCGGAGCACATCACCGGGGTGCGGGTGCGGGACACCACGTCCGGCCACGCCTACCGGCTGGATGCCGACCTGGTCGTCGATGCCACCGGGCGGCACACCACCACCCAGTCCCGGCTGCGGGCACTGGGCCTGCCCTCAGCGTGCGAGGACCTCGCGGACTCCGGCATCGTCTCGGCGACCCGCATCTTCCGCACCCCCGGCGAGGCCCGCAACACACCGGTGCTAACCTCCCGTTCGGCCGACACCGCCCCGCTTCCCGGGTCGGGCGGCGCCGCCGTTCGCCCGGTCCCGGGCCGGACGGCGACGCTGGTCCCGATCGAGGGCGGCCGCTGGCTGGTCACGCTCACCGGTGCCGGTGACGACCGGCCGACCGAACACGCGGGCCGTTTCGTCGCGTTCGCCCGCCGCACGGGCGACGCCACGATCGCCGACCTGATCGCCGGCGCCGAGCCGCTCAGTGAGGTGCGGCTGTCCCGGGACGCGGTCAACCTGCGGCGACGGTTCGCCCAACTCCCGTGCTGGCCCACGGGGTTCCTGGCGCTCGGCGGCGCCGTGGTCTCGCTCAGCCCCGACTTCGGCCAGGGGCTGTCCATCGCGGCACACGGCGCCGCGGCGCTGCGCGAGGCGGTGCGTCGGCACGGCATGGACGACCCGGCGCTCGCCCGCCGGGTGCAGCGCGCCCTGGGCAGCCTCGTCCAGGAACCCTGGGCGCTGGCGACCGGCGGGTCCACGGGCTCCCCCGCCGGCCGTACGACGGTCTGCGGCGCCTACGCCGATGTCGTCGCCTCCTCCCCCGGGACGGCACCCTTCCTGCACCGCCCGGCCGCGCTCGGGCTGCTGCGCGGGCGGATGGACCGCATCCGTCCGGAGCCCGACGGTCCGGACCGGGAGGTGTCGTCGCTGCCGGTGCCGCCGGCCCCCGCGCCCCGGTCCCCAGCGGCGGCCGGTGCGTCGCCCGCCCTCTCGGCGCCGCCCGACAGCTCCCGGCGGCCGCCCCGCCCGCGCGGCTTCGGGCCGACGTCCCTGCGGCGCATCGGCGGGGCGAACCGGCGGAAGCCGGACGACGACTGAGGCCCTCACCGCAGTACGTCCCGCGCCCCTGACACCGCCGCGTCCGGCGTCCCGCGGCGCCCCACACCGCTGACGCCGCCGCGCGCACGAAATTCGTTCGCTGGTTCGGGGCGGGTCGATCAGAGTGGTGGCGGGGCGACGCCGCGGATGCGCGCCCGGGCACGGCACGGAGAGCGGCGAGCGCCCGAGCGGGGCGCCGCGGAACGGGAACGGGGAACGGTATGTCGACGCTGCGCGTCACGGTCGAGGAACTGACGGTGCATGAGCATCCGAACGCCGATGCGCTGGAGCTGGCCCAGGTGGGTCTGTACCGCGCGGTGGTCGCCAAGGGCACCTACCGGACCGGCGACCTCGCGGTGTACATACCAGAACAGGCCGTGCTGCCCGCGGAGTTGGTGGCCGAGCTGGGACTGACCGGGAAGCTGGCCGGCTCCGCGGCCAACCGTGTGAAGGCGATCCGGCTGCGGGGCGAGCTGTCACAGGGCATCGTCTGCCGTCCGGGGGCGCTGTCCGGGGTGGACCTGGCGGGGGCACGGGCGGCCGGCACCGACTTCGCGACGGAGCTGGGCATCGTGAAGTGGGTTCCTCCGGTGCCGATTTCGATGAGCGGCGAGGTCGCTCCGGCGCCCGAGCTGCTGCCGTGGATCGACATCGAGAATCTGAAGCGGTATCCGGGGGCATTCGCGGACGGCGAGCCGGTGGCGGTGACGGAGAAGGTGCACGGCACCGCCTGCTGTCTGACGTTCCACGCGTCTGAGGGGCGGGTCCGGGTGACGTCCAAGGGGCTCGGTGCGCAGGGTCTCGCGCTGGTCGAGGACCCGGCGAACCTGTACTGGCGGGCGGTGCACGGCCACGGCGTCGCCCGGGTCGCGGCGGAGATCGCCGCGGAGCTGGGGGCGTCGCGGGTCGGTGTGTTCGGCGAGGTGTACGGCGAGGGGGTCCAGGACCTCGGGTACGGCGCGGACAGCCGCCGCGGACGACCCGCGTATGCGGTGTTCGACATCGCGGTGGAGGTCGACGGCCAGCCGCGGTGGCTGGATCCGGAGGAGCTGACGGCGGTGCTGGACGGCCGGCTCCCGCTGGTGCCGACGCTGTACCGCGGCCCGTTCGACGCCCGGCGGGTCATGGAGCTGGCCGAGGGCCGCGAGACGCTGTCGGGGCGCGGGGTGCACCTGAGGGAGGGCGTGGTGGTCCGCCCGCTCACGGACCGCTACAGCCCGGTCCTGGGCGGGCGGGCCGTCGCCAAGGTGGTCAGCGGCGGGTATCTGACGCGGAAGGGCGGCACGGAGTACGAGTGACCCCGCGCCGCGGGGCGCCCGCCGCGCGGCCGGTCAGCCGCTGCCGGTGCCGTCCTCCTGGGGTTCCGAGGAGAGTCCCAGGAGGCGGCGGGCGCGGGCGAGCGGGGCCTGCGGATCGCGGGTGGGGGCGGGGGCCTTGGTGCGGTGCGCGGGGAGGCGTTCGACGGTGGTGGTGCCGGTGTCGGACTCCAGGGCGGGGGAGTAGCCCGCGGCGCGCAGGGCGTCCAGGGTGGCGGCCGGTGGCCGGCCGCTGACCAGGACGGTCGGGGCGATCACGCGCAGGGTGAGGTCCTGCAGGCCGCGGTGGGCGGCCAGTTCCTCGATGAGGGCTTCGTCGTCGGAACGGATGCAGCAGGCGGCGGGCAGCACCCGCATCCGGCCGTGGGAGCGGGCGGCGTCCTGGACGAGGTAGCGCAGAGGCTGCGGCAGGGTGCGGGTCGTCGAGGCGTGGGTGAGGTCGTCGAGGAGGCCGTCGGCGGTGTGCCCGGCGTCCAGCGCGCGGCGCACCGAGGCGGGGGTGAACCGCCAGGTCACGGCGTGTCCTTCGGACTCCAGGTCGGCGGCGGAGGCGAGCAGTGCGGCGAGCGCCGTGGCGGGCCGGCCGGGCACGACGGCGGTCAGGTCGGCCTGGAAGTGGGCCTGTTCGAGCGGGGGCGGGAGGAGGTCGGCGAGCGCCCCAGCGAGGGAGTCCGGTCCGGTGAGCAGCGCCTGGCCGAGGGGGGTGAGGGTGCCGTGGGCGACCAGGCCCAGGTAGACGGCTTCGTTCAGGGTGTGGGTGGCGCGCTCCTCGGCCATCGGCTGCTGGGTGACGGCGAGCGGGCGGTACCAGTCCGCGGTGCGCAGCAGGTCGTGCAGTACCCGGGTGCCCTCTGCGGGCTCGGGGGTGTCCGCGCTCGGCGGGGGCGGCAGGGGTACGCCGGCGCCGACGGGGACGTGGGCCAGTGCGGCGAGGAGGGCGTGCCGGAGGGCGGGGGCGTGCCGGTCGTGGCAGCGGACCAGCGCGGTCGGGGTCTCCCCGAACGGGGTGTGGGTGGGGACGGCCCACAGGGTGGACCAGGCCGCCAGGAGGGGGGCGAGGCGCCCGCCGGGCGGGTGGCCCAGCCAGTCGTCGTAGGCGCCGGTGGGCAGGGCGGTGATGCCGGCCGGGGTGCGGGTCAGTGCGATCAGGTCGGCGGCCAGGGCGAGGTCGAGAAGGAGCCGGGTGTGCGGCTCGGTGGCGCCGGCCGCCTTGGCCAGCCGTTTGATCTCCCGTACCGCCAGCCCGCCCGACTTGCGCAGCGCAGCGGGCTGCGCCGCCAGTGCGGCCAGCAGGCGGTCCACGGTGGCGTCGAGGGAGGCCGCGGCGGCCCGGGACTCGTCGTGCGGTGAGGTCACGGGGACCGCGGCGGCGGGCATCCCGGGGTCCGCGGTGTCGTCCGGGAGGGGGCCGGGGGCGTCGGGGAGGAAGGGGCCGAGGTCGTGGGCGGCCAGGAGCTGGGGGGTGCGGGGCGGGACGACGACGGTGCCGTCCTCGGTGGGGGCGGCGAGCCCGTCGTCGTAGAGGGCGCGCAGGGCGGCCTCGGCGGCGGTGCGCGCGGGTCCGGCGGCGCCGAGGGCGGTGAAGACGTCCTCGGGCGGGACGGGGATGCTGGCCAGTTGGGCGAAGGACAGGCGGTGCGCCATCAGGGACTGGTAGTCGGCGCCCGGGGCGGGGGCGGCCGGCCCGGGGGTGTCCTGCGCGGCCCGCTCCTGGCTGATGCGGGCGGTGGTGGCGAGCACCTGCAGCCGCGGGTGGTCGAGGTGCAGCACCAGGTGGTGGAGCGTCTCGTAGGACCACAAGGCGTGGGCCAGGCCGCGGAGTTCGGTGGCGGCGGGGCGGCGGGCGAGCGGCTCGGCGTGCCGGGTGAGCAGCGCGGCGAGCTGCTCGGGGGTGCGCCGGGCGAGGGAGCGGGTGAGTGTGTCGAGGCCTTCCACGGACTTGAGGTTAGTCATCTCGCGAGCACCGTGGTGAGCGCAGCCACCGGGTCGGGGTCGGCGGGTCCGGCGGGCCACCAGTCGTCGGTGCCGGGCTCGGCCTCGTAGGGGTACCAGCGGTTGTCGCGGCCGAAGCGGAGCTGGACGCCGTGGTCGGGGTCGGTGAGGTGGTTGTGGCGGGGGCGCAGGGCGGGGAGGTCGGCGGTCCGCAGGGCGCTGCGCGCCCGGTCGAAGTCGCCGGCCGGCGGGTTCCAGGTGGCGGCGAGGAGGGCGAGCCCCTCGGGTCCGCCCTGCCGCCAGGCGGCCACCGAGCGGGCCACGTCGGTGGATGTCCGGCCGGCCGCCGCCGCGAGGTCGCGGTAGAGGGCGCGGGTGGTGGCGGTCAGGCCGGCGGTCGGGTGGGCGGTGGCGGCCAGCCGGACGGCGTCCTCCCATGGGGGCAGGGCGGGGAACGGGCCGGGCGGGGCCGGCGCGGCGCTACCATGCGGGGCAGCTGCGGCGGACACCACGCAGGCGTGGGCGCGGGCCGCGGCGTCGGCGGCCAGCAGCTCCAGGGCCGCGGGGTCGAACGGGAGCCCTTCGCCGTCGGGCAGTGCGGGCGGGCGGCCGGGCTGCGCCGGTGGCGGCAGGGGCGGGGGGAGGGGCGGCCGGCGGCGGTCGACGAGGGCCGCGCGGGCGAGCACTCCGGAGGGTGCCGCCCCGGTGGGCTCTTGGGGCGCCGCGCCGGGTGCCGCCACGGTGGCGGGTGGGCCGGCGGGTCGTACGGGCGCGTCGCCGTCCTGGGCGGCGGGGGCCTGGCGTGCAGTGCCGGGGGCGTGGGTGCGGGCCTCGCGGGTGGTCAGGGCGGTGTTGCGGCGGGTGAGTTCGTCGAGGAGCTCGCGTTCGCCGCGGCCGCGCATCAGCAGCAGCACGAACGGATCGGCGTCCAGCAGCCGGCCGGTCTGGAAGCAGAGCGCGGCGGCGTGCTTGCAGGGCCGGCCGTGGTCGGGGCAGGAGCAGCGGGTGGCCAGATCGTCCGGTCCGGGCAGCAGGCGCACCTCGTTCTCGGCGAGGGCGCCGGGCAGCTTCCTGGCCAGCAGGGCGGTCAGCTGTGCGGGCTCCGCCGCGACCGCTTCCAAGAGGGCGTCCCACTGCGGGTCGGTGAGGGTGCGGAGGCGGATTTCGGCGCTGTAGGGGCGGGGTCTGCTGCCGCGTACGGTGGCGACGATGCGCCCCGGGGTGACGTTGATGGTGTCGACGTGGCCGTCGCGGGCGTAGGTGCGGCCGCGGGCGAGCCGGGCGCTGTCGAGGGCGGTGGTCTCCAGGGCGTCCAACCAGGCGCTGCCCCACCAGGATTCGGCGAAGAGCCCCCGGGCGCCGGGCCGGGCCGGCAGGGGCGGGAAGGTGCGCGAGCGGTCCGCGCGGGCCAGGCGGTCGGCCGCGGCGGTGCGCGCGGAGGTGCGGCGGGGGTTCATCCGGCCCTCCTGAGGGAGACGAGATCGGCCAGCTCGGCGTCGGAGAGTTCGGTGAGTGCGCTCTCCCCTCCGGAGAGCACCGCGTCGGCCAGTGCCCTTTTGGCGCCGAGGAGTTGGGCGATGTTGTCCTCGACGGTGCCTTCGGCGATCAGCCGGTGGACCTGGACGGGCCGGTCCTGGCCGATGCGGTACGCGCGGTCGGTGGCCTGCTCCTCCACCGCCGGGTTCCACCAGCGGTCGTAGTGGATCACATGGCCGGCGCGGGTGAGGTTGAGGCCGGTGCCCGCTGCCCTGAGGGACAGCAGGAAGACCGGTTCCTGTCCCGACTGGAAGCGGTCGACCATCCGCTCCCGTTCGGCGACGGGGGTGCCGCCGTGCAGTAGTTGGGTTGGGATGCCGCGGGTGGCGAGGTGCTTCTCCAGCAACCGCGCCATTCCCACGTACTGGGTGAAGACCAGTGTGAACCCGCCTTCGGCGAGGATCGTGTCGAGGAGTTCGTCGAGGAGTTCGAGCTTCCCGGAGCGGGCGGCAAGGCCCGGCGCGGCCTCCTTGAGGTACTGCGCGGGGTGGTTGCAGATCTGCTTGAGGGCGGTGAGCAGCTTCATCACCAGGCCGCGGCGTGCGATGCCCTCGGCGGTCTCGATGCGGGCGAGGGTCTCGCGGACCACGGCCTGGTAGAGCGCGGCCTGTTCGCGGCCCAGCGCCACCGGGTGGTCGGTCTCGGTCTTGGGCGGCAGCTCGGGCGCGATTCCGGGGTCGGACTTCTTACGCCGCAGGATGAACGGGCGTACCAGCCGGGCCAGACGCTCGGCCGCCTCCGGTTGCTCACCGCCCTCGACCTCGCGGGCGTGCAGCGCGCGGAACGTCTTGAGGGGGCCGAGGAGTCCCGGGGTCGTCCAGTCCAGCAAGGCCCACAGCTCGGAGAGGTTGTTCTCCACGGGCGTGCCGGTGAGCGCGATCCGAGCCGGCGCCTTGATGGCGCGCAGCGCCTTGGCGGTCGAGGAGCGGGGGTTCTTCACGTGCTGAGCCTCGTCGGCGACGACCCACGCCCACCTTCTGGCGGCCAGTTGGGCGGCGCTGCTGCGCAGCGTCCCGTAGGTCGTCAGCACGAACCCGCCGTCCAGGCCGTCGAGGCTGCGTCCGGCTCCGTGGAAGCGCCGGACGGGGACACCGGGGGCGAAGCGCTCGCTCTCGCGCTGCCAGTTGCCGAGGAGGGAGGCGGGGCAGACCACCAGGACCGGTTCGGTGGGCTTCCGGTGCAGGTGGAGCGCGATGACGGTGACGGTCTTGCCCAGGCCCATGTCGTCGGCCAGGCAGCCGCCGAGGCCGAGGGAGGTCATGGTGTCGAGCCAGGTCAGGCCGCGTCGTTGGTAGTCACGGAGGGTGGCTCGCAGTCCGGGCGGCTGGGGCAGCGGGGGGACCTGGGTGGTGAGGCGGCCGCGCAGCGCGGCGAGCGCCCCCAGCGGCACCACCTGCGTCTGCTCCCCGTCCACCTCGGCGGTGCCGCGGAGCGTCGCGGCGAGCGCCTCGGCGGGCTCCAGATAGCCCAGTTCACGCTTACGGGCCTTGCGTACCAGCCCGGGGTCGACCAGGACCCACCGGTCGCGCAGCCGGACGACGGGGCGGTGGGCCTCGGCGAGGGTGTCCATCTCGGCCTCCGTCAGCGGCGCCCCGTCCATGGCCAGCTGCCAACGGAACTGCAGCAGTTCACGGGTGTCGAAGAACCCGAAGCCGTCCGCGGCGGAGCCCGGTGCGGGGCGCAGGACCGCCGTCGCGGTCAGCCCGCGGGCCAGCTCCTTGGGCCAGTGGACGGCCACTCCCGCGGCTCCCAGGCGGGGCGCCACCGCCCCCAGCAGGTCGTACAGCTCCTCCTCACCCAAGGGCAGTACGTCGGGGACCGGCCGCTCCAGGAGGCGGGCGAGCGGGTTCCAGACCCGGGCGGCACGGCGCAGCGCCAGGAGGGTGTCGACGCGGGAACGCGGCCCGAAGTGGTCGGGCCCCATGTCCTCCCACAGGTCGCGGGCATCGGCCACCAGGGTCGGGTCGGTGCGGCTGTGCACCTGGAGGACGGCGGCGGCCGCACGGCGCTCGTCGGCCTCGCCGGGCCCGCCCTCCTCCCGTACGTCGAAGAGCTGGTGTGGGGCCAGGTCGAGACGGAGCGAGAGCCGTACGCCGGCGTCGGCCCCCGCGGCGACCTCGGCGGCCCAGTCCCGTGCGCCCGGGAGGTGCTGCGCTGCCCCCGTCGCGAAGGCACCGCCGGCCACGAGCGCGGCGGCCGGTGTGCGTGGCAGCGTGTCGGCGACCGCGTCCACATAGCGCCGCACCAGCGTGACGGGGTCGTGCAGCTGGAGCGGGCGGTGGCCGGGGAGCGGGACGGGGTACGCCTCGGCGGGCATGGCGGCGGCGATGGCGCGGAGGTGAGCGATGTCCTCGGGATCCAGGGGGCCGGCGCGCCAAGCATCGGTGTCGTCGGGGGTCAGCCCCGGTAGCAGCCGGCCGCGCGCGGCGAGGTGCAGGGCGTGCAGGGTCGCCGCTCCCCAGCAGGCGGCGGCCGGGTCCGCGACCGGATCGTGCCGGGCACGGACCAGCAGCGGAATCGCCTCGGCGAGCGGGAGCAGCAGTGCCGGGACGGTGCGGCTGCGGGCGCCGCCGCCGTGCCGCCGCGCGATCGTCAGCTCCCCCGCTTCCACACCCCCGGCCGCCCCCGGGGCCTCCGCATGGCCTCGCACCGTCGCCCCCCGCGGCACGGACGCCCCCTCCGGCCCGGCGCAGGGGTCGGGGAGCGGCCCGGCACAGGGGTCGGGGAGCGGCCCGCCATCGGGCCGCCAGAGGCCGATCTTCCCGGCGCGCGGCGGCTGAGCGGGTAGAAAGGCCACGGCACAGCGGGCCGCGGCCTCGGCGAACCCGCCGCCCTGCCCCTGTCCGGTCATCCCGTCCCGTCCTCCGCTTCCTGTTCCTCCGCCGCCGTCCGCGACGCTCTCCGTGACCGCAGAGCCGGTCCGCCGACCGGCCGGCCCTCCTACGCCCGACCTGCGAGTTTACGGTCGCGCCGTACGGCCTCTCCCCCTTCTGCGCCCACCTGCTTGCCGCTCCGCCACGCCTTCACGTGGTTCGCCCCGCTACCGACCCCCATGGCGATGCCGGTTGCGAGCCGAAGGCCGTGGCGGAGGCGGAGGCGGAGGCGGTAGGTGTGCGCGGTGTCGATGGAAGCAGACGGCACTGACAACGCACCCGGCCGACCTCGGCGAGACCGCGAACCACCCGCGGCCGGCGGCCCGCAGCCCGCAGCGAGGTTATCCACAGGCCGCAGGAAAGCCTTTCGCACCCACACCCGACTCAATTACATTCAGTAATCGAAATCACTCTCGGTCACCGAGCGGCCTCCCTGAGAAAGGAGCCCCCATGCACACCCGCACGCCCCCACGCACCCACACCCACACCCACACCCACACCCGCGCTGCGAACCCAACCCCACCCCCAGCCCCGACCTCATCCCCTTCCTTCATCGGCACCTCCTCGCCCGTCCCCACCTCCGCCACCCTCATCCCCAACCCCAACCCCACCCCCACACCCACACCCACCGCCGAACAGCACGCTGCTGTGGAGGCCTTTTCGACTGGAGCCCCTCTCGTGATCCAGGCGGGAGCCGGGACGGGCAAGACCACCACCCTCGCGATGCTCGCGCACTCCGCACAGAAGCAGGGCCGCCTCGGTCGATACATCGCCTTCAACAGAGCCGTCGCACGCCATGCAACCCGGGAATTCCCCGCAGAGGTGGCCTGCGGAACCACACACGCCCTCGCATACACCGCCGTGGGCCGGAGATATCAGGCGCGGCTGAATGCCCCACGACAGGCGGGATGGCGCACCGGTGCCGCGCTGGGAATCGACGACGGTCTGTTCCTACGCCTCGGACGACGCAAGGTCGACCACAGGGCGCTGCCCTACTCGGTCCTGCGCACCGTCACCCGCTTCTGCCAGTCGGCCGACAGGGAGATTGCCCCGCACCACGTCCGGCCCTTACGGGGTGCCGAATCCGAACCACTGCACACACACCTCGCCGACCTCGTCCTGCCCTACGCCCGCAAGGCCTGGGCCGACCTGCCGCACCCCGCCCGCGGAGTGGTCCGCTTCGAGCATGACCACTACGTGAAGATGTGGGCATTGAGCGAGCCCGTCATCCCGGCGGACTTCCTGCTCCTCGACGAGGCTCAGGACACCAACCCCGTGGTCGAGCAGGTCTTCACGGCACAGCGCGATCATGCACAACTGGTACTCGTCGGGGACTCCGCCCAGGCCGTCTACGGCTGGCGGGGCGCCCGCGACATCATGACCGGCTTCGACGGTAGACAGCTCACGCTCTCCCGCTCCTTCCGCTTCGGTCCAGCGCTGGCGGGCGAGGCCAACCGCTGGCTGAGGATCGTCGGCGCACCGATCAGACTCACCGGTTCGCCCTCCCTGAAGACGGAGTTGCGCACCGTCCCGGCCCCGGACGCGATTCTGTGCCGCACGAACGTGGGGGCGATGGTGGAGGTGATGCGGCAGCTGGCGGCGGGCCGCCGGGTGGCGCTCGCGGGCGGCGGGGAGTCCTTGCGCTCCCTTGCCCGCGCAGCACACGACCTGGGGTCGGGACGCCGCACCGCCCACCCCGAGCTGATGCTCTTCGAGACTCGGAGGGAGCTGCGCGAGTACGCGGAGTTCGACCCGGCCGGCCGTGACCTGCTGCCGCTGGTGGAGCTGGTCGACGAGCACGGCGCCGAAGCCCTCCGCCGGGCGCTGGACCAGCTTCTGCCCGAGGAGGCGGCCGAGGTAACGGTCTCCACGGCGCACCGGGCCAAAGGACGGGAGTGGCGGAGCGTACACATCGCGAACGATTTCACCGGCCCGGATGACCTCGACGAGTACGAGTACGACGAGGCCGGGACACCGGCTCCCGGCTCCGTCGATACGGGCGAGGCGCGCTTGGCCTACGTCGCGGTGACCCGGGCCCGATCACTCCTCGACATCGGAGGGCTGTCCTGGATCAACTCCCACCCGGCCGGCGACCCGCCCCGGACCGGGCAGAAGCAGCCTTCCGGAAGGCCTCGGACACCGAGTGATCAGGACGGAGGGATCGGAAGAGGGATCCGGAGAGAGACCGAAGGAGGGAGGTGACCGACGGGCCGATAGGGAGGATCCTGGAGGGAGGAGATGGGTGCCGATGCGTACCGGAAATGAGCCCGTGCATGCACGCAGCCCGCTGAGAATGCGCTGTGGGCTGGCACTGTGGGGACTGCTGTGGGCCGTCGCCGGAACCGTGGCCTTTGTGAACGCCGGCCGGCCGGAGTGGGCGGCGGCGTGTGCCGCCCTGTCCATGATCGCGGCCACCGACCTGATCCTGGTGATCCGCCATATTCACCAGGGGCCGCACTACCAGCCCGGCAGAGAAGTACCGCCCTACGAGCCCGACCGGGGCCGCAACGACGTGTACGGCATACGCCGCGGCACCGGCCGCCGCGGCACCAGACGGTAGGGAGGCGGCGGGCAGCACGGCGCTTGCGCGACGCAATCATTACTGGGGCGGGACAGGGTGCCTCTCAGGAGCCGTGCTCACCGTTGCGGGTGTCGTCATGGGCGAAGCGGGCGGCCTGGAGGAACTCCGGGCGGGGTTCCAGCGCCGCTGCCAGGCGGAAGTGGCGCAGCGCCTCCTCCGGGCGGTCGGCACGCTCCAGAGTGCGGCCCAGCGCGAAGTGGGCAAAGGCGTTGTCCGGCTCCCGATCCAGCACGATCTGGAACTCCAGTTCCGCCGGGCGCAGTTGGGCGGCGAGGAAGAAGGCACGGGCGCGGAGCAAACGGGCCGCGGTGTTCTCGGGGTGTGCGGTGATGACCGAGTCCAGCAGCCGGATAGCACCGCGTGGGTCGCGGGCCGCCAACAGCTGCTCCGCCGCGCGGAAGTCGATGACATGCGTCTCGGGGCTGCTTTCGGGCACGGCCTGCTCCTTTCGGTCGCCGTTGCCATGAGCGGTGCCACTGCCATCGGACCTCTGCCGGCCATGGAACGTACGGCGCTACCTGCGGCGACAACAATCCCATCGGTCGCGGCATTCCCCGACCGGCAAGGCCTCAACCGGCCAAGGGCACACCTGTCGCCAGCCCCAGCCCGCCCGCAGGTGTGGTGACTACGGGCCGCACCCGACAACAGGATCCGGGACAGGGCTCGCGCCAGGGGCCGGGCGTGACCGGTGACGGGATCCGCTACACGACCGGTCGGTGCGCCGGCGGCCTGCGCCTCGGGGACGCACGACTCCCGGGTGGCAGGCATCCAGCAAGCGGCCGGCATGGGGCACCTGGACGACGGGTCCCAACCACCGCATAGGGCCAGTGCGGAGGTGCGGGGGGGAGGGAGGGGTGGGGCGGGGGCGGGGGCGGGGGGGGAAGCCCTCAGTCCCCCAAGCCCCCAAGCCCCTACAGGCTGATGTGGTACGCCTTGCGCAGTGTCTCGTGCACGGTCCACGTGGTGCGGTCGCCCTCACGCAGGATGCAGGCATCGCCAGGTCCCACCTCAAGCACCGAGCCGCCCTCGACCTCGATCGTGGCCCTCCCGCTGACGACGACGAAGAGTTCGTTGGCCTCGGTGTCGGTCACCACACCTGGCGTGATCTGCCAGATGCCGCGTATCTGACGGGCGTCCGGCGACTCCCAGAGCACCTTGCCCGTCACCACCGGCTCCCCCGAGACAACCTGGGCGGGGTCCAGGGGCTCCGGCTCCAGCTCGGCGTCCGGGACGCCGGGAATGTTCACCACGAACGAGGCGGAAGCAATGCCGTTCACCTCGGGAGCGACGCCGTCCACCGCGGGAACGCTGTCGTCGTCCCGAGCCGAGTCGCCAAGGGACGACGTAACGGCAGGAGCGGAAGTAGCGGAAGTAGCGGAGGAAGTAGGGGAAGCAGAGGAGGAAGAGGCAGAAGAGGCAGTCATGGCGGCGAGGTTATCGTCCGACCTCAGGCCGCCTGCAGGCGCTCCCATACCGTGCGGACCTGCGGTTCGAGGTTCTCCAGTGGTCCGTCGTTGTCGATGACGAGATCCGCGATCGCCAGGCGCTGCTCGCGGGTCGCCTGGGCGGCCATCCTGGCTTCCGCCTCCTCCTCCGCCATCCCGCGCAGCCGTACCAGCCGTTCCAACTGGGTCTGTGGGGCGGCATCGACGACGACCACGGTGTCGTAGAGCGGCGCGAGACCGTTCTCGGTCAGTAGCGGCACATCGTGGACGACCACGGCGTCCGGTCCGGCCGACGCCTCCAGTTCGGCCGAGCGCGCGCCCACCAGCGGGTGCACGATGGCGTTGAGTGCCTTCAGCCTCTCGGGGTCGGCGAAGACGATCGCCCCCAGCTTCGGCCGGTCCAGCCTGCCGTCCGGGGTCAGTACGTCCTCCCCGAACTCCTCGACCACGGCCGCCAGTCCGGGCGTACCGGGCTCGACGACCTCGCGTGCAATCTTGTCCGCGTCCACGATGACCGCGCCGTATGACTCCAGCAAGCGCGAGACCTCGCTCTTGCCCGCACCGATGCCGCCGGTCAGCCCCACCTTCACCATGGGGCCACGCTATACGGTGTGCCGGGGCGGTCAACGGCCAGGAGGGCGGGCCCGCCGCCCCGATACCAGCCGCCGCCGCCCCGGCCCCGTCGCCCCGTCAGGGGCTGCCGCACATCGACCTCAGACGCTGCCGCCGCCGTCGCCTTCCCGCTCGGCAAGGAAGCGTTCGAATTCCCGGCCAATCTCATCCGCCGACGGGAGTTCCACCGGCTCGGCCACGAGACTCCCCCGGCTCTCCGCGCCGGCCACCGCGTCGTACTGGTGCTCAAGGCCGCTGACTAGCGCGACCAGTTCCTCGTCGCCCTCCGAGATCTGCCGCTCGATCTCCTCCTGGGTCCGCAGCGCCTCGGTACGCAGGGCATGCGCCGGCCCCGGCAGGACCAGGCCGGTCGCGGCCGTCACCGCCTCCAGGGCGGTCAGTGCGGCGTCCGGGTACGCAGACCGGGCGATGTAGTGCGGTACGTGCGCGGCCACACCGAGCACATCATGACCGGCCTCAGCCAACCGGAACTCGATCAGCGCTTCCGCGCTTCCGGGCACCTGGGCCTCGTCGAAGAAGCTGGCGTGCCCCGGCATCAGGTCGGTGCGGTTGCCGTGCGGGGTGATGCCCACGGGGCGGGTGTGCGGAACGCCCATGGGGATGCCGTGGAAGTTCACCGAGAGGCGTACCCCCAGCCGTTCGACGATCTCCTTCACCGCGGCGGCGAAGCGCTCCCACTCGACGTCCGGCTCAGGGCCGGACAGCAGCAGGAACGGCGCGTCGGTGGTGTCCCGCACCAGCCGCAGCTCGATGCGCGGGGTCTCGTACGCGGTCCAGCGGTTGCGCTCGAAGGTCAGCAGCGGGCGGCGGGCCCGGTAGTCGACGAGGCGGTCGTGGTCGAAGCGGGCGACGACCTCGTTCGGCAGGCCGTCGAGCAGCCGGTGCACGATCTGATCGCCGGTCTCACCGGCATCGATGTACCCGTCGAAGTGGTACAGCAACACGAGTCCTGCGGAGTCCCTGGAGGCGAGTGCCTCGACCTCCGCGAGCCCGCTCGGCTCCCATGCGTACAAACTCTGGGGATCCAACACAGTGACCGCTCCTCCTCGTTCTCATGAGCGCCAACGCATGATCCCCCGCAGGCATTCCCGGCCCCGGACGAGCCCCGCCTCTTTCCGGACACCCCGCCCGCGCACCTCGCGAGCACCTGCCCCGCGCCCCCCGTCTCGCGTACCACTCCTCTCCCTCCCCTCACCTCTGGCATGCCCCCCTCCGCCAGCTCACCCGCCTCCCCCACACCCGGTACCCGGCACCTGGCACCCGGCACCTGGTACCCGGCACCTGGCACCTGGCACCTGGCACCTGGCACCTGGCACACCAACGTAGCGAGCCGCCCCCGCCCCGTCCCCTTCCGGGATTTGAAGGCAACTCCCCCACCCAAACGCCGAGTTCACCGACCGCCCGGCATCACCAGAAGTGACGCCCCGCCGACGCCCCGCCCCCCCTGCATGGCCAGCCCAACCCCACCGCCCGCACCACACCCCACACACACTGCGCCGAACATGACGAAGGCCCGCTCCCCGGAGGGAACGGGCCTTCGCCTATCGGCTAGTGCCTAGCAGCGGGCCGCTGCTGTCAGCGCGAGCTCAGCTCTGGCCGCCGGCCAGCTTCTCGCGCAGCGCGGCAAGCGCCTCGTCCGACGCCAGGGCGCCGGAGTTGTCCGCCGACTCCGAGGAGTAGGAGCCGCCGCCGGCGTTGCCGCCACCGGCCTGGCCGCCACCCTGCGCCGCCGGCGCCGCAGCACCCTCGGCCGCAGCCTGCTCGTCGGCCTCGCGGGACTTGATGACCTGAGCCTGGTGCTGCTCGAAGCGCTGCTGCGCCTCGGCGTACTGGTTCTCCCAGGCCTCGCGCTGGGTCTCGTAGCCCTCGAGCCAGTCGTTGGTCTCGGGGTCGAAGCCCTCGGGGTAGATGTAGTTGCCCTGGTCGTCGTAGGACGCGGCCATGCCGTACAGGGTCGGGTCGAACTCGACGGCCGACGGGTCGGCGCCGAAGGACTCGTTGGCCTGCTTCAGCGACAGCGAGATCCGGCGACGCTCGAGGTCGATGTCGATGACCTTGACGAAGATCTCGTCGTTGACCTGGACGACCTGCTCCGGGATCTCGACGTGGCGCTCGGCCAGCTCGGAGATGTGGACCAGGCCCTCGATGCCCTCGTCGACGCGCACGAACGCACCGAAGGGAACGAGCTTGGTGACCTTACCCGGGACGACCTGACCGATCTGGTGGGTCCGGGCGAACTGCTGCCACGGGTCTTCCTGGGTGGCCTTGAGCGACAGGGAGACGCGCTCGCGGTCCATGTCGACGTCCAGGACCTCGACCGTGACCTCCTGGCCGACCTCGACGACCTCGGAGGGGTGGTCGATGTGCTTCCAGGACAGCTCGGAGACGTGAACCAGACCGTCCACGCCGCCCAGGTCCACGAAGGCACCGAAGTTGACGATGGAGGAGACGACGCCGGAGCGCACCTGGCCCTTCTGGAGGGTGGTGAGGAAGGTCTGACGGACCTCGCTCTGGGTCTGCTCCAGCCAGGCACGGCGGGACAGGACCACGTTGTTGCGGTTCTTGTCCAGCTCGATGATCTTGGCCTCGAGCTCCTTGCCCACGTAGGGCTGCAGGTCGCGGACGCGGCGCATCTCGACCAGGGAGGCCGGGAGGAAGCCACGGAGGCCGATGTCGAGGATGAGACCACCCTTGACGACCTCGATGACGGTACCGGTGACGATGCCGTCCTCTTCCTTGATCTTCTCGATGGTGCCCCAGGCACGCTCGTACTGGGCGCGCTTCTTCGAGAGGATCAGGCGGCCTTCCTTGTCCTCCTTCTGGAGAACAAGGGCCTCGATCTCGTCACCGACGGCGACGACCTCGTTGGGGTCGACGTCGTGCTTGATCGAGAGCTCGCGGCTCGGGATGACGCCTTCGGTCTTGTAACCAATGTCGAGCAGGACCTCGTCCCGGTCGACCTTCACGATGACGCCGTCGACGATGTCGCCGTCGTTGAAGTACTTGATCGTCTCGTCGATCGCGGCGAGGAAGGCTTCCTCGTTACCGATGTCGTTGACCGCAACCTGCGGGGTGGTGGCGGTGGTCTCGGTGCTGCTCGTCATGTGGGAAAGGGCTCCGGTACGGACATTGAAGTCGTAGGTACTGCTACGCCGAGAGCCCGTATCGCCTCTGCATAAGCCGGACAGTGTCAGAGACGATCACTATGGAAGCTCGTAGATGCCAGAGCATTCAGAGCCACCCGAAACGCCTCAAAACCGAGGGGTGCATACAGATGCGAGCGCGGCCTGCTCCGTCTGAGGCGCGCAAGCCCGCAGCGCAACTTGTAGCATACGGGGGCAGCCGGACACGGTCAATGCGCGAACGCGCACACCGGGGACAGAACGCCCCATAACCGGCACACGCGATGTTCCGCGAGGTCGAACGGCCTCACAGTCCCTGCAGCAACAAGCAGTGCGAAGACTACGACGACAGGCGCGATGAACCAAGACCACGAGCCGGAGGCGACCCGCCGTAACGCCTCGGACACCGAAAGCAGCCGCGCCAGCCGGGGCTGGTGGGACCGTAACGCGGACGAGTACCAGCACGAGCACGGAGCGTTCCTCGGGGACGACCGGTTCGTCTGGGGCCCCGAGGGGCTCGATGAGGCGGATGCCGCGCTGCTCGGGCCGGCCACCGATCTGAAGGGCCGGCGGATCCTGGAGATCGGCGCCGGCGCGGCGCAGTGCTCCCGCTGGCTCGCGGCGCAGGGCGCCTTCCCGGTGGCGCTCGACCTCTCCCACCGGCAGTTGCAGCACGCACTGCGGATCGCCGGCGGGGCGGACGACGACCCCACCGCGCTGGTGGAGGCGGACGCCGGGGCGCTGCCGTTCCGTGACGGCAGCTTCGACCTCGCCTGCTCGGCGTACGGGGCACTGCCCTTCGTCGCGGATCCGGTGCGGGTGCTGCGGGAGGTGCGCCGGGTACTGCGGCCGGGCGGCCGTTTCGTCTTCTCCGTCAGTCACCCCGTGCGCTGGGCCTTCCCGGACGAGCCGGGGCCCGAGGGGCTCTCGGTGGCGGCCTCCTACTTCGACCGCACGCCGTACGTGGAGCAGGACGGGACCGGCCGGGCGGTGTACGTCGAGCACCACCGGACGCTGGGCGACCGGGTCCGGGACCTGGTCGCCGCCGGATTCCGGCTGGTGGACCTCGTCGAACCGGAATGGCCGGAGTGGAACACCCAGGAGTGGGGCGGCTGGTCGCCGCTGCGCGGGCATCTGATCCCGGGGACGGCGATCTTCGTGTGCGAGGCGGAGCCCCGGAACGGGGGCCTGGAGGCGTCCGGGGGCGGCGCGGCGGCCCCGGTCGGCGCGGAGTGAGGCGGGCGGGCGGAGCCGCCGGGGAGTGAGGCGGGCCGCCGGGCGCGGCCGACTGTCAGTGGCGGACGGCAGACTGGGGTGCGTGATCGCCCGTGACGCTCTCGCCCGACTGCCCGTTCGTACCGCGCTGCCCGCGCTCCGCGACGCCCTCGACGAGGACGGTGCGGCGGTGCTGTGCGCCCCGCCGGGCACCGGCAAGACGACCTTGGTGCCGCTGGAGCTGGCGGGCCTGACGGGCAACGGGCCGCTGCGGCGAGTGCTGGTCGCCGAGCCCCGGCGGATCGCGGCCCGGGCGGCGGCCCGGCGGATGGCCTGGCTGCTGGGCGAGCAGGTCGGCGAACGGGTGGGGTTCACGGTGCGGGGCGAGCGGCGGGCCGGGCCGCGTACCGCCGTGGAGGTGGTGACCACCGGAGTGCTGCTGCAGCGGCTGCAACGGGACCCGGAACTGGCCGGGGTCGACGTGGTGGTGCTCGACGAGTGCCATGAGCGGCATCTGGATGCCGACACTTGCGCGGCGTTCCTGCTGGACGTACGCGAGACGCTGCGCCCCGAGCTGCACCTGTTGGCCGCGTCGGCGACGACCGACGCCGAGGGCTGGGCGCGGCTGCTGGGCGGCTCCCGGGGGCCGGCGCAAGTGGTCGAGGCGGCGGGCGTGTCGCACCCGGTGGGCGTGGTGTGGGCGCCACCGGAGCGGCCGATGCGGCCGGCGCACGGGATGCGGGTCGATCCGGCCCTGCTGACCCATGTGGCGCAGGTGGTGCGGCGAGCGCTGCGGGAGCAGACGGGCGATGTGCTGTGCTTCCTGCCTGGGGTCGGGGAAATCGGGAGGGTGGCTGGGGAGCTGGGCGGCCAGGTGGCCGGGGAGCCGGGCGGTGTGGACGCCGAGGTGTTGCAGGTGCACGGGCGGGCGCCGGCCGAGGTGCAGGACGCGGTGCTGGCGGGCGGGGACGGCGTGCGGCGAGTGGTGCTGGCGACCTCGGTGGCGGAGTCCAGCCTGACCGTGCCGGGCGTACGGGTGGTGGTGGACAGCGGGCTGGCGCGGGTGCCGCGGATGGACCATGCGCGGGGGCTGAGCGCCCTGACCACCGTACGGGCGTCCCGGGCCGCCGCCCGGCAGCGGGCCGGCCGGGCGGGACGGGAGGCGCCGGGCGTGGTCTACCGCTGCTGGGCGGAGGGTGAGGACGGCCGGTTGCCGGCCTTCCCGGAGCCGGAGATCAAGGTGGCGGATCTGACGGCGTTCGCCCTGCAGGCCGCCTGCTGGGGCGATCCGGCGGCCAGCGGTCTGGCGCTGCTGGACCGGCCGCCGGGCGGTGCGCTGGCCGCGGCCCGGGAGGTGCTGACGGCGATCGGCGCGGTGGACGAGGACGGCCGGGCCACCGCCCGCGGCGCGCGGATGGCTCGGCTCGGTCTCCCGCCCCGGCTGGCGCGTGCCCTGCTGGACGGCGCGGCCGAGGTCGGGGTGCGGCGGGCTGCGGAGGTGGTCGCCCTGCTGAGCGAGGAGCCGCCGCGGGCGTACGGCGACGACCTGGCCGCCGCCTGGCGCACCGCGCGGCGCGGCGGCGATGCCTATGCGGCGCGCTGGCGGCAGGAGGCGCGGCGGCTGACCTCGGCGGTCGGCGGTGGGCCGGAGGCGGAGCGGAGCGCCGGCGGGGGCGCCCCCGGCCGTTCCGGTGCGGGGGCGGGCGTGTCGGGGGCCGCGGGCGGTTCCGACGACGCCGTCGCCGGGCTGATCGCGGCGCTGGCGTTCCCCGAGCGGGTGGCCCGGGCTCGGGGCGTGGGGAGCTATCTGATGGCGTCCGGGACGGGCGCGGAGCTGGCGGGGGCCGGGCCGGGCGCGGGGGCACGGGCCGGTGACGGGTCCCGGCTGCGGAACGCCTCGTGGCTGGCGGTCGCCGTGGCGGACCGCCCGGTGGCGGCGGCATCGGCACGGATACGGCTGGCGGCGGTGATCGACGAGGAGACGGCGTGTGCGGCGGCACGGGCGCTGTACTCGTCCGGTGAGGAGGTGCACTGGTCGGACGGCGAGGTGGTGGCCCGGTCGGTGACCCGGCTGGGAGCGATCGAGCTCGTCTCGCGGCCGCTGGCCGCGCCGGATCCGGAGCTGCTGCGGGACGCGGTGGTGGCGGGCCTGCGGCGGGACGGGCTCGGTCTACTGCGGTGGACGCCCGCGGCGACCGCGCTGCGGCAGCGGATGGCGTTCCTGCACCGGGAGCTGGGCGCGCCCTGGCCCGAGGTGTCGGACGCGGCCCTGCTGGAGCGGATCGAGGACTGGCTGGGGGTGGAGCTGGGGCGGGCGAGGCGGCGGGCCGACCTGGAACGGGCCGACGCGGGGCAGGCGCTGGCCCGGCTGCTGCCGTGGGCGAGCGGTGACGCCGTGCGCTTCGACACGTTGGCGCCGGAGCGGATCGAGGTCCCGAGCGGTTCCCGGATACGGGTGGACTACGGCGGCGAGCAGCCGGTACTCGCCGTGAAGCTGCAGGAGTTGTTCGGCTGGCAGGAGTCTCCGCGGGTGGCTGACGGGCGGGTGCCGGTCCTCGTCCATCTGCTCTCGCCCGCGGGGCGCCCGGCCGCGGTCACGGCCGACCTCGCGTCGTTCTGGCGGGACGGGTACCGCTCGGTGCGTGCGGAGCTGCGCGGCCGCTACCCCAAGCACCCCTGGCCGGAGGACCCTGCCACGGCCGCACCGACCCGCCACACCTCGGCGCGGCTCAGACGGCAGGGCTGACGTCGGGGCCGGTCGGGACCGGGGGCGCGCCGTCATCCTCGGGGCTGGTACGGGGGCGCCGGCCGCGGGCCTCCAGGTGCAGGCTCAGCGCGAGCAGTGCGGCACCGAGGGCCAGGAACCCCCAGGGGAGGTAGCTGGTCAGCAGCAGCACGAGGGCGCGTTGGGAGGTCACCAGGGCGACGGTGGAGTCGACGTAGTCGGCGCGCATCTTGACGTGGCCGGCGAATGCGGTGACCGTGCGGCCGCCGGGCAGGAGGGCGCCGCCGCGCAGCTCCTCTTTGTGGATCTCCTCGCCGTTGATGGGCGCGCCGGTGACCGGCTCCACCCAGAACATCCGCTTGGTGGTGTACCACCGGGTGGTGCCCATCTTGGCGACGGTCTGCGGTGTGACGCCCTTGACCGGCATCTTCTTGGGGAGGGCGACCCTGGTCCAGGGGATGGTCTGCTCGAAGTAGTAGACCTCCAGGCCGTGGAGGGTGCGCGTGCCCCGGTAGTGGATGGGGGCCGAGGTGCGGGTCTGGGCGTCGAAGTAGCTGTAGTCGCGCTTCTCGGTGAGGAACGGCCACTTGTACTCGATGCCCTCGCGCCGCACCGGGTCGCCGTCGACCGTCTCTCCGGTGGCGTGCACCGGCTCCTGGGAGTGGGCGTCGAAAATGTAGCGCTCGGGGATCTCGGAGACCATCTTGCCGTCGGGGCCGGTGATGTAGGACAGCGTGTCCCAGACGACCACGTCGCGGCCTGCGGACCGTTCGATCCGGTCGGAGGCGGCGACATCGCCCTTGAGGGTCTGGACGATGGTGACCTTGGGCACCTGTTCGGCCTTCATGGTGCCGTAGTCGATGAGGGTGGCGGGCCGGGCCTCCAGGACCATGTCCTGGTACTGGCTGGGCGGGATCTTGGCCAGCCGCGGGAAGGCGTACCAGCGCAGCAGTGGGGAGAGCGCGGTGCAGAAGACGGCGAAGGCGAGCAGGACGAGGCTGGCGGTGCGGCGCATGGCGGCGGCGTCCCTCCCTCAGGGGTGCTCGGGGACGGTGGTCAGCAGCGGCTTGGGTGAGGTGGTGCCGCTGGGCGCGCCGATCGCCGAGACGGTGAGGATGAGGGCGAGCGCCGCGGCCAGTCCGATCGCGGCTGCTGTCAGGGCGCGCATGACCGGCCTCCCGGGTTCTGATACGGCGTCAGGCCGGGGCACCGTAGCAACGGGCGGGTGAGATGAGAACACGTTGCACCCGAGTGCGCCCGAGCTCGTCCGCGTAGTCGGGTACGCCTGCGGGCGTCTCCGGACGCGTCTGCCTACCTGCCGGGCGCCGGGCACTCCCCTGAGCACGTCGGTTGGGCACGTCGGTCCGCCTGAGCGCGGACGGCGCCGCTGCGTTACCTCTGCACGTCCGAGTACGCCTTGGTGGGCACCCGGGTGCACCGGTGTGCCCGCGCGCTCGCCCGGGGTGCGCGCGGCACCGCCGTCCGGCCCAGGACGGTGGGCGGGACGGCGGTGCGTGCCGGGGTGTCGGGGTGACGCCCCGGCGGTCGTGGTTACCGGGTGGCCGGCGCGGCGACCTTGAGGGTGACGGTGAGGGTGGTGCCGTTGGCGGTGGTCAGCCGGAGCAGGAAGGTGCCGGGGTGGCTGTCGGTGTAGATCTTGGGAAGCTTGAGCAGGCCGTCGGCGTCGGTGGTGAGGCCGGTGAGAGTGCGGACCGGCTCGTCCTTGTCGTCGCCAGTGGCCTGGGGGTCCTTGAAGTAGGGGCCCCGGTCGTTGGGGACGGGGTGACCGGGGTCGCTGGTGATCATGGTCGCGGTGATCGGCACACCGGCGACGGCCTTGCCCTGGTAGGTCGCCTTGATCTCGACGGCGTCCTCGGCGAAGGCCTTGCCAGCGGTGGCCGTCAGCTGCTTGTCCGAGGTCCGGGTGAGGGTGTCGGCCACGGGAGCGGGCTGGGGGGCGGCCTTGGCCTTGACGGTGGCGTCGAAGCCGACGGCGGGGAGGGTACGGCCGGCAGCAGTCGCCCGGAGGGTGAAGGTGCCGGCGCGGTCGCCCGCGTGCAGGGTGGGCGCGGTGGCCAGGCCGTCCTTGCCGGTGGTGACGGTCGCGGTGGTGGCGCCGTCGGGGAAGCGGGCGTCGGTGGCCGTGGGGAGGGTGAAGCGGACGGGGACGCCGGCGACCGGCTTGCCCGCCGCGTCCTCGGCGCGGACCTGCGGCTTGGTGGTGAAGTCGGTGCCCGCGGTGGCGGTGAGGTCCTTGGTGCCGACCCGCTGGAGGGCGGCGGGGGGCGCGGGCCGGGTGGGCGGCTTGGGGGTGGGCTTCGGGGTGGGCGTGCCAGGGCGGCCGGGGGTGTGGCCCGGGCCACCGGGCCGGGTGGGCCGGTCCGGCCCGTCCTTGCCGGGGCGGGGGGTCTTCCCGGGGCGGGGGCTCTGACCGGCTGCGCCGCCGGTGTGCCGGCCGTGGCCCTTGCGTCCTTCGGTGCGGTCGCCGGCGTGGCCGCCGTTGCCCGTGCCGCCGTCGCGGCGGACGGGGAGCACGCCCTTGCCGTCGGGCACCTCGAAGCTGCCGTGACGGTAGAACTCGTACCAGGACAGGACGGTCCGCAGGTACTCCTCGGAGTGGTTGTAGCCGAGGACCGCGCGGTCCAGGTCCTGCTGGACGCTCAGGTCGCGGCCACCGGCGCAGAGGTAGTGGCCGGCCGCGAGTGCGGCGTCGAAGACGTTGTTGGGGTCCCTCTTGCCGTCGCCGTTGCCGTCGGCGCCCCAGCCGGCGCCGACCGGGCCGCCCTGGGACCAGGTGGAGGGGATGAACTGCATGGGGCCGACGGCGCGGTCGTGGGTGCGGTCGCCGTCGTAGCGGCCGCCGTCGGTATCGGTGATCCGGGCGAAGCCGTTGCCGTTGAGCTGGGGCCCGAGGATGGGCTGGACGGTGGTGCCCTCGGCGTCCACCGCCCCGCCGCGGGCCTGGCCGGACTCGACCTTGCCGATGCCGGCGAGGAGTTGCCAGGGCAGGCGGCAGCCCGCGTTCTGGGCGGCGAGTTCGGACTCGGCCTTCTTGTAGGCGGCCAGGACGGTGGCGGGGATGCCGGCCTGCGCGGGGCCGGTGATGACGGCACCGCCGTCGGGCCGTGGGTGGGAACCGCGCGGCGGCACCGGGCTGTTGAGGGGCGGCAGGTCGGTGTAGTACCTCGAACCGCCGTCGATGGGGGTGTCGGACGGGGGCCGGGTGGGCTGCTGTCCGTCGGCGGCCGTTACTTTGGTGGCGGCCGGTGACTGAGAGGCGGTCAGGGCGGCGAGCACCAGCGCCGTCACGGCCGTCGAGGCCGCTCCTTTGCGGAGCCGCCGTCGGATTGTGGCTGCCATGCGTGGTCCCCTCCGCGTTGATCCACCGCTCTCTGACGCGGTGTTGCGCTCCCCGCGCTCCAACTCAGGCGACACTACGACAACTCGGGCCTGGCATCTACCACCGCATCGGACACATCATCAACGAAATCGATCAAGGAGAGGCATCATGCCGTTCACGCTCAGTCATGCCGCCGCCGTGCTCCCGGCTGTTCGGCGGACCGGGGAGGCCCGTGGCCGGTTGGTCGCCTCGGCGCTGGTCGCGGGGGCGCTGGCACCGGACATGACGTACTACGCGGACAGCGTGGTGCCCGGTGGGATGGCGTTCGGCGCGGTCACCCATGCCTGGTGGGGCGTACCGACGGTGGATGTGTCGATCAGCGTGGCGCTGGTCTGCGGCTGGCTGCTGCTGCGCGAGCCACTGCTGGTGTGGCTGCCCAGAGCGTGGCGGGGGCGGGTGTACGGGGTGGTGCGGGGCCACCCCTGGCAACCGCAAGGGTGGCGGGAACTCGCCGCGCTGTGTGGCTGGTTCGTGCTGTCGGCGGTGCTGGGTTCGGCCACGCATGTGGTCTGGGACGCGTTCACCCATCCGGGGCGCTGGGGCACCCGGCTGGTGCCGGGGCTCGACGGTGAGCTGGGCGGCTGGCCGGTGGCGACCTATGTGCAGTACGGCACGTCGCTGCCGGCGCTGGCGGTGACGGTGTGGTTCGTGTGGTCGGCGCTGCGGCGGCGGGGCGGGGGCGGGGAGGTGCCGGCCGGTGTGCGGCCTTTCGTGGTGGCGGAGTTGACGGGGCGGGACCGGCTGCTGCTGGGGGCGCTGGTCGCGGTGGGCGTGCTGGGGGGTGTGGTGCACCGCGTCCTGCGGGCGCATGCGGTGTACGGGGGTGCGGCGGGCTGGTTCTCCTATGTGCCGACGGCGCTGTTCGGCACCGGGGCGGGCCTTGTCCTGGGCCTGCTGGTGTGTGCGGTGGCCGTGCGGCTGCTGGTGCGGCGGGCCCGGCCGGACGGGCCGAACGGGGCCGCGGCGGCGGGCGCACCGGCGGGTGCGGCGACGGACGGGGCGACGGACGGGGCGACGGCTGCGCCGGCGGACCCGGTCCCGGGCCCACCGGCGGACACGGCCGCGGACGCGGCGGCGGGCCCGTCGGCGGTGGCGTCCACCGCCGACTGAGCCCGTCCCGTGTGCGGTGCCCGTCCGTGTGCGGTCAGTGCGCCGCCGACTCCCAGTCCGTGCCGAAGCCCACGGAGACGTCCAGCGGGGCGCGGAGGTCGACGGCGGCGGCCATCTCCCGGCGGACCAGCTCCTCGACCGGGGCGCGCTCCCCATGGGCCACCTCGACGACGATTTCGTCGTGGACCTGGAGCAGCATCCGGGACTGCAGCTTCGCCGCGCGCAGGGCCGCGTCGACCCGGAGCATCGCGATCTTGACGATATCGGCGGCGGTGCCCTGGATCGGGGCGTTGAGCGCCATCCGTTCGGCCATCTCGCGGCGCTGGCGGTTGTCGCTGTTGAGGTCGGGGAGGTAGCGCCGCCGGCCGAGCACGGTCTCGGTGTAGCCGGTGGCGCGGGCCTCCTCGACGACCCGGCGGAGGTAGTCGCGCACCCCGCCGAAGCGTTCGAAGTAGGTGTCCATCAGCTTGCGCGCCTCGTCCGGCTGAATGCCCAGCTGCTGGGAGAGGCCGAAGGCCGAGAGGCCGTACGCCAGGCCGTAGGACATCGCCTTGATCTTGCGGCGCATCTCCGCGTCGACGTGGTCCTTGCCGACGGAGAAGACCTGGGAGGCGACGGTGGTGTGCAGGTCCTCGCCGGAGGTGAAGGCCTCGATCAGGCCCTCGTCCTCGGAGAGGTGGGCCATCACCCGCAGTTCGATCTGACTGTAGTCGGCGGTCATCAGGGCGTCGAAGCCGTCGCCGACGATGAAGCCGCGGCGGATGGCGCGGCCCTCGTCGGTGCGGACCGGGATGTTCTGCAGGTTGGGGTCGGTCGACGACAGCCGGCCGGTGGCGGCGACCGTCTGGTTGAAGGTGGTGTGGATCCGGCCGTCGGCCGCGATGGTCTTGATCAGGCCCTCGACGGTGGTGCGGAGCTTGGCCTGCTCCCGGTGCCGGAGCATGATCACCGGGAGTTCGTTCTCCGTCTGCGCCGCGAGCCAGGCGAGCGCGTCGGCGTCGGTGGTGTAGCCGGTCTTGGTCTTCTTGGTCTTGGGCAGGCCCAGCTCACCGAAGAGGACTTCCTGGAGCTGCTTGGGCGAGCCGAGGTTGAATTCGTGGCCGGCGGCGGCGTGCGCCTCCTGGACGGCCTGCTGGACCGCGGCGGCGAACTGCGCCTCCATGCGCTCCAGCCAGCCGCGGTCGGCGGCGATACCGGCCCGCTCCATCCGGGCGAGGAGCTCGCCGGTGGGCAACTCCACGTCACGCAGCAGGTCGGCGGCGCCGACCTCGGCCAGCTTCTGCTCGAAGGCGGTGCCCAGGTCCAGGACCGTACGGGCCTGCGCCATCAGGGCGTCCGCCGCGGCCTCCTCGTCGACGCCGAAGGCCAGCTGGCCGTCGCCGGACTCGGCGGGGGCGAGGTCGCGGCCGAGGTACTCGATGGAGAGGGCGTCCAGGGCGAAGGAGCGGCGGCCGGGCTTGACGAGGTAGGCGGCCAGGGCGGTGTCCATGGTGACGCCCTCGATGCGCCAGCCGTGCTCGCCGAAGACCCGCATCAGGCCCTTGGCGTTGTGCATCACCTTGGGCCGCTCGGGGTCCGCGCTCCAGGCGGCGAAGGCCTGCTCGTCGTCCTGGTCGAGCTGGGCGGGGTCGAACCAGGCGGCGGGACCGCCGGGAGTGGCCAGGGCGACCTCGGCGACGCTGCCGGTGCCCAGACTCCAGACGTCGACGGTGGCCACGCCGAGCGGGCCGGTGCCGTGTTCGGCCAGCCACGGAGCGAGTTCACCGGTGCCGAGGGCGGAGCCGTCGACCTCGACGCCGGGCGCCGGGGCGGCTTCCTCGGCGTCCTCGGCGGCACCCGGGTCCACGGCGAGCAGCCGGTCGCGCAGGCCCTGGTTGCGGATCTCCAGGGCGTTGAGGAACACCTTGAGCGCCTCGCGGTCGTACGCCTCGCGGTTCAGGGCGTCCGGACCGCAGGACAGCTCGACGTCGCGGACCATCTCGGTCAGCCGGCGGTTGAGCTTGACGGCTTCGAGGTGCTCACGGAGGTTGGCGCCCGCCTTGCCCTTGACCTCGTCGACGCGCTCGACCAGCTCGGCGAAGGAACCGAACTGGTTGATCCACTTGGTGGCGGTCTTCTCACCGACGCCGGGGATGCCCGGGAGGTTGTCGGACGGGTCGCCGCGCAGGGCGGCGAAGTCCGGGTACTGGGCGGGGGTGAGGCCGTACTTCTCGAAGACCTTCTCCGGGGTGAAGCGGGTCAGCTCGGAGACGCCCTTGGTCGGGTAGAGGACCGTGACGTCGTCGGTGACCAGCTGGAAGGAGTCGCGGTCGCCGGTGACGATGGAGACCTTGAAGCCCTGTGCGGTGGCCTGCTCGGTGAGGGTGGCGATCACGTCGTCGGCCTCGAAGCCCTCGACGGCGAACCGCTTTACCCGCATCGCGTCGAGGAGCTCCCCGATCAGCTCGACCTGGCCCCGGAACTCGTCGGGGGTCTTGGAGCGGTTCGCCTTGTAGTCGGCGTACTCCTCGGACCGCCACGTCTTGCGGGAGACGTCGAAGGCCACGGCGAAGTGCGTGGGTGCCTCGTCGCGCAGGGTGTTCGCGAGCATCGACGCGAAGCCGTAGATCGCGTTGGTCGGTTGCCCGGTGACGGTGGTGAAATTCTCCACGGGCAGGGCGAAGAACGCCCGGTATGCCATGGAATGCCCGTCCATCAGGAGCAGGTGGGGACGGCCGCCCGCCGCCGCCTCGGTGCCGGTCGCTTCGCTCTTCTTCGCTGCCTTTGCTGCCACGCCCCCGATCCTGCCACGCCGCACTGACAATCCCCGCCGCGACGGTCCCGCACCCGGCCCGTACGCCCCGGACCAGGCAACACCGGTCCGCACCGGTCCGCGCGGGCCAGTGGTAGGCCAGTAGCGGGCCAGTGGCAGGCCAGTAGCGGGCCAGTACGGAAGACTCCCTCCCCACCCGGTGCGGCCCGCCCCGGCTCTCCGCTACACCCCCCGTCGGGTCCGTGACAGGATCGGACGGTTACGGCAACGCTCCGCCGCGCCCGGCGAAGCGAGCACCGGCTCACGGCTCAAGGGAGAGCGCCATGGCAGGCAAGCCGCCCGCGTCGGACCCCGTCCAGGACGCACCCCGGGTCAGCGCACCCCAGCACTCCGCCGTCGGGCTGCCGGCGATCACCAACGCCCTGCGGATCTCGCAGCAGCAGATGGGCGTGCGCCGTACCGCCCTGACGCTGCTGCGCGTCAACCAGCAGGACGGCTTCGACTGCCCGGGCTGCGCCTGGCCCGAACCGGACAAGCCGCACACCGCCGAGTTCTGCGAGAACGGCGCCAAGGCCGTCGCCGAGGAGGCCACGCTGCGCCGGGTCACCCCGGACTTCTTCGCCGCGCACTCCGTCACCGACCTCGCCACCCGCAGCGGCTACTGGCTCGGCCAGCAGGGCCGGCTGACCCACCCCATGTACCTGGCGGAGGGCGCCGACCACTACGAGCCGGTGACCTGGGAGCGGGCCTTCGACCTCGTCGGCGAGGAGCTGACCGCCCTCAACTCCCCCGATGAGGCGGTCTTCTACACCTCCGGGCGCACCAGCAACGAGGCCGCGTTCCTCTACCAGCTCTTCGCCCGCGAATTCGGCACCAACAACCTGCCGGACTGCTCCAACATGTGCCACGAGTCGTCCGGCTCGGCGCTGACCGAGACGCTCGGCGTCGGCAAGGGCAGCGTCCTGCTGGAGGACCTCTACAAGGCCGACCTGATCATCGTCGCCGGCCAGAACCCGGGCACCAACCACCCCCGGATGCTCACCGCCCTGGAGCGGGCCAAGGCCGGCGGCACGAAGATCATCTCGATCAACCCGCTGCCCGAGGCCGGTCTGGAGCGGTTCAAGAACCCGCAGACCCCGCGCGGCCTGGCCGGCCGCGGCACCGCGCTGACGGATCTGTTCCTCCAGGTACGGCTCGGCGGCGACCAGGCGCTGTTCCGCGCCCTCAACCGGCTGATCCTCGCCACCGACGGGGCCGTGGACGAGGAGTTCATCCGCGAACACACCCACGGCTTCGAGGAGTTCGCGCAGCTGGCGCGGGCCGATGACGACTGGGACCACACGCTCGCCGCCACCGGTCTGACCCGCGCCGAGATCGAGCGGGCCCTGGAGATGGTCCTCGCCTCGCGCCGGACGATCGTGTGCTGGGCGATGGGCCTGACCCAGCACAAGCACTCCGTCCCCACCATCCAGGAAGTCGTCAACTTCCTGCTGCTGCGCGGCGACATCGGCCACCCCGGGGCGGGCGTCTGCCCGGTGCGCGGCCACAGCAACGTCCAGGGCGACCGCACCATGGGCATCTTCGAGCGGCCCGCGCCGGCATTCCTCGACGCCCTGGAGGAGGAGTTCGGGTTCGCGCCGCCCCGGGAGCACGGCCTCGACGTGGTCCGCGCGATCCGCGCCCTGCGGGACGGCCGGGCCAAGGTGTTCTTCGCGATGGGCGGCAACTTCGTCGCCGCCACCCCCGACACCGACGTCACCGAGGCGGCGATGCGCCGCGCCCGGCTGACCGTCCACGTCTCCACCAAGCTCAACCGCTCGCACGTGATCACCGGCGCCCGCGCCCTGATCCTGCCGACCCTGGGCCGTACGGAGCGCGATGTGCGCCCGGGCCCGGACGGGACCGGCGCGGAGCAGTTCGTGACCGTGGAGGACTCCATGGGCATGGTGCACGCCTCCCGGGGACGACTGGAGCCGGCCGGCCCCCAGTTGCTGTCCGAGCCCGCCATCGTCGCCCACCTGGCGCGCCGCGTCCTGGGCGCGGACAGCCGCACCCCGTGGGAGGAGTTCGCTCAGGACTACGCAACGATCCGAGACCGGATCGCCCGCGTCATCCCCGGCTTCGAGGACTTCAACGCCAAGGTGGCACGCCCCGGGGGCTTCGCCCTGCCGCACGCGCCCCGGGACAGCCGGCGGTTCCCCACCGCCACCGGGAAGGCCAACTTCACCGCGGCGCCCGTGGAGTTCCCGGCCGTGCCCGAAGGGCGGCTGCTGCTGCAGACGCTGCGCTCGCACGACCAGTACAACACCACGATCTACGGCCTGGACGACCGCTACCGCGGCATCAAGAACGGCCGCCGGGTCGTGCTCGTCCACCCGGACGACGCCCGCGAACGGGGCCTGGCCGACGGGGCGTACGCCGACCTCATCAGCGAGTGGACCGACGGCAGCGAGCGGCGCGCGGTCGGCTTCCGGGTGGTGCACTACCCGACGGCCCGTGGCTGCGCCGCGGCCTACTACCCCGAGACCAACGTCCTGATCCCGCTCGACCACACCGCCGACACCAGCAACACCCCGGCGGCGAAGTCCCTGGTGATCCGCCTGGAGGAGGCGTCCGGGGAGTGAGCGCCGACGGGCCGGCGGGCGGCCCCGGAGCCACCCCGCGCTGAGCGCCCGCTCAGCGGCCTGATAGGAACGGGCACGATCGACGACGATCACCGGCGTGACGATCACGCGCGACCGAACGGAGCCGCAGCCATGGGTGAGCACAGCACCACGAAGTTTCCGCAGGAGATCCTCGACCAGTGGACGGGGCTCGGCCTCGACCTGCCCGCGCTCTTCTCCGCCGGGCACCTCGGTGAGCGGATGAGCGTCCAGGTCACCGAGGCGGGGCCGGACCGGGTGGTGGGCACGATGCCGGTGGAGGGCAACACCCAGCCCTACGGCCTGCTGCACGGCGGCGCGTCCGCGGTACTGGCCGAGACCCTGGGGTCCGTGGGCTCGATGCTGCACGGCGGGCCGTCCAAGGTCGCCGTCGGGGTGGACCTCAACTGCACCCACCACCGCGGGGTCCGCTCCGGCCTGGTCACCGGCGTCGCCACCCCGGTGCACCGCGGCCGCTCCACCGCGACGTACGAGATCGTCATCACCGACGAACAGGGCAAGCGGGTCTGCACCGCCCGTCTGACCTGCATGCTGCGCGACGCCGACCCCGAGATGTACCGCAACTGAGGCGAACCGCGCGGCGACCGGCCGCCCGCGACCACGGCCCCGTACCCGGCACCGGGTGCGGGGCCGTCCGCATGTCCGTAACCCTGCGTAACACCCGGACATTCCGGCCCCTGTTGTGCGCCCCGCCCGGTACGGGGCGGGGCGCACGCGCGCGGGGCGCATCCGGTATCCGGACGCCCGTGGGCCACTGCCCGGGGCAATCGCGCGTGGAAGTGCGAGTTCGCGCTCCGCACCACGTTCGCTCGGGCGGTAAGGACCATAACCACAAAACGCTCATCGCCGGTCATAACAAGAGCGTCACATCCTGCTCAGCGCCTCTGCCGACGTGACGAACACCGCTCTAGAGTCACGGCCAGTCACCGCGCCGCCGGGCGCGCTGTGAGCACGGACCCCGTGGTAGGGCTCCGTACGGCCCGGCGCGCGCACCGGCCAGGCGACAGCCACGGCCGCGCCAGGGAAAGGACTGATCGTGCGTCACCGTTCCTTGCTTCTCCTCACCACCGCAGTCACCACCGGTGCCCTCACGCTCTCCGCGTGCGGCTCGCGCGGCGACGACAACAACAGCAGCAGCGCCGGCAAGAAGACCGTCGTCATCGGCCTCGACGCCCCCACCACCGGCGAGCTCTCCGCGCTCGGCCTGGGCATACGCAACTCCGCCCAGCTCGCCATCGACACCGCCAACAAGACCGGCGAGGTCAAGGGCGTCACCTTCAAACTCGAAGCGCTCGACGACAAGGCGCTGCCGAACGTCGGCCAGCAGAACGCCACCAAACTCGCCGGCGACAAGGACGCCATGGGCATCGTCGGCCCGCTCAATTCCGGTGTCGCCCAGTCCATGCAGCAGGTCTCCAAGCAGAACAACGTCGTTTTGATATCCCCGGCGAACACCACCCCCGACCTCACCCAGGGCCCGGACTGGAAGAAGAACAAGCGGGTCCGGCAATTCCCGACGTACTTCCGCACCGCCACCACCGATGAGGTGCAGGGCGCCTTCGACGGCCAGTACGCCTGGGAGAAGATGAAGGTCAAGAAGGTCTATGTCATCGACGACCAGAAGACCTACGGCGTCGGTCTCGCCTCCTCCTTCAAGGACCAGTTCGGCAAGCTCGGCGGGAAGGTCGTCGGCACCGAGCACGTCAGCCCCGACGACCGCGACTTCAAGGCCGTGGTCTCCAAGGTCAAGTCCGCCAAGCCCGACCTGGTCTTCTACGGCGGTGAATACCCCGCCTCCGGCCCGCTCAGCCAGCAGCTCAAGGACGGCGGCGTCACCGTTCCGCTGATGGGCGGCGACGGTATGTACAGCGGCGACTACATCAAGCTCAACAAGAAGGCACAGGGCGACTACGCCTCCTCCGTCGGAAAGCCCGTCGAGGAACTCCCCTCCGCCAAGAAGTTCATCGCCGATTACAAGGCGGCCGGCTTCAAGGAGGCCTACGAGGCCTACGGCGGCTCCACCTACGACGCCACCTGGGCCGTCATCCAGGCCGTCAAGAAGACCGTCGACGACAACGGCGGCAAGCTCCCCGACGACGCCCGCAAGAAGGTCGTCGACGCCATGAACTCCGTCACCTTCGACGGGGTCACCGGCAAGGTCGCCTTCGACAAGTTCGGCGACACCACCAACACCATGATCACCGCGTATCAGGTCGACAAGGGCGCCTGGGCCTCCCGATTCAGCGCCGAATTCAAGAAGTTCGACAAGAGCTGACCGACCGGTAACACAGCACCACCGACGAACCCGGGCCGCGCCAGGACGCCACGAACGACCCTGGCGCGGCCCGTGGCACACCGGGACGCCCCCGGAACCCCGTCACTCCCAGACAACGGAGGCCCTGCGGTGAGCGAACTGCCGCAACAGCTGGCCAACGGACTCATCCTCGGCGCGATGTACGGTCTCATCGCGATCGGCTACACGATGGTCTACGGAATCGTCCAGCTCATCAACTTCGCCCACGGCGAGATCTTCATGGTCGGCGGCTTCGGAGCGCTCAGCGTCTACCTGGCCCTGCCCGCCGGCACCTCTCTCGCCCTCGCCCTGCCGGTCATGCTCCTCGGCGGCATCGTCGTATCCGTCCTCGTCGGCATCGCGGCGGAACGATTCGCCTATCGCCCGCTGCGGGGCGCACCGCGCCTCGCCCCCCTCATCACCGCCATCGGCCTGTCCATCGCTCTCCAGCAAGCCGTCTGGAAGTGGTACCCCGACGGCAAACAGGCCCGGGTCTTCCCGCAGTTCAAGGGGCACGCCTTCGAGATCCTCGGCGCCACCGTCCAGCGCGGCGACCTCTTCGTCCTGATCGCCGCCCCGGCCTGCATGATCGCCCTCGGCTTCTTCGTCGCCAAGACCCGCAGCGGCCGCGCCATGCAGGCCACCGCCCAGGACCCCGACACCGCCCGGCTCATGGGCATCAACACCGACCGCATCATCGTCCTGGCCTTCGCCATCGGCGCCGCCTTCGCCGGCGTCGCCGCCGTGGCCTACGGACTGCGCACCGGCGAGGTCCAGTTCCGGATGGGCTTCATCATGGGCCTCAAGGCCTTCACCGCGGCCGTCCTCGGCGGCATCGGCAACATCTACGGCGCCATGCTGGGCGGCGTCGTCCTCGGCATCGCCGAAGCCCTCGCCACCGCCTACATCGAAGAGATCCCCGGCATGCAGCAGTTCGGCGGCGGGGCCTGGAAGGACGTCTGGGCCTTCGTGCTCCTCATCCTCGTACTCCTCCTGCGGCCACAAGGCCTGCTGGGCGAACGCGTCGCGGATCGGGCGTGATACCGATGACCACCCACACCACCACAGCGCCCGCCCGCCGCGGCCTGCTCCCCCTCCCCGAACGCGCCGCCCGGATCACCACCGCCGCCGGCGCCCTCGCCACCGCCGTCAGCACCGGCCTCGCCTGGACCTGGAGCAGCGACTTCCCCGGCGACCTCACCTACTACGGCTCCCCGGCCGGCCTCCAGATCGTCACCCTCGCCGGCGGCCTGCTCACCCTCCTCTTCGCCGTCTCCGCCCTCGGCCTGCGCGGACTGCGCTGGCTCACCCCCGCGGGGCGCAACGCCCCCACCCTGCTGGCCGCCCTCGGCACCTTCGCCGCCACCTGGTTCACCCTCGGCGCCATCGCCGTCCAGCTCGGCGGCCTGGTCAACCTCGAACCCGGCGGCGCCGTCGCCGGCATCGCCGCCCTGGTCACCCTCCTGGGCGCGCTCGCGCTGCCCCCCGACCAGCCGGAAACCACCCCGGCCGGCACCCCCTGGCAGCGCTTCACCGCCACCCTCGCCGCCAGCCCCGTACGGCGCCGCAGCCGCGAACTCCCCTCCTGGGCCGAGATCCTGATCATCGCCGCGGCCTTCGCCACCGGACTGCTCGCCTTCACCTACGGCATCGACACCGACGACGGCGCCCCGTTCGTCGGCTACCTGATCTTCGTCCTGCTCGCCGTCCCCGCCCTCAACCGGGCCGGCCTGATCGCCCGGATCACCCAGCTCACCACCGCCCACCGCGGCGTCACCCTCGGCGCGGCCTTCGCCGCCGCCGCCTCCTTCCCCTTCACCCAGGACACCGACCAGTACACGATCATCGGGGCCAACATCCTGATCTTCGCCACCGTCGCCCTGGGCCTCAACGTCGTCGTCGGCCTCGCCGGACTCCTCGACCTCGGATACGTCGCCTTCCTCGGCGTCGGCGCCTACGCCGCAGCCCTGGTCTCCGGCTCCCCCGAGTCCGCCCTCGGACTCCACTTCCCCTTCTGGGCGGCCCTGCTCACCGGAGCCGCGGCCTCCCTCGTCTTCGGCGTCCTCATCGGCGCCCCCACCCTCCGGCTCCGCGGCGACTACCTGGCCATCGTCACCCTCGGCTTCGGTGAGATCTTCCGCATCGCCATGCTCAACCTCAACGGCACCACCGGCCCCGACGTCACCAACGGCGCCATGGGCATCCCCAACATCCCCAACCTCGAAATCTTCGGGTTCAACTTCGGCGAACCCCACGACATCCTCGGCATCCCCGTCGCCACCTACGGCAACTACTACCTGCTGATGATCCTCGTGACCGCCTTCGTCGTCCTGGTCTTCCGGCGCGCCGCCGCCTCCCGCATCGGCCGCGCCTGGATCGCCATCCGCGAGGACGAGACCGCCGCCATCGCCATGGGCATCAACAGCTTCCGGCTGCGCCTGCTGGCCTTCGCACTCGGCGCCTCACTGGCCGGACTCGCCGGCACCGTCCACGCCCACGTCGTCACCACCGCCACCCCCGAGCAGTTCCAGTTCGCCGGACCCCAGCCCCCCAACTCCGCCTTCCTCCTGGCCGCCGTCATCCTCGGCGGCATGGGCACCCTCAGCGGCCCGCTCGTCGGCGCCGCACTGCTCTTCCTCATCCCCGCCAAGCTGGACTTCCTCCAGGACTACCAGCTCCTCCTCTTCGGCATCGCCCTCGTCCTCCTCATGCGCTTCCGGCCCGAAGGCCTCATCCCCGACCGCCGCAAGCAGCTCGAATTCCACGAGACCGGCCAGCTCGACGTGCCCGATCAACGCCTCCCGGACACGGCCGCGATCACCGGCGTCACCAAGGCAAAGGCGTGACGACCATGACCACACCACCCACCCTCGCACCCGCCACTGACAGCGCCGCCGCCGGCAACGGCAGCATCCTGCGCGCCGACGGCGTCACCATGCGCTTCGGCGGCCTCACCGCCGTACGGGGCGTCGACCTCACCGTCAACACCGGCGAAATCGTCGGCCTCATCGGCCCCAACGGCGCCGGCAAAACCACCTTCTTCAACTGCCTCACCGGGCTCTACGTCCCCACCGAAGGGGCCGTCAGCTACCGAGGCACCCGCCTCTCCCGCAAACCCCACCTCGTCACCCAAGCCGGCATCGCCCGCACCTTCCAGAACATCCGCCTCTTCGCCAATATGACGGTCCTGGAAAACGTCCTCGTCGGACGGCACACCCGCACCAAGGAAGGCCTCTGGTCCGCCCTGCTGCGCGGCCCCGGCTTCAAAAAGGCCGAGCGCACCAGCGAGGAACGCGCCATGGAACTCCTGGAGTTCACCGGCCTGGCCCACAAACGCGACCACCTCGCCCGCAACCTCCCCTACGGCGAACAGCGCAAGCTCGAAATCGCCCGCGCCCTCGCCAGCGAGCCCGGCCTGCTGCTCCTGGACGAACCCACCGCCGGCATGAACCCCCAGGAGACCCGCGCCACCCAGGACCTCGTCCTCGCGATCCGGGACCAGGGCACCGCCGTACTCGTCATCGAGCACGACATGCGCTTCATCTTCAATCTCTGCGACCGCGTCGCCGTCCTCGTCCAGGGCCAGAAACTCATCGAAGGCACCGCCGACATCGTCCAGGCCGACGAACGCGTCATCGCCGCCTACCTCGGAACGCCCCTCGACGACGCCCCCGCACCGGAAGCCGCCGCGGAAGCCCCCACGGAGACCGGCGACACCGGCACCGGGGAAGCCGAACCACCGCGTGCCTCCGCCCCACGCCCCGACACCGGACCGGCCGGAGACACCGCACAGACCGGAGACACCCCATGACCGCACTGCTCGAGGTCAAGGACCTCCGCGTCGCCTACGGCAAGATCGAAGCCGTCAAGGGCATCTCCTTCTCCGTCGAAGCGGGCCAGGCAGTCACCCTCATCGGCACCAACGGCGCCGGCAAGACCACCACCCTGCGCACCCTCTCCGGCCTCCTCAAGCCGCTCGCCGGCACCATCACCTTCGACGGAATACCCCTCAACGGCGTCCCCGCGCACAAGATCGTCGAACGGGGGCTGGCCCACTCCCCCGAGGGCCGCCGCCTCTTCCCCCGCCTCACCATCGCCGAGAACCTCAAGCTCGGCGCCTTCCTCCGCAAGGACGCCGCCGGCATCGAGGCCGACATCCAACGCGTTTACGACCTCTTCCCCATCCTCGGCCAGCGCAGCAAACAAGCCTCCGGAACCCTCTCCGGCGGCGAACAGCAGATGCTCGCCATGGGCCGCGCCCTGATGTCCCGCCCCAAGCTGCTGATGCTCGACGAGCCCTCCATGGGCCTCTCGCCGATCATGATGCAGAAGATCATGGAGACCATCCGGGAGCTCCGCTCCCAGGGCACCACCATCCTCCTCGTAGAACAGAACGCCCAGGCCGCACTCTCCCTCGCCGACCAGGCCCACGTCATGGAGATCGGCCGCATCTCCCTCTCCGGCAGCGGCCAGTCCCTCCTCCACGACGAATCCGTCCGGAAGGCCTACCTCGGCGAGGACTGAACCACGCGCGGCGCCCGCACCACCGCCCCCGCACAGCACGGCGGCCCCGCACCGGACACCGGTGCGGGGCCGCGCACACGCGGACGACGGCAGTCAGTCCTTCTGCTTCAGTCCTTCTTCTGCTGCTTCTTCTCCTCGGCGTCCTGGATGACCGCCTCGGCGACCTGCTGCATCGACAGCCGGCGGTCCATCGACGTCTTCTGGATCCACCGGAACGCGGCCGGCTCGGTCAGCCCGTACTGCGTCTGCAGAATGCTCTTCGCACGGTCCACCAGCTTCCGCGTCTCCAGCCGCTGGGTGAGGTCGGCGACCTCCTGCTCCAGCGTCTTCAGCTCGGTGAACCGGCTCACCGCCATCTCGATCGCCGGCACCACATCGCTCTTGGAGAACGGCTTCACCAGATAGGCCATCGCCCCCGCGTCCCGCGCCCGCTCCACCAGCTCGCGCTGCGAGAACGCGGTCAGCATCAGCACCGGCGCGATGCTCTCCTCGGCAATCTTCTCGGCCGCCGAGATGCCGTCCAGAACCGGCATCTTCACATCCAGGATCACCAGGTCGGGCCGGTGCTCACGGGCCAACTCCACGGCGGTCTGCCCATCCCCGGCTTCACCGACGACGGTGTAGCCCTCCTCCTCCAGCATCTCTTTGAGGTCGAGACGGATGAGGGCCTCGTCCTCCGCGATCACGACGCGCGTGGTCAGCGGCGGGACGTGCGACTGATCGTCATCGGCGACGGGCTGCTCGGGCTCGGCGGCGCTCACGGGACTCCTCATTCCAGGCAGGTGGTGCCATTGCAGCCTACCTAGAGGCGGCCATCGGGATGCACACGGTAGGGTGTCTCTCGCAACCGGCCCGGTTGGTGGAACTGGTCAGACACGCGGCTCTCAAACAGCCGTGCCCTTGGGCATGTGGGTTCGAATCCCACACCGGGCACCTTCAAAAAGCGGAATTGCACCTTCGCGTGGTTCGCACGCACTTTCCCCCCGCCCTCGCGATGCGTCACGCACAGTGATGTCATGGACTTCCACGGCACAGACGTGCGCCACAAGGCGATCGCCCAGCTCCGCGCGGGGGCAAGGAACGCGGATGTTGCCCGCGCGTTGGGCATCCCCCTCGGCACCATCGGCTATTGGCGACATAGGGACCGCGCCGAACGCGGAGAGTGCCCAGGCGCCCACAACCCGAAATGCCCACGCTGTGATGGGCGCACGCTCGATGAGTCGGCGTACTCCTATCTCCTGGCCCTCTACCTCGGCGACGGCCACATCATCCAGTACTCGACGCACCGCGTGCCGAGTCTCATGATCACGTGCGGTGACGGCTGGCCGGGCCTCATGGATGCCTGCGAAGCCGCCATGCGCGCGGTCTTCCCGGACAATTCCGTGTGCCGGGTCTGCAGGCCCGGCTGCCACAACGTGAAGCTCTACTCGAAGCACTTATGGTGCATGTTCCCGCAGCACGGCCCCGGCAAGAAACACGAGCGGCCGATCGTCCTGGAGCCCTGGCAGCAGCGGATCGTGGACGCACACCCCTGGGAGTTCCTCCGCGGCCTCATCCACTCCGACGGCTGCCGCATCACCAACTGGACGACCAGGATGGTGGGTGGCAAGCGCAAACGCTACGAGTATCCGCGGTACTTCTTCACCAACAAGTCCGATGACATCCGGCGACTCTTCTCGGACACCCTCACGAAGGTCGGCGTCGAATGGACCGTCCTCGCCCGCGGCAGCGACCCGTTCAACATCTCCGTAGCCCGCAAAGCCTCCGTCGCCCTCATGGACCGACACATCGGGCCGAAGTACTGACGGGGACGGCAGTCAAGTACCTCGGCCCAGCGGAATCGCGGTGCGGGTGGGGCTACTTCGGGGAGTCGTCCTCGCCGATGTGGTGGACGCGGACGAGGTTGGTGGAGCCGGGGACTCCGGGCGGGGAGCCGGCCGTGATGATGACGACGTCGCCCTTCTGGCAGCGGCCGAGGGCGAGGAGCTGCTCGTCGACCTGGGCGACCATCTCGTCGGTGGAGTTGACGGTCGGGCCCAGGAAGGTCTCCACGCCCCAGGTGAGGTTGAGCTGGGAGCGGGTGGCGGTGTCGGGGGTGAAGGCGAGCAGCGGGATGGGCGAGCGGTAGCGGGACAGGCGGCGGACGGTGTCGCCGGACTGAGTGAAGGCGACGAGGAACTTCGCGCCGAGGAAGTCGCCCATCTCGGCGGCGGCGCGCGCCACGGCACCGCCCTGGGTGCGGGGCTTGCTGGTCTCGGTGAGCGGCGGGAGGCCCTTGGCGAGGATGTCCTCCTCGGCGGCCTCGACGATGCGGCTCATGGTCCGGACGGTCTCGGTGGGGTACTTGCCGACGCTGGTCTCGCCGGAGAGCATCACGGCGTCGGTGCCGTCGATCACGGCATTGGCGACGTCGGAGGCCTCGGCGCGGGTGGGCCGGGAGTTGTCGATCATCGAGTCGAGCATCTGGGTGGCCACGATGACCGGCTTGGCGTTGCGCTTGGCGAGCTTGATGGCGCGCTTCTGGACGATCGGCACGGTTTCCAGGGGCATTTCGACGCCGAGGTCGCCGCGGGCGACCATGATGCCGTCGAAGGCGGCGACGATGTCGTGGATGTTCTCGACGGCCTGCGGCTTTTCGATCTTGGCGATGACGGGGAGGAGGCGGTCCTCCTCGCGCATGATGCGGTGCACGTCGTCGATGTCGCGGCCGCTGCGAACGAAGGAGAGGGCGATGACGTCGGCGCCGTAGCGCAGGGCCCAGCGGAGGTCGGCCTCGTCCTTCACGGAGAGGGCCGGGACGGAGACGGCGACGCCGGGGAGGTTGAGGCCCTTGTGGTCGGAGACCATGCCGCCCTCGATGACCTTGGTGCGGACGCGGGGGCCGTCGACGCCGGTGACCTCCAGGGTGACCTTGCCGTCGTCGACCAGGATGCGTTCGCCGGTGGTGACGTCGGCGGCCAGGCCGTCGTAGGTGGTGCCGCAGAGGTGGCGGTCGCCTTCGACGGACGGTTCGACGGTGAGGGTGAACTCGTCGTTGCGTTCGAGAAGTACGGGACCTTCGCGGAATCGGCCCAGGCGAATCTTCGGACCTTGAAGGTCGGCGAGGACACCGACGCTGCGGCCGATCTCCTCGGAGGCCTTGCGCACCCAGTCGAACCGCATTTCGTGGTCGGCATAGGTGCCATGGCTGAGGTTGAAGCGGGCGACGTCCATTCCGGCCTCGACGAGGGCTTTGATCTGCTCGTACGAGTCGGTGGCGGGCCCGAGAGTGCAGACGATCTTTGCTCGGCGCATGCTGCGACTCTATGCCGTACCCGGCAGTAGGTGACTGTGGCGCGATGGCCGCTCAACGAGCGCTTGATGAAAGGCTGTTGACAACTAATGGAATGCGCGCGAGGGCGCTCCGATGAGCGGAATTCCGCCCCCGCATGGACGCACCTCAGAGCGCGGGACGGGTCATCGTAAAGCGTGCGTTGACGCTGGCGTAGACGGTCTGGCGCTGGGGTTCGAGGTCGAGGGCGGGGGCGGATTCCTGGACGGCGGCGCTGCCGTATCCGGCGAAGCCCCGCATGCTGCGGGTCTGGGCGGGGGTGCCGTTCTCGGCGCCGAGGTCGGCGATCTCCAGGAGGGCGTCGAGGCGGGCACCGACCGCTTCGGCGTATTCGCGGGCGCGCTGGACGGCCTCGTGTACGGCCTGGGTGCGGGCGGCGCGGTGGGCGGGCGAGTCGGGGCGGAGGGCCCACCAGGGGCCGTCGACGCTGGTGAGGTCGAGGTCGGCGAGGCGGGTGGTGAGCTCACCGAGGGTGGTGAAGTCGTTGAGGGTGGCGGTGTGGGTGACGCGTCCGTGGTAGGCGCGGACGCGTTCGTGGCGGCCCTTTTCGGTGAGTTCGGGGGTGAGGCTGAAGGAGCCGGTTTCCAGTTGTTCGATGGCGTCTCCGTAGCTCTTGAGGAGGGTGAGGGCGTGTTCGTTGCGGCGGGTGAGATCGGCCAGGGCGGTGCTGCGGTCGGTGCCGCGGGCACTGACGGTGAGGGCGATCCGGGCGATCTCGGGGTCGACTTCGAGGCGGGCCTCGCCGCGTACGGCCAGACGGGGGGCGTCGGGCGTGCCGTACGGCAGGTCGGGGGTGCCGTCGGGAGTGGCGGGGGCGGTGGGGTCGGTGGGGTCGGTCATGGGTCGCTCCTTGGGGAGGTGGGTGGCCGAAGGGTCGCACATCGGGGTGGGGCGGGGTGGGTGTTCGGGCCGGTGGGCGTGGGGGGTGTTGCGCGAGGGGCGGCTGCGCCAGAATCTACGCGCGTTGCCGTGGATGCGGTGAGGCTTGTCGGCCCAGGGACAAGGGAGTTGGTATGGCGCTCGACCGCAGGTCGTTCGTGGGGGGTTCCGTGGTGACGGGAGCCGGGATGGCGCTGGCCGGGGCTCCGGCGGCGCAGGCGGAGGAGGCGGGCTCGCGGAACGGGCGGGGGCACGGCCACCGGCCGGAGCGGTACTCCTTCAGCGTCATGGGCACGACGGATCTGCACGGCAACGTCTTCAACTGGGACTACACCACGGACGCCGAGTTCGACGATCCGGCGCACAACGACGTGGGGCTGGCGAAGATCTCGACGCTGGTGTCGGCGGTACGGCGGGCGAAGGGCCGGCGCAACACCCTGCTGATCGATGCGGGCGACACGATTCAGGGGACACAGCTGGCGTACTACTACGCGAAGGTGGATCCCATCACGGATCCGCACGGCCCGGTGCATCCGATGGCTCGGGCGATGAATGCGATCGGCTATGACGCGGCGGCGCTGGGGAATCACGAGTTCAATTACGGGATTCCGGTGCTGCGGAAGTTCGAGGAGAGCTGTGATTTCCCGCTGCTGGGGGCGAATGCGGTGGATGCGAAAACGCTGCGGCCGGCATTCCGTCCGTACGCGATGAAGCGGCTGCGCTCGCCGCACGGGCGCGAGGTGAAGGTGGCGGTGCTGGGGCTGACGAATCCGGGGATCGCGCTGTGGGACCGGGCGCATGTGCAGGGGAAGCTGGCGTTTCCGGGGTTGGTGGAACAGGCCGCGAAGTGGGTGCCGAAGCTGCGGTCGATGGGCGCCGATGTGGTGCTGGTGGCGGCGCATTCGGGGATGAGCGGAACGTCGTCGTACGGGGACCAGCTGCCGTATGTGGAGAATGCGGCGGCGCTGGTGGCGGAGCAGGTGCCGGGGATCGATGCGGTGCTGGTGGGGCATGCCCATGTGGAGGTTCCCGAGCGGCGGGTGGTGAACAAGGCGACCGGCCGGGAGGTGGTGCTCTCGGAGCCGTTGAAGTGGGGGCAGCGGCTGACGGTCTTCGATGTGGCGGTGGAGTGGCACCGGGGCGGCTGGGAGGTGGCCGGGGTCGGTGCGCGGGTGCTGAATGCGAACGCGGTGCCGGAGGATCCGCGGATCACGGATCTGCTGCGGGCCGAGCACCGGAAGGTCGTGGCGTATGTGAACCGGGTGATCGGCCGGTCGAAGGCGGCGATGACGGCGGAGCGGGCGCCGGTGCAGGACACCCCGGTGTTGGACTTCATCTCCTGGGTGCAGGCGGAGGTGGTGCGGGCGGCGCTGGCGGGTTCGGAGCATGCGTCGTTGCCGGTGCTGTCGCAGGCGTCGTGCTTCTCGCGGACGGCGCAGGTTCCGGAGGGGGATGTGACGATCCGGGCGATGGCGGCGCTCTACCCGTTCGACAACACCTTGGAGGCGCGGGTGTTGACGGGGGCGCAGCTGCGGGACTACCTGGAGTTCTCGGCGCGCTATTACGTGCGGACGCCGGCCGGGGGTCCGGTGGATCCGTCGAAGATCACGAATGCGGACGGCATTCCGGACTACAACTATGACGCGGTGCGGGGGGTGTCGTACGAGATCGACATCGCCCAGCCGGCCGGCCGGCGGATCGGGAAGCTGATGTTCGGGGGCAAGCCGGTGGACGATGCGGCGCGGTTCGTGCTGGCGGTGAACAACTACCGGGCGAGCGGTGGCGGCAATTTCCCGCATGTGGCGGCGACGCAGCAGGTGTGGTCGGCGTCGGACGAGATACGGAACCTGATCATCGGGTGGGTGCAGCAGAAGAAGGAGATCGATCCGGCGGAGTTCGCTTCGGTGGACTGGCGGCTGACGCGGGACGGGGCGCCGGTGTTCTGACCTGGTGCGCTGGGCTGGTGCGCTGGCCTGGCGTGCTGACCTGGCGTGTGTGCCCGCTTCGAGCCGGCGGGTGGGGCGGGACGGCGGCGGTGCGGGAGGCGGCGCCGCCGTTCTCGGCAGGGGCGCTGCTCTCGGCAGGGGCGCCGTTCTCGGCAGTGGCGCCATCCTTGCCAGCGCCGCCGTTCTCCGCAGCGCCGCCGTTCTCGTCAGTGGCGGGGGACGAGGGTCGAGCCGGGGCGGGGGACGGTGCCGGGGCGGGCGGTGGGGGGTGTGGTGAGGCCGAAGGTGGTGAAGGCGGTGCGTTCGGGGAGGGGGTAAGAGGTGGTGCCGGTCAGGGAGTTGAGGATGGTGGCGCTGCGCCAGGCGGCGAGGCCGAGGTCGGGGGTGCCCACACCGTGGGTGTGGGTCTCGGCGTTCTGGACGTAGAGGGAGCCGGTGACGGCGGGGTCCAGGACGATGCGGTGGTCGGCGTCGATGCGGGGGCGTTCGGCGGCGTCACGGCGTACGTAGGGGTCGAGGGCGGCGAGGAGGGTGTCCATCCGGCGTTCGCGGTAGCCGGTGGCGAGGACGACGGCGTCGGTGGTGAGGCGGGAGCGGGTGCCCTGCTGGATGTGGTCCAGGTGGAGTTCGACCTTGGTGGTGCCGACGCGGCCGGCGGTGCGGACGGAGACCCCTGGGGTGAGGGTGGCGTCGGGCCAGCCGCCGTCGAGGGTGCGGCGGTAGAGCTCGTCGTGGATGGCGGCGAGGGTGTCGTGGTCGATGCCCTTGTGGAGCTGCCACTGGGCGGGGACGAGTGCGTCGCGGACGCGTTCGGGGAGGGCGTGGAAGTAGCGGGTGTAGTCGGGGGTGAAGTGTTCGAGGCCGAGTTTGCTGTACTCCATGGGGGCGAAGGCGGGGCTGCGGGCGAGCCAGTGGAGGCCTTCGGCGCCGGTGGGGCGGGCGCGGAGCTGGTCGAGGAAGATCTCGGCGCCGGACTGGCCGGCGCCGATGACCGTGAGGTGGCCGGCGGCGAGCAGACTGTCGCGGTGGTCGAGGTAGTCGGCGGAGTGCAGGACGGGGACGGCGGGGGCGTCGGCGAGGGGGCGCAGCGGGACGGGGATGTGGGGGGCGGTGCCGATGCCGAGGACGAGGTTGCGGGCGTAGGTGCGGCCGAGGGCCTGGGCTTCGCCGTCGGGGGCGAGCTGGGTGTAGTCGATCTCGAAGACTTCGTGTTCGGGGTTCCAGCGGGCAGCGTCGATCTGGTGGCCGAAGTGGAGGCCGGGGAGGTTTTCGCTGACCCAGCGGCAGTAGGCGTCGTACTCGGTGCGCTGGATGTGGAAGCGCTCGGCGAAGTAGAAGGGGAAGAGGCGTTCGCGGGTCTTGAGGTAGTTGAGGAAGCTCCAGGGGCTGGCGGGGTCGGCGAGGGTGACGAGGTCGGCGAGGAAGGGGACTTGGAGGGTGGCGCCGTCGATGAGGAGGCCGGGGTGCCAGTGGAAGGCGGGGCGCTGGTCGTAGAAGGCGCAGCGGAGGCCGGTGAGGGGGTGGGCGAGGGCGGCGAGGGAGAGGTTGAAGGGTCCGATGCCGATGCCGGCGAGGTCGAGCGGGGTGCCGGGGGTGGTGGGGTCGGCGGTGGGGGCGGTTTCGGCGGCGGTGCTCATCGGGGCGTGTGGCCTTCCACGAGTGTGAGGAGGGTGCTGAGGTCTCCGGGTTGGGTGTGGGGGTTGAGGAGGGTGGCTTTGAGCCAGAGGCCGGTGGGGGTGGTGGCCCGGCCGAGGACGGCCCGGCCGTCGATGAGGAGGGTGCGGCGGATGGCGGCGAGGGCGGTGTCGTCGGCTCCGACGGGGCGGAAGAGGACGGTGCTGAGGGTGGGGCGGGAGTGGAGTTGGTAGCGGGGGTGGGCCTCGATGAGGTCGGCGAGGGTCTGGGCGGCGGCGAGGGTGCGGTCGACGAGGTCGCCGAGGCCGTGGCGGCCGAGGGCCTTGAGGGTGACGGCGATCTTGAGGACGTCGGGGCGGCGGGTGGTGCGCAGGGAGCGGCTGAGCAGGTCGGGGAGGCCGGCTTCGGTGTCGTCGTCGGCGTTGAGGTAGTCGGCCTGGTGGGCGAGCGGGGCGAGGGTGGCGGGGTCGGGGACGGCCAGTAGGCCGGCGGCAACCGGTTGCCAGCCGAGTTTGTGCAGGTCGAGGGCGACGGTGTGGGCGCGGGAGAGGCCGTCGAGGGCGGCCCGGTGGGTGTCGCTGAAGAGCAGCGGTCCGCCGTAGGCGGCGTCGATGTGGAGGCGGGCGCCGTGCCGGTCGGCCACGTCGGCGAGGGCCGGGAGGGGGTCGATGGCGCCGGCGTCGGTGGTGCCCGCGGTGGCGGCGAGGAGCACGGGGCCGGTGTGGCCGGCGAGGTTGGCCAGGCAGGTGTGGACGGTGTCGGGGGTGAGGATGCCGTTGGGGGTGGGGAGGGTGACGGGTTCGGGGAGGCCGAGGAGCCAGGCGGAGCGGTGCAGGGAGTGGTGGGCATTGGCACCGCAGACGATCTGGAGGGGGCCGGTCCCCGGGTGGTGGGCGGCGGCCTCGCGGGCGAGGAGGATGCCCAGTTGGTTGGATTCGGTGCCGCCGGTGGTGACCAGGGCGTCGGGGGCGGGGGCGTGCGGGTAGACCAGCGCGGCGAGGGCGTGGCCGGTGAGGGCTTCCAGGGCGGAGGCGGCGGGGGCCTGGTCCCAGGAGTCCAGGGACGGGTTGAGGGCGGTTGCGGCGAGGTCGGCGGCGGTGGCCAGGGCCAGTGGGGGGCAGTGCAGGTGGGCGGCGCAGTGCGGGTCGGCGGGGTCGGCGGCGCCGGCGGCGAGGGTGTGGACGAGGGTGCGCAGGGCGGCGTGCGGGCCGGTGCCGTGTTCGGGGAGGAGGGGGTGGCAGGCGTCGCGTACGGCGCGGGCGACGGCCTCGGGGCCGCCCGGCGGGAGGGGGCCGGCGCGGTCCTCGGCACCGGTGGTGAGGGCGTCGAGGACGGTGTCGAGGAGGGGGCGGAGTGCGCGGGGGCCGTGGGTGCCGCCTGCGAGGGCGGTGCCGGCAGGGGGCACGGACATCGGGTGCTCTTCTGTCAGGGAGTGCGGGCCGGGCCGCAGGGAGTTCCCTTGCGGACGAGACGTGAGGCAGCCCTAAGTTACTTTCCCTGTACGCACCGTATCCACTGCATGCAGTCATACCACCCGAAGGTGGTACGGGTGTACCGCAGGTGTTCGGGTGCCGCCGGCGGCCGGCCGGCGGCACCGTCCACCGCGCCCGCGCTACCGCGCGCCGGCCGCGGCCCGTACCGTCAACGCCCGCCGCAGATCGTCGAGTTGGTCGATGAGCTTGCGGCGCAGGGCGGGCGTGGGCGCGCCGTCGGCGAGGCAGGTCTCGCCGCGGCGGAGGGTGTCCTCCTCGACGAGGGCGGCGGGGAAGGCGTAGCGGCCGGCGGCGTCGGCGAGGGCGGCGCCGCGGGCCGCGGCGAGCGCGGGGGCCTCCTGGAAGTAGCGGGCGACGTAGGGGCGGAGCAGGTCGGGGTGTTCGGGTGCCCAGAAGCCGGCGGCGGTGGCCGTGAAGAGGTAGTTGGACAGGGCGGTGTGCTCGTCGGTGCGGAACAGCGCTTCCCAGGCGGCCTCCTTGGCCTCCGGGTCGGGAAGCGCGGCGCGGCAGCGGGCGGCGCCTTCGCGACCGGTGGCGCTGGGGTCGCGGGCGAGTTCGGCGTCGATGGCCGCGCGGAGGGCGTCGAGGGGGGTGGCGCCGAGGGTGGCGAGCCGGCCGAGGATGCGCCAGCGGAGTTCGGGGTCGAGGTGCGGGCCGCCGGGGACGCTGCCGTCGTCGAGCCAGTCCTGGATGCCCTCGGGGGAGGTGGCGCTGTCGATGAAGGCGCGTACGGCGGTGAGCCGCAGCCCGGCCTGGTTGCCGTTCTCGGGTCCTTCGGTGCGCCGGAGTATCTCGCGGCTGAGCGCGGTGAGGGTGGTCAGCGCCTGGTGGCGCTGGGGTGCCGGCAGGTAACGGTCGGCGATCTGGGTGCGGGCGAAGGCGAGGACGCCCTGGAGCAGGGCGAGGTCGGTCTCGTGCGGGAGGTGGGCGCGGGCCGCGTCGAGGTAGGCGGTGGGCGGCAGTTCACCGTCGCGGACCATGTCGCGGGCGGCGTTCCACACCACGGCGCGGGTGAGCGGGTCGGGGAGGCCGGAGAGGGTGGCCAGGGCGGTGTCCCAGGAGCCCGCGTCCAGGCGGACCTTGGCGTAGGTGAGGTCCTGGTCGTTGAGGAGGAGCAGGGCGGGGCGGCGGCCGTCGGCGGTGTGGCGGGTGTCGTCGGGCACGTCGAGGGAGAGCGGCGGGCGGGGGACGAGGCGGCCGGGGGTGTGCGGGTCGTGGTCGTAGAGGCCGGCGGTGAGGCGGTGCGGGCGGGTGCCGTCGCCGCTTCCGGTCTGTTCGACGGTGAGGCTCCAGTGGTCGTCGCGGTCTTCGACGACGGGGGTGAGGGTGTCGACGCCGGTGGTGCGCAGCCAGCGTTCGGCCCATCCGTGGACGTCGCGGTCGGTGGCGCCGGCGAGGGAGTCGATGAAGTCGGCGAGGGTGGCGTTGCCGAAGCGGTGCCGGGCGAAGTGCGCGTTGATGCCGGTGAGGAAGTCCTCGGTGCCCATCCAGGCGACGAGTTGGCGCAGGGCGGAGGCGCCCTTGGCGTAGGAGATGCCGTCGAAGTTGAGGAGGGCCGAGTCGGTGTCGGGGACGTCGTCGGGGGCGGGGGCGACGGGGTGGGTGGAGGGGCGCTGGTCGGCGTCGTAGCCCCAGCCCTTGCGGGCGACGGCGAAGTCGGTCCAGGTGTCGGTGAAGCGGGTCGCCTCGGACAGCACCTGGTAGCCCATGTACTCGGCGAAGGACTCGTTGAGCCAGATGTCGTCCCACCACTGGAGGGTGACCAGGTCGCCGAACCACATATGGGCCATTTCGTGGGCGATGACCATGCCGCGGGTCTGGCGCTCGGTGTCGGTGACGGCGGAGCGGTAGACGAACTCGTCGCGGAAGGTGACCAGGCCGGGGTTCTCCATGGCGCCGGCGTTGAACTCGGGGACGAAGGCCTGGTCGTAGGAGTCGAAGGGGTAGGGCTCGGTGAAGATCTCGTGGTAGCGGTCGAAGCAGCGGCGGGTGAGGTCGAGGATCTCCTCGGCGTCCGCGTCGAGGTGGGACGCCAGGGAGCGGCGGCAGTGGATGCCGAAGGGCAGGCCGGCGTGCTCGGTGCGGACCGAGTGCCAGGGGCCGGCGGCGACGGCGACGAGGTAGGTGGAGATCAGCGGGGTGGGGGCGGCCCGCCAACGGCCGTCGCCCAGCTGCTCGGTGCGGCCGTTGGCCAGGACGGTCCAGTCTTCGGGGGCCCGGACGGAGACCTCGAAGACGGCCTTGAGGTCGGGCTGGTCGAAGGCGGGGAAGACGCGCTGGATGTCCTCCATGAACAGCTGGGTGTAGACGTAGCTCTCGTCGTCGGCGGGGTCGGTGAAGCGGTGCATGCCCTCGCCGGTGCGGGAGTAGCGCATGGTGGCGTCGAGGCACAGTTCGTGGTCGCCGGGGGCGAGGCCGGTCAGCGGGAGGCGGTTGCCGTCGAGCGTCGCCGGGTCGAGCCGCCGGCCGTCGAGGGTGGCAGAGTGCAACTCGGCGGGCTTGAGCTCGACGAAGGTGTCGCCGGCGGTGCGGGCGGTGAAGCGGATGACCGTGTGCGAGCCGAACCGCTCGTCGCCTTGGGTGAGGTCGAGTTCGACGGTGTAGCGGTGGACGTCGATCAGCCGGGCTCGGTTCTGCGCCTCGTCGCGCTGCAGTGGGGGCATGGAGCCATGCTGCCGTACTCCCGGCGGGCCGTGCACGGGGGTTATGCGGGCTTTTACGGCGGGCCCCGTCGACCGGCGGGGGCCGTGGACCGGCGGGCCCGTGGACCGGCGGGCCCGTGGACCGGCGGGGCCGGTCGACCGGCGGGCTCCTTGGACCGGCGGGCTCCGTCGACCCGCGGGGGCCGGTCCGGTCCAGGCCGGGACGCCGCCGTCGTTGGCGATCCGCAGTTCCACTCCCCCGCACACCGCCCGCAGGGTGATCCGTACCGCGGTGGCGTCCGCCGCGTGCTTGCGGGCGGTTCCCGAACGAACCGCCCTACGCCGGGGCCTGGGGTCGAGGGGGCTCCGCGGCCGTCTCGACGGGGTCGTGGTGGCCACCGAGCAGCACATAGGCGAGGGCCGCGGCGGAGGCGGCGAGGACCAGGGCGGCCAGGACCGTCGTGCGGTGGTCGCGGTCGGGCTTCGGCGGCCTGGTGCGGGGCGCGGAGGACATGCCGTTCACGCTAGGCAGCGGACGGCGGGCCGCCCAGAGGCCGTAGGGCCATGACCGGCGGCACAAGGGCCGGACGGGCGCAGGAGCTTGGACCCCGGCGGGAGCGGGACCAACGTCCGGGGCCCGCAGGACCAAGGGCCGGGACCAAAGGCCCGGGCAAGGGGCGGGGGCGAGGTCCGGGGGCGAGGGCCGGGGTGAGCCAGGGTGAAAGGCCGGGGCGAAGGGCCGGGACCGGGGCCCGTCGGCCACGGGCACACGGGCACACGGCGCAGCGGGGCCCCGGGCAGCGTGTCCCGGGGCCGCGCCTGCGTGGGTGGTGCGGTCGGTACGAGGTGCTGGTACTGGCACTGGCGCCGCTCCGGAGGAGACGCCGTCAGTACGAGGACGGTCCGTACGAAGTGCGGTCCACACGCGGCACGCGGTCCGTACGAAGTGCGGTCCACACGCGGTCCGCACGCGGTGCGGTCCGTACGAGGTGCGGTCAGCCGCCCAGTTCGCCCGCGGCCTTCTTGATGTCCTTGGCGAAGGTGCTCACCTCGCTGTAGACGCCGGGCTTGCCGGGCCGTGCGCAGCCCTCGCCCCAGGAGACGATGCCGACCTGGAGCCACTGCCCCCCGTCGTCCTTGCGGAACATCGGGCCGCCGGAGTCGCCCTGGCAGGTGTCGACGCCGCCGGTGTCGAGCTTGCCGGCGCAGATCTCGTCGCCCGGCGTCAGCTGGTCGCCGTAGGCCTTCTTGCAGGTGGCGTCGTCCACGAACGGCACGGTCGCCTTGAGGAGGTAGCGCTGCTGGTCGCCGCCTTCCTTGTCGGCGCCCCAGCCGGCGATGGTGAAGTCGCCGTTGTTGAGCTTGTCGTCCTCGGCGATCTTCAGCGTGGGCTGGTCTATCGGCTTGGCCAGCTTGATCAGGGCCCAGTCCTTGCCCTTGCCGTTGTAGCCGGGGGCCTGGAGGACCTTGGTGGAGTTGACCTTGACGGCGCCGGAGTCCTCCAGGTCGGCCACGCCCGCGGTGGCGGTGATGGAGGTGTTGTCGCCGCTGCCGTCGACGCAGTGCGCCGCGGTGAGCACGATGTCCTTGGCGTAGAGGGCGCCGCCGCAGCCCATCGACAGCCGGACCATGAAGGGGAATTCACCCTGGTCGGCCTTGGTGCCGCCGACGACCTTGGTGTGGACGGAGCCGGAGGGGTCCGGTGCGGGGGCGGCGAGGGCCGGTCCGGCCTGGAGGCTGTAGGCGGCCAGGGCGACCGCGCCGACTGCGGTGGCTCTCTTGAGGTGCTTCCGGTAGCTGCGCAACGGGCTTCCTTTCGTGGGGGGTTGCACGTCGCTGACGAGCCCATGCCAACACCGGAAGCCGGACGTCACCGCCGCAGGGTCTGCGTGGAGAGCGGCAGCACGCCGTGAGCGTCCGGACCCAGTGGGGGATGAGTCCGCGGAGCGCCCTTGGATTATGTGGAGTGGGTAAAGGAAGTGGCAAGGGTTCGCATCCGGCCAACTCCCTTGCTCCTCCGCCCGGTACGGCTCATACCGGAGCAACCCGGGCGCCCGTAGAGTGGGCCGGGTGACCACGGGCGACAGCGGCATCGAGCACGGATTCCCCCATCTCGACACGGTGCGTTCGGCCGTCCACGCGCTGTTCAAACGGCTGTCGTACGACACGGTGAGCACCTTCGGGACGAGTGTGCTGCCCGTCGATGTGGCCTTCGACGACGCCGAGGACCTGCATCTGGGGGCGCAGCGGGTCGCCCGGGCGCTGGTCCGGCAGCTGCATCTGCCCGACGCCCGGATGGTGGTGACCTTCCGCGAGATGGCGCATGCCGCGAATGTCGAGCTCACCGCGGGGCCGGAGTACTTCATCGAGCTCAACGACCGCTTCCGCAGCCACCGCAAGGACATCGGCGCCGCGCTGGCCCACGAGGTGATGCACATCTACCTGCACCGCCTGGACCTGTCGTTCCCCGGGACCCACGACAACGAGATCCTCACCGACACCGCCACCACCTACCTCGGTGCCGGCTGGCTGTTGCTGGACGCCTACCGCGAGCACGGGCCGCTCTCGCAGAAGCTGGGCTATCTGACGCCGGAGGAGTTCGGCTATGTCCTGGCCCAGCGGGCCGCGTTCTTCGACGAGGACCCCTCGCCGTGGTTCACCAGCCCGCAGGCGTACGACGCGTACACCGCGGGCGCGGCGCGGGCCCGCCGGGACGCCCGCCGGCCGCCGCTGGCCGGTGCCGGCCTGGCCGCCCGGCTCCGGTACGCCAAGGACCGCCGGGCGGCGCAGGATCCACGCCGGACCGGCCGGGTGGCGGGCCCGGGCGACAGCTATGTCTTCGAGGCCGCCGAGGGCTCCGCTCCGCTGCGGGTGTCGTTCCCCTGTCCCGCCTGCCACCAGCGGATCCGGGTACCGGTCCGGGGCCGGTTGCAGGCGCGCTGCGGGCTGTGCACCACGCTGCTGGACTGCGACACCTGAGGGCGCGTCAGCCGGGCTGGGCAGTGCGTCAGCCGACCGGGCGGTGCGTCAGCCAGCCGGGCGGTGCGTCAGCCGACCGGGCACCGCGGAAGGTGTCGGGCGAAGAACCCCCGCACGCTGGTGCGCACCGCGGGCACCGTCTCGGCCGGCCCCGCGGTGCCGACCAGCGCATTGCGGGCCGCGGCCGGCAGCAGCCCGGCGGCCTGCAACGGCGGCACCAGCGCGGCGTAGTCGGTGAACGCCCAGTGCGCGGTGCGGGCGATCCGCCGCCGATGGGCGTACCCGCGCGACCGGTCGAGCACCGCCGACCAGGAACGCGCCAACTCCCGCCGGGATCCGGGGCCGAGGAAGTGCTGCGAACCGAGCAGCAGCAGCGGCCGGTCCACCCCGTGGGCGGCGACCGGATAGGGCTCCGCTCCCCCGCCGGACACCGGACGGTCCAGGTAGCCCTCCAGGTTGACCGCGGCGGCGAACCGACGGTCCTCGTACAGCGCCTCGGCGACCGCGGTGCCGCCGGCCGAGTGGCCGTAGAGGCCGACCCGCCGCAGGTCCAGCGCCCGGCCGAGGTGCTCCGGCAGGGCGCGGCCGGCCGCGTCGGCGGGGCGCCCCTCGGCCAGCAGCGCCAACTGGTCCCGTACGAAGCGGAGATCGGCGATCCGGGTGTCGATCATGGCGCGGAAACGCCCCGGGTCCTTGCGGGGGTCGTCGCGGAAGACGGTCGTACGGAACAGGTCGCGCCGGTACGGGGTGGTGGTGGGGAACTCCACCTCGCTCGCATCGCCGGGGTGATCGACGGCCACCACCACATGGCCGTGGCCGGCGAGTTCCTCGGCGAGCGAGGTCCCCAGGGTGCGCGGGTCACCACCACCGGGGCTGTACAGCAGCACCGGCCACCGCCCGGCCGCCACGGGCGCCCCAACGTGCGCATGCGACCTGGTCGCCGCCCAGTCGACCCCGCCGGCCGGGAGGCCGTGCACCCGAGTGTCGATCGCGGCGAACCGGGCCGCGGCGCCCTCGGTCATCTGCGGCGCCGTCGGCACCCCATGGACGGTGCGGGCCGGGTAGAAGACGCTCGCCATGAGCTCCCGCACCGGGATCCGGGAGTCCCAGGGGTCCCGCCGGCCACGGTCGACCAGGTACAGCGGGGTGACGCCGATCGGGTGCGGGCCGGTGGGCGGCGGCAGGTGCAGGGTGAGGCCGGCGGCGGATGAGGGGCGGGAGGCGGCCCGGGCGGTGCCGGCCCGGCCGGCGAGCAGCGCCCCGGCGGCCACCACCGCCGACCGGACGGCGGTCCGCCGGTCCACCCCGGCGGCATCATGGGGGAAGCCCACGCACGTGCACGAGGACGCGTACGAACAGGAGCAGGACGAAGAGGTCATGACCCGCATGCTGGCGCCCACCTCCGCGCGCGGCCAGGGTTTCGACCCTGCCCGAAAGGCTGGCGGGCACGACGGAGGACAGCAGTGATCCGGATCCGCTTCACGGCCGCCGACTTCGCCATGGTGCGCCTCGCGCCCCGCCCGGCCCCCTTGCAGGAGCTGAACACGGCCCTGCTGCAGATGTGCCACCCCGGCGACGACCTGCTATTCGGCCGTTGGCGCCGCAAGCTGCTGCGGTCGCTGCCGACCGCGGCCGGTCCCCTGGCCGACCTGGTCCCCGGGGCAGCCGCCCCGGCGTTCCTCGATGTGTTCGCCGACAGCCTGACGGAGGGGCTCACCGCCGTACGGTCCGGCCACCCGCCCCTGGTCCGCGCCGAGATCGAGCGGGTGTACGCGGGAGCGCCGGGCCCGGCCCCGCTGTGGGTGCGCGGTCTGCACCGGGGGGACGACGACGCCTGGCGGCTGCTGCGGCGCGCCCAACGGGCGGCGTTCGAGACGGCGTTGCGCCCCGTCTGGCCGCTGGTGCAGGACCTGCACCAGGCGGAGTTCACCCGCCATGCCCTGACCGTGGCCGAGCACGGCACCGGCGCCGCACTGACCGCGCTGGTCCCCGGCAGCCGGCTGGAGGGCGAGGTGTGGGAGTGCCCGGGCCCCGGGACGGCGGGCGAACGGGAGCTGCGCGGGCGCGGTCTGGTGCTCCAGCCCACCTTCCACTGGACCGGCCACCCACTGATCGCCGACCCGCCCGACGGCCCGCTGTTCCTGACCTACCCGGCCGGTCCGGGCCTGCCGTTGACCCCGGGAGGGGCGGACGGCCCGGACGGCGCGCTGGCGGAGGTGCTCGGGCGGACCCGGCTGGCCATCCTGCTGGCGCTCGCCGACGCACACACCACCAGCGGCCTGGCCCGGCGGCTGGGCGTGGGCAACGCCACCGTCTCCGCCCACACCGCCGCGCTGCGCGGCGCCGGCCTGCTCACCACGGTGCGCGCCGGACGGGCGGTACTGCACCGGCGCACCGCCCTGGGCGGCCTGCTGGTCCGGCGGCACAGCGGGGCGGCGGCGCCGGAGCTCAGATCCACCCCTCCAGCCCGGCCATGAAGCCGTCGAAGTCGTCGCGGTGGATGGTGTGTCCGGCGCCCGGCACGGTACGGACCTCGAAGCCGCGGCAGGCCAGGTCGGCGGCCGCGGCGTCGGAGAAGAGGAAGCCCCGGCCGGCGATCTGGACCAGCGAGGGGACGACCGGCTTCTCCGGCGTACGGTCCAGGAGGCGCTCCGCGGACAGGGCCAGGGCGGTGCCGGTGTCCCACAGCGCGAGGGTGGCCAGCTCGATGTCGACGTCGGTCTCGTCCCAGCGGGGGTTGAAGGTCTTCACCATCGCCCGGCCGGCGGTCTTGAAGGGGAGGAACACGGCCGGGTCGACGGCCTGGCCGACCCGGCCGAGTGACCACGCGGGGTCGCTGTAGACCGCCCGCCGGGGCTGCAGCCGCTCCACGGCCAGGGCCAGCGCGAGGCCGCCCAGCGAGTGCCCGATGACCACCTCGGGCCGGGCCGGCAGGGTCTCCACCAGGTCGTCGGCGAAAAGTTCGGCGCCGTACGGGCCGCGCGGGCTGAGGCCGTGGCCGCGCAGGTCGACGGCGAGGACCCGGTACCCGCGGGCGGCGAGCGCGGGCGCGACCCGGTGCCAGGTGCGGTGGTCGGACATCATCCCGTGGACCAGCACCGCGGTCCGCTCCCCGGTACCCCATTGCTGGGTGTGCAGCTGCATGCCCGTGGCCTCTCTCCTGTGTCCCGGTCCTCCGGCTCCCGGCCCGGTGTCCTCCGGTCCGGGACCGCACGCGCACGAGGTTATACGGGCCGGCCGCCCCGGTGATCATGCCGCGCCCCGGGCCCGCCGGGCGGCACCGTCCGGCATACGGCGCGACCGGCCCTACTGGCTCCGCGGCACCCCAACCGCACTATCAGGCCGGGAAGTTGACCGGGCCACCGTTCGCAGCGGGACGGCACACCGGGTCCTACCGGCCCTCTGGTCCCGAGCCACCGGCCCGACACCCCGCGCCACCTTGGGTGACTCGCCCCAACCCCTCACCGCCACCCCCTCACCGCCAGTCCCGCTCCGGCGTCGCCGCCGCCAGGATCTCCCGGGCGCCGCCCCGGATCGGCCCACCGTGCGGGACGCACACCGTGTCGACGTCGTCGAGCGCCGCGAGCCGGCGGAAGGAGGCGACGGCGGCATCCCGGTCGACGTTGAACGGACCGAGGACCGCGCGGTCGCCGCCGGGCGCGGCGCCGATGATGTCGCCCGGGAACAGCAGCCCGCTCGCCGGCAGATGGAGCGCGATGCCGCCCGGAGTGTGGCCGGGAACGTGCAGCACCCGGACCGGCTCGGACCAGTCGTCGAGGGTGTCGCCGTCGTGCAGGGCGACATCGACCTCCACCGGGCGCCGCGGCGGGATCCCGGAGGCCGCGAGGTCCGCCATGATCCCTTCGTGCAGGGCCCGTTCGGCCTCGGTGAGCACCGGCGGGAGCTCGGGGGCGGCACCCCGGATGTACGGGACGTCTGCCGCACCGGCCAGGACGCGGGCACCGGTGGCGGCGACCAGGTCGGCCGCGGAGCCCATGTGGTCCACATGGGAGTGGGTGAGCACGATCTGCCGCAACCGCTCCGGCCGGCCGCCTATCTGGGCGAGCGCGTCGAGGATGGCGGGGGCCGAGCCGGGGACGCCGGTGTCGACCAGTGCCCAGCCGTCGTCGGGCAGGGCGAGGGCGTACACATGGCCGACGGGGAAGGCGAGCTGCCAGACGGTGGGGGCGATCCGGGTGAGTAAGTCCATGCCAGCGACGCTAATGGGGCGCGGGCGGGCCGCCGGACGGTTTGCGCGGGGAGCGGATTGCGCGCCCGGCGAACGGTCCGCGACCGGAACGGAACCCGTTACGCCGTGAGCACGTCACAGAGGCGAACCAAGGAGGCATGTCATGCGAGGATCCCACCTCTCCCGCACCCGTACGCTCGCCGCCGCGCTCACTGTGGCGCTCACCGGCACTCTCGCGCTGACCGGCTGTGGCCAGCGCGAGCAGGTCGTGGGCAGCGCCCCGCCGCCGGCGAAGCTGGACGCGTTCGAGAAGAGGGCGGACCAGATCGTCAAGGACTGGCCGAAGGTCTCGCCGGTCCACGGGCGGACGCAGGCGCTGCTGCCACTGGTCGGCGCCGACCGCCCCAAGGACACCGGTGTACGGGAGATCACCGTGACCGTCGGGCACAGCGCCTGCGACGCCCACTTCGGCGCCCGGGTCCACGAGGCGAAGGGCCTGGTGGTGGTGACCGGCTGGGGCAAGCGCAAGAGCGCCAAGGGGATGTGCACCGAGAACCTGGCCACCGACAAGGTGAAGGTCAAGCTCGACGGGCCGCTGGCCGACCGCAAGGTCGTGGACGCGGCCACCGGCAAGCAGCTGCTGAAGGGCTGACCCCGCGACGCGGCCGGGCGTACCCCTGCCGGGGCCACCGCCTTGCGGCCTGTAGGCCCTACGCTCGGCCGTATGAGCCCTTCCATCGCCACCACCACCCGTGTCGAACTGCCCGAGCTGCTGGAGTTCCTCCGCCCCCGTCACCGCGCGATCCTGCTCACCCGCCGCAGCGACGGCACCCCGCAGGGCTCGCCGCTGACCTGCGGGGTGGACGACTCCGGCCGGCTGGTGATGGCGACGTATCCGGAGCGCGCCAAGGCCCGTAACGCCCGGCGGGTGGCGTCGGTCAGCGTCCTGGTGCTGTCCGACGAGTGGAACGGCCCCTGGGTGCAGGTCGACGGCGAGGCCGAGGTGATCGACGCGCCGGACTCGATCGAGCCGCTGGTCGAGTACTACCGCAACATCGCCGGTGAGCACCCGGACTGGGACGAGTACCGGGACGCCATGCGCAAGCAGGGCAAGTCACTGATCCGGGTGACACCGCGGCGCTGGGGCCCGATCGCCACCGGTGGCTTCCCGGCCCGCCTTGTGGCGGGCGGCCCCGGCGCGTAGCCCCGCCGACGCTCCGGACCATGACCGCCGGCCCGGCCCCCACCCAGGGGCCGGGCCGGCGGTCATGTGCGGGCGGGGCGCACGTCTCATGTGCGGGGCGAGGCGAACGTCAGGGACGGGGAGAGCGCCTCTTCTGGCAGGCCGAGCCGGTCGCGGAAGGCGGCGCGGCCGGCCTCGGTGACGCCAAGGATGCGGGTGGTGGGCGACTTGACGAGCCATCCGCGGTCCACGGCATGGCGGTAGAGGGCGGCCCCCACCGCACCGGAGAGGTGCTGGCGGCGCACCGTCCAGTCGAGGCAGGTGCGTACGTGCGCCCGGTGGGCGGACGAGGGGCCGGTGTCGGGGACGCCGAGCGCGGTCAGCCACCGGGCGCCCGCGGTGGTGAGCACCAGGCCGTAGTCCCGGGCGAGCAGACCGCGGGCGGTCATCGCCTCGGCGACGGCGACGCCCAGGGCGCCGGCGATGTGGTCGTAGCAGGTACGGGCGTGGTGCAGGGCTCTGCGCTGGTTGGCCTCGGCCAGGGAGCGGATCGGGACGGGTCGGTAGGGGGCCAGGCCGGCGAGGTTCTCCAGCGTCTCCGCGGTGTCCGGGCCGGCCAGCCGCACATAGCGCCGCCGCCCCTGGCGCTCCTCGGTGAGCAGACCTCCGGCGACCAGGAGGTTGAGGTGCTCGGTGGTCGTGGACGGCGCCACCGCGGCGTACTCGGCGAGCTCCCCGGCGGTCCAGGTGCCGCCGTCGAGCAGGGCCATGCAGATGGCGGCGCGGGTGCGGTCGGCGAGCAGTGCCGCGAGCGCGGCGAGATCGGGGGTGTCCGCGAGGCTTACCTGATCGGCGTCCCATCGGTTCATGTACACAGAGTAACCTCTGATAACATTTCGGTGAGCACCGAATGATCCGACTTCTATCCTCGACTGCATGAAAAGCTCGCTGGACAAGAGCAGTTCGGTCACCCCGGCGCTGCTGTCCACGGAGAACGACGACGGAACATTCGTCCTGGTCGAGCTGCGGATCCGGTGGGACCTCGGCCCGGTCGTGAGCCTCTGGCTGCCGACCCGCGGACGCACCGCCAGGAACCTCGCGGTCCGCCCGGACGTGGTGTTCAATCTGCCGCCGGACACAACGGGGACCGAGGAAGGGACGGGCGTCATCGGGCCCTCGCCGGACGCACCGTGGACGGAACCGTCCGAGCTGGTCCGGCCGCCTCGGCTGGTGCACTGCCCGGTGCAGCTGGAGGCGCGCCGGATCGGCGAGCGCACGGTGACCGACGGGGCGTGGACCCAGATCGAGGCTCAGGTGCTACGGGTACACGCGGACCCGCGGTGGGTGCTGCCGCTGGGCGAGGGCCGGATCGATCTGGGGGCGTGGCATCCGCCGGTGCACGACTTCCGGCCCCCGGCCGCTCCCCCGGCCCACACCGTGCCGGCGCCCGCGCGGGAGATGGCGCAGCACCTGGCGCGCCGGTTCCCCGCCGAGCGCAGCGGCTCGTAGGGGGCGGGCGAACGGATTCCCTAGGGGGCCCGCGAGCCCCCTGCAGGGCCACAACGGGGTGCGGGCGGGCGGTATTCCCGTGACGCGCCGCCCCGTGACGCGCCGCCCCGTGGCGGGCGGTCCCATGGCGCGCCGCCCGGTGGCAGAAGGAATTCCCGTGACGCGCCACCCGGTGGCGGGCGGTGTTCCCACGGCGCATCGCCCGGTGACGGGCGGTTCGCGTGACGCGCCGCCCGGTGAAAGGACCCGCGGCGCCTGCCTCCGGTCGGGGGAGGGGGCAGGCGCCGCGGTGGGGGTTCCGGGTCTCCCCGGTCCCCTGCCTCCGTACGACGTTGTACGGGACAGTCGGGGACGGTCGCTCAACCGCCGTCGGTCAGACGGCGAGTGCGCGGTCCGTCGGCTTGATGGGAGCCGGCAGGGCGCTGGCCCCGGTCAGGTAGCGGTCCACGCCACGGGCGGCGGAGCGGCCCTCGGCGATGGCCCACACGATCAACGACTGGCCGCGGCCGGCGTCACCGGCGACGAACACGCCGGGGACGTTGGTGGCGAAGTCGCCGTCGCGGGCGACGTTGCCGCGCTCGTCGAGCTCCAGGCCGAACTGCTCGACCAGGCCGTTCTCCTGGTCGGTGCCGGTGAAGCCCATGGCGAGGGTGACCAGTTGGGCCGGGATCTTCCGCTCGGTGCCGGCCTTCTGCTCCAGCTTGCCGTCCTTGAACTCCACCTCGACCAGGTGCAGCCACTGGACGTTGCCGTCCTCGTCGCCCTCGAAGTGGGTGGTGGAGACGGAGTAGACCCGCTCACCGCCCTCCTCGTGCGCGGAGGTGACCTTGTAGAGCATCGGGAAGGTCGGCCAGGGCTGGCCGGCGTTCCGCTCCTCGCCCGGCTTGGGCATGATCTCCAGCTGGGTGACGGAGGCCGCGCCCTGGCGGTGGGCGGTGCCCACGCAGTCCGCGCCGGTGTCACCGCCGCCGATGACCACCACGTGCTTGCCCTCGGCGGTGATCGGGGAGGTGGTGAGGTCGCCCTCCTGCACCTTGTTGGACAGCGGCAGGTACTCCATCGCGAAGTGGATGCCGTTCAGCTCCCGGCCGGGCGCCGGCAGGTCGCGGGAGGTGGTGGCACCGGCGGCGATGACGACGGCGTCGTAGCGCTTGCGCAGCTTCTTGGCGTCGAGGTCGCGGCCGATCTCCACCTCCGTACGGAACTTGGTGCCCTCCGCGCGCATCTGCTCGATGCGGCGGTTGATGTGGCGCTTCTCCATCTTGAACTCGGGGATGCCGTAGCGGAGCAGGCCGCCGATGCGGTCCGCGCGCTCGTAGACGGCGACGGTGTGGCCGGCCCGGGTCAGCTGCTGGGCGGCGGCCAGGCCCGCCGGGCCGGAGCCGATGACCGCGACGGTCTTGCCGGAGAGGCGCTCGGGCGGCTGCGGGGTGACGTCGCCGTTGTCCCACGCCTTGTCGATGATGGAGACCTCGACGTTCTTGATGGTCACCGGCGGCTGGTTGATGCCCAGCACACAGGCGGCCTCACACGGCGCGGGGCACAACCGCCCGGTGAACTCCGGGAAGTTGTTGGTCGCGTGCAGCCGCTCGCTGGCCTCGCTCCAGTCCTCGCGGTAGGCGTAGTCGTTCCACTCGGGGATGAGGTTCCCCAGCGGGCAGCCGTTGTGGCAGAACGGGATGCCGCAGTCCATGCAGCGCGACGCCTGCTTGCTGATGATCGGCAGCAGCGAGCCGGGCTGGTAGACCTCGTTCCAGTCCTTGACGCGCTCGTCGACGGGGCGGGTCTTGGCGACCTCGCGCTCGTGGTTCAGGAAGCCCTTGGGGTCAGCCATTGGTCGCCGCCTCCATCATCTTCTCGTGGGTCTCGGACTCGGAGAGCCCGGCCTGCTCGGCGGCTTCCTTGGCGACGAGCACTGCCTGGTAGGTGGGCGGGATGACCTTGCTGAAGCGGGCGGCCGCGGCATCCCAGTCGGCGAGGAGCTTCTCGGCCACGGTGGAGCCGGTCTCCTCCTGGTGGCGCTGCACCACGTCGTGCAGCCACTGCTTGTCGGCGTCGTCCAGCGGGTTCACCGCATCGACCAGGTCCTTGTTGACGTTGGCCTTGTCGAGATCGATGACGTAGGCGAAGCCACCGGACATACCGGCCGCGAAGTTGCGGCCCGTCTCGCCCAGGACGACGGCGTTGCCGCCGGTCATGTACTCACAGCCGTGGTCGCCGACGCCCTCGGAGACCACCGTGGCACCGGAGTTGCGGACGCAGAAGCGCTCGCCGACCCGGCCGCGCAGGTACAGCTCACCGCCGGTGGCGCCGTAGGCGAGGGTGTTGCCCGCGATGGTGGAGTACTCGGCGAGGTGGTCCGCGCCGCGGTCCGGGCGGACCACGATCCGGCCGCCGGACAGGCCCTTGCCGACGTAGTCGTTGGCGTCGCCCTCCAGGCGGAGGGTGACCCCGTGCGGCAGGAACGCGCCGAAGGACTGGCCGGCCGAGCCGGTGAAGGTGATGTCGATGGTGTCGTCGGGCAGGCCGGCGCCGCCGAACTTCTTGGTCACCTCGTGGCCGAGCATGGTGCCGACCGTGCGGTTGATGTTCCGCACCGCGACCTGGGCCCGCACCGGCTGCGCGGCCTCGGCGGTGTCCGCGGCCAGCGCATCGGCGGCGAGCTTGATCAGCTCGTTGTCGAGCGCCTTCGCCAGGCCGTGGTCCTGCGCGGTGATCTGGTGGCGGACCGCGCCCTCGGGCAGCTCGGGGACGTGCAGCAGCGGGGCCAGGTCCAGGCCCTGCGCCTTCCAGTGGTTGACCGCCCGGGCGGTGTCCAGCAGCTCGGCGTGGCCGACCGCCTCCTCCAGGGTTCGGAAGCCCAGCTCGGCGAGGAGCTCACGGACCTCCTCGGCGATGAACTGGAAGAAGTTGACGACGTACTCGGCCTTGCCGCTGAACCGCTCGCGCAGCACCGGGTTCTGGGTGGCAATGCCCACCGGGCAGGTGTCCAGGTGGCAGACGCGCATCATCACGCAGCCGGAGACCACCAGCGGGGCGGTGGCGAAGCCGTACTCCTCGGCGCCCAGCAGGGCGGCGATGACGACGTCACGGCCGGTCTTGAGCTGGCCGTCGGTCTGCACCACGATGCGGTCGCGCAGGCCGTTGAGCAGCAGGGTCTGCTGGGTCTCGGCCAGGCCCAGCTCCCAGGGGCCGCCCGCGTGCTTGAGCGAGGTGAGCGGCGAGGCGCCGGTGCCGCCGTCGTGGCCGGAGATCAGCACCACGTCCGCGTGCGCCTTGGAGACGCCCGCGGCGACCGTGCCGACGCCGACCTCGGAGACCAGCTTCACGTGGATGCGGGCCGCCGGGTTGGCGTTCTTCAGGTCGTGGATCAGCTGGGCCAGATCCTCGATGGAGTAGATGTCGTGGTGCGGCGGCGGGGAGATCAGGCCGACGCCCGGGGTGGAGTGCCGGGTCTTGGCGACCCAGGGGTAGACCTTGTGGCCGGGCAGCTGACCGCCCTCACCGGGCTTGGCGCCCTGGGCCATCTTGATCTGGATGTCGTCGGAGTTGACCAGGTACTCGGACGTCACACCGAAGCGGCCGGAGGCGACCTGCTTGATCGACGAACGGCGGGCCGGGTCGTAGAGCCGCTCGGGGTCCTCGCCGCCCTCACCGGTGTTGGACTTGCCGCCCAGCTGGTTCATGGCGATGGCGAGGGTCTCGTGCGCCTCCTGGGAGATGGAGCCGTACGACATCGCGCCGGTGGAGAAGCGCTTGACGATCTCGGACGCCGGCTCGACCTCGTCCAGCGGGATCGGCTGCCGGTCGCTCTTGAAGCCGAACAGGCCGCGGAGCGTCATCAGCCGCTCGGACTGCTCGTTCACCCGCTCGGTGTACTTCTTGAAGATGTCGTAGCGGCGCTCGCGGGTGGAGTGCTGGAGCCGGAAGACGGTGTCCGGGTCAAAGAGGTGCGGCTCGCCCTCGCGGCGCCACTGGTACTCGCCGCCGATCTCCAGCGCGCGGTGCGCCGAGGCGATGCCGGAGGCCGGGTAGGCCTTGGCGTGCCGGGCGGCGACCTCGCGGGCGATGACCTCCAGGCCGGCGCCGCCGATCTTGGTGGCGGTGCCGTGGAAGTACTGGGCGACGAACTCCTCGTCCAGGCCGACGGCCTCGAAGACCTGCGCGCCCCGGTAGGAGGCGACGGTGGAGATGCCCATCTTGGACATCACCTTCAGCACGCCCTTGCCGAGCGCCTTGATGAGGTTCTTGATGGCGGTCTCGGCCTCGACGCCGGGCAGGAAGGTGCCGGCCCGGACCAGGTCCTCGACGGACTCCATCGCCAGGTACGGGTTGACCGCGGCGGCGCCGTAGCCGATGAGCAGCGCGACGTGGTGCACCTCGCGCACATCGCCGGCCTCGACGAGCAGACCGACCTGGGTACGCTCCTTGGTGGCGATCAGGTGGTGGTGGACCGCGGCGGTCAGCAGCAGCGAGGGGATCGGCGCGTGCTCGGCGTCGGAGTGCCGGTCGGAGAGCACGATCAGCCGGGCGCCGTCGTCGATGGCGGCGTCGGCCTCGGCGCAGATCTCGTCGATCCGGGCGGCCAGCGACGTACCGCCGCCGGAGACCCGGTAGAGGCCGGAGAGGGTGACGGCCTTCATGCCGGGCATGTCGCCGTCGGCGTTGATGTGGATGAGCTTGGCCAGCTCGTCGTTGTCGATCACCGGGAACGGCAGCGTCACGCTGCGGCAGGAGGCCGGGGTGGGCTCCAGGAGGTTGCCCTGGGGGCCCAGCGAGGAGATCAGCGAGGTGACCAGCTCCTCGCGGATGGCGTCCAGCGGCGGGTTGGTGACCTGCGCGAAGAGCTGGGTGAAGTAGTCGAAGAGCAGCCGGGGGCGCTCGGAGAGCGCGGCGATCGGCGAGTCGGTGCCCATCGAGCCGATCGGCTCGGCGCCGGCCTTGGCCATCGGGGCCAGGATGACGCGGAGCTCTTCCTCGGTGTAGCCGAAGGTCTGCTGGCGGCGGGTGACCGAGGCGTGGGTATGCACGATGTGCTCGCGCTCGGGCAGGTCGGCCAGCTCGATCAGACCGGAGTCCAGCCACTCCTGGTAGGGCTGCTCGGCGGCGAGCTGCGCCTTGATCTCGTCGTCCTCGATGATGCGGTGCTCGGCGGTGTCCACCAGGAACATCCGGCCGGGCTGCAGCCGGCCCTTGCGGACGACCTTGGCGGGGTCGATGTCCAGGACGCCGACCTCGGAGGAGAGCACGACCAGGCCGTCGTCGGTGACCCAGTAGCGGCCCGGGCGCAGGCCGTTGCGGTCCAGCACCGCACCGACCTGGGTGCCGTCGGTGAAGGTGACGCAGGCCGGGCCGTCCCAGGGCTCCATCATCGTGGAGTGGTACTGGTAGAACGCGCGCCGGGCCGGGTCCATGGAGGTGGAGTTCTCCCAGGCCTCCGGGACCATCATCAGCACCGAGTGCGGCAGCGAGCGGCCGCCGAGGTGGAGCAGCTCCAGGACCTCGTCGAAGGAGGCGGAGTCGGAGGCGTCGGGGGTGCAGACGGGGAAGAGCCGCTCGAGCTTTTCGGGGTCGCCGCCGCCGAAGAGCTGCGAGGCGAGCTGGGACTCGCGGGCGCGCATCCAGTTGCGGTTGCCCTTGACCGTGTTGATCTCGCCGTTGTGCGCGACGAAGCGGTACGGGTGGGCCAGCGGCCAGCTCGGGAAGGTGTTGGTGGAGAACCGCGAGTGGACCAGCGCGATGGCGGTGGCGAAGCGGCGGTCGGACAGGTCCGGGAAGAAGGGCTCCAGCTGGCCGGTGGTCAGCATGCCCTTGTAGACGATCGTCCGGGCGGACAGCGAGGGGAAGTAGACGCCCGCCTCCCGCTCGGCGCGCTTGCGCAGCGCGAAGGCCTTGCGGTCCAGCGCCAGACCGGTGTTCTCCCCATCGCCGACGAACAGCTGGGAGAAGGCCGGCATGGTGGCGCGGGCGCCGTTGCCGAGCAGCTGCGGGGCGACCGGGACGACCCGCCAGCCCAGCACCTCCAGGCCCTCCTCGGCGGCGATCGTCTCGATCTTCGAGACGGATGCGGCCGCTTCGTGGGCATCGGAGGGCAGGAAGGCGATTCCGACGGCGTAGCCGCCGGCCTCGGGGAGCTCGAAGGTGACCTCTTCGCGGAGGAACGCGTCCGGCACCTGGAGCAGGATGCCGGCGCCGTCGCCCGAGTCGGGCTCGGAGCCGGTGGCACCGCGGTGCTCCAGATTCGTCAGGACGGTGAGCGCCTGCTCGACCAGTGCGTGGCTGGCCTCGCCGGTGAGGGTGGCCACAAAGCCGACGCCACAGGCGTCGTGCTCGTTGCGCGGGTCGTACATCCCCTGCTGGGCGGGGCGCCCGTCCATGGGCGACCACGCGGCGCCGGGGGCGCTGTTGGTGGTCGCGGAGTGCGTGGACGCGTTGCGCATCGGCTCTCCCATACGTCGTCGTGGCAAGGCATTGCCGAGGGACGACGTTGGCCCTCCGCGAAATTTCGTGCAGGTTACAGGATGGCCCCCTTCTCGAAAAGCAAAAAGGGGATTCCAACATGCGGACACCGCAGGGGCGGTGGCCCAGAACGCGGACGGGTCTGGAGCCGTCCTACAGGCGGCGTTCGGCGAGCGACGTTGCCCGCGACGCCTGGGCCTTATGCCCGGTCGTCAACGAAACGAAACCGCTGGGTAACGCGGTAATTATGCAGTCACCCGTATGGGTCGTCACCCTACGGCGGTTCCGAACAGCGCGCCCAGGGCGTACGTCACACCCGCGGCGGCGCCGCCCAGGGCCAGCTGCCGCAGTCCGCTGAACCACCAGGAACGCGCCGTCACCCGCGCCACGACGGCACCGCAGGCGAAGAGCCCGGCCAGCGCGAGCAGCACCGCGGGCCAGAGGGCGGAGGCCCCCAGCAGATAGGGAAGAACGGGCAGGAGCGCACCCAGCGCAAAAGATCCAAAGGACGAAATCGCCGCAACAGCGGGGGACGGCAGGTCGGACGGGTCGACGCCCAGCTCCTCGCGCGCGTGGATCTCCAGGGCCTGATCGGGGTCCCGGGACAGCTGCTCGGCGACCTGACGGGCCAGCTCCGGCTCGACGCCGCGCGACACATAGAGCGCCGCAAGCTCCTCCTGCTCATCCTTGGGGTGCTTGCGCAGCTGGGTGCGCTCGATGTCCAGCTCGGCCTGCACCAGCTCGCGCTGCGAGGCGACCGAGGTGTACTCCCCCGCGGCCATCGAGAAGGCGCCGGCGGCCAGGCCCGCGAGTCCGGTGATGATGATGGTCTGCTGCGACAGCGCCCCGCCGGCGACGCCGGTCATCAGGGCGAGGTTCGAGACCAGCCCGTCCATCGCACCGAAGACGGCGGGGCGCAGCCAGCCGCCGTTCACATCCCGGTGGGTGTGGTTGTCGCGATGGGCGGCGTGCGTCGGCGCCGCGGCATCCATGATCTCCATGACGGACATATCGGGACCTACTCCCTGCAGCGAGGTGTGGGCCGATGGCGGCACTTCCCCCTGGAACGCCTTGACGCTACGCACACAAGCGCCTCCGCCGCTAGCAAGGAAGGCCGAACTTACCCTTCTGACCTGCGGTTTTATCCCGAGGACGGCCATGAGATCCCGCTCACAGAGGGTGTTGACCGCGCTCCGCGGTGCCCTCGGGAGGAGTCGACCGGGTGACCCTGCCGCCCGGGGCAGGACAGCCGGGACGCCGCGTGGCACGGATAGCACCGGGGGCGGGGCCGGCCCCGTCCCTCTCCCCCGCCCCGTGGAAGGACCCCTCCGCCCATGACGTACACCAGCGAGACGACGCCGGAGGCTCCGGTACCGGATGCCCTCGCCGTCCCGGCCACCCAGGTACTGCCGGCCACCCCCGCACCACCGGTTCCGCCCGCCCCACCCACCGCACCCGACACCCCGTCCCTGGAGGACCGGGCGATCGGCTGCCTGGTCGGGGCCGCCGTCGGCGACGCGCTGGGCGGCCCGGTGCAGGGCCGGACGCCGGAGGAGATCGTGGGGCGGCACGGGGGCCCGATCACCGGCATCGTCGGCCCGTTCCACGACGACTGGCGCACCGCCCGCCCGCTCACGCCGTACCACAAGGGCGACGGCCACGTCACCGACGACACCCTGATGACCCATGCGCTGGTCCGGGTCTACGAGTCGGTACGCGACCACCTCGACGCCTACGACATCGCCGACCACCTCGTCCCGGACCTGATCGGCACCCCGCGCTGGATCCCGGAGCTGGAGGCCGAGGCGCTGCCGCTACAGCGGATCTTCCTCGCCGAGAAGTGGATCGTGGCGCGGCTGCACTACGGGCACGCCGACCCCCGCGAGGCCGGCGTCGGCAACATCGTCAACTGCGGTGCGGCCATGTACATGGCACCGGCCGGTGTGGTCAACGCCGGCAACCCGGACCGGGCCTACGCCGAGGCGTTGGACATCGCCGGGGCCCACCAGTCCTCGTACGGTCGGGAGGCCGCCGGGGTGTTCGCCGCGGCGGTGGCCGCCGCCTTCGCCCCCGACGCCACCCCGTCCTCGGTCGTCGTCCAGGCGCTGCGGCTGGCGAAGGACGGCACCCGCGCCGCGATCGAGGCGGTCTGCGAGGCCGCGGCCACGGTCACCGATCCGGTGGCGGGGGCCGAGCCGCTGCGTGCGGCGATCGCCCCCTTCGACACCGTCGGCCCGGACTACCGCAACCCCTCGCTCGGCGCCCGCCGCCCCTCCCGGCTGCACGCGGTCGAAGAACTCCCCATCGCCCTGGGCATGTTGCTGATCGGCGGCGGCGACTACCGGGCCACCGTGCTGGGTGCGGTGAACTACGGCAGGGACTGCGACTCGATCGCCACCATGAGCGGGGCGCTGGCCGGCGCGCTGCGCGGTGCCTCGGCGGTGCCGGCCGAGTGGAGCAGCGAGGTCGCCCGCGCCAGCCGGCTCGACCTGCACGCCCCCGGCGCCGCGCTGGCCACCGTCGCCCGGGAGCTCTTCACCCGCGACCGGGCCCGTGCCCGCACCCACGAGCAGGCCTTCACCGCGATCTCGGCGATCCCCGCGATGACGGAGACGGGCGCCCGGTGACGACCGCGGCGGCGGACGGGGCGCCGGGCGCGGACAGCAGAGCGCCGGGCGGACCCGATGGATCGGGTCCGCCCGGCGCCGGTGACGTCGGTCGGCCGTCTCAGGACTTCTTGGTGCTGCCGCTCCCGGCGGGCTTGGCGTCGCCGGTCGCCGGCGCGCCCTCCGCCTCGTCGGCCCCGGACTCCGGGGAGTCCTCCCCGGCCGGCTCGTCCGCGGCGGCCTTGGCCTCGGCGGCGCTGTCCGTGGCGCCCTTGCCGTCCTTGGCGTCCTTGCCGTCCGCAGCGTCCTTGCCGTCGTCGGCGCCCTTGGCGTCCGCGGCCTCCTTGGCGGCGGCCTCGGCCTCGGCACGCTCCTCCAGCGCGCCCGGCTCGACGACCTCCTCGCGGCCGGGGGCCTTCTTGGCGGAGACCACCAGGTAGACGATGGCCAGCGCGAAGACGATCAGCGCGGTCCAGACGTTGAGCCGCAGACCGAGGATGTGGTGCGCCTCGTCGACCCGCATGTACTCGATCCAGGCGCGGCCCGCGCAGTAGGCGGCGACGTAGAGCGCGAAGGCCCGTCCGTGGCCGAGCCGGAAGCGCTTGTCCGCCCAGATCACCAGCGCCGCGACGCCGATGCACCACAGGCACTCGTAGAGGAAGGTCGGGTGGTAGGTGCCGCCGACGCGGCCGATCGCCGGGTCGGAGCTGATCTTCAGCGCCCACGGCACATCGGTCGGCTTGCCGTACAGCTCCTGGTTGAACCAGTTGCCCCAGCGGCCGATCGCCTGGCCGAGGGCCAGGCCGGGCGCCAGGGCGTCGGCGTAGGCCGGCATCGGGATGCCCCGGCGGCGGCAGCCGATCCAGGCGCCCACCGCGCCGAGCGCGACCGCGCCCCAGATGCCGAGGCCGCCCTCCCACACCTTGAAGGCGTCGAGCGGATGGCCGTTCTTGCCGAAGTAGGGCTCGTACGTCGTGATGACGTGGTAGAGGCGGCCGCCGACCAGCCCGAAGGGCACGGCCCACACGGCGATGTCGGCGACCGTGCCGGAACGGCCGCCGCGCTGGATCCAGCGCTTGTTGCCGAGCCAGACGCCCACGAAGACGCCGATGATGATGCAGAACGCGTAGCCGCGCAGCGGGATCGGGCCGAGATACACGACGCCGACCGACGGGCTGGGAATGAATGCGAGGTCCATGGCAGGGACGACGCTACCGCGCCGGGCGGGGTCGACGGCAACCCGCCCGGCAACGGCTGCGTAACGACGCCGTGCTCGCGCGATGACGCTGTGTGTCCGAGGGTGCCGGGGCCGGTGGGCGGAGGCTACGGCGCGGGGACGGTGCCGGTCCCCGCGGAGGCGGCGGCTCCCGAACGGACCGCGGCACCCGGCGCGGCGCCGGTGCCGGGCGCGGCGCCGGTGCCGGGCGAGGCGCCGGCGTGCGGTGCGGTGCTGTGCGGTGAAGCGGGGTCGTGCTGCGAGGCGGTGCCGTGCTGCGCCCCGGGGTCGTGCTTCACTCCGGCACCGTGCTTCGGTGTCTCGCCGTGCTTCGGTGCCGCACCGTTCTTCGATCCGGAGCCGGGGCTCCCGGCGGGCGAGGCGCCCGTGCCGGGCTGCTTGCCCTTGTTGGCCTCCAGGACCATCTTCTTCAGATCGGCGGGGGTGAACCGGCCGCCCTTGACCTTGGCGAGGTCCGTGCCGTTGAGCAGGACCGTCGGGGTACCGCGGTAGCCCGACTTGGCGAAGGCATCGGCGGACTTCTGCACCAAGCCGTGGTAGCGGCCCTCGTTGACGCACTGGGTGAAGGAGGGCGTCACCAGGCCCTTGACCTTGCCGGCGAGCTGGCGGAGGTAGCCGGTATCGGCGTACTTGTCCTGCGTCTCGGGCGGCTGGTTGGCGTAGAGCACGTCGTGGTACTCCCGGAACCGGCCGGCGTCCTGGGCGCACAGCGCGGCATTGGCGGCGTTGAGCGACCCCTTGCCGCCGGCATTGCCGTCGATGATCGTCACCAGGTGGTACTCGCTCTTGAGCTGGCCGGAGTCCTCCAGCTGGTGGATCACCGGGCGGAAGCCGACCTCGAACTGCTGGCAGGCGGGGCAGCGGAAGTCCTCCCACACCGTGAGGGTGGACCGGGCACCGGGCGCGCCCACGGGCACGAACGGCTTGTCCCCGCCGGCGACCTGCCGGGGGCGGGCCGTTTCGTTGTCCGAGCTGCCCTTGCCGCTTCCGGACGAGGTCGCCCAGACCGCGATGCCGCCGGCGATCGCCAGCACCCCGACCACCGCACCGGCGACGAGCGCCTGCCGGCGGCGCCGGGAGCGCGCCTTCTCCTTGTCCCGCTGTGCCTGCAGCCGCTCGCGGGCGCTTCTCTTTCCGTCATGATTCTTCTGGCTCACGCCCCTGGACAACGAAGCGGAGGGGTGCCGCTGCACCCCTCCGCACCGATGTTCGCCCTATCGAGGGACGGCCAGCGGGCCGCCGTGGACGGCCGCGGGACCGCCGTGGACCGCCGGCCGTCCGGTCGCCCGGCGCAGGTCCCGGCCGCTAGGAACGCTGGCGTACGCCCTCGGCCAGCTCGCCCGCGAGGGTCCGCACCCCGGCCAGGCCCGCGTCCAGGTCGTCGCCGGCGGTCAGCAGCCGCTTGACGAACGCCGAGCCGACGATCACCCCGTCCGCGAATCCGGCGACCTCGGCGGCCTGTTCGGGGGTGGAGACCCCCAGGCCCACACAGACCGGCAGCTCGGTGGTGGCACGGGTGCGCACCACCAGCTCCTGAGCCTGGCGGCCCACGGACTCGCGGGTGCCGGTGACGCCCATCAGGGACGCGGCGTAGACGAAGCCGCTGCCAGCCGCGGTGATCTTGGCAAGACGCTCGTCCCGGCTGCTGGGCGCGACCACGAAGACGGTGGCCAGGCCGTGCTGCTCGGCGGCCTTGCGCCACACCTCGGACTCCTCGACCGGCAGGTCCGGCAGGATGCAGCCGGCCCCGCCCGCCTCGGCCAGGTCGGCGGCGAACCGCTCGACGCCGTAGCGGTCGACGGGGTTCCAGTACGTCATGCAGAGCACCGGCGCGCCGGTGGCGGCGTGCACCTCGCGGACCGTGCGGATCACATCGACGATCTTCACGCCGCCGCGCAGCGCGATGTCGTCGGCGGTCTGGATGACCGGGCCGTCCAGGACCGGGTCACTGTGCGGCAGCCCGACCTCGACGATGTCGCAGCCGCCGTCCAGCATCTCGGTCATCGCCCGGACGCCGCCGTCGACCGTGGGGAAGCCGGCCGGGAGGTAGCCGACCAGCGCGGCGCGGTTCTCGGCGCGGGCCCCGGCCAGTACCGAGTTCAGCAGTTCGATGTTGCCGGCCATCACTTCTCCCCCTCGCCGGTGGGCTGGACGGCGCCGTTGACGTCGGCTCCGCCCTGGTTGTCGTAGAGCCCGAAGTAGCGGGCGGCGGTGTCCATGTCCTTGTCGCCCCGCCCGGAGAGGTTGATCAGCAGCAGGCCGTCGGGGCCCAGCTCACGGCCGACCTCCAGGGCCCCGGCCAGCGCGTGGGCGCTCTCGATCGCCGGGATGATCCCCTCGGTGCGCGAGAGCAGCCGCAGCGCCTGCATCGCCGCGTCGTCGGTGACCGCGCGGTACTCGGCGCGGCCGGTGTCCTTGAGGTAGGAGTGCTCGGGGCCGATGCCGGGGTAGTCCAGACCGGCCGAGATCGAGTACGGCTCGGTGATCTGGCCGTCCTCGTCCTGCAGGACGTAGCTGCGGGAGCCGTGCAGGATGCCGGGGGTGCCCTCGGTGAGGGTGGCGGCGTGCTCACCGGTCTCGACGCCGTGGCCGCCCGGCTCGCAGCCGATCAGCCGGACGCCGGTGTCGGGGAGGAAGGCGTGGAAGAGGCCGATGGCGTTGGAGCCGCCGCCGACGCAGGCGAGGGCGGCGTCCGGGAGCCGGCCGGCCCGCTCCAGCAGCTGGCGGCGGGCCTCCACGCCGATGACCCGGTGGAAGTCGCGGACCAGGGCCGGGAAGGGGTGCGGGCCGGCGACGGTGCCGAAGAGGTAGTGGGTGTGGTCGACGTTGGCCACCCAGTCGCGGAACGCCTCGTTGATGGCGTCCTTGAGGGTGCGGCTGCCGGACTTCACGGCGATGACCTCGGCGCCGAGCATCCGCATCCGGGCGACGTTCAGCGCCTGCCGCTGGGTGTCCACCTCACCCATGTAGATGGTGCACTCCAGGCCGAACAGGGCGCACGCGGTGGCGGTGGCGACGCCGTGCTGGCCGGCGCCGGTCTCGGCGATGACCCGGGTCTTGCCCATCCGCTTGGTGAGCAGGGCCTGGCCCAGCACGTTGTTGATCTTGTGTGAGCCGGTGTGGTTGAGGTCCTCGCGCTTGAGGAACACCCGGGCCCCGCCGGCGTGTTCGGCGAACCGCGGGACCTCGGTGAGCGCGCTGGGGCGCCCGGTGTAGTTGACCAGCAGGTCGTCGAGCTCGGCGGCGAACGCGGGGTCCGCCTTGGCCTTCTCGTACTCGGCGGCGACCTCGTCGACCGCCGCGACCAGCGCCTCGGGGATGAATTTGCCACCGAAGGCACCGAAGTACCCCTCGGCGCTGGGGACCCGCCCCTCGGGGTCGGGCAGGAAGAAACCGGAGGACATCTGACGTACTCCTCGATCGGGGCCGGTGCCCCGCTCGTCTCGGATTGCGGACGTGACGCTACGGGCGGACTGCCGCGCAGGCCGGTGCCGGGGACACCCGGTCCCCGGTCAGCGGGCGGCAGCCGTGCGCCATCGGCGCCCGTTGATCTGTCCCGGCTCCGAGCCGATGTGGTAGCGGACCCGCCGGCCGTGGACCCGGCGGGCGGGCGCCCGGCAGCCGCGGTGCCACGGGGGCAGCGCGCTGCGCGTGCCCTCGGGGCGCCGGGGTGCGGCGGGCGGGAAGCCCAGGGCCAGCGCCACGTGCCGGCCGTCCCCCGCGGCGGCGCGCACGGCGGCCGGCCCGGGGCGGCTGAGGCGGAAGGCGCTGGCGGTCATGGTGGTGTGTCCGGCCCCGGCCTTCAGGCCCGTCCGTGCCGGATGGCCGGGTGGGAGCCCGCCGCGACCAGGTCGGCGACCGCGGTCCGGGGATCCTTGCCGGTGACCAGCGACTCGCCGACCAGCACCGCGTCCGCGCCGTCGTTGGCGTAGGCGATCAGGTCGTGCGGCCCGCGGACGCCGGACTCGGCGATCTTGACGATGTGGTCGGGGATCTCGGGGGCGACCCGGGCGAAGTTGCCGCGGTCGACCTCCAGGGTCTTGAGGTTGCGGGCGTTGACGCCGATGATCCGGGCGCCGGCGTCCACCGCGCGGGCGACCTCTTCCTCGTCGTGCACCTCGACCAGCGGCGTCAGCCCGATCGACTCGGCCCGCTCGATCAGCGAGACCAGGGCCTCCTGCTCCAGCGCGGCGACGATCAGCAGCGCGAGGTCGGCGCCGTAGGCGCGGGCCTCCCAGAGCTGGTAGGCGGTGACGATGAAGTCCTTGCGCAGCAGCGGGGTGTCGACCCGGGCGCGGACCGCCTCCAGGTCGGCCAGCGAGCCGCCGAACCGGCGCTGCTCGGTGAGGACGGAGATGACCGCGGCGCCGCCCGCTTCGTAGTCGGCGGCCAGCCCGGCCGGGTCGGCGATCGCGGCGAGCGCGCCCTTGGAGGGGCTGGAGCGCTTCACCTCGCAGATCACCGTGACGCTGTCGCCCTTGAGGGCCGCGACGCCGTCCCGCGCGGGGCGCGCCTTGCGGGCCCGCTCCTTGAGCTCGTCGAGGGAGACCCGCGCCTGCCGCTCCGCGAGGTCGGCGCGGACCCCGTCGATGATCTCGTCGAGCACACTCACGCGAGCGGCCTCCTTCTTGAGCGGTGGAGGTGGACAGTGCCCCGGGGGACGTGTGGTCCGGTCCGGCTCTCTGATGGTATCCGCCAGGCGACGGAGGTCTCGCATCCGGTTGACCGCGGTCCCACTCCCTGGACGCCTCCGGGCGGCCCGGAGGCACAGGTCAGGGCGCCAGAGCGGTACCGCAGGGGAGGTTGCGGACGACCGTGAAGACCAGCAGCAGCCCGGCCAGCGCCCAGGCGTGGACGGGGCGGAGCCGTGGGCCCGCGGTGGTGCGGCCGCGCGCCGCCCGTACGCACCACCGCGCCCAGAGCACCGCGCAGACGGCGTAGCCGGCCACCGCGAGGGCATTGGCGCCCAGTGCGGCCGCCAGGTCACCGTGCGCGACGGCGTGGGCGCTGCGCAGGCCGCCGCAGGCGGGGCAGTACAGGCCGGTGAGGTGCAGCAGCGGGCAGACCGGGTAGTGGCCGGGCTGGTTGGGGTCGACCGCGCCCACCCAGGCGAAGGCGGCGGTGACCACCGCGAGGGCGCCCAGGGGCGGCAGCAGACGGCGCAGCGGGCCGGCGCCCGGCCGGACGGGCCGGGCCTGCGGCGGGGCCGGTGCCAGGGGATCGCTCACGGGGCGAGTGTGCCCCCGGGGCGGTCGGGGCGCCCGTTCGGCACCGCCGTCGGGGTGCCGGACGCACCACGGCGCCGCCTCTCGGCAGCCGTACGCGGGCGTACGGGCCGGTGAGCGGCGCTCGTGTGGGTCGGTGGGCGGTGCCGGCGCGGCACCGCGGCTCAGCCCTCCTGCGGCTGTGCCTGGGCGGTGGCCTTCACCGAGCGCTTCTTGGGCTCCGAGCCCAGACCCGCCGCGTGCATCAGACCGCCGGCCAGGGCGCCGAGCCCGATGATCACAATGCCGGCCCAGAAGCCGGGCACACTCCCCAGCACGATGAAGGCTCCGGCGACGCAGAAGCCGATGAACGAGATGATGACGCCGGTCCAGGCGGCGGGGGTGTGTCCGTGGCCACTGCTCGACATGTGTGCTCCTCGTTGCTCTCGCGCGCCGGGGTCGGGGGCGCGGTGATCCTCGGCGTCCATTGTCACCGATGGCGGACGGAAGGCTTTTACCGGGTCGGGTCCTCGCCGCGGTCCAGGGACTTCCAGATCTCTTCGGGGCGGTCCAGGTCCGGGGCCGCCGGGGCCCGCCGCGGACCGCGGGCGCCACCCTCCGTGCGCTCGTACCGGCCCGACATCGCAGGCCAGTGGCGTCCGTACAGCAGGGCCAGCACCCCGGCGCACAGCAGCAGCAGCCCACCGGCGGCGGCCACCCACGGCCAGCCGGTGTGCGTGACGCGATGCACATCGGCGCCGGCCATTCCGACCGCGGTGGCCACCTTCTCGCGCAGTGCGGAGGTGTCGGCGTTGCCCAGTACGGCGGCGACGACGATGCCGATGCCGCTGAGCGCCAGGAGGCCGGCGACGGCGGTCCGGCCGGCCCGGCGCACCGCGAAGACGGCGACCAGCGCGGCCAGGCCGACCACGGCCAGCGCACCAGGCACACCGGTGACATCGGCGCCGGTCACGGTGCGCGGCAGCTCGCCCTGGGCGAGGACGGCGGAGCCCCGGGCCCAGGTGCGGCCGGAGGCCAGCAGGGCCAGACCGGCGCCGGCCGCGCCGGCCAGCAGGGCCAGCGCGAGGCTCCTCCTGGCTCCGCGGTCCGCGCCGCGCGCGGGCCGGGCCGGGGTGGACGCGGTGGCGTCCCCACCGGCCGGCGGGGCGCCGTCCGAGGGCTCGGTGTCGGTAGGGGTCCGGGGTGCGGATGCGGATGCGGCACTCACGCGTACCACTATCGCGCACCGGCCGGGCGGGTCCGGCGCGCGGGGTGGTGCCGGGGCGACCGGGCCCGCTACGCGCCCAGGTGGTTGGCGGTGTGGACGGCGCGCAGCACCGCCGCCGCCTTGTTGCGGCACTCGGTGTCCTCGGCCACCGGGTCGGAGTCGGCGACCACCCCGGCGCCCGCCTGGACGTAGGCGGTGCCCTCCCGCAGCAGAGCGGTGCGGATCGCGATGGCGGTGTCGGAGTCCCCGGCGAAGTCGAGGTAGCCCACGCAGCCGCCGTACAGGCCGCGGCGGGTGGGCTCCAGCTCCTCGATGATCTGCATGGCGCGCGGCTTGGGGGCGCCGGAGAGGGTGCCGGCGGGGAAGCAGGCGGTCAGCACGTCGAAGGCGGTACGGCCCTCGGCCACGGTGCCGGTGACCGTGGAGACGATGTGCATCACATGGCTGTAGCGCTCGACGGACATGAAGTCGACGACCTCGACGCTGCCCGGTTCGCAGACCCGCCCCAGGTCGTTGCGGCCCAGGTCGACCAGCATCAGGTGCTCGGCGCGCTCCTTGGGGTCGGCCATCAGCTCGTCGGCGAGGGCCTGGTCCTCCTGGACGGAGGAGCCGCGCGGCCGGGTGCCGGCGATGGGGTGCACCATGGCCCGGCCGTCCTCGACCTTCACCAGCGCCTCGGGGCTGGAGCCGACCACGTCGAACGCCGGGCGCGGGTCGGTCCCCGCGGCCGGGTCGCCGGCGTCGCCCTCGAAGCGGAAGAGGTACATGTACGGGCTGGGGTTGGTGGCCCGCAGCACCCGGTAGACGTCCAGTGCGCTGGCCGTGCAGGGGGTTTCGAAGCGCTGGGAGGGAACCACCTGGAAGGCCTCGCCGGCCCGGATGCGCTCCTTGATGTCCTCGACGGCCTCTTGGTACGCGGGGCCGCCCCACTCGGCGGTGTACGGGGGGACCTCGGACGGCGGGAGCGCGGCGGCGCTGGCGGGCGCGGGCCGCGCGAGGTCGTAGGCCATGGTGTCCAGGCGGGCCACCGCGTCCGCGTACGCCTCGTCGACGCCGGTGTCGAGGTCGTTGTGGTTGATCGCGTTGGCGATCAGCAGGACCGTGCCGTTCCAGTGGTCGAGGACGGCGAGGTCGGAGGTGAGCAGCATGGTCAGTTCGGGCAGCCCGAGGTCGTCGGTGGTCTGCTCGCCGATCTTCTCCAGGCGACGCACGATGTCGTAGCCGAGGTAGCCGACCATCCCGCCGGTGAACGGCGGCAGCCCGGCGCCCTCGATCAGGTCACGCGGGGTGTGCAGGGTCTCGACGGTGGCGCGCAGCACGGCGAGCGGGTCGCCCTCGGTGGGCACGCCGACCGGCGGGTTGCCCAGCCAGTGGGCGCGGCCGTCGCGGGTGGTGAGGGTGGCGGCGCTGCGGACGCCGATGAAGGAGTAGCGCGACCACGTGCGGCCGTTCTCGGCGGACTCCAGCAGGAAGGTGCCGGGGCGTTCGGCGGCGAGCTTGCGGTAGAGGCCGACCGGTGTGTCGCCGTCCGCGAGCAGCCGCCGGGTGACGGGGATGACCCGCCGGTCCTTGGCGAGGGTGCGGAAGGTGTCGAGGTCCGGAGTGGCGGTGCCGGTGGTTCCCGTGGTCATGTCAGCGGAGCCTACTGGCCTCGGCCCTGCTCGGTGGCGAGTACGTCGGCGTCGAAGCAGGTGCGGTCGCCGGTGTGGCAGGCGGCGCCGACCTGGTCGACCTTGACCAGGACGGTGTCGGCGTCGCAGTCCAGCGCGACCGACTTGACGTGCTGGAAGTGGCCGGACGTATCGCCCTTGACCCAGTACTCCTGGCGGCTGCGGCTCCAGTACGTGCAGCGGCCGGTGGTCAGGGTGCGGTGCAGCGCCTCGTCGTCCATCCACCCCATCATCAGCACCTCGCCGGTGTCGTACTGCTGGGCGATGGCCGGGACCAGGCCGTCGGCGCCGCGCTTGAGGCGGGCGGCGATGGCGGGATCCAGGGCGGCGGAGCCGGGAGCGGAGGGGCCGGAGTCGGCGGTGGTGCGGCTGCGGGTCATGGGTCCATTGTGCCGTGCGGCATCCTGCAGGCATGCATCCTCAGCAGCCGCCGCCCGAGCCGCCTCCGCCGCCGGACCCGGACCGCGCCGCGCGGGTGGCGGCGCGGGTGCTGGTGGCGGTGTTCGCGGCGGCGGTGGCGGCCGGTGCGGTCGTCGCGGTGGTGGTGCTGCGGGGGTAGGGCGCTTCTTGTGGGTCGTCGTGGGCTCCACGAAGACCCACAAGAAACGCCCTTGGCCCGGGCCGTTCCGGTGGGTGCCGGGCGGTGTCGGTGCGTGCCGGGCCGGGCCGTCACACCCCGAGCTTCGCCGCCGTCACCCGCTCGACCGCCTCCTTGTCGCCGTCCAGCTCCACCTCGGCGGCCTCCTGCCGGCCGAAGGCGAACATGGTCAGCTCGCCGGGCTCCCCGACGACCGTGACCACCGGGGTGCCGCGGTGCGCCACCGCCGTCCGGCCGTCCGGCCGGCGCAGCACCAGCCCCACCGGCGACCTGCGGCCGAGCACCCGGGCCATCCGCTCGATCCGCGCCCACAGGGCGTCCGCGAAGACCGGGTCCAGCTCGCGCGGGGCCCAGTCCGGCTGCGCCCGCCGGACGTCCTCGGCGTGCACATAGAACTCGACGGTGTTGGAGGCCTCGTCGATCTGCTTGAGCGAGAACGGCGACATCCGCGGCGGACCGGTCCTGATCAGCCGAATCAGCTCCTCGTACGGCCGGGTCGCGAACTCCGCCTGCACCCGCTCCAGGCGCGCGGCCAGCGGCTTGATCACGAGCCCGCCGGCCGCGTCGGCGCGCCGCTCGCGCACCACCACGTGCGCGGCCAGGTCCCGCGCGCTCCAGTTCTCACACAGGGTCGGCGCCTCCGGTCCGGCGCTCTCCAACAGGTCGGCGAGCAGGAGCCGTTCACGCTTCGCATGGGTCGACATGCGGCCAGCCTACGACCGGCCCGGACCGCCCGCCACGGCACCGCGCGCGGGGGTACGCAGGTCAGGGCTTTCCCTGGGCCAGGTGGTCCATCAGGATCCGTTGCAGTTCGCGGGCGGCGCGCGGCGGGGAGACGTCGCCGCGGTGCGCGACGGAGATCACGCGGTGCATGCCGGGGGTGGCGAAGCGGGTGATCCGCAGACCCGAGCGTTCGGCGACCATGCTGGGGACGACGGCGACGCCCAGGCCGGCGCGGACGAAGCCGAGGACCGCGTCCATCTCGCCGCCCTCGACGGTGAAGACGGGGTCGAAGCCGGCCGCCCGGCACGCCGCGGTGGTGAATTCCCGCAGGTCGTAGCCGCGGCGGAACATGACGAGCGGACGGCCCTGGAGGTCCTCGACGCGGATCCGGGTGCGGCGTCCGGTCACCGGGGCGGGCCGGTCGGGGGCGGAGACCACGACGAGTTCCTCGCGCAGCAGCTCGGCGGTGGTCAACGCGGGGGCCTGCACCGGGAGCGGGGTGATGATCAGGGCGAGGTCCAGTGCGCCGTCGGCCAGGGCGCGGACCAGGTCCTGGGAGCCGTCCTCGGTGACCAGCAGGTCGACGCCCGGGTAGCCGGCGTGGAAGGCGCTCAGCACGTCGGGGACGAGGCTGGCGCAGAGGCTGGGCGGGGCGCCGAGCCGGAGCCGGCCGCGGCGCAGCTGGGCGACCTCCTGGACCTCGCGGCGGGCGGTCTCGGCGTCGGCGAGGATCCGCCGGGCGAACGGCAGCAGCGTCTCGCCGGCGTCGGTGAGGGTGATGTGGCCGCGGGCCCGGTGGAACAGCTCGGCACCCAACTCCCGTTCCAGGGACCGGATCTGTTGGGAGAGCGAGGGCTGGGCGACGTGTTCGCGCTCGGCGGCGCGGGTGAAGTGGCGGGTGTCGGCCACCGCGGCGAAGTAGCGGAGCTGTTGCAACTGCATGGGAGGACGGTAAGGCATCGATAGGCTCAGCCTATGGAGTTCAGCCGCACCATGTCTTGGACTGATGGGCGGATCGCTCCTTACCGTCGGGACCCATGGCACTGGACACACGGACGGACCGGCGGCCGTCGAAGAAGCACAGCGCGCGACAGCGCTCCGTGAGGGGTGGTGGTCGGGCGACGGGTGGGACCACGCTGTGGGACTCGTCGGTCGGCAAGAAGACGGTGATGGCCGTGAGCGGTCTGATCATGCTGCTCTACTTGGTCGTCCACATGATCGGCAACCTGAAGATCTTCTTCGGGCCGGATGAGTTCAACCACTACGCGCACTGGCTGCGGGTGGTCGGCGAGCCGTTCATGCACCAGGAGTGGACGCTCTGGCTGGTCCGCACCGTCCTCGTGGCCGCCGTGGTCGCACACGCCACCTCCGCGTACCAGCTCAGCCGCCGCGGTATCGCCGCCCGCCCCCGCGGATACGTACACCGCAAGGCTCGTACGAGCTACGCCACCCGCACCATGCGCTGGGGCGGGGTCATCCTGGGGCTGTTCATCGTCTGGCACGTGCTGGACCTGACCACCGGCACCGTGCACTCCGGCGGCTTCCAGCCCGGCCACCCGTACCAGAACGTCGTGGACACCTTCTCCACCTGGTACGGCAACGTCATCTACCTCGTCGCGATGCTGGCGCTCGGCCTGCACATCCGGCACGGCTTCTGGAGCGCCGCCCAGACCCTCGGCGTCGGCAGCCGCGCCCGCGACCGCGCCCTGAAGGCCCTCGCCAACGCCCTCGCGCTGGTGCTGACGGTGGGCTTCGTCTCCGTACCCATCGCCGTCATGACCAAAGTGGTGAGCTGATATGGCTGCTTCCGCCGACTACACGCACTACCCGACCGGTGCGCCGGTCGCCGACGCCAAGGCGCCGGCCGGGCCGGTCGCCGAGCGCTGGGACCGGCGCCGCTTCGAGGCGAAGCTGGTCAACCCGGCCAACCGCCGCAAGCACACCGTGCTCGTCGTCGGCACCGGCCTGGCGGGCGGCGCGGCCGGTGCCACGCTCGCCGAACAGGGCTACCACGTCGAGCAGTTCTGCTACCAGGACTCGCCGCGCCGGGCCCATTCGATCGCCGCACAGGGCGGTATCAACGCCGCGAAGAACTACCGCAACGACGGCGACTCGGTCCACCGGCTGTTCTACGACACCGTCAAGGGCGGCGACTTCCGCGCCCGCGAGTCCAACGTCCACCGGCTCGCGCAGATCTCCGTCGAGATCATCGACCAGTGCGTCGCCCAGGGCGTGCCGTTCGCCCGCGAGTACGGCGGGCTGCTCGACACCCGCTCGTTCGGCGGCGTCCAGGTCTCCCGGACCTTCTACGCCCGCGGTCAGACGGGCCAGCAGCTACTGCTCGGCGCGTACCAGGCGCTGTCCCGGCAGATCGCCGCGGGCAACGTCACCCTGCACGCCCGCACCGAGATGCTGGACCTGATCGTCGTCGACGGCCGGGCCCGCGGCATCGTCGCCCGGGACCTGGTCACCGGGGAGCTGACGGCGTACTTCGGTGACGCGGTGGTGCTGGCTTCGGGCGGCTACGGCAACGTCTTCCACCTCTCGACGAACGCCATGAACTCCAATGCAACCGCCGTCTGGCGGGCGCACCGCCGGGGCGCGTACTTCGCCAACCCCTGCTTCACCCAGATCCACCCGACCTGCATCCCGCGCACCGGCGACCACCAGTCCAAGCTGACGCTGATGAGCGAGTCGCTGCGCAACGACGGCCGCATCTGGGTGCCGAAGGCCCGGGGCGACACCCGCCCGCCGGACCGGATCCCCGAGGACGAGCGGGACTACTACCTGGAGCGGCTCTACCCCTCCTTCGGCAACCTGGTCCCGCGCGACATCGCCTCCCGCGCCGCCAAGCACGTCTGTGACGAGGGGCGCGGGGTCGGGCCCGGCGGCCAGGGCGTGTACCTGGACTTCGCGGACGCCCTCGCGCGGATGGGGCGAGCGGCGGTCGAGGCGAAGTACGGCAACCTCTTCGAGATGTACGCCCGGATCACCGACGAGGACCCCTACCGGGTCCCGATGCGGATCTACCCGGCGGTGCACTACACGATGGGCGGCCTGTGGGTCGACTACGACCTGCAGACCACCGTCCCCGGGCTGTTCGCGATCGGCGAGGCCAACTTCTCCGACCACGGCGCCAACCGGCTGGGCGCCTCGGCCCTGATGCAGGGCCTGGCCGACGGCTACTTCGTACTGCCCTCGACGATCAACGACTACCTGGCCCGCCACCCCCAGGAGGCCGCGGTGAGCGCCGGCCACCCGGCCGTCACCGCGGCCGTGCGGGAGACCGAGGAGCGGCTGGCCCGGCTGCTGGCCGTCGACGGCGACCGCACCCCCGACTCCTTCCACCGCGAGATCGGTGAACTGCTGTGGGAGTACTGCGGGATGGCCCGCACCGAGGCGGGGCTGCGCAAGGCGCTGGAGCGGATCCCACAGATCCGCGCGGAGTTCTGGCGCCGGCTGAAGGTGCCCGGCACCGGCCAAGAGTTCAACCAGGCCCTGGAGAGGGCCAACCGGGTCGTCGACTACCTGGAGCTCGCCGAGCTGATGTGCCTCGACGCACTGCACCGCGGCGAGTCCTGCGGCGGCCACTTCCGCGAGGAGTCGCAGACGCCCGACGGCGAGGCCGCACGCCGCGACGAGGAGTTCTGCTACGTCGCGGCCTGGGAGTTCACCGCCACCGGCGCGGCCCCCGTCCTGCACAAGGAAGACCTGGTCTTCGAGTACGTCCACCCCACCCAGCGGAGCTACGCATGAGGCTCACCCTGCGCATCTGGCGGCAGCGGAACGCCGGCGCCGACGGCGCCATGTCCACGTACGAGGTGGACGGCATCTCCCCGGACATGTCCTTCCTGGAGATGCTCGACACCCTCAACGAGCAGCTGATCCTCCGCGGTGAGGACCCGGTCGCCTTCGACCACGACTGCCGCGAGGGCATCTGCGGCGCCTGCTCGCTGGTCATCAACGGCGAGGCGCACGGACCGAATGGGGTCTCCCCTGCTCGAGCGGATTCGAGAGCGTGGGGAAGCACCACCACCTGCCAGTTGCACATGCGGTCCTTCCGGGACGGCGACACCCTCGACATCGAGCCCTGGCGGGCCGCGGCGTTCCCGGTGGTCAAGGACCTGGTGGTGGACCGCTCCGCGTTCGACCGGATCATCCAGGCCGGCGGCTACATCACCGCGCCGACCGGCTCCGCGCCCGAGGCGCACGCCACGCCGGTGCCCAAGCCGGACGCCGACGCCGCCTTCGAGCACGCCGAGTGCATCGGCTGCGGCGCCTGCGTGGCGGCCTGCCCGAACGGCGCCGCGATGCTGTTCACCTCCGCCAAGGTCAACCACCTCAATGTGCTGCCGCAGGGCGCGCCCGAGCGGGAGAGCCGGGTGCGGGAGATGGTGGCGCAGATGGACCAGGAGGGCTTCGGCGGCTGCACCCTGGCGGGTGAGTGCGCCACCGCCTGTCCCAAGGGCATCGAGCTGTTCAGCATCACCAGGATGAACCGGGAGTTCGCCCGGGCGGCCCGCAGGGCCCGCTGATCCGGCCGGTGCCCGCCCGGTGCCCGCCCCGTGCTCCGCGGGGCGGGCACGCGGCGGGCGGGCAGGGTCAGCGGACCGGGTGTCCCGCCTCCCGCAGGGCGCCCTTGACCTCGGAGATCCGCAGGTCGCCGAAGTGGAAGACGGAGGCGGCCAGCACCGCGTCGGCGCCGGCGGCGACCGCCGGGGCGAAGTCGGACAGCTTGCCGGCGCCACCGGAGGCGATCACCGGGATGGTGACGTGCTTGCGCACCGCCTCGATCATCGCGACGTCGTAGCCGTCCTTGGTGCCGTCGGCGTCCATGGAGTTCAACAGGATCTCGCCGGCGCCCAGTTCGGCGGCGCGGTGCGCCCACTCGACGGCGTCGATGCCGGTGCCGCGGCGCCCGCCGTGGGTGGTGACCTCGAACCCGGAGGGGGTGCCGGCATCGGTGCGGCGGGCGTCCACCGACAGCACCAGGACCTGGCTGCCGAAGCGCTCGGCGATCTCCCGGATCACCTCGGGGCGGGCGAGGGCGGCGGTGTTGACGCCGACCTTGTCGGCGCCGGCCCGCAGCAGCTTGTCGACGTCCTCGGGGGTGCGCACCCCGCCGCCGACGGTCAGCGGGATGAAGACCTGCTCGGCGGTGCGGCGGACCACGTCGTAGGTGGTCTCGCGGTTGCCGGAGGAGGCGGTGATGTCGAGGAAGGTCAGCTCGTCGGCGCCCTCGTCGCCATAGATCTTCGCCATCTCGACGGGGTCGCCGGCGTCCCGCAGGTTCTGGAAGTTGACGCCCTTGACGACCCGTCCGTTGTCGACGTCCAGGCAGGGGATGACTCGTACGGCCAGTGTCATGACTCGGTGGCCTCTCTGTACGCCTCCACCTCTACCTCGACGACCAGGCGAGGGTCCACGAGGCCGGAGACGATGATCATGGTTGCGGCGGGACGGACGGCGCCGAACAGCTCCTTGTGGGCGCGCCCGACCTCGTCCACGTCCCGGGCATGGGTGAGGTACATACGGGTGCGCACGACGTCGTCACGGCCGAGGCCGAGCTGCGCCAGCGCCGCCAGGGCCGAGCGGAAGGCGGTGACCGCCTGCTCGTGGGGACCGCCGTCGACGAGCTGCCCGTCGGCGACGGAGGTGCAGCCGGAGACCAGGACCAGGCCGCCCGGCAGCTGCACCGCCCGGGCGCGGCCGAAGGCCTCCGCCCAGGGGTCCTCCGCCGACGGCCCGGCGGCCGTGACGCGTCGTACGCCCCTGCTCATGACGAGACGGCCTCCAGCGCCTCTTCGAGGGTGAACGCCCTGGCGTAGAGCGCCTTGCCGACGATCGCGCCCTCGACGCCCACCGGGACCAGCTCCGCCAGCGCCCGCAGGTCGTCGAGCGAGGAGACGCCGCCGGAGGCGACGACCGGGCGGTCGGTGGCGGCGCAGACATTGCGCAGCAGCTCCAGGTTGGGGCCCTGGAGGGTGCCGTCCTTGTTGATGTCGGTGACGACGTAGCGGGCGCAGCCCTCGGCGTCGAGGCGGGCCAGCGTCTCGTAGAGGTCGCCGCCGTCGCGGGTCCAGCCGCGGCCGCGCAGCGTCGTACCGCGCACGTCCAGGCCGACCGCGATCTGGTCGCCGTGTTCGGCGATGACCTTGGCGACCCACTCAGGGGTCTCCAGGGCGGCGGTGCCGAGGTTGACCCGGCGGCAGCCGGTGGCGAGCGCCGCGGCGAGCGTGTCGTCGTCGCGGATGCCGCCGGACAGCTCCACCTTGATGTCCATGGAGCGAGCGACCTCGGCGATCTGCGCGCGGTTGTCCCCGGTGCCGAAGGCGGCGTCGAGGTCGACCAGGTGCAGCCATTCGGCGCCGGCCCGCTGCCAGGCGAGGGCCGCCTGAAGCGGGTCGCCGTAGGAGGTCTCGGAGCCGGACTCGCCGTGGACGAGGCGGACGGCCTGGCCGTCGCGGACGTCGACGGCGGGGAGGAGTTCGAGCTTCGGCATCAGGGGGCTCACAGGGTGTTGATCCAGTTGGTCAGGAGCTGGGCGCCGGCGTCGCCGGACTTCTCGGGGTGGAACTGGGTGGCCCACAGCGGGCCGTTCTCCACCGCAGCCACGAACGGCTGGCCGTGGGTGGCCCAGGTGACCTTCGGCGCGGCGATGTGCGGGTTGCCGACCTCCAGCTCCCAGTCGTGCACCGCGTAGGAGTGCACGAAGTAGTAGCGGGCGTCGGCGGGCAGCCCGGCGAAGAGCTGCGAGCCCTCGGCGGCCTCGACGGTGTTCCAGCCCATGTGCGGGACGATGTCGGCCTTCAGCGGGCCGACCGTGCCGGGCCACTCGTCCAGGCCCTCGGTCTCCACACCGTGCTCGATGCCGCGGCCGAAGAGGATCTGCATCCCGACGCAGATGCCCATGACCGGGCGGCCGCCGGCCAGCCGCCGGCCGACGATCCAGTCGCCGCGGGCCTCCTTGAGCCCCTGCATACAGGCCGCGAACGCGCCGACGCCGGGGACCAGCAGCCCCTCGGCGTTCATCGCCCGCTCGTAGTCGCGGGTGATCTCCACCTCGGCGCCGACGTGCGCCAGGGCGCGCTCGGCGGAGCGGACGTTGCCGAAGCCGTAGTCGAGGACGACGACCTTCTTGCCGGAGGCGGTCAATTCCACACCTCCAGCCGCAGCACGCCGGCGGCCAGGCACAACGCCGAGCCGACGGACAGCAGCACCAGGAGGCCCTTGGGCATCTGCTGCTTCCAGAAGGAGTAGACCCCGCCCAGGAGGAAGAGGCCCAGCAGGATGAAGACGGTGGACAGTCCGTTCATCGGGACTACAGCGCACCCTTCGTGGACGGGATGATGCCGGCCGCGCGCGGGTCGCGCTCGCTGGCGTAACGCAGCGCCCGGGCCAGCGCCTTGAACTGGCACTCCACGATGTGGTGGGCGTTGCGCCCGTACGGGACGTGGATGTGCAGCGCTATCTGGGCCTGGGCGACGAAGGACTCGAAGATGTGCCGGGTCATCGTCGTGTCGTAGGTGCCGATCATCGGCGCCATGTTCTCCGGCTCGGTGTGCACCAGGTAGGGGCGGCCGGAGAGGTCGACGGTGACCTGGGCGAGCGACTCGTCCAGCGGGACGGTGCAGTTGCCGAAGCGGTAGATGCCGGACTTGTCACCGAGGGCCTGCTTGAAGGCGGCGCCCAGCGCGAGGGCGGTGTCCTCGATGGTGTGGTGGGTGTCGATGTGCAGGTCGCCGTCGGTCTTGACCTTGAGGTCGAACAGGCCGTGCCGGCCGAGCTGGTCGAGCATGTGGTCGTAGAAGCCGACGCCGGTCGACACCTCGACCTCGCCCCGGCCGTCGAGGTCGATCTCGACGAGTACGGACGTCTCCTTGGTCGTACGCTCCACGCGTCCTACGCGGGTCATGCCTCGTTCTCCTTCGAGCTGCGTTCTTTGAACAGCGTGCGGACCGCGTCCAGGAACGCGTCGTTCTCCGCCGGGGTGCCGGCGGTGACCCGCAGCCAGCCCGGTACGCCGTTGTCCCGGACCAGCACGCCCTGGTCCAGGAGCGCCTGCCAGGCGGCGTGCGCGCCGCCCTCGCCGTCGAAGCGGCCGAACTGCACGAAGTTGGCGTCGGAGTCGGTGACCTGACAGCCGATCGTCCGCAGCTCGGTGACCAGACGGTCCCGCTCGGCCTTGAGCTGCTCGACGTACTTCAGCAGCGTATCGGTGTGCTCCAGCGCGGCGAGCGCGGTGGCCTGGGTGACGGACGAGAGGTGGTACGGCAGCCGCACCAGCTGGACGGCGTCGACGACGGCGGGGTCGGCGGCCAGATAGCCCAGCCGCAGCCCGGCGGCGCCGAACGCCTTGGACATCGTCCGGGAGACGACCAAGTTCGGCCGGCCCTCGATCAGCGGGAGCAGCGAGGGCCGGTGGCTGAACTCGCCGTAGGCCTCGTCGAGCACGACCAGCGCCCCCGCGCCGTCGGCCCGGGCGGCCTGCGCGGCGTCGTACAGCGCCAGCACCGTCTCGGCCTCGACGGCGGTGCCGGTGGGGTTGTTGGGCGAGCAGACGAAGACCACGTCGGGGCGCTGCTCGGCGATGGCCGCGGTGGCCGCGTCCAGGTCGATGGTGAAGTCGTCCCGACGCGGCCCAGAGATCCAGCCGGTGCCCGTGCCGCGCGAGATCAGCGCGTGCATGGAGTACGACGGCTCGAAGCCGAGGGCGGTGCGGCCCGGGCCGCCGAAGGTCTGCAGCAGCTGCTGGATGACCTCGTTGGAGCCGTTGGCCGCCCAGACCTGCTCCTTGGCGACCGGGTGGCCGCCGGTGCGGGTGAGGTAGCGGGCCAGCTCGGTGCGCAGCTCGACCGCGTCCCGGTCGGGGTAGCGGTTGAGGTGGCGGGCGGCCTCGGTCACCCGCTCACCGATCCGCCGGACCAGCGGCTCGGGCAGCGGGTAGGGGTTCTCGTTGGTGTTCAGGCGTACGGGCACCGTCAGCTGGGGGGCGCCGTACGGGGACTTGCCGCGCAGTTCGTCCCTGATGGGGAGATCGTCGATACCGGTCACTTGGCGCCGGGAACCTTCCAGTCGAACCTTGCCTTGATCGCCGCGCCGTGCGCCGGGAGGTCCTCGGCCTCGGCGAGGGTCACCACGTGGTGGGCGACCTCGGCCAGCGCATCGCGGGTGTAGTCCACGATGTGGATGCCGCGCAGGAAGGACTGCACGGACAGCCCGGAGGAGTGGCAGGCGCAGCCGCCGGTGGGCAGGACGTGGTTGGAGCCGGCGCAGTAGTCGCCCAGCGAGACCGGGGCGTAGGGGCCGACGAAGACCGCGCCCGCGTTGGTGACCCGGGCGGCGACGGCGGAGGCGTTGGCGGTCTGGATCTCCAGGTGCTCGGCGCCGTAGGCGTCCACCACGCGCAGGCCCTCGTCGAGCCCGTCGACCAGGACAATGGCCGACTGCCGGCCGGACAGCGCCGGGACGATCCGGTCGTCGACGTGCCGGGTCGCGGCGATCTGCGGCGCCAGCTCCTTCTCGGTGGCGTCGGCCAGTTCGACGGAGTCGGTGACCAGGACGGCGGCGGCCATCGGGTCGTGCTCGGCCTGGCTGATCAGGTCGGCGGCGAGGTGCACCGGGTCGGCGGTGTCGTCGGCGAGGATCGCGATCTCGGTGGGACCGGCCTCGGCGTCGATGCCGATCCGGCCCTTGAGCAGGCGCTTGGCGGCGGCGACATAGATGTTGCCGGGGCCGGTGACGAGGTTGACGGGCAGGCACTCCTCGGTGCCGTAGGCGAACATCGCGATCGCCTGGGCACCGCCGGCCGCGTAGACCTCGTCCACGCCGAGCAGGGCGCAGGTCGCCAGGATCGTGGGGTGCGGCAGGCCGCCGAAGTCCGCCTGCGGCGGGGAGGTGACGGCGAGGGAGGCGACGCCGGCCTCCTGGGCGGGGACGACGTTCATCACGACGGACGAGGGGTAGACCGAGCGGCCACCGGGGACGTACAGCCCGACCCGCTCGACCGGGACCCAGCGCTCGGTGACCGTGCCGCCCGGGACCACCTTGGTGGTGGTGTCGGTGCGGCGCTGCTCGCGGTGGACGGTCCGGGCGCGCCGGATCGACTCCTCCAGGGCGGCGCGGACGGCCGGGTCCAGCTCCGCCAGGGCGCCGGTGAGCGCCTCGGCCGGGACCCGGACCCGCTCGATCTCCACACCGTCGAACCGCCGCGCGTAGTCGATCAGCGCCGCGGTGCCGCGATGGCGTACGTCCTCGCAGAGGGGCCGCACCGTCTCCAGGGCGGCTTCCACGTCGAACTCGGCACGGGGCAGCAGGTCGCGCAGGGCGCCGCCCTCGGGGAGGGCGTCACCGCGCAGGTCGATTCGGGAGATCACGCCCCCAGTGTCTCAGACCCGCTCTTGCGCCCGAGCGCCCGTATCACTGGGTGATACACAGCGGCGCGCGGTGCGGACGCACCGTGATCCGGGCCCGCGAAGTTGACCGGAGTTGGCCCCTGACCACGCGTGTTCAACCCCTCACCGGGCGGGCAAGGGCCACGTAGCGGCATACGGGGAGACCTGCGGGACGGCCATGGCTCTCGTGCGCGGACCACGCGCGAGGTACGTCCGAACAGGTTGCGACACGCTGCACCACACCACAGGGCGAACGAGGGGGGACACCAGTGACCGTGACCAGGGACGGCGACGCGCCCGCCGACCTGCGGCTGACCTCCGCGGAATGGAGCATGTGGCAGGCCTTCCGCAACGGCAGCACCTGCGACCTGCACATCGGCGACCCGGCCCGGGACGATCCGCACGGTCAGCACCTGTGGGGCCCCGAGCGCCGGGTGCGGGCACGGGTGGTGGCGCTGCTGCTGCTCGACGGACCGCCGGCACAGCCCGGCCGGGTCTCCGCGCTCAAGCTCACCGGTGCCTACATCACGGACGCCCTGGACGTCGCGGGCGGCGCGATCAAGCCATTCGTGGAGCTGCGGGACTGCCGGTTCGAGGCGGAGGTGGTGCTGCCGGAGAGCCGGTGGACCACCCTGCGGCTGGTGAACTGCGCCATACCGCGGCTGGAGGCGGCGCGGCTGCAGACCGAGGGCGATCTCCATCTGCCGCGCTGTGTGGTGCACTCCGGCATCCGACTCACCGACGCCCACATCGGCACGGACCTGATGCTCAATCAGACGGTGGTGCACAAGGACCGGCAGGGCCGCTCGCTGATGGCGGACGGGCTGACCGTCGCCCAGGACCTGCAGGCCGAGATGCTGGAGTCGTACGGGGAGCTGTCGCTGCGCGGCGCCACCGTCGGCGTCTCGCTGAGCCTGCGCGGCAGCCACCTGAGCAACCCCTTCGGGCGCCGGGCGCTGAACGCCCCGCAGCTGACCGTCGAGCGCACCCTCTACCTGACCGCGGCGGGCCTGGCGAACTCCCCGTTCTCCAGCAGCGCCACTCCCCCGTACGGCACCCCCCAGACCCCCGCCCGCGGCACCCGCATGCAGCGCTTCGAGTGCGAGGGCGGGATGCGGCTGGACGACGGGCGGTTCGGCGACGCGGTGGACTTTGAGCACGCCCGCTTCGTGATGGAGGCCGACCAGGAGCTGTCGCTGCGCCGGATCCAGACGCCCGAGCTGCGGTTCCTGGGCGAGCGCCCGCAGCGGGGCCGGGTGATCCTCTCCGGCGCCCGGGTGGTCAACCTCGTCGACAAGTCGGCGAGCTGGCCGGGCCTGGGCGGGCTGTGGATGGCCGGCTTCGCCTACGAGACCCTGATCCCCCGCGGCCACTTCCCGCTCTCCCAGCGGCTGCGCTGGGTGGCCGCGGCGACGCCCGAGTACGCGCCCGAGCCGTACGAGATGCTGGCCGCCTCGCTGCGCGCCAGCGGCGAGGACGCCGATGCCCGCGAGGTGCTGCTGGCCAAGCAGCGGCGGCGCCGGGAGACCCTGCCACTGGCGGCCAAGACCTGGGGGTTCCTGCAGGACTGGACGGTGGCGTACGGCTACCGCCCGGGGCGGGCCGCGGTGTGGATGGCGGTGCTGTGGGCGATCGGCACGCTCTACTTCTCGATGTCCCCGCCACCGCCCCTGAAGGCCGGCGAGTCCCCGCCGTGGAACCCCTACCTCTACTCCCTCGACCTGCTGCTGCCGGTGATCGACCTCAACCAGAGCGCGGCGTGGAAGCCGGGCGGCACCGCGCAGTGGGCGGCGGCGGTGCTGATCATGGCGGGCTGGGTGCTGGCCACCACGGTCGCGGCCGGCGCCTCCCGACTGCTGCGGCGGCAGTAGGGAGGGAGGAGAGAGGGAGGCAAGGGGCAAGGGGAGGGGAAGGGAAGGCGGCGGGCAGGCGGCAGGCAGGCAGCGGCGCGGTGCGGGCGTCCGCGGGCCGCGGAGGGACGGACCGGGGGTGCGGGTGGTGGCCCCCGGCTCCCCAGGCTCTAGGCTTACCGGCTGTGACCTCCCTCCGCCTCCCGCTCTTCCCGCTGAACTCGGTGCTGTTCCCGGGGCTGGTGCTCCCGCTGAACGTCTTCGAGGCGCGGTACCGCGCGATGATGCGCGACCTGAGCGCGGTGCCCGAGGACGACCGGCGCTTCGCGGTGATCGCGATCCGGGACGGCCGGGAGGTGGCACCGACCGCACAGGGCCTGCCGGACACCACCGTGCCGGCCGCTCAGGGGCCCGCCGCGGGCTTCGGCGACGACCCGGTGCAGGCCTTCCACACCGTGGGCTGTATCGCGGACGCGGCCACCATCCGGGAGAAGTCGGACAGCGACGACACCGGGTATGAGGTCCTGGCCACCGGCACCACCCGATTCCGGCTGCTGTCGGTGGACGCCTCGGGCCCGTATCTGACGGCCGAGGTCGAGGAGCTGACCGAGGAGCAGGGCGAGGCCCCGGGCGCGCTCGCCTCCGGGGTCGTGCGCGCCTTCCGCACCTATCAGAAGCGGCTGGCCTGGGCGAACGAGCGGACGCTGTCCAGCGGGCAGGACCTGCCGGCCGACCCGTCGGTGCTCTCCTACCTCGTCGCCGCGGCCGCCGTCCTGGATGTCCCCGCCAAGCAGCGGCTGCTGGAGGCGCCGGACACCACGGACCGGCTGGCCCAGGAGCTGAAAATGCTGCGCCAGGAGTCGGCCGTGCTCGGTAAGCTCCCGTCGCTGCCGGCGGTGGAGCTGACCCGCCAGCCGACCAGCCCCAACTGACGACCAGCCCCCCCGGACGCGAGGCACGAAACCGTTGGCGAAGAAGTCGAAGAAGTCCGCCGGCACCCCTGCCACCGTCGCCCTCACCGAGGCCGGCGTTCCCTTCACCACGCACTCCTACGCGCACGATCCGGCCACCGCGTCGTACGGCGAGGAGGCCGCCGAGGCGCTCGGCGTCCCGGCCGACCAGGTGTTCAAGACCCTGCTGGCGGACGTCGACGGCACCCTGACGGTCGCCGTGGTGCCGGTCTCCGGTTCCCTGGACCTCAAGGCGCTGGCGGCCGCGGTGGGCGGCAAGCGCGCGGCGATGGCCGATCCGGCGGCAGCCGAGCGCAGCACGGGGTACGTCCGCGGCGGGATCTCCCCGCTGGGCCAGCGCAAGCGGCTGCGGACGGTCCTGGACGCCTCGGCCGAGGGCCGGCCCACGGTCTGTGTCTCGGCGGGGCGACGCGGGCTGGAGGTCGAACTGGCGCCGGCGGATCTGGTGGCGCTCACCAGGGCGCTGGTGGCGCCGATCGCACGGGCCTGACCGGACCCGGGCAACGGACGGGCCACGGCCGCACCACTGCCGGGCCACGGCCGGAACAGCGGGTGGCACAACGGGTGGAGCGCCGGGCCGCATGACGAGCGGGGCGGCCGGTGCGTACCGGCCGCCCCGCTGCTGCGTCGCTGCCTGACGACTGGGGCTGCCCTCCAGAGCGGGGTCAGCCGGGGGTCAGCCCGCGGCGGTGGGCGGCCCCTGATCGCCACGCGCGTCGTGCCGGTCCCCGTGCCGCTCGTCACGACGGGCGTCCAGCCCGCCGTCCTGCCGGTCGGCGACGCCGGCGGCACCGGTGTCCTCGTGCGCGTCAGGGGTGGCCGGACCGGCGGGGTCGCCGTACGGGCCATGGGCCTCGTACGCGTCGTGGGCGCCGTACCAGTCGGGGGCCGGCGGCTCCGGGTCGCGGGGGCCGAACAGGCCGGTCAGCGCCAGCTGCATCAGCATCGCGGCGATCGGCCAGGCCAGCAGTGCGCCCTTGGCCTGGAGCCGCAGCGGGCCGTCGAAGGTCACGCCCGGACCGACCTGCTTGGCGTGCGCGACCACGTCCGCGGTGGGCCCCAGCCACATCCCGGTCAGCCAGCCCAGCCCCGCGCCCAGCAGCCCGCCCACGACGAGCGCCACGACCAGCGGGATCCCGCCGCGCCGGCGGAAGAGGAAGGCCCCGGCTGCGCTGAGCGCGCCGAACCCGAGGGACAGCAGCACAAAGGTGCCGTCGGCGCCGATGGCCTCCTCGCCCTCGGTGTTCTTCAGGTAGACGTTGCGGGTGTCGGCGATCAGCGGGACATGCGGCGCGAGCCAGTTCCACAGCACGCCGAGCAGGACGCCGCTCACCGCGACCACCAGCGCGATCAGCGCGGCCTCGCGCAGCTCACGGCTCAGCTCGGGGCCGTCGGGCCCGTCGGTGGCTCCGTGGCCCGCGGGTGCCGCCTCGGGGTGCTGCGGCTCTTCGGGCGGTTGGTTGTCGGGTGGCGTCAGCGGTGCGGTCACCCCGTCATCGTGCCAGGTGGGGCCGCAGGGCCCGGCGGCAGGACGCCGGTTCGGGGTGGCGGCTGCGGTCATCGGGCGGCCGCCCGCCGGTAGGCCCAGGTCGCGACGGCCAGCGAGAGCACCCCGACGGCCGCGCAGACGCCCAGGTCGGCGACGACCGCGGCCCAGTCCGGGCGCGGGCCGAAGCTGCGCGCCAGCGCCTCCACGCCGTAGGTCGAGGGCAGCAGATCGCGGGCCCAGCCGACCGCCTCGGGCATCCGCGCGGCCGGCAGCACCCCCAGCAGCAGCGCCGCCGACATGCCCAACTGGCCGCAGAGGGTGGCGAGTTCGGGGCGCGGCGCGAGCAGCCCGAGGGCCGCGCCGAGCCCGGCCAGCGCGGCCCCGGCGAGCGGGAGCACCGCGGCCAGCACCCAGAGATGGGCCATCGGCAGCTGGAAGAGCACACAGCCGGTGACGGCGGTGACGACCGTCCCGGGCACGGTGAAGGAGGCGTACGCGGCGGCGGCGCCGAGGACCACGGCGGCCGGCGGGACCGGCAGCGTCGCATAGTGGTCGAGGCCGCCGCCGGCTCGCAGCTGGCCGAAGTACTGGGCGAGCAGGTTGAGCGCCACGAAGGCGACGACCAGGACGCTGGAGCCGGAGACCACCGACCGCGCCGCGGCGCCGCCGTCCACCACGCCGCGCAGCAGGACCATGATCCCGATGGACTGGAAGGTGGCGACGAACAGCAGCGGGATCCGGGCGACCCGGGCCCGGGAGAGCTGGGCACGGTAGACGGCGCCGAGCGCGGGCAGGAAACGGGCGCGCGGCGCCAGCGGGGCGGCCCCGTCCCCGGTCCACGCCCCGGCCCCGGGGGACGCCCCGGCCACCGCCTGCGCGGGAACCACACTCACGCTGCCACCCGGCCCTTCTCGCTCCGTCTGCGGTACTCCATACGTCCGCGGCCCGTCCGGCCGTTCATCCGGTCGCCGGCCCCGTGCCCGGGCCGGCCGTCCCGCCCGGTCATGCCTTCACCAGTCCCTCGCCGCGTCCGCCGAGCGCCAGGTACACGTCCTCCAGGCTCGGCGTGGCCAGGGTGAAGTCGTCGAGCGCCGCGAAGGCCGGCCCGGCAGTGACCGCGGCGACCGCGGAGCGGGCCCGGTCGGGAGGCAGCCGCAGGGTCCAGCGGCGGCCGGACGTGCGGGCCGCGGCCTCCAGGGCGGCGACCTCGGGCACCTCCAGCGGCGGTCGGTCGCGCCAGACCAGCTCCAGCCGGACCTCGTCGCTGAACCTGTCCTTCAGCCCGCCGGGCGTGTCGCAGGCGATCACCCGGCCCCGGTCGATCACCGCGACCCGGTCGAGCACGCTCTCGGCTTCCAGGACGTTGTGGGTCACCAGCACCACGGTGGCACCGCGCTCGGCCCGACGCCGGTCCACCGCGGCCCATACCGCGCGCCGCGCGACCGGGTCCATACCGGTGGTGGGCTCGTCCAGCACCAGCAGCGGCCGCTCGCCGACCAGCGCGGTGGCGAAGCAGGCCAGCCGGCGCTGGCCGCCGGACAGCTTCTTCAGGGCGCGGCCCGCGATGTCCGCCAGGCCCAGCTCGTCGACCGCCGCGTCCCGCTCGGCGCGCGCGGCCCGGGCGCCCAGGCCGCGCAGCCGGCCGGTGGTCTCCACGGCCAGGGCCACGGTCATCTCATCGAGTGCGGTGGACTCCTGCCCCAGGTAGCCGAGCAGCCGGGCGGCCCGCTCCGGGTGGCGCACCAGATCGTGGCCCAGTACGGCGATGCTGCCGGAGTCCGGGCGCAGCAGTCCGGTCAGCTGGCGCACCAGCGTGGACTTGCCGGCGCCGTTGGGGCCGAGCAGCCCGAAGATCTCCCCCCGCCGCACGTCCAGGCTGATGCCGTCGTTGGCCCGTACGGCGGGCGCCTGTGCCGCGCCGCGGCGCCCGCGCATCGCGGGGTACGTCTTGACCAGGTCCCGCACGGCGCACACCGGCCCGCCGCGCTCCGCCTGTGTTGCGCCCGTCCTCACGAGCTACGAGGGTACGCGTCCCCGGGCCACCTCCGGCCCGCGGGTCACCCGAGGGCGTGCCGGAACGGATGGCCCCTCCGGGTCCGCCGCGCCCGGTCAGCCCCCGGCCGGTGCCTGCTCGGCGGCGGAGCGCAGATCGACCTCGCGCCAGAATCCGGCCCGGATCGCATAGCGGTCGTGCTCGTCGATCTGGTCGTCCTTGTGGGCGAGCAGCCCGAACCGGGCGGCGTAGCGCAGCAGTTCACCGTCGATGCGGTGCGGGATGCGCGGGTACTCGGTCGACAGCTGCGTCAGGTGCGCGGAGTCGGAGAGCCGTTCGGTCCAGCGGCGGGCGAAGACCTGACCGACCTCGAAGGGGTCGCCGCTGACCGCGGTGATGTCCTCCTCGCGGTCGGCCCAGCGCTGCTCGGCGCTGGTGAGCTGGGCGAGGGTGGGCAGCCCGGCGGTCTCGGCGGGCTCACCGACCGGCCCGCCGCGCTCGACCCAGCCCTTGTCGGAGGACCAGCGCAGGGTGGCGCCGGCCGCGGACCGGTCGCCGTTGCCGGCCGCACCCTGGCCCGCGGCGCGGTCCCGGCCGAGCCCAGCGAGGTCCTTGGGCGTGGGGACGCCCTTGGCGCCGGCGGCGACCGGCTCGGCGCCGGCGGGGCGGCCGTCGGCGGCGGGCCGTGTCCCGTTCACGGAGCCGTTGCGCTCCTGTGTGGGGTCGCCGTGGTCCGGGCCGGAGGCGGAGGCGGCGGCCGCCGCGGCGGCGACCGCGGACTCGGGCAGCGGTGCGGAGAGGATCGCGGCGATCTCGGGACGGGGAGCGGGAGGGGAGGCGCAGGGGCCGCCGAGCTCCTTGGCGCGCACCGCGCGGGTAATCCAGCTGCGGTCCAGCACCCGGCGCTCATCGGCCTCGGCGACCAGATCCTCGGACTGGTTGTAGTCGCCGTCGGCGGCCTGGACGGCCCACAGGTGGACCGCGACGCCGTGCTCCTTGGCCGACATCAAGCCGGGCAGCAGATCGCCGTCGCCGGTGACCAGGACGATGTCGGAACAGGCGCGGTTGCGGGCGAGCTCGGTCAGCTCGGCGTGCATCGCGGCGTCCACGCCCTTCTGCGCCCAGCGCCCGTCGCTGCGGGTCAGGGCGCCCAGCCGGACGGTGACCCGGGGCATCACCCGCAGCCGGCGGTGCTCGGGCTGGGGGACGCGGTCGGGGGCGCCGTCGAACCAGTAGATCCGCAGCAGCGGGCGTTCGGTGTCCGCCTCGGCGCGCTGCCGCAGGCCCTGGATGAGGGCGGCGTGATCGACGGTGATGCGGGAACGGGCGGGCTCTCCGGCGAGCAGGCTCGCAGCGGCACCGAGCAAGTAACCGGCGTCCACCAGGACGACGCAGCGATCCACGTTCCACCCTCTTCCCTGAGGTGTTGAAAGTCCGGTCGCCCCCCGGCTCGGCCCATGGCACGAGTTCTCTTCGGCTTTCCTTCGAGTCTGCCCGAGCCTACGGGCGTTAACTGCCCGAACTCGATCACCGGCGTGGCGGATTCGGCAAGGATCATGAGTACAGCGCGTGATCATCCGCATCACAGAGGGTAATTGCCCGAAATGCAGGGTTCTGTCCGCCGTGTAAGTCTGGTCCCGGCCCCGATCCCAGATTCCCCCTCAGGAGGCAACGGTCATGGCCAAGGACAAGAAGCAGAACCGTAGTCAGCAGCAGAAGTCGGCCTCCGCGGCCGAACGCGGCCAGCAGGAAGCCCAGAAGTCGGCCATGGAGGCGCAGGCCAGGTCGACCGGTGCCAACCCCGGCGACCTGGCGCGGAAGAACCGCGAACGGCGTTTCGGCCACAACTGACGTAAGCCGCGGTGCTGTTGAGGGGCGCGTCCACACGGGGCGCGCCCCTTGGCGTGACGCGCCCCGGCGGGCGACCGGCGGTCCGGTGCGGGCCGCACGGCGTACGTCCGGAGCCCGGCCGGCGTCCGGCCGGGGTGGCACCGCGGGTCAGCCGGCCAGACAGGACGGGCCGAGCAGCACCTTGAGGTCGCCGAAGAGCGAGGGGTCGGGCGTCACCCGGTGCCGGTCCAGCCGCAGCACCGTGGTCTTGCGCGCCCCCAGCAGCTTGATCCGCACCTCGGTGGAACCGCGGTGGCTGCTCAGCACCTCGCCGAGCTTCTCGACCATCGGCGGGGTGACCTTCACGGTCGGGATGGTGATCGTCACCGGGGCGTTGGCGCCCGCCTCGGAGAGGTCGGGGACCATCATCTCCATGGCGACCAGCCGCGGGATGTCCTCCCGCTTGTCGAGGCGACCCTTGACGAACACCACGGTGTCCTCGACGAGTTGGGTCGACACCAGCTGGTAGGTCGCCGGGAAGAACATGCAGTCGATGGAGCCGGCCAGGTCCTCGACGGTGGCGATGGCCCAGGCGTTGCCCTGCTTGGTCATCTTGCGCTGGAGGCCGGAGATGATGCCGCCGATGGTGACGATCGAGCCGTCGGAGTAGTCGCCGCCGGTGAGCTGGGCGATGGCGGCGTCGGCCTTGTCGGAGAGGACGTGCTCCAGGCCGAAGAGCGGGTGGTCGGAGACGTAGAGGCCGAGCATCTCCCGCTCCTGGGCGAGGAGGTAGGTCTTGTCCCACTCCACATCCGAGAACTCGATGTCCAGACCGAAGCCGGGGCCCTCGTCGGCGCTGTCGTCGCCCATCCCGCCGAAGAGGTCGAACTGCCCCTCGGCCTCCTTGCGCTTGACCTGGACGACGTTATCGATCATCGGCTCGTAGTGCGCCATCAGGCCCTTGCGGGTGTGGCCCAGCTCGTCGAAGCCACCTGCCTTGATCAGGGACTCGGTGGTGCGCTTGTTGCAGACCACCGCGTCGACCTTGTCGAGGTAGTCGGGGAAGGAGGAGTACTTCCCCTTGGCCTTGCGGCAGCGGATGATCGAGTCGACGACGTTCTGGCCGACGTTGCGGACCGCGGTGAGGCCGAAGAGGATCACGTCGTCGCCCTGGGCGGCGAAGTTCGCCTCGGACTCGTTGACGTTCGGCGGCAGCACCTTGATGCCCATGCGCCGGCACTCGTTGAGGTAGACCGCCGACTTGTCCTTGTCGTCGCGCACCGAGGTCAGCAGCGCGGACATGTACTCGGCCGGGTAGTTGGCCTTGAGGTAGGCGGTCCAGTAGGTGACCAGGCCGTACGCGGAGGAGTGCGCCTTGTTGAAGGCGTAGCCGGCGAACGGGACCAGGACGTCCCACAGCGCCTGGATGGCCTGGTCGGAGAAGCCCTTCTTCTTCGCGCCCTCCTGGAAGAGCACGAAGTTCTTCGCCAGCTCCTCGGGCTTCTTCTTGCCCATCACGCGGCGGAGGATGTCGGCCTCGCCGAGGGAGTACCCGGCGATGATCTGGGCGGCCTTCTGCACCTGCTCCTGGTAGACGATCAGGCCGTAGGTGAGGCCGAGGACCTCCTTGAGCGGCTCCTCCAGCTCCGGGTGGATCGGGGTGATCTCCTGGAGGCCGTTCTTGCGCAGCGCGTAGTTGGTGTGCGAGTCCATGCCCATCGGGCCCGGGCGGTACAGGGCCGAGACGGCGGAAATGTCCTCGAAGTTGTCGGGCTTCATCAGCCGCAGCAGCGAGCGCATCGGGCCGCCGTCGAACTGGAAGACGCCGAGGGTGTCACCGCGGCAGAGCATCTCGTAGGTCTTGGGGTCGTCCAGCGGGACCGAGAGCAGCTCCAGGTCGACGCCCTTGTTCTTCTTCACCATCTTCACGGCGTCGTCCATGATGGTGAGGTTGCGCAGGCCCAGGAAGTCCATCTTCAGCAGGCCGAGCGACTCACACTGCGGGTAGTCCCACTGCGTGATGGTGACGTTGTCGGTGTGCCGGACCCAGACCGGGGCGTGGTCGACGATGGGCTCGCTGGACATGATCACGCCGGCCGCGTGCACACCCATCTGCCGGACCAGGCCCTCGACGCCCTTGGCGGTGTCGATGACCTTCTTGACGTCCGGTTCGTTCTCGTACATCCCCCGGATCTCGCCCGCCTCGCTGTAGCGCGGGTGCTCGGGGTTGGTGATGCCGTCGAGGTCGATGCCCTTGCCGAGGACGTCGGCGGGCATGGCCTTGGTGAGGCGGTCGCCCATGGCGTACGGGTAGCCCAGGACCCGGGCGGCGTCCTTGATGGCGTTCTTCGCCTTGATCTTGCCGTAGGTGCCGATCATGGCGACCTTGTCGGCGCCGTACTTCTCCGTGACGTACCGGATCACTTCGACGCGCCGACGCTCGTCGAAGTCGATGTCGACATCGGGCATGGACACGCGCTCGGGGTTGAGGAACCGCTCGAAGATCAGGCCGTGTTCGATCGGGTCGAGGTCGGTGATGCCCATGGCGTACGCCACGATCGAACCGGCCGCGGAGCCTCGGCCGGGGCCGACCGCGATGCCGTTGTTCTTCGCCCACATGATGAAGTCGGCGACCACGAGGAAGTAGCCGGGGAACCCCATCTGGATGATGACGTCCATCTCGTACTCGGCCTGCTTCTGGCGGTCCTCGGGGACGCCGCCCGGGAACCGGCGCTTCATGCCGACCCGGACCTCCTCCTGGAACCAGGTGACCTCGGTGAAGCCGTCGGGGATCTCGAACTTGGGCATCAGGTCGCGCTTCTCGAACATCCCGGTGGTGTCGATCTGCTCGGCGACCAGCCGGGTGTTGTCGCACCCCTCCTGCCAGGCGTCGGAGGAGTCGATGGCGTACATCTCCTCCGTGGACTTGAGGTAGTAGCCCGTCCCGTCGAAGCGGAAGCGGTCCGGGTCGGAGAGGTTCTTGCCGGTCTGGATGCACAGCAGGGCGTCGTGCGCGGTCGACTCGTGGGCGTAGGTGTAGTGCGAGTCGTTGGTGACCAGCGGCGGGATGCCCAACTCCTTGCCGATCTTCAGCAGGTCGTCGCGGACCCGGCGCTCGATCTCGATGCCGTGGTCCATCAGCTCCAGGAAGTACCGGTCCTTGCCGAAGATGTCCTGGTAGTCCGACGCCGCCTGCCGCGCCTCCTCGTACTGGCCCAGGCGCAACCGGGTCTGCAGCTCGCCGGACGGGCAGCCGGTGGAGGCGATCAGGCCCTCCGACCACTGGGCGATGGTCTCCTTGTCCATCCGCGGCCACTTCTGCAGCCAGCCCTCGGCGTAGGCGTCCGAGGAGAGCCGGAAGAGGTGGTGCAGACCGGTCTTGTTCGCCGCCCAGATGGTCTTGTGGGTGTAACCACCCGAACCGGAGACGTCATCGCGCTTCTGGTGCGGCTGGCCCCACTGGATCTTGCGCTTGTTGCGCCGCGACTCGGGCGCGACATACGCCTCGATCCCGATGATCGGCGTCACCCCGGCCTTCTGCGCGGAGTGGAAGAAGTCGTACGCGCCGTGGAGGTTTCCGTGGTCGGACATCGCGATGTGCGACATGCCCATCTCGTTGGCCGCCTTGAACATGTCCGACAGCCGCGCCGCACCGTCCAGCAGCGAGTACTGGGTGTGGACATGCAGGTGCGTGAACGGCGGCTTGGCCACGGCGGAAGACCTCCGGAAGTACGGGTCGGGGCGCAGGCGCCCCGGTCGGGGTGCAGTGGTCGGACGACCGGTGGACGGGCGGCGACCAGGGGTGGAACGGTCTCGAAGTCTACGACTCCGGACTGACAATCGCGGGGCACTCACGAGTAGCCTCGCCCGTTGTCAGTGGCAGATCCGCGACACCGGCCGACCCACCGGCCGCCACGGCTCTCCGTACCACCTTCCGCACCCCAGGAGGCACCCAGCGATGCCGTCCCAGCACGCCCCGGCGCAGGACGCCGCCCAGCGCGGCGAGGAGATCCTCACCGTCTTCGACACCGCCTTCGGGGAGCTGCTCGCCGCCGACCCCGCGGCCTTCCGCGTCAAGTTCCGGAAGATGGCCGCCTCCGCGTTCGCCTTCTACCGGGGCACCGCCTGCCTGTTCTACCGCGACCTGGAGGCGTACGCCGCCCAGGACGGCGGCCGGGACACCGGCCCGTTCCTGGACGAGCGGACCGGCCGGGTGTGGATCCACGGCGACCTGCACGCCGAGAACTTCGGCACGTACATGGACGCCACGGGGCGGCTGATCTTCAACGTCAACGACTTCGACGAGGCCTATGTCGGCCCGTTCACCTGGGACCTCAAGCGGTTCGCCGCCTCGGTGGCGCTGATCGGCTACGCCAAGGCGCTCAGCGACGAACAGATCTCGGACCTGGTGCGGATCTACGCCGCCGCCTACCGGGAGCGGATCCACGCCCTGGCGTCCGGGGCCAAGGGCGCCGACAAGGACGAGCTGCCGCCCTTCACCCTGGACACCGCCGAGGGCCCGCTGCTGGCCGCGCTGCGCGACGCCCGCTCGATGACCCGGTTCGGGCTGCTGGACTCGATGACCGAGATCCGCGACTTCGAGCGGCGCTTCGCCGACGGCGGCGGCAGCATCGAGCTGGACGCGGCGACCCGCTACAAGGTGCTCGCCGCCTTCGACGGCTATCTGGAGACGCTGCCGGAGTCGAGCCTGACCCGCCCGGACTCCTACCGCGTCAAGGACGTGGTGGGCCGCCGCGGCATCGGCATCGGCTCGGCCGGCCTGCCGTCGTACAACATCCTTCTGGAGGGCAACAGCGACGCCCTGGAGAACGATGTGGTGATCTACATGAAGCAGGCGCAGACGCCGGCGGTCTCCCGGCACATCACCGACCCCGCGGTGCGCGGCTACTTCCAGCACGAGGGCCACCGCACGGTGATCTCCCAGCGCGCGCTGCAGGACCACGCCGACCCCTGGCTGGGCTGGACGGAGATCGAGGAGGGCGGCAGCCGGAAGGGCCAGCTGGTCGCCGAGATCTCGCCGTACGCGGTCGACCTGGACTGGTCGGACATCGACGACCTGGAGGAGATCTCCGCGGTGGTCGCCGACCTGGGGCGGGCGACGGCGACCATGCACGCCGCTGCGGACGACGAGAGCGGCCACTCCCTGGTGCCGTTCTCGACCGAGCGGGCCATCGACGCGGCCATCGCGGCCGACGAGCACGGCTTCGCGCCGCTGCTGGTGGACTTCGCGCACTCCTACGGGGCCCGGGCTCGTGCCGACCACCAGATCTTCGTGGACCTGTTCCGCAACGGCCGGATCCCGGGCCTGTAAGGACGGGCGGCGGGCGCCCGAGGGGATCCGTTCCGCCCCGTACTGACCGGTACTTCCCGGTCGGTACGGGTTCGGGCCCCCTTAGGCGCCGCTTATCCCGGCCCATGGCACACTCGGCAGCAATGGACATCTCGGCGGCACACCTGCGGGCACTGCGCGCGGCGCTCTTCACGGCGCTGTGCGTGACGCTGTCCTCGGCGTCGCACGTCCTGCTGTCCCGTATGCCGCTGCCACCGGCCACCGTCGCCGCGATCGGTGCGGCGGTCTTCACCCTGGCCTACGCGCTGGCCGGCCGGGAGCGCGGCTACTGGCGGATCGCTGCGCTGCTGGTGCCCCTGGAGCTCGCCGCCGACCTGGTCTTCAGCCTGGGGCAGCACACCTGTTACGGAACGGCGGGCGGCCCGGTCGCCGGACCGCTGCGCTCGCTGGGAGTGGACCTGCTCTGCGGCGGCGGCGCGGTCGGCGGCCCGCTGACGCGACTGTCCGAGGACCCCGCCGCTCCCGCCGCGACCTGGGTGCTGCTGCTCGCCGCGCACCTGGCCGTCGGGCTGCTGGCGGCCGGCTGGCTGCGCCGCGGCGAGACCGCGCTGATCCAACTGCTGGGCGCGGTGGCCGCGGTCGCGTTCCGCCCGCTGCTGATCGCCGTCGCGGTCATCGCCGCCACCGCCCCGCGCCGCCCGGCGGCCACCCCGGTGGGGACCGGGCACCGGGCCCGCGCCCTCCCCCTGCTCGTGCACTGCGTCGTACGCCGAGGGCCGCCCTGCGCGCTCGCTGCGTGAGCGCCGGCCCTCCCGCCCGGCCCCGCAGCGCGGTCGCGCCCGCACCCCGCGCGGCGCCCCGAGAGCACGCACCGCACGTCCCACGGATTCCCACGGAGCAGGAACAGCCATGAGCAACCGCAACAACCAGGCCAACAAGCAGGCAGCCCGCGAGCGGCTGCGCGCCGAGCGCGAGCGGCAGGCGAAGAAGGACAAGCTGCGCCGGCAGCTGACCGTCGGCGGAGCGATCGTCGCGGTACTGGCGATAGCCGGCGGCATCGGGGTGGCGGTCGCCACCTCGGGCGGCAGCGACTCGGGCGCCACCGCCGCGGACAGCGCGGGCAACAGCCAGACGTGGGCGAAGGCCGCCAAGGCCCCGCTCGTCAAGCCCGCCCACACCTCCGGGGCGGCCGGCGAAACCGTCGTGATCGGCAAGCCGGACGCCAAGAACACCCTGAGCCTCTTCGAGGACCCGCGCTGCCCCGGTTGCGCCGCCTTCGAGCAGACCGTCGGCGCGACCGTCGAGAAGGACATCAAGGACGGCCGCTACAAGGCCTCGTACCACCTGGGCACCTTCCTCGACGCCAACCTCAGGGGCACCGGCTCGAAGAACGCGCTGTCCGCGCTGGGCGCCGCGCTCAACGTCAGCTCGGACGCCTTCTTGAAGTACAAGTACGCGCTGTACTCCAAGGAGTTCCACCCGAACGAGACCGGCCCGGACAAGTTCGCCGACGACAGCTACCTGATCAAGGTCGCGGACACCGTCCCGGCTCTGAAGGGCAACGCCACCTTCCAGAAGGACGTCAAGAAGGGCACCTTCGACCGGTGGGCGCTGGAGATGTCGGCGGAGTTCAACAAGCACAAGGACGTCACCAGCACCCCGAGCCTGAAGGTCAACGACACCGTCATCGGCACCGACAGCCCCCAGGGCAAGGTGGCGCCGTCGACCGTGCAGAGCTTCAACTCGATGGTCGACGCGGCGCTGAAGAAGTGACCCCCTAGTGACCCCCTGCGGGCACTGATCCTCGGCCGGCGTGCGGTCCGCACGCCGGCCGATGCCAAATCTTGACCCGGCCGGGTGCCGTGGACATGGCAGACTCCGGCCATGCAGGCGACGGGAGCGGACCCCGGGGCCGGGACGGCCCCGTTCAGGACGGTGCGGGCGGTGCTGTTCACCGCGCTGTGCACCACCCTGTCCGCTACCTCCCATGTGCTGCTCTCGCACGCCCCGTTGCCGCCCGCGACGGTCACCGCGATCTGCGCCGGCGTGTTCGCCGCCGCCTATCTTCTGACCGGCCGGGAGCGCGGCTACCGGGCCGTCGCCGCGCTGCTGGTGCCGCTGGAACTGGCCGCGGACACCGTCTTCACCGCCGGCCAGCACACCTGTTACGGCCGGGCCGGCGGCCCGGTCACCGGCCCGCTCGACTCGGTCGGCTTCCATCTGCTCTGCCAGGGCGGCGAGTTGGGCACCCCCCTGGCGAGGGCGGCGGCCCATGCCGGGACCCCGCTGCCGCCGGCCGTGCCGGCGGCCGCGCCCTGGCTGCTGCTCGCCGCCCACCTCGCGGTCGGGTTGCTGGCCGCCGGCTGGCTGCACCGCGGCGACGCCGCCCTGAACGCCGTGCTGTGTGCCGCCGCGGCCACCACCGTCCGTCCGCTGCGGACCGCGGCCGCGGTGGCCGGTGCCGCGCCCGCCCCGCCCCGCCGGCGGATCCGCCCGCCGCACCCCTCACCTCCGGCCCGCCCGCTCCCCCTCCTCGTGCACTGCGTACGGCGTCGCGGCCCGCCCCCGGCCGCCGCCTGACCGACCGTACGAACCACCCGACCCTTCGAGGGGGAACCATGAGCAACAGTCAGCAGGCCAGGACCGCGGCCCGCGAGCGCATCCGCGCCGAGCGCGAGCGCCAGAAGAAGCAGGAACGGATGCGCCGCCAACTCGTCGTGGCGGGCGCCGTGGTGGGCGCGCTGGCGGTGGCCGGCGGCGTCGGCTTCGGCATCATGAAGGCCACCGCACCGACCGGCTGGGAGGCCGCCAAGGAGGCCAAGCAGATCGCCCCGGCGCACACCCAGGGCAAGGACCACACCGAGATCCTGATCGGCGACCCGAAGGCCAAGCAGACCCTGGAGGTCTTCGAGGACGTCCGCTGCCCGGCGTGCGCGGCCTTCGAGCAGAGCAGCGGCAAGGCGCTGCTCAAGGACATCGAGGACGGCCGCTACAAGGTGCGGTTCACGATGTACACCTTCATCGACGGGGCGGGCGGCGGTGAGGGCTCCAAGAACGCGCTGAGCGCGCTCGGTGCGGCGCTGAACGTCAGCCCGGAGGCGTTCTTGAAGTACAAGGCCGCGCTGTACTCCACCAAGTTCCACCCCGACGAGCGCGAGGACCTCTACGCCAAGGACTCCGAACTGCTCAAGGTGGCCGCCGACGTACCGGAGCTGAGGAACAACAAGGCGTTCGAGACCGCGGTCAAGAAGGGCACCTACGACCGCTGGACGATGGACATGACCGCGCTCTTCGGCCGCAAGGGCGTCCGGGGCACCCCGACGTTCATGCACGGCGACAAGAAGCTGGCGATGGACAAGATCCCCGAGCAGCGGATGACGCAGGAGCAGTACAACCAGCTCGCCGAGGCCAACTTCAAGAAGATGGTCGACAGGGAGTTCGGCCCGGCGAAGGGGACGCCGCCCGGCAAGGACGGCGGAAAGGGGATCCGCGAGGGCGAAAAGGACCCCACGGGCTCGCACTGAGCGACCGGTCGGCAACGGGAGGGCGAATTCTGGGAAATCCCGGACCACGCCCTCCCGTTGGGCCCTTACCGGCCAGTAGGGTGTGCGGCCGTGACCGATCACGACCAGATCTCGCGCCGCACCGCCGTCACGGCCGTCGCCGCCACCGCTGCCCTTCTGCCGTTCGCCGGCGCCGCCACCGCGCACGCCGCGGAAGACCCCGACGGGGGACAGGTCTTCCAGCACGGCATCGCCTCAGGTGACCCGCTCCCGGACGGTGTCCTGCTGTGGACCCGGGTCACCCCGACCCCGTCGGCCACCCCGGGCTCCGGCCGGGGGCCGGCCACCGAGGTGGCCTGGGAGGTGGCGACCGACAAGGGCTTCACCGCCGTCGTCGCACGGGGCAAGGTGACCGCCTCGGCCGCTGCCGACCACACCGTCAAGGCCGATGTCCGCGGCCTGCGCCCGGCCACCGTCTACTACTTCCGCTTCACCGCCGGTGGGCAGCGCTCCCCCGTCGGCCGTACCCGTACCGCACCCCCCGCCGGCACCTCGGCGGGCAACGTCCGCTTCGGCGTGGTCTCCTGCGCCAACTGGGAGTCCGGCTACTTCTCCCCGTACCGCCACCTGGCCGCCCGCACCGACCTGGACGCGGTGCTGCACCTCGGCGACTACCTCTACGAGTACAAGTCAGGTGAGTACCCGGAGTTCAAGTACGTCGTCCGCCCGCACTCCCCCGCCAACGAGCTGCTCACCCTCGCCGACTACCGCACCCGGCACGGCGTCCACAAGACCGACCCGGACGCCCTGGCCATGCACGCCGCCCACCCGGTCATCGCCATCTGGGACGACCACGAGTTCGCCGACAACGCCTGGAAGGGCGGCGCGGTCAACCACACACCGGGCACCGAGGGTTCCTGGTCCACGCGGATGGCCGCCGCGAAGCAGGCGTACTTCGAGTGGATGCCGGTGCGCCCCTCGATCGCCGGCACCACCTACCGCCGGCTGCGCTTCGGCACCCTCGCCGACCTGCACCTGCTGGACCTGCGCTCGTTCCGCGACGAGCAGGCCAAGCCCGGCAGCGGCGCGGTCGACGACCCTTCCCGCACCCTCACCGGGCGCGCCCAACTGGACTGGCTGAAGGCCGGCCTGGAGCGCTCGGACACCGCCTGGCGGCTGGTGGGCACCTCGGTGATGATCTCGCAGGTGGCCTTCGGCTCGGTGCCCGCCCACCTGCTCGGCCCGCTCGCCGAGATCCTCGGGATACCCAAGGAGGGGCTGGCGATCAACACCGACCAGTGGGACGGCTACACCGACGACCGGCGCGAGCTGCTGCACCACCTCAGCGACCGCGGCATCGACAACACCGTGTTCCTGACCGGCGACATCCACATGGCCTGGGCCAACGACGTACCGCTGCAGGCGGCGACCTACCCGGCCACCCGGCCGGTGGCGACCGAGTTCGTGGTCACCTCGGTCACCTCCGACAACGTGGACGACTTCCTGCACGTCGCGCCGCACACCGTCTCGCTGGCCGGGGTCGCCGCCATCCGCGCCGCCAACCGCCATGTGAAGTGGCTGGACATGGACTCGCACGGCTACGGGGTGCTGGACGTCACCGCCGAGCGCACGCAGATGGACTACTTCGGCATCTCCGACAAGACCGACCCGCAGGCCACCAGCGCGCACCTGCGCTCCTACCGGACGCGCACCGGCAGCCAGCAGGTCGAGCGGGCGGACGCGCCGGTGGCCTGACGCGCCCCGCCCCTCCTACTGCACCCGGGCGTTCAGAGGTCGGCCAGGAACCCCAGCGCCACCTTCCAGGCGCTCTCCGCCGCCTCGGCGTCGTGGTCCGGCAGGTCCGGGTCGGTGAAGAGGTGGCCGGCGCCGGCGTAACGGAAGACCTCCACGTCGGCGCCGGCCCGGCGCATCTGCAGGTACCAGGCGTTCAGCCAGTCGTGCGGCTCGTACGGGTCGGGGTCGGCGACGTGCAGCTGCACCGGCAGGTCGTCGGCGGACGCGTCCTCGGCGATGTCGGAGGTGCCGTGCAGCAGGAGCAGCCCGCGGGTCTTCTCGTCGCCCAGCGCGAGGGTCTGGGCGACCGAGCCGCCGAAGGAGAAGCCGGCGTAGACCAGGCCGCGGTCGGAGTACGGCGCGACGGCGGTGATGGCCCGCTTGAGCAACTCGTCCTTGCCGATCTCGTCCTTGATGAGGATGCCGTCCGGCACCGATTCCGCGGTGCGGCCGTCGAACAGGTCGGGGACGATCACCTCGTGTCCCGCGGCGCGCAGCCGGTCCGCGGCGGCGTGCACCGCGGGGCGCAGCCCGCACACCGAATGGAACAGCACGATCGTCGAGGGCCCGCTGGCCGTGGGCTCGGTGGTAGGCGGCACTGCATCACTTCCCTGGGTAGAACTCTTGTGGCCCCATCGTGCCAGTTACTAGCGCGGAGACCGGGTACCAGCACACCACAGCGCCCCCTGCCCGAGGAGGAACCCCGTGTCCGTGGAGCACGTGCTGCGTCCGGTCGTCGTCGTCGGCGGCTCGGTCCTGGTCACGCTCGTCCTGGTCTGGCTCGCCGACCGGATGCTGCGCCGGATCGATGCCGCGCACCCCGAGACCCCGCTGTGGGGGTTGCTCCGCCGCTGCCGGATACCGCTCCGGGTGGCGCTGTGCGCGGCCCTGCTGCGCGGCGCGTACGACGAGACCGGGCTGGCGTACACCGAGCAGCACGCGGACGGGATCGGGCAGGCGCTGAGCCTGGTGCTGATCGCGGCCACCGCCTGGCTGGTCGTCCGGGCCGCGGCGGCGATCGTGGAGTCGTCGTACTCGCGCTATGCGGCCGGCGCCCGGGACGCGGCGCGGGTACGCCGGGTGCGGACCCAGGTGACGCTGATCCAGCGGGTGGTGACGGCCGTGGTGATCGTGGTCGCGGCCGCCTCGATGCTGCTGACGTTCCCGCAGATGCGGGCGGTGGGCACCTCCATGCTGGCGTCGGCCGGGCTGCTGGGCATCGTCGCCGGTATCGCCGCCCAGTCCACCCTCGGCAACCTCTTCGCCGGGCTGCAGATCGCCTTCGGCGACATGGTGCGGATCGGTGACACGGTCGTCGTCGACGGCGAGTGGGGCACCGTCGAGGAGATCACCCTGACCTTCCTGACCGTGCGGACCTGGGACGAGCGGCGGATCACCATGCCGGTGTCGTACTTCACCGGCAAGCCCTTCGAGAACTGGTCGCGCGGCGGGGCGCAGATGACCGGCACCGTGCTGTTCCACCTGGACCACAGCGCCCCGGTGGAGAAGATGCGCCAGCGGCTGCACGAGATCCTCCAGGAGAGCCCGGACTGGGACGGCCGCTCCTGGAGCCTGGTGGTCACCGACACCACACCGTCGACGATCGTGGTGCGGGCGCTGGTGACCGCCCGGGACTCGGACACCATCTGGACGGTGCGCTGCGAGGTCCGCGAGCGGATGCTCGACTGGCTGCGGACCGAGCACGCCTACGCGCTGCCGCGGATCAGCACCGGGCCGGCCCCGCTGGACCGCGCCGGCGGGCAGCCGGAGCGGTGAGGCCGCGCCGTACGAGGGACGCGGACGCGGACCACGACACGGGACCGGGCACGGGAAGCGGCCCGCGCTACGGCACCGCCCGCAGACTGCGGATGTCCAGGTGGCGCAGCACCCGGTCCACGACCTCGGGGTCGACGCCCGGCTCACTGCGCGCCGCCAGCACCTCGTGCCGGGCCGCCGAGAGCATCTCGCCCTGGATGCGCTGCACCTTGCGCACCCGGGAGATGCGCTTGTCGAACAGCTCGCGCCGCTCGTCGTCGATGATCTCCGGAGTGATCCGGGCCCCGATGTCGAACGCGCGGCGCGCCAGCTGGTCCCGGACCTCCTCGGGCACCTCCTCGACCTCCAGCACCTCCTGCAACCGCCGCTTGGCCGCCTTGATCACCCGCAGCGCCAGCTCCCGCTCCAGCGCGTCGGCCGCATCGGCGTCGGCCCGCACCCGCAGCCGGCGCACCAGCCAGGGCAGCGTCAGCCCCTGGACCAGCAGGGTGGAGAGCACCACCGTGAAGGCGATGAAGAGGATCTCGCCGCGGTAGGGGAACTCCGCGCCGTCGATGCCGTACGGCAGGGCCAGCGCCAGCGCCACCGAGGCCACCCCGCGCATCCCCGACCACCAGACGATCACCGTCTCCCGCCAGCTGACCGGGATGTCCTCGTCGTAGTCGCGGCGCCGGTGCATGCGCTTGGCGAGCCAGGCGGCGGGCAGCAGCCACAGCAGGCGGACGCCGACGACCACCCCGACGACGGCGACGCCGGCGCCGATCAGCTCGCCCCAGCGGTGCGCGGCGGTGGCGAGGATGGTGTGCAGCTCCAGGCCGATCAGCCCGAAGGCGACGCCGGTGACGAGGGTGTCGACGACCTCCCAGAAGGTGTAGCCGGCGAGCCGGCCCAGCACATCGTCCGGGTCCACCGCGTACTCGGCCAGGAACAGCCCGGTGGTCAGCACCGCCAGCACCCCCGACCCCTTGAGCGACTCGGCCAGGACGTAGCCGAGGAAGGGCACCAGCAGCGTCAGCCCAATCTGCAGCGTCGGATCGCCGAGCAGGCTCATCAGCTTGTTGGTGGCCCAGCCCAGCGCCAGGCCGACCGCCATGGCGACCACCGCGGAGAGCACCAGCGAGCCGAGCGCGGCGGGCACCGAGAAGGAGCCGGTGACCACGGCGGCCAGCGCGACGTGGTAGAGCACGATCGCGGTGACGTCGTTGAAGAGCCCCTCGCCCTCCAGGATCGAGAGCATCCGGCGGGGCAGCCCCAGCTTGCCGGCGACGGCGGTCGCGGCGACCGGGTCGGGCGGGGCGACCAGCGCGCCGAGCACCACCGCGGCGGCCACCGGCATCCCGGGCACCACGGCCTGGGCGACCGCGGCGACCGCGGCCGTGGTGGCGAACACCAGCAGCACCGCGAGCAGGAAGATCGGGCGCAGGTTGGCGGTGAACTGTCGCCAGGAGGTGCGCTGCACCGCCGCGTAGAGCAGCGGCGGCAGCACCACCGGCAGGATGAACTCGGGCGGGATGTCGACGTTGGGGACGAACGGCACCAGCGCCAGGACGGCCCCCGCGAGGGTCATCAGCACCGGTGACGGCAGCCCCAGCCGGTCCCCGACCGGCACCATGACCACGGCTCCGAGCAGCAGGACGAACAACAGAGCCAGCTGTTCCACGGTGGCTACGCTCCGGGGTGGTCGAATTCGATCACTTTCCGCCCCCAGCGTGCCAGACGCCTGCGGCCGGGCCCGGTCTCCGGACGTGTGGCACGGACGCGCGGCGTGCGGTCCGTCAGCTGCTCTCGTCCCGGACGGTGTCCAGCGCGTGCTGGAGGTCGTCGGGGTAACCGCTCGCGTACTCGACCCAGCGGCCGTCGGAGGGGTGCTCGAAGCCCAGCCGGACCGCGTGCAGCCACTGCCGGCCGACGCCCAGCCGCTTGGCGAGGGTGGGGTCCGCGCCGTAGGTCAGGTCGCCGACGCACGGGTGGCGGTGGGCGGCCATGTGGACGCGGATCTGGTGGGTGCGCCCGGTCTCCAGCTTGATGTCGAGCAGGCTGGCCGCGCGGAACGCCTCGATCAGGTCGTAGTGCGTGACGGACGGCTTGCCGTCGGCGGTGACCGCCCACTTGTAGTCGTGCTGCGGGTGCCGGCCGATGGGGGCGTCGATGGTGCCGCTCATCGGGTCCGGGTGGCCCTGGACCAGGGAGTGGTAGCGCTTGTCGACCGTCCGCTCCCGGAACTGCTGCTTAAGCAGGGTGTAGGCGCGCTCGGACTTGGCGACCACCATCAGGCCCGAGGTGCCGACGTCGAGGCGGTGCACGATGCCCTGGCGCTCGGCGGCACCGGAGGTGGAGATGCGGTACCCGGCCGCGGCCAGGCCGCCGATCACGGTGGTGCCGGTCCAGCCCGGGCTCGGGTGGGCGGCCACCCCGACCGGCTTGACGATCACGACGATGTCGTCGTCGTCATGCACGATCTCCATGCCCTCGACGGGCTCGGCGACGATCTCCACGGGCGGCGCGACCCGCGGGATCTCGACCTCCAGCCAGGCGCCGCCGCGCACCCGCTCGGACTTCATCACCTCCGCCCCGTCGACCCGGACCTTGCCTGTGGCGGCCAGCTCGGCCGCCTTCGTCCGGGAGAAGCCGAACATCCGGGCCAGCGCGGCGTCCACGCGCTCGCCCTCAAGGCCGTCCGGTACGGGCAGGGTGCGGATCTCGGGAAGGGTGCTCACCCCACGAGTATGGCAGTTGCACCGGGGTGACCTGCCCGGCGGCCGGGGGCCGGGGCCCGACGGCCCGTCAGCCCCGGCCTGCGGGGTCAGTCCTTGTGGACCGTCCCGTCGGGGTCCAGCCCCCGGAAGGAGAGGATGACGATCAGGATGCCGCCACAGACGATCGCGGAGTCGGCGAGGTTGAAGACCGCGAAGTGCGCGGGGGCAATGAAGTCGACCACCGCGCCCTCGAAGACGCCCGGCGAGCGGAAGATCCGGTCGGTGAGGTTGCCAAAGGCGCCGCCGAGCAGCAGCCCCAGCGCGATGGCCCAGGGCAGGCTGTAGAGCTTGCGGGCGATCCGGAAGATCACCAGAATCACCACCGCCGCGATGATGGTGAGGAAGATCGTCAGGGCCTCGCCGATGCTGAAGGCGGCCCCGCGGTTACGGATCACGCTGAACTGCAGCAACGTCCCGATGACCTGCACCGGCTCGTGGTGCTCCAGCTTCGCCACGACCAGCAGCTTGCTGCCCAGGTCGAGCAGGTACGCCACCAGCGCCACCAGCAGCAGCGCGGTGATCCGCCGCTTGCCGCGGCCGGCACCCTGCTCGGGTGCCGCCGGCCCGCCCCCTTCGGTTCCCGGTGTGGGATCCGTCCCGGAACCCGGCTCGGGTTCCGGCGTACCGGTGATGCGCTCCGCCTCTGCCACGTGTGAGTCCCTCAGGCCGTTGTGTCCGCGGCCAGGCCGTGCCTGGCTGAACCACGAGAGTACGGCACACCCCAGCGGCGCCGGGCGCTACGGGTGCGGCCCGCGACGACCTGCTGCGGGGGCCCTGCTCAGCGGCGCTCCTGCTGCTGCTTGCACTCCACACACAGCGTCGCCCGCGGGAAGGCCTGCATCCGCGCCTTGCCGATGGGATTGCCGCAGTTCTCACACAGCCCGTAGGTGCCCGCGTCCAGCCGGCCCAGCGCCCGCTCGGTCTGCAGGAGCATCTCGCGGGCGTTGGAGGCCAGCGCCAGCTCGTGTTCGCGGGTGATGTTCTTGGTGCCGGTGTCGGCCTCGTCGTCACCGGCCCCGTCGCCGGAGTCGCGCATCAGCCCGGCGATGGCGTCCTCGGCCGAGGTGATCTCCAGCCGCAGCCGCTCCGCCTCCTCCAGGAGCCCGGTGCGCGCCTCCGCGACCTCGGCCGGCGTCCAGGGGTCCTCACCGGGCCGTACGGCGAGCTCGCCGGGCGCCGCGGCCACCCTGGTCGGCGACGCCGCGCCGGCGCCCTGTCCCTTGGCCGTCGCGGCCGCCGTCTTCTTCGCCACCACCGTCTTGGCTCCCGTCTTCTTGGCGGACACCGCGGTCTTCTTGGCCGGAGCCTTCTTCGCGGCCTTCTTCGCCGCAGCCTTCTTGGCCGTGGCCTTCGCGGCCGTGGCCTTCCTGGGCGTGCCCGTGCCGGACGCCGTCTTCTTGGCGGCGGCCTTCTTCGGAGCCGCCTTCTTCGGAGCGCCGTTCTTCGGTGCAGGCTGCTTCGCGACGGCCTCGTCGGCAGGCGTCGTGCTCTTCTCCGCGGCGGTCTTTTTCGCCACCATGGCCGCGACCCCTTCACACATGTGACTTCGTTCGCGAATCGTGACGGGAACGATAAATCGCCACACGCCACGCGGCAACGGGACGCACCGCCCCGACGGGTCCTGCCACCGGCCCGGAAGTCCGGTCTGCCTCGGTTGTGCCCTCCTGTCGGCCCGGTAACCGCTCCACCGCCGGGCACTGCGGGCCACTGGCCATTCGGGTCACGCCCCGGGGCCGGCCGCCGGGCACCCCGCACCGGCCTCGCCCCGGACCGCCGGAATTCGGTCGGCCGCGCCCGGCCCCGCCCCGTACACTGGGCCCCAGCGAGAGGCAACGATGGGACGAGTAGCGTCGTACGCAGCCGGTAGCGACCCGGGGACGGTGGAAGCCCGGGGGCGTGCCCGACGTGAAGATCACCCCGGAGCCGCCGGAAGAAAGCTTTGGACAGTGGGCTCTGCCCACGGGCCTCGGGCCACCCAAGGCGAGTAGAACCGGCAGCGCGACCCCAATGAGGGGGCGGTGCGCCAGCACCGCCAAGGAGGGTGGTACCGCGGGAGCCCAGGCTCTCGTCCCTCCGGACGGAGAAGCAGCAGGGATCCGCCGGAGGAAGCCCCGATGAGTGAGCAGCACCGGTACCGACAGGTACCCGCCCAGGTAGACCTTCCCGCCCTCGAGCACGCGGTGCTCGACTTCTGGCAGGAGCAGAAGGTCTTCGCCCGCACCCTCCAGCAGTCCGAGGGCCGGCCCGAGTGGGTCTTCTACGAGGGCCCCCCGACCGCCAACGGCATGCCCGGCGCCCACCACATCGAGGCCCGGGTCTTCAAGGACGTCTTCCCCCGGTTCCGCACGATGCAGGGCTACCACGTCGACCGCAAGGCCGGCTGGGACTGCCACGGCCTCCCGGTCGAGCTGGCCGTGGAGAAGGAGCTGGGCTTCAACGGCAAGAAGGACATCGAGGCGTACGGCATCGCCGAGTTCAACGCCAAGTGCCGCGAGTCGGTGACCCGCCACACCGACGCCTTCGCCGAGCTCACCACGCGGATGGGCTACTGGACCGACCTGGACGCCCCGTACCGCACCATGGACCCCGACTACATCGAGTCGGTGTGGTGGTCGCTGAAGGAGATCTTCGCCAAGGGCCTGCTGGTCCAGGACCACCGCGTCGCCCCCTGGTGCCCGCGCTGCGGCACCGGCCTGTCGGACCACGAGCTGGCGCAGGGCTACGAGACCGTCGTCGACCCCTCGGTCTACGTCCGCCTCCCGCTCACCTCCGGCCCGCTGGCCGGCGAGGCGTCCCTCCTCATCTGGACCACCACCCCCTGGACCCTGGTCTCCAACACCGCCGCCGCCGCGCACCCCGACGTGCGCTACGTCGTCGCCACCGACGGCACGGAGAAGCTGGTCGTCGCCGAGCCGCTGCTGGAGAAGGCCCTCGGCGAGGGCTGGGAGGCCACCGGTCAGTCCTTCACCGGCCGTGAGATGGAGCGCTGGTCCTACGAGCGCCCGTTCTCCCTCGTCGAGCTGGAGGGCGCCAACTTCGTCGTCAACGCCGAGTACGTCACCACCGACGACGGCACCGGCCTGGTCCACCAGGCGCCCGCCTTCGGTGAGGACGACCTCAAGACCTGCAAGGCGTACGGCCTGCCGGTCGTCAACCCGGTCCGCCCGGACGGCACCTTCGAGGAGCAGCTCGCGCTCGTCGGCGGCCAGTTCTTCAAGAAGGCCGACGAGGCCCTGGTGGCCGACCTCGACGCCCGGGGCCTGCTGTTCCGGCACATCGCCTACGAGCACAGCTACCCGCACTGCTGGCGCTGTCACACCGCGCTGCTCTACTACGCCCAGCCGTCGTGGTACATCCGCACCACCGCGGTCAAGGACGCCCTGCTCCGGGAGAACGAGAACACCAACTGGTTCCCCGAGTCGGTCAAGCACGGCCGCTTCGGCGACTGGCTGAACAACAACATCGACTGGGCGCTGTCCCGCAACCGCTACTGGGGCACCCCGCTGCCCATCTGGCGCTGCGAGGAGAACCACCTCACCTGCGTCGGTTCGCTCACCGAGCTGAGCGAACTGACCGGCACCGACCAGTCCGGCCTGGACCCGCACCGCCCGTACATCGACGCGGTCACCTTCCCCTGCACCCACGAGGGCTGCACGCTCACCGCCACCCGCGTCCCCGAGGTGATCGACGCCTGGTACGACTCGGGCTCGATGCCGTTCGCGCAGTGGGGCTACCCGTACCGCAACAAGGAGCTGTTCGAGAAGCGCTACCCGGCGCAGTTCATCTCGGAGGCCATCGACCAGACCCGCGGCTGGTTCTACACGCTGATGGCCGTCGGCACCCTGGTCTTCGACAAGTCGTCGTACGAGAACGTGGTCTGCCTGGGCCACATCCTCGCCGAGGACGGCCGGAAGATGTCCAAGCACCTGGGCAACATCCTCCAGCCGATCCCGCTCATGGACCAGCACGGCGCCGACGCGGTCCGCTGGTTCATGGCCGCCGGCGGCTCCCCGTGGGCCGCGCGCCGGGTGGGCCACAGCACCATCCAGGAAGTGGTCCGCAAGACGCTGCTGACGTACTGGAACACGGTGGCCTTCCAGGCGCTGTACGCCCGCACCTCCGACTGGGCACCGTCCGCCGCCGACCCGGCCCCCGCCGACCGCCCGCTGCTGGACCGCTGGCTGCTGGGTGAGCTGAACACCCTGGTCGAGCAGGTCACCGGCGCCCTGGAGGCGTTCGACACCCAGCGCGCCGGCAAGCTGCTGTCGGCCTTCGTCGACGACCTCTCCAACTGGTACGTCCGCCGCTCCCGCCGCCGCTTCTGGCAGGGCGACGCGGCCGCGCTGCGCACCCTCCACGAGGTCATCGAGACGGTCACCCGGCTGATGGCGCCGCTGACCCCGTTCATCACCGAGCGGGTCTGGCAGGACCTGGTCGTCCCGGTCACCCCGGACGCCCCGGACTCGGTCCACCTGTCGTCGTGGCCGGTCGCCGACCGCGACGCCATCGACCCGGCCCTCTCCGAGCGGATGCTGCTGGTCCGCCGGCTGGTGGAACTGGGCCGCGCCGCCCGCGCCGAGTCCGGTGTCAAGACCCGGCAGCCGCTGTCCCGCACGCTGGTCGCGGCTCAGGGCTTTGGGGACCTGGACGAGGACCTGCGCGCGCAGATCGCCGAGGAGCTCAACGTCAGCTCGCTGGCCTCGCTCACCGACTCCTCCTCTGGTCGAGGGGGCGGCGACTCCCTCGTCGACACCACCGCCAAGGCCAACTTCCGTGCGCTCGGCAAGCGGTTCGGCAAGGGCGTCCAGGCGGTCGCCAAGGCCATCGCCGGCGCGGACGCCGCGGCCCTCTCCCTCGCGCTGCGCGAGGGCACGGCCGCCGTCGAGGTCGACGGTGAGACCGTCACCCTCTCCCCCGACGAGGTCATCATCACCGAAACCCCGCGCGAGGGCTGGTCGGTGGCGTCCGACGCCGGTGCCACGGTCGCCCTCGACCTGGAGATCACCCCGGAGCTGCGCCGGGCGGGCCTGGCCCGCGACGCGATCCGGCTGATCCAGGAGGCCCGGAAGAACTCCGGCCTGGACGTCGCGGACCGGATCGCCCTGCGCTGGCGGTCCACGGACGACGAGGCCACCACGGCGCTGACCGACCACGCCGCCCTGATCGCCGACGAGGTGCTCGCCACGGACTTCGCCACCGGCGAGGCGGACGACAGCTTCGGCCCCGCCTTCTCGGACGAGGCACTGGCACTGACGTTCCGCCTCCGTAAGGCGTAATCCGACCGTTCGCACAGCTGCCCCGGCGTCACCCGCGCCGGGGCAGCCGTGCTCCGTCCCCGGCCCCCGGGCCGGCCCTCGACGGCGCACTGCGCACGGCACACCACGCACACAAAAGGGCCGGGCCCCGAGGGAATCCCTCGGGGCCCGGCCCTGATTGCCGACGGTACGCGCTAGGCGGACCTCAGTTGTCGTCCTCGTCGATGAGGAAGCCCCTCATCGGCGACGGCGTCTGCTGCAACGGCGCCGGACCACCCTGCGGCCGCACCGGAGCCATCGGCTGGGTCATCGCCGGCGACATCTGCTGCTGACCGCCGTAGGACGGACCACCGCTGGACTGACCGGCCATGGAGTGGTTGCCACCGCCCATGGGCTGGTTGCCACCCATGGTGTGGTTGCCGCCCATGCCACCCGCACCGGACGACGCCATCGAGGGCGACGGCGGCAGGGAGGGGGCGGCCGGGGTCCGCGGCGGGGCCAGCGAGTCGTCCGCCTGGTTCTCCAGCTGACGCAGCTGGCTCTCCAGGTACGACTTCAGCCGCGTGCGGTACTCGCGCTCGAAGCCCCGCAGGTCCTCGACCTTGCGCTCCAGCGTCGCGCGGGCCGACTCCAGCGAGCCCATCGCCACGCGGTGCTTCTCCTGCGCGTCCCGCTCCAGCGCGTCGGCCTTGGCGCGGGCGTCCCGCTCCAGGCCCTCGGCACGGCTACGGGCCTCGCCGACGATCTTGTTGGCCTCGGAACGGGCCTCCGCGATCGCCTGGTCAGCGGTCTGCTGCGCCAGCGACAGCACGCGCGCGGCACTGTCACCGCCGGGGCCGCCCTGCTGACCGCCACCGGGGCCGGGAAGCTGCTGCGGTCCGCCGGGGCCGCCCATCGGGCCACCCATGGGGCCGCCGGGGCCCATCGGACCGGGGCCGTGCGGGCCCTGCGGACCGGGGCCGTGGCCACCGGGACCAGGAGGCAGCTGCGGTGCACCACCGGGCAGTTGGGGCGGGCCACCCATCCCCTGCTGCTGCGGCGGGACCGGCTGCGGACCGGATATGGCGGCGGGCACAGGAGCCCCAGGACGCTGCGGCTGCTCCTGCTGCTGGTCCGGTCCCTTGCGCAGACCCTGCTGCTGCTGGTTCTGCGCCGCGGCACGGGTGGCGGCGGCCAGCTTGGCGCGCAGGTCCTCGTTCTCCCGCAGGAGCCGGGTCAGTTCGGCTTCGACCTCATCGAGGAAGGCATCGACCTCGTCCTCGTCATAGCCTTCTCGGAGGCGGACGGTCGTGAACTGCTTGTTCCGCACGTCCTCGGGGGTCAACGGCATCTCTACTTCACCTCAACGTAGTCGTCGGCAATCGGCAAGACCGTATCGTTCACACCAACAACACCGACCTCACGACGGTGATCAGGATGTACACGATGATCATCAATACGAAGAAGGACAGATCGAGCGCCACGCCCCCGAGACGCAGCGGCGGGATGACCCGCCGCAGAAGCTTGAGTGGCGGATCAGTGACAGTGTAGGCGGCCTCCAGAATGACCACCATCGCCTTGCCGGGTTGCCATGAACGGGCGAATTGGAACACATAGTCCATCACCAGCCGGAAGATCAGCACGATCAGGAAGCAGTACAGCGCGATGTAGATCACCTGACCAGCGACACTCATCTCGCGCGTCCCTCTCCCCTTGCCTAGCTGCTGTGTTGACCTTACGGCCCTGGTGTGCCCGGTGTTGCGTCTCAGCTCTGGTTGAAGAACCCGCCCTCTGCGATTCGGGCCTTGTCCTCCGCCGTGACATCGACGTTAGCAGGCGACAACAGGAACACCTTCTGCGTCACCCGCTCGATGCTTCCGTGAAGACCAAACACCAAACCGGCCGCAAAGTCGACAAGTCGCTTCGCATCGGTGTCATCCATCTCTGTGAGATTCATGATCACCGGAGTGCCCTCACGGAAGTGTTCCCCGATGGTACGGGCTTCGTTGTAGGTCCGGGGGTGCAGCGTGGTGATGCGGTAGGGCTCCCGCTCGGACACAACCTTGGGCATGATCACCGGTGCGTTCTTCTCCAGATTCGGACGGTCGGGTGTGATGGATGCCACGGGGGCAATTCGCGCGGGTCGTCCGCTTTCGGCGGTGAGCGAGGCTGGTTCACGTTGCGCCGGTGGCGTCACGGCACGGACGGGTTCGTCCCGTTCCGGGTGTGTTTCGGCGGGCACTTGGTGCTGCTGCCGCCGCCCCCGATCGGGTTCCGGTTCTAGCTCGGGCTCGAACTCGTCATCGGGGTCGAACCCCCGGCCGTCGTACCCATCGTCCTCCACGAGGCCGAGGTAGACCGCCATCTTGCGCATCGCGCCGGCCATTCTCTGCGTCCTCCGCTCTGTGGTGGATCGGCTCCGTCACCGGGGGCCCTGGATCCACGCGGCCTCCCCGCCATCTGCGGAAATGACCATATTTTGTGCTGTGGTCCGACTTGCTTGGCGACGTTACCCGAGCCGTGGTCGGACTCCGAGTACCGCAGTGCCGACGCGCACATGTGTCGCTCCGGCTGCCACGGCGTCCTCAAGGTCCGCGCTCATGCCCGCAGACACCATGGTGGCAGCAGGATGGGTGGCCCGCAGGTCGGTTGAGATTTCCAGGAGCCGTTCGAATGCGGCGAGTTGGCGCCCCGCATACGGCCCGACCAGCGGCGCGACCGTCATCACGCCGTCCAGGCGCAGCCCTTGGGCCTCGGCGATCGCCTCAGCCAGCGCCGGCACCCCGTCCGGCGCCACTCCGCCACGAGCCCCCTGCTCACCGGACTCGGCGTCCAGCGCCACCTGGACCAGGCAGCCCAGCTCACGCCCGGCCCGTACGGCCTCCTTGGAGAGCCCGGTGACGAGCCTGGCCCGGTCAACCGACTGAACAATTCCGGCATAACCGGCCACGGACCGCACCTTGTTGGTCTGCAGTTGCCCAACGAAGTGCCAAGTAAGGGGCAAATCAGAGCACTCCGCGGCCTTCGGTGCCGCCTCCTGGTCGCGGTTCTCGGCGACCTGGCGCACCCCCAGTTCCGCGAGCAACCGGACGTCGGCGGCGGGGTAGGTCTTGGTGACCACGATCAGGGTCACCTCGTCGCGCGACCGCCCGGCCTTGGCGCAGGCCGCGGAGATACGATTCTCCACCCGTGCCAGGTTGTCGGCGAGTTGCGCTCTGCGGTCGTCGCTCACTGCTCGGTCTCCCCCGCTCCACGGCCGGAGGTCTCCCCCAGCCACACATAACTCGCGAGCCGCCCGGTAGTACGGTCCCGCCGGTACGAGTAGTGGTCCGCGGACTCCCGGGTGCAGATGTGGGAATCGTCACCCACTGCTACCCCCGCCGCGGCGAGTTGGGCCCGGACCCCCGCCGTGACGTCCACCGCGGGAGTGCCCCAACCCGTCGTCGCATAGGCTTCCGGCTCCACGGCGGCGACATCGGCGCGCATCGCCTCGGGCACCTCGTAACACCGTCCGCAGATCGCCGGTCCGGTGTGGGCGAGGATCCGGGCCGGTTCGGCACCCAGCTTCCGCATCGCCTCGACGACCGCCGGCACCACCCCGGCCACCAGGCCGGGCCGGCCGGCGTGCGCGGCCCCCACGACCCCCGCGACCGGATCGGCCAGCAGCACCGGGGTGCAGTCGGCGGTCAGGACGGCGAGCGCCAGCCCCCGGCGGGCCGTCACCACCGCGTCCACGCAGGGAATGTCGGTGCCCTTCCAGGGGCCGTCGACCACGGCCACGTCCCGGCCGTGGACCTGGTTCATCCAGACCACCGCGGCCGGGTCGAGTCCGAGTTCCGCCGCCGCGCGGGCGCGGTTGGTGCGGACGGCCTCCGGGTCGTCGCCGACCGCGCCGCCCAGGTTGAGCTGCTCATACGGAGCGGCGCTCACCCCGCCCCACCTGTCGGTGAAGGCGAAGTGCGCGCCGCTCTCGTGGTGCTGTTGCCCTATCACTGCGGTGCTTTACGTCACTTCAGGAAGTCGGGAACGTCCAGTTCCTCGGCCGCGGCGTCGGAGTACGACGGACGGGCCGGGGGAACCTGCGGGGTGCTCGCCGGGGGTGCCGGTACCTCGCCCAGCGCGGAGGAGGGCTCGGCCGGCGCCGGCTCCTCGTCCCGTGCGGGCACCGAGCCGAGTCCACCGAAGGACGAGGACGTCCGGGGCTCCGGCGGGGCGACCGGGCGGCTCGGGGCCGGCGCCGGCTCCTCACGTTTGGGCGCCGACAGGGTGGACTGCGCATCCCGGCGGGCCGGCGGCTGACCGCCGTCGAAGCCCGCGGCGATCACCGTGACCCGGACCTCGTCGCCCAGCGCGTCGTCGATGACCGCACCGAAGATGATGTTGGCTTCCGGGTGGGCCGCCTCGCTGACCAGCTGAGCGGCCTCGTTGATCTCGAACAGACCGAGGTCCGAGCCGCCGGAGATGGAGAGCAGCACACCGCGGGCGCCGTCGATGGACGCCTCCAGGAGGGGCGAGGAGATCGCCATCTCCGCGGCGGCCACCGCGCGGTCGTCGCCGCGTGCCGAGCCGATGCCCATCAGGGCCGATCCGGCCTCCGACATCACGGACTTGACGTCGGCGAAGTCGAGGTTGATCAGACCCGGGGTGGTGATCAGGTCGGTGATGCCCTGGACACCCGACAGCAGCACCTGGTCCGCGGACTTGAACGCGTCGAGCACGCTCACCTGGCGGTCCGAGATGGACAGCAGTCGGTCGTTGGGGATCACGATGAGGGTGTCGACCTCTTCGCGCAGCTGGGCGATGCCGTCCTCAGCCTGGTTGGCGCGACGGCGGCCCTCGAAGGTGAACGGCCGGGTGACCACACCGATCGTCAGGGCGCCCAGCGAGCGCGCGATGTTGGCGACGACGGGTGCGCCGCCGGTGCCGGTGCCACCGCCCTCACCCGCGGTCACGAAGACCATGTCGGCCCCCTTGAGGACCTCCTCGATCTCCTCGCGGTGGTCCTCGGCCGCCTTGCGACCCACATCCGGGTTGGCGCCGGCGCCGAGACCGCGGGTCATTTCGCGGCCAACGTCGAGCTTGACGTCGGCGTCGCTCATCAGCAGCGCCTGCGCATCGGTGTTGATCGCGATGAACTCGACGCCCTTGAGCCCGACCTCGATCATCCGGTTGATGGCGTTCACGCCACCGCCGCCGATGCCGACGACCTTGATGACTGCGAGGTAGTTCTGCGGTGCTGCCACGTCGAAGGCCTCTCGCCTCGAGTTACGTGTCGTCGCCGCACTGTGCGTGTGGACGCCGACTGATGCCGATGGGACGGTTCCGTGTCGCCGACCCGAACCCTAACGTTGAAGTTTAGGGTTACCTGTGCCTGTGTTCCTTGGTTCCATAGTCCCTTTGGAACGAGACACTAAGTCGACAAGGTGCGCGCGTTCAACGAACACGCCGAACCTCCCGTTTTTCTTTTCACCCTATGTGATCACCCATAGTCGTAGCCATCCAGGGTGCTGGCCTGCCGCTACGACCGTCAACTCCCCGACACCGCAGGCGCACTGGGGACGGAGACGTCGAAGTGGCGCCCGTTACGCCCGGCCTTCAGCAGCGCGGTCAGCACCTTCGCCTTTTCGGGGCCCTGTTCGCGGCTGCCCCAGGCAACCGTGCGCCCGCCGGCCAGTTCGAGGGTGATGGAGTCATAGGACCGTACGCGGACCTTATGGACGTCCTTGCGTACGCCCGCGGGCAGATCCTGTGCAACCTCGACCGCGGCCCGCCGCAAACGGCCGGATCCAAACCATCCCTGGGCGTGCAGAACGGTCATCTCCAGCAGCGGGACGCCCCGGGGCGCGGCCTTGACGGTGGCGAACCGGACGCCGTCGGCGTCCACTTCGACGTACTTTCCGCCCTCTTGCAGCAAGAGCCGCGGCGTCCTTTCGGTCACTTTCAGGCCGAGGGTGTGCGGCCAGGACCGCTCGATGTCCACGCTCTTGATGCGCGGCAGCCGATCGCGCAGCCGGCGGGCCAGCGCGTCCGTATCCACCGAGGCCAGCGGGGTGTTCATCGGGGCGTGGGCGGCGGCCACGACCTCACGCCGGGTCAGAACGTCGGTGCCGCGCGCCGTGACGCGCTCCAACCGCAGCCAGTCCGAGCCGTAGAACGCCCAGACGCCGAACGCGCCGAGCAGCGTCACGACGGCCGTGATGATGATCAGACCGCGACGGCTCGGCGCGCGCAGCGGAGTGCGCACCCAGCGGAATCTTCGCCCGCGCTGCTCCGTGGCGGAGGGCGGGCCGGACGGTGACTTCTGCTCGCCTCGCCGGGCGGTTGTCGGTCCGGCCACGCTCCCTGCCTTCTCTCGTGCGCTACTTGCGGTGCTGCTCGATCGCCTCGTACACCATGCCGACCAGCAGCTCATCGGCGTCCCGGCGGCCGAACTCGGAGGCCGCGCGAGACATCTCGTACAGCCGGTGCGGATCGGCCAGGACCGGGAGCACACTGCTCTGCACCCAGTCCGGGGTCAGCTGGGCATCGTCGACCAGCAGGCCCCCGCCTGCGTTGACCAGCGGCTGGGCGTTGAGCCGCTGCTCGCCGTTGCCGATGGGCAGCGGGACGAACGCGGCCGGCAGCCCGACGGCGGACAACTCGGCGACGGTCATCGCGCCCGCGCGGCAGAGCATCATGTCGGCCGCGGCGTACGCGAGATCCATCCGGTCCACGTACGGTACCGGGACATAGGGGGGCATCCCGGGCATGTTGTCCACATGCGGCAATTCGTTCTTCGGGCCGACGGCGTGCAGCACCTGGATGCCGGCGCGCTGCAGGGCCGGCACGGTCGACTGGATGACCTCATTCAGTCGGCGTGCACCCTGGGAACCGCCGGACACCAGCAGGGTCGGCAGGTTGGGGTCCAGGCCGAAGGCGGCCCGGGCCTCGGGGCGGACCGCTGCGCGGTCCAGGGTGGCGATGGTGCGGCGCAGCGGGATGCCGACGTAGCGGGCACCGCGCAGCTTGCTGTCGGGGGTGCTGACGGCGACGAACTTGGCGTACCGCGAGCCGATCTTGTTGGCCAGGCCGGGGCGGGCGTTGGCCTCGTGGACGACGATCGGCACCCCGAGCCGCTTGGCCGCCAGGTAGCCGGGCAGCGCCACATAGCCACCGAAGCCGACCACACAGTCCGCCTTGGTGCGCTCCAGGATCTGCTCGGCGGCCTTGATCGTGCCGCGCAGCCGGCCCGGGACGGTGATCAGTTCGGGCGTGGGCTTGCGCGGCAGCGGTACGGCCGGGATCAGGCCGAGCTCATAGCCGCGCTCCGGGACGAGCCGGGTCTCCAGGCCCCGCTCCGTACCGAGTGCCGTGATCCCCACGGTGGGGTCCTGCCTCCGCAGTGCGTCCGCGAGGGCGAGCGCGGGCTCGATGTGGCCGGCGGTCCCCCCACCGGCGAGTACGACATGCACCGAAATTCACCGCTCTCCGGACGGCCGCTTCTTGACGCGCCGTCTCATCGTCTTCCATCTCACCCCAGCCGGTTTCCTGCCGAAAACCGGCTTCCGCGTGGCCAATGCGGCCAAGGCCGCCCGTGCAGCGGGCTCGTCACGCGCGAAGGCGATCAAGAGCCCGATGGCGAACATCGCCGGCAGCAGGGCGGAGCCTCCGTAGGAGAACAGCGGGAGCGGGACACCGGCGATCGGCAACAGGCCGAGCACCGCACCGATGTTGATCACGGCCTGGGCCGTGATCCAGGTGGTCACACCTCCCGCTGCGTACCGTACGAAGGGGTCCTCCGTGCGTCCTGCCACGCGGATACCCGCATAGCCTAGAGCCGCGAAGAGGGCGAGTACCGACAGCGTCCCCGCCAGACCCAGTTCCTCCCCGGTGATGGCGAAGATGAAGTCGGTGTGCGGTTCAGGGAGTTCACCCCATTTTTCCATACTCGCGCCCAGCCCGGAACCGAAGAATCCGCCGGACGCCAGGGCATAGATCCCGTGCACGGCCTGCCAGCACTGGTCGCCGGGGCCCGGATCGGTCGCTCCGATGCAGGCCAGCCGGGCCATCCGGTTGGCGCTGGTCTTGATCAGCACCGCGCCGATCACCGTCGCGGTGCCCAGCACCCCCACGAAGAGCCTGGTCGGCGCCCCGGCCAGCCACAGCAGCCCGAAGACGATCGCCGTGAGAATGATCGCGGTGCCCATGTCTCCGCCGAGCATGATCAGCCCGAGCATCAGGAACGCCACCGGGATCAGCGGCACCAGAAGATGCTTCCACTGCACCAGCAGCCGCTTGTCCTGCTTGCGGGCCAGCAGGTCCGCGCCCCACAGGACCAGCGCGAGCTTGGCGAACTCGCTCGGTTGCATCTGGAAAGGGCCGCCGAGGTTGATCCAGTTCTGGTTGCCGTTGACCGCGACCCCTATGCCCGGAATCTGCACCAGGCACATCAGGAAGACCGAGACCGCCAGCAGCGGGTAGGCCAGGGTGCGGTGCACCCGTACCGGCATCCGGGCCGCGAAGAGCAGCAGCCCGCCGCCGAGCACGGCCGCGAGCAGCTGCTTGCGGAAGAAGAACGAGGGGGCCAGACCGGACTGCAGCGCCTTGATCTGGGACGCCGAGTAGACCATCACCAGCCCCAGCACCGTGAGCAGCAGGCTGCCGCCCAGAATGAGGTAGTACGCGGTCAGCGGACGGTCCCAGGCCCGCTTCAGCCGGGTGAGCAGGCCCCGGCCGCCGCCCGGTGTACGGCCCCCGCTGGGCGGGCGCACACCGGAGGTACGGCGGAACGGGCGCGGCGCGGCGGACGGGCTCCCGCCCCCGGCCCGAGGTCGGCCCCCGCCCGTCTGGGGCCGGCTCCCACCGGCCCGTGGCCGGCTCCCGCCCGCCCGTGGCTGGCTCCCGCCCGCCCGCCCTGGGTTCACCGGTCGGGCCGTCATCCTCGTCCCCTCCACAGGTGCGCTCGCCGCCGGCGGCCGGCGGCAGCGGGGAGATACGGGCTAGTGATCCGGTGCGGTCAGTGCGCGGACCGCTTCGGCGAAGGCGTCGCCCCGCTTGTTGTAGTTGACGAACATGTCCATCGAGGCGCAGGCCGGAGCCAGCAGGACGGTGTCGCCGGGCTCGGCCAGGCGGGCCGCTTCCCGGACCGCCGAGGACATCGCCCCAGTGTCCGTCCGGTCGAGGTCGACCACCGGGACATCGGGGGCGTGTCGCGCCAGGGCTTCCCGAATCAGCGCCCGATCGGCGCCGATCAGCACCACGCCGCGCAGCCGCGCCGCCGACTTCTGCACCAGCTCGTCGAAGGTCGCCCCCTTCGCCAGCCCGCCGGCGATCCACACGATGTGTTCGTACGCCGCCAACGAGGCCTCGGCGGCGTGGGTGTTGGTGGCCTTGGAGTCGTCGATGTAGGTGACCCCGTCGAGGTCCGCGATGTGCTGGATGCGGTGGGCGTCGGGGTGGAAGGCGCGCAGTCCGTCGCGCACCGCCGCGGCGGGCACCCCGAAGGCCCGGGCCAGCGCCGCGGCCGCGAGGGCGTTGGCGATGTTGTGCGGGGCAGCGGGCCGGACGTCGGAGACCTCCGCCAGCTCCTGGGCCTGCTTCTGGCGGTTCTCCACGAAGGCGCGGTCGACGAGGATGCCGTCGACGACGCCGAGTTGGGAGGGGCCCGGAGTGCCGAGGGTGAAGCCGACGGCGCGGCAGCCCTCCTCGACGTCGGCCGCCCGGACCAGGTCCTCGGTCACCGGGTCGGCGACGTTGTAGACGCAGGCGACGGTGTTGCCCTCGTAGATCCGGCCCTTGTCGGCGGCGTACGCCTCCATGGAGCCGTGCCAGTCCAGGTGGTCGGGGGCGAGGTTGAGGACGGCCGCGGAGTGCGCGCGCACCGAGGGCGCCCAGTGCAGCTGGTAGCTGGAGAGCTCGACGGCGAGGACGTCGTACGACGCGTCCTCGGCCTGGCCCTCGCCGAGGACCACATCGACGAGCGGGACGCCGATGTTGCCGACGGCGGCGGTCCGCAGACCGGCCGCCGTCAGGATCGAGGCCAGCATCTGGACGGTCGTGGTCTTGCCGTTGGTGCCGGTGATCGCGAGCCAGGGAGCCGAGTCGGGGCCGCGCAGCCGCCAGGCCAGCTCCACATCGCCCCAGACCTCGATGCCCGCCTTCCCGGCCGCGGCGAAGAGCGGGCTGGACGGCTTCCACCCGGGGGTGGTGACGACCAGCTCCGTGCCCTCGGGGAGGGTGTCGCCGTCGCCCAGGCGGACGGTGACCCCCAGGGCCTCCAGCTCGGCCGCCTGGGCGCGCTCGCGCTCACCGTCGCTGCTGTTGACGACGGTGACGCGGGCGCCGAGGCCGGCCAGGGCGCGGGCGGCGGGAACGCCGCTCACGCCGAGGCCGGCGACGGTGATGTGCATACCGCCGAACTCCGTGGGAGTCCCGGTCGGGCCGTGCGTGGTCACTTCGCTGCCTGCCAGCCGCCGTAGAAGATGCCTAGTCCGACGATGACGCACATGCCCTGAATGATCCAGAATCTGACCACCACAAGGACTTCCGACCACCCCTTGAGTTCGAAGTGGTGCTGGAGCGGCGCCATCCGGAAGACCCGCTTCCCGGTGAGCCGGAACGATCCGACCTGGATCACCACGGACATCGTGATCAGGACGAACAGGCCGCCGAGGATGGCCAGCAGCAGCTCCGTACGGGAGCAGATCGCCAGGCCGGCCAGCGCGCCGCCCAGGGCCAGCGAGCCGGTGTCACCCATGAAGATCTTGGCGGGCGAGGTGTTCCACCACAGGAAGCCGAAGCAGGCGCCCATCAGTGCGGAGGCGACCACCGCGAGGTCGAGCGGGTCGCGGACCTCGTAACAGCCCGGTCCGGCGGTGATCTGGTTGGCGCAGGACTCCTGGTGCTGCCAGATGCCGATGAAGGTGTACGCGCCGAAGACCATCACCGAGGCGCCGGTGGCCAGGCCGTCGAGGCCGTCGGTGAGGTTCACGCCGTTGGACATCGCCAGGATCATGAACAGCGCCCAGATCACGAAGATCACCGGGCCGATCTGCCAGCCGAAGTCCTGGGTGAAGGACAGCCGGTCCGAGGCCGGGGTCTGTCCGCGCAGGTCGGCGAATTGCAGCGAGAGCACCGCGAAGGCGATGCCGACGATCAGCTGACCGGCCATCTTCGCCTTGGCCCGCAGGCCCAGCGACCGCTGCTTGACGATCTTGATGTAGTCGTCCAGGAAGCCGACCAGGCCCATGCCCGCGAAGAGGAAGAGCACCAGCACGCCCGAGAACGTCGGGTCGCTGGAGGTGATCACCTTCGTCACGACGTAGGCGATGATCGTGGCCAGGATGAAGGAGATACCGCCCATGGTGGGCGTGCCCTTCTTGCTGCCGTGGGTCCGCGGGCCGTCATCGCGGATGAACTGCCCGTACCCCTTCTTGGCCAGCAGCTTGATCAGCAGCGGGGTACCGATCAGGGTCAGGAAGAGCCCGATCATTCCGGAGAAGAGGATCTGCTTCATCGAGTTCATCGGGACGCGGCTCCGCCCTCAGCGCCCGCGGCGCCCAGCGTGCTTCCGTCGTCCAGCAATGCTGCGGCGACCCGCTCCAGCCCCACCGACCTGGACGCCTTCACCAGCACGACGTCTCCCGGTTGCAGCTCGCTGCGCAACAGGTCGACCGCCGCCCGCGCGTCGGACACGTGCACCGACTCCTCACCCCACGAACCCTCGTTCTTGGCGCCCATGTCGAGCCAGGCCGCTTCCCTGCCGCCGACCGCCACGAGCTTGCTGACGTTGAGCCGGACGACCAGGCGCCCGACCGCGTCGTGTTCGGCGAGTGACTCCTCGCCCAGCTCGGCCATCTCACCGAGCACCGCCCACGTACGACCGCCCTTGGCCTGTCTGGCCGCGCCCATTGCGACCAGCGCTCGCAGCGCCGCTCGCATGGACTCGGGGTTCGCGTTGTAGGCGTCGTTGACGACCGTCACGCCGTCCGCGCGCTCGGTGACCTCCATACGCCAGCGGGAGAGCGTGCCGGCTTCGGAGAGCGCAGCGGCGATCTCGTCCACGGGCATGCCCAACTCATGGGCTACGGCGGCCGCGGCGAGCGCGTTCGACACGTGGTGCTCACCGTACAGCCGCATGGTCACATCGCTGCACCCGGAGGGTGTGTGAAGCGTGAAGGCAGGCTGACCGAGGTCCGTGAGCCGGACATTCTCGGCACGTACGGCCGCGTCCTCGGCCTCACCGAACAGGACGGTGCGGGCCCTGGTGCGCGGCGCCATGGCGCGGACGTACGGGTCGTCGGCGTTGAGCACCGCGATCCCGCCGTCCTCGGCCGACGGCAGCGCCTCGACGAGTTCGCCCTTTGCCTCCGCGATCTTCTCGCGGCTGCCGAACTCGCCCACGTGCGCGCTGCCGACGTTGAGCACCACACCGATCCGCGGCGGGGTCAGCCCGGCGAGGTAGCGGATGTGGCCGACGCCGCGGGCGCCCATCTCCAGCACCAGGTGCCGGGTGGCCGCGTCGGCGCGCAACGCGGTCAGCGGGAGGCCGATCTCGTTGTTGAGGTTGCCCTCCGGCCAGACGGTCGGGCCGTGCCGCTGCAGCAGCTGGGCGATCAGGTCCTTGGTGCTGGTCTTGCCGGCCGAGCCGGTCAGGCCGACGACGGTGGTGCCCAGCCGCTCGACGACGGCGCGGGCGAGCGCGCCGAGCGCGGCGGTGACGTCGTCGACGACGATCGCCGGCACGCCGACGGGGTGCGCGGCCAGGACGGCCACCGCACCGGCCTCGACGGCGCCCCGGGCGAAGTCATGGCCGTCGACGCGTTCCCCGGCGAAGGCCACGAACATCCCGCCCGGGCGCACCGCGCGGGAGTCGGTGACGACGGGCCCGGTGACCTGGCGGTCGGCGTCCGGTATGTCGTACTGCTGCCCGCCGACGATCCTCGCGATCTCGGCGAGGGACAGGGAGATCACCGGTCACCCCCGACGAGGGGCGGGCGGTGACGGCGGAGGCATTGTGCGCGCATGGCGGTGTGTCATCCCTGGTGGTTCGGCTGCGATGAGTGCGGCGATTTCAGCGAGTCCTCGATGGCCTCGCGCAGCACCTGGCGGTCGTCGAAGGAGCGGACCACGCCGGCGATGTCCTGGCCCTGCTCGTGGCCCTTGCCGGCGATGATCACGGTGTCGCCGGGCTCGGCGCGGGCGACGGCCGCGGCGATGGCGGCGGCCCGCTCCTCCTCGACCAGCACCGTGCCGCGTTCGTGGACCGGCACCTCGGCGGCGCCCGCCAGCATGGTGGCGAGGATCGCGAGCGGGTCCTCGTTGCGGGGGTTGTCGGACGTCAGGATGGCCGTGTCGGCGAGCCGGGCCACCGCGGCGCCCATGGGGCCGCGCTTGTGCGGGTCGCGGTCGCCGCCACAGCCCAGCACGGCGTGCAGCTTGCCTTCGGTGACCTTGCGCAGGGCGCGCAGGACCGATTCGACGGCGTCGGTCTTGTGGGCGTAGTCGACCACCGCGAGGTACGGCTGGCCGGCGTCGATGCGCTCCAGGCGGCCGGGGACGCCGGGCACCGCGGCCACGCCGTCGGCCGCGGTCTGCGGGTCGATGCCCGCGACGACCAGCGAGACGATCGCGGCGAGCGCGTTGGCGACGTTGAACGGACCGGCGATCGGGGAGGCGGCGCGCAGCGTGACGCCTTCCGGACCGTGCACGGTGAAGGTCGAGCCGAGCGCGCCGACCTCGACGTCCGCGGCGCGCCAGTCGGCGTCCGGGTGGCCCTCGGCGGAGAAGGTGGTGACCGGGACCTCGGACTCGCCCTCGGCCAGCCGGCGGCCGTACTCGTCGTCGAGGTTGACCACTCCGGCCCGGCTGCGAGCCTTGGTGAACAGCTGTGCCTTGGCCTGGAAGTAGTCCTCCATGCCGGAGTGGAACTCCATGTGCTCCGGGCTGAGGTTGTTGAAGATCGCCACGTCGAAGACGCAGCCGTCGACCCGACCCAGGACCAGGGCGTGGCTGGAGACCTCCATGGCCAGTGCCCGGACGCCGCGCTCGCGCATCACCGCGAAGAGCGCCTGCAGGTCGGTGGCCTCGGGGGTGGTGCGCTCGGACTTGATGCGCTCCCCGCCGATGCGGGTCTCGACGGTGCCGATCAGGCCGGTCAGGCTGCCGTCGCCGCGCCGGGCCGCCTCGGCCCGCAGACCGCCCTCGATGAGGTAGGCGGTGGTGGTCTTGCCGGAGGTGCCGGTGATGCCGATCTGCAGCAGGTCCTCGCCCGGTGCGCCGTAGATCGAGACGGCCAGGGCGCCCATCCGTGCGCGGGGGTTCTCCACGGCCAGGACCGGCAGGCCGGTCGCGGCGGCGCGCTCGACGCCCGTCGGGTCGGTCAGGATGGCCGCGGCGCCGAGGTCGGCGGCCTGGGCGACGAAGTCGGCGCCGTGCAGGCGGGCGCCGGGCAGTGCCGCGTAGACGTCGCCGGGGCGGACCGCCCGCGAGTCGTGGGTGATGCCGGTGACGGAGACACCGGCATGGGCCGCCGCGGGCGCCGGGGTGCCCAGCTGCTCGGCGAGGTCGGCCAGGGGTGTGGGCCGGACCTGGTCAGGGCGGGGAGCCCCCGGGTACTTGCCGGGGCCGCCCTTGTCGGCGTGCTGGGGTTTCGGGGACTGATCAGCGTGTGACACGGCGGTGAGCGTACCGGGCTGGGCGGGCCCGGGGCGAAGTGAGGGCCGTGGGCGGGTGCAGTGGCGCGGTTCGGGGGCACCGTCGGGGGTGATGGTCGTCACGGCGGAATTGCCTCGATTTCATTGGCCTGGCGTGAAGGTGACCGGCAGCCTCGGGGGCTTGGCGCCGGTCGGCGGGACCTGGAGGGTTTTCAGCGCGAACGCCATGACCTGCTGGTAGATCGGACCGCAGACCTGGCCGCCGAAGTAGCTGCCCCTGGTGGGGTTCTGTACCGCGCAGTAGACCGTGAGCCGGGGCTTGTCGGCGGGCGCGAAGCCCGCGAAGGACGCCGTGTAGCCGTGGTAGCGGCCGGTCTTGGGGTCCACCCGGTTGGAGGTGCCGGTCTTCCCGCCCACCCGGTAGCCGTCGATCTTCGCCTTGGCACCGGTGCCCTCCTCGTCGTCGACGACGGACTCCAGCATGGTGGCGAGGGTGCGCGCGGTCTTCGGGCTGACCACCCGGCTCCGGTCCGGCCGGGGCGCCGGGGCGTAGTGGCCGTCGGGCCCGGTGGCGCCGCGGACCAGGGTGGGGGCGATCCGCTCGCCACCGTTGGCGATCGTGGAGTAGACGGAGGCGGCCTGCACGGCGTTCAGCGAGAGCCCCTGGCCGAACGGGATCGTGTACTGCTGTGAGGTGTTCCAGGCCTGCGGCTTGGCCAGGATGCCGTCGGTCTCCCCGGGGAAGCCCAGTCCGGTGGGCCGCCCGATGCCGAACTTGTGCAGGTAGGAGTAGAGGACCTGGTTGGCCTCGGGCTGGGTCCGGCCGAGCTGGCCGGCCGCCAGGATGGTGCCGATGTTGCTGGACTTGGCGAGCACGCCGTTGAGCGTCAGGTGCCAGGTCTCGTGGTCGACGTCGTCCGCGAAGAGCCGGTCGCCGCGGTGCAGCCGGTTGGGCACGGTGACCCGGGTGGCGGGGGTGGCGACGCCCTCCTCCAGTACGGCAGCCATCGACATCAGCTTGCTGGTGGAGCCGGGTTCGAAGGCGTCGGAGAGCGCCGCGTTGCCCAGCGCCTCGGGGTCGGAGCCGGCGAGGTCGTTGGGGTCGAACGCGGGCGCGTTGGCCAGCGCCAGGATCTCCCCGGTCCGGGTGTCCTGGACGACGACGTAGCCGCGGTCCGCCCCCGAGGCCCTGACCTGCTTGGTGATGGCCTGCTGGGCCGCCCACTGGATGTCCCGGTCGAGGGTCAGCTCGACGTCGGAGCCGGGGACCGCGGGGTGCTCCTGGGTGTCGGCGGTGGGAACCCGCCGGCCGCCGGACTGGGCGTAGACGAGCTTGCCGTCCTTGCCCGCCAGCTGCTTGTTCAGCAGCGCTTCCAGGCCGCCGCCGCCCTTGCCGGCGCCGTTGACGAAGCCGAGGACGCCGGAGGCCAGGTCCTTGTTGGGGTAGAGCCGCTTGCTGTGCTTGTCGGCGAAGATCCCGAGCAGCACGTCAGGGCGGGGCGCGTTCTTGGGAGCGGCGGCGGCCTGGGCGTCCAGGGTCTTGCGGAGGCCCTTGATCTTCTTCCAGACCTGCGGGCTCTGCTGCCGGGCGAGCAGGGCGTAGCGGACCTTGGGCTGGTCGAGCTTCCTGGTGAGGGCGGCCCGGTCCTGGTGCAGGATCGGGGCGAGCAGCGCGGCGGCCCGTTGCGGGGCGTCGTCGATCCTGGTCCGGTCCGGTGCCAGCAGGCTCGGGTCGGCGGTGATGTCGTACGCGTCGACGGTGGTGGCAAGGTCCACGCCGTTGCGGTCGGTGAGGGCGCCGCGCTCGGCGGCCAGCTTCACCGGCACATAGCGGTTCTCGTTGGCCTTGGCCGCGTACGCCCCGGCGTCCACGGCCTGGACCTGGAAGAGCCGGACCACGAAGACCAGCATGATCAGCGTCAGCCCGAGGGAGACCAGCCGCAGCCGGGGGCGGGGGCTGCCCAGGCGGAGCACCGGCGTGCCGGTACGGGGGCCGGGGCGCCGGGCGGTGGTGCCGGCCCGGGGTGCGGGGCGCCGGGCGGCGGGCGGGCGGCCGGTGCGGCCCCGGGCGGGACCGCCGCGCTGGGCGGGGCGCGGTACCCGGCGGGGGTCCCTGGGCTCGGTCATGCCGCGGTCACCTGCCGGAGGTCGTCGGGGAGAGGGCGGTCGCGGAGCGGGGTGCCGGGGCGGCGTTGCCGGCCGCGGGGCGCGGAGCGGCGGGGGCCGGAGGGTGCGAGGGGGCGGACGGGCCGGAGGCCGGCGGCACCGGACTGCCCTGGGCGTGTGCGGCGCCCGGTGTGCTCTTTGGCCCCAGGGTGCCCGAGGAGGCGGGAACCGGGCGCTGGACGGCGGGCGGGGCGACCGGTGCCACCGGCGGGCCGGACGGCGCCCGCGGGACGGTCATGCCCAGGAGGGCGGCCGCCGACGGCTGGGCGGCGGTGCTCAGCGGCGTCCCCTCCGAGGTGGCCACTCCCGGCTTGCCGAGCACCCGGCCGTCCGGGAGCAGGAAGGCGGGGCTGCCGCCGGGGACCATCCCCAGCCGACGGGCGCGCCGCTCCAGCTCCCCCGGGGCGGAGTACCCGTCGACCTCCTGCTGCAGCGCCTGCTGTTCGTCGGTCAGCTCGTCGGTCTTCTTCTCCAGCCTGCTGAGCTCGAACGACCCTTGGTTGAGCGCGGAGTTGAGCAGCAGCAGGGTGATCAGCCCGGAGCCGAGCAGCACGACGATGAGCAGGACGAAGGGCGCACGGGCGGCGGTGCGCGGGGCGGCGGCGGACGGGAACAGCGCGGAGAACCGCTTCTGCCCGCCGCGCGGCCGCCCCTGGCCTCTCACGTGCCGTCCTCGACGTTCTCCCGGATGCGCTCGGCGCCGCGCAGCCGGGCGGGCGCGGCCCGGCGGTTCTCGGCGATCTCCTCCTCCGTGGGCAGTTCGGCGCCGCGGGTGAGGAGCTTCAGGCGGGGCTGGTAGCGCTCGGGCACGACCGGCAGACCGGGCGGCGCTGTGCTGGTCGCACCGGCCGTGAGGACCTGTTTGACCAGGCGATCCTCCAGGGACTGGTACGACAGCACGGCGATCCGGCCGCCGACCGCGAGCGCCTGGACGGCCGCCGGAATGGCCCGTTCTACGCTCGCCAGCTCAGCGTTGACCTCGATGCGCAGCGCCTGGAACGTCCGCTTGGCGGGGTTGCCGCCGGTGCGCTTGGCGGCCTGCGGCAGCGCGTCACGGATCAGTTCGACCAGCCGCGCGCTGTTGGTGAACGGCTCCTTGGCGCGCTCGCGGACGACGGCCGCGACGATCCGCTTGGCCTGCTTCTCCTCCCCGTAGGAGCGCAGGATCCGCACCAGCTCACCGGGCGGGTAGGTGTTGAGGACCTCGGCGGCGCTGATGCCGGTCGTCTGGTCCATCCGCATGTCCAGCGGGGCGTCCTGCGCGTACGCGAAGCCGCGGTCGGCCTCGTCGAGCTGCATCGAGGAGACACCGAGGTCGAACAGCACGCCCTGGACGCGGGGGATCCCGAGCCGGTCGAGCACCTCGGGGAGCTGGTCGTAGACGGCGTGCACCAGGGTGGCGCGCTCGCCGTACGGCGCCAGCCGCTCCCCGGCGAGCTTGAGGGCGGACGGGTCGCGGTCGAGGGCGATCAGCCGGGCCTCGGGAAAGGCGGAGAGCAGCGCCTCGCTGTGCCCGCCGAGGCCGAGCGTGCAGTCGACGACGACCGCGCCGGGCTCGGTGAGCGCGGGGGCGAGCAGGTCCAGACAGCGCTGGAGCATGACCGGTACGTGGCGGGTGTTGTTGCCGCTCATGCGCCGGCCCCGTGGTGCTCGGCGGGCCCGCACACGCGGAGCGCGCACCTCTTCCTGATTCGCTCGCTGCGCTCGCTCATATGCCTTCCGATGGGGTGGGCGGCAGGTGGGTCCCCGGCCGCTGGCTGGGGGTGCCGCACGTACCGCTTGGTCCCCGCCCGCTCTGAAGGGGAAGCGGCCCTCCGGCGACGGGGAAGTGACGTCGGAAGACCTTGGGAGCGGGAGGAGGCCGAGCCGTACGTACGCGTCGCGCACGCGAGGAGTTCGGTATCCGAGGAGAGCGTCACGCCTCCCACTTCGCGCCACTTTAGTCCACCGGCCAGCGCGGTCAATCAACTGGTTGCGCGCGTCCCCCGGTGGCTTTCCCACGGGCGTTCCGGCCGGCTCCTCACCCGTACGGCGGGGGCGCATCCGGGCCTGTGCATTACCTCACAAGGGGTGACGTTGCCCCCTATGCCCCGCCTCTCGTGCGGCCGGCCGGGCCGTCGAGGATTACCGTGAATCCATGTCCATACCTGCCTCTTCGCCGCTGCCCCCGTCCGCCGACCGCACCGCCGACGCCGGCGGCTCGGTCACCGACCGCCTCGTCGAGGCGAACCAGCGCTACGCCGCCTCCTTCACCGACCCCGGCATGGACGCCCGCCCCGTCCGTCAGGTCGCCGTCGTGGCCTGTATGGACGCCCGGCTCGACCTGCACGCCGCCCTCGGCCTCGAACTCGGCGACTGCCACACCATCCGCAATGCCGGCGGTGTGGTCACCGACGACATCATCCGCTCCCTGACGATCAGCCAGCGCGCCCTCGGCACCCGCTCGGTCGTCCTGATCCACCACACCGGCTGCGGTCTGCTGAGCCTGACCGAGGACTTCCGCCACGAGCTGGCGGAGGAGGTGGGCCAGCGTCCGACCTGGGCGGTGGAGGCCTTCCGCGACCTCGACGAGGACGTGCGGCAGTCCATGGAGCGGGTGCGCACCTCGCCCTTCCTGCTGCACACCGACGATGTGCGCGGCTTTGTGTTCGACGTGCAGACCGGCCTGCTGCGGGAGATCGCCCCCCAGGCCTGACCTGCGGTGCCGGCCCGGCCGATGGGCGGGGCCGGCACCGTAACGCCTGGTTCGCCGGGAAGGCCCGGATTCGAATTGGCGAGTTGTCCACAGGCCATGACGCGGGACGGCGCGGGCGGCAAGAATGCGTAGGTGACGTCGCCCCCGGCCGATTCCGGGGACGGCTCATTCGGGGAGGGGCCGGGTCCGCATCAGGAGGCATCGGCCCGTGATTCAGGGCCGAGGAGGGCCGAGTGACGACGTATGACGAACGAGCGAGCCTTGGGGCTCCCCCCGCGCGCGCAGAGCCGAGCGCAGGGGGAGATCTGACCACCACCGCCGAGCGGGTGCACCGGTCGGTGGAGAGCGTGATCGAGGGCAAGCCGGAGGTCGTACGGCTCGCGCTGACCGTGTTGCTGGCCGAGGGGCACCTGCTGATAGAGGACGTGCCCGGCGTCGGCAAGACCATGCTCGCCAAGGCGCTGGCCCGTTCCATCGACTGCTCGGTGCGGCGCATCCAGTTCACCCCGGACCTGCTGCCCTCCGACATCACCGGCGTCAGCATCTTCGACCAGCAGCAGCGGGACTTCGAGTTCAAGCCCGGCGCGATCTTCTCCCAGCTCGTCATCGGCGACGAGATCAACCGCGCCTCGCCCAAGACCCAGTCCGCGCTCCTGGAGTCGATGGAGGAGCGCCAGGTCACCATGGACGGGCAGACCTACGAACTGCCCAGCCCCTTCATGGTCGTCGCCACCCAGAACCCGGTGGAGATGGAGGGCACCTATCCGCTGCCCGAGGCCCAGCGGGACCGCTTCATGGCGCGGGTGTCCATCGGCTACCCCAGTCCCGCCGCCGAGCTGCAGATGCTCGATGTGCACGGCAGCGCCTCGCCGCTGGACGCGCTCCAGCCGGTGGCGCACGCCGACGACGTGCTGAAGATGATCGACGCGGTGCGCGAGGTGCATGTCGCCGAACCGGTCCGCCGGTACGCCGTCGACCTGGTGGCGGCCACCCGCAGCCACCCGGAGCTGCGCCTGGGCGCCTCCCCGCGGGCGACCCTGCACCTGCTGCGCGCCGCCAAGGCCTCCGCCGCGCTGCTGGGGCGGGAGTTCGCCCTGCCGGACGATGTGCAGGCGCTGGCGGTGGCGGTGCTCGCACACCGTCTGCTGCCCACCGCCCAGGCCCAGTTGAACCGCCGTACGGCCGAGACGCTGGTGCTGGAGATCCTGCAGCGCGTCCCGGTCCCCGACCCGTCCGCGCCGTCCTGGCGGACACCCGGCCGGCGGCCGCCGGGGGTACGGGGGCTGTGATGACCGGAGGGGGGAGCGAGGGAACGCCGCAGCAGGGCGCGCTGCGGGCGGCCTTCGGAGGGCTGACGACCCGCGGCAGGTCGTTCCTGGCGGCCGGGCTGGCCGCCGCCGCGTGCTCCTACGTCCTCGGGCAGCCGGATCTGCTGCGGGTCGGTCTGCTGCTCGCGGCGCTGCCGCTGGTGTGCGTGCTGGTCCTGCACCGCACCCGCTACCGGGTCGCCGGCAGCCGTACGCTCTCCCCCGACCGGGTGCCTGCCGCCACCGCCTCCCGGGTCCTGCTGCGGATGGAGAACCTCTCCCGGCTGCCCACGGGCGTGCTGATGCTCCAGGACCGGGTGCCCTACGTCCTCGGGCCCCGGCCGCGCTTCGTCCTGGACCGGGTCGAGGCCGGCGGTCACCGCGAGGTGTCCTACCGGGTCCGTTCCGATCTGCGCGGCCGCTACCCGCTGGGGCCGTTGGAGCTGCGGCTGTCCGACCCGTTCGGCATGTGCGAACTCACCCGCTCCTTCAGCTCGTTCGACACCCTGACGGTGGTTCCGCGTACCGAGCCGCTGCCGGCCGTCCCGCTGGCCGGCGAGACGGCCGGCCACGGCGAGGGGCGGCTGCACTCGCCGGCGCTGGCCGGCGACGACGACGTCATCCCCCGCGGCTACCGGCACGGCGACGACCTGCGCCGGATCCACTGGCGGTCCACCGCACGGCACGGCGAGCTGATGGTCCGCCGGGAGGAGCAGCCACAGAAGGCGCGCTGCACGGTCCTGCTCGACACCCGCGAGTCGGCCCACCGGGGCAGCGGACCGGACTCCGCCTTCGAGTGGGCGGTGACCGCGGCCGCCTCGGCGGCGGCGCACCTGCTGGAGCGCGGCTTCTCGGTGCGGCTGCTGACGGACACCGGTCAATGCGTGCCCGGCCCCGACAGCACCGGCAGCTCGGACTCCGCCGACACCGCGGGCCTGCTGCTGGACACCCTCGCCGTGCTGGAGCACTCCGAGGAGGAGGGTCTCTCGGCGGCGTACGACGTGCTGCGCGGCGGCGAAGGACTGCTGGTCGCCTTCTTCGGCGACCTGGACGAGGAACAGGCCGCGGTGGCCGGGCAGATGCGGCGGCGCAGCGGTGCGGCGATCGCCTTCGTCCTGGACGGCGAGGCCTGGCACCGCGGCCCCGGAGGCATCGGATTCACCGCCGGACAGGTCCCGGTGGCCGAGCGGCTGCGGCTGCTGCGGCAGGCCGGCTGGACGGCCCTGCCGGTAGTCCCCGGGGACACCCTCGCCGGGCTGTGGCGCACGGCGGCGGACCAGGCCGGCGCGGTGTCCGTGCGGGTGGCGGACGAGGGCGGCGACGCGTACGGGGCCGCGCGGGCGGCGACAGGGGGCCGGTCATGACGGGGCAGGTACACAAGGGGCGCCGCGGGCCGTCCGCGGACGGGCGCGGACGGAACGGAGCGTGGGCATGAGCGGGCGGGTGCGTCTGGCGCTGTGTGCGGTGGTGGCCACCCTCTGTTCCGCCGGTGCGCTGCTGCCGCTGGTGGACCCGGTGACCTGGCTGTTCCAGGCCGCCGTACTGCTGGCGATCATGACCGCCACGGGCGCGCTGGCCCGCCGGATCCCCCTGGCCGGGCCGCTGACCATCGGCGCCCAGGCCCTGGTCGTGGTCCTGATGCTGACCGTGCTGTGCACACCGGGCGAGGCGATCCTCGGACTGATACCGGGCCCGGACGCGCTCGCGGAGTTCGGCCGGCTGGTGCACTCCGGTGTGCAGGACGTCGGCCGGTACGCCATCCCCGCCCCGGTCACGCCGGGCATCCGGCTGCTGCTGGTCACGGGGGTGCTGCTGATCGGCCTGGCCGTGGACGCGCTGGCGGTCACCTACCGCAGCGCCGCACCGGCCGGCCTGCCGCTGCTGGCCCTCTACTCGGTGGCGGCGGGGCTGTCCCAGGGCGGCGCGGGCTGGCTGTGGTTCCTGATCGCGGCGGCCGGCTATCTGCTGCTCCTGCTGGCCGAGGGCCGCGACCGGCTCGCCCAGTGGGGCCGGGTCTTCGGGGCGCCCGGCCCGGGCCTGCCGGGCAGCGGACGGCTGCCGGCAGCCGGGGCGGCCGGGCCGGCCCCGTTCCGCACCGGCCGTCGGATCGGGGCCCTGGCGCTGGGGATCGCGCTGGTGGTGCCCGCCGCGCTGCCCTCGCTAGACGGCGGGCTGCTCGGCCCCGCGGGCGGCGGGAACGGCCCCGGCGGCGGAGGCGGCACCATCTCCGCGGTGAACCCCCTGGTGTCGCTGCAGGACAGCCTCAACCAGCCCGAGGACAAGGAGGTCCTCAACTACCGCACGACCGCCGCCGACACCCGCGACCTCTACCTGCGGATCGTCGCCCTGGACCAGTTCGACGGCGCCTCGTGGAAGCCGTCCGAGCGCACGGTCACCGACGTCCCCGAGCGGCTCCCCGAGCCGGCCGGCCTCAGCTCCGCTGTCGACCGCAACCGCATCAACACCTCCATCTCGACCGCCGGCTGGTACGCGCAGAACTGGCTGCCGCTGCCCTACCCGGCGTCCAGGGTGGACATCACCGGCCGCTGGCGTTACGAGCCCCAGGGCCGGACGCTGGTCGGTGACCGCGGGCAGAACACCCGCGGTCTGCAGTACCAGGTCGAGAGCCTGCAGGTCCGGCCCACCTCGCGGCAGCTGGCCACCGCCCCGGCGCCGCCCGCGGACCTGCTGCGCGAGTACACCAAGGTCCCGGGCTCGCTGCCGCCGGTCGTACGGTCCACGGCCCGGCGGATCACCCATGGCGCACCGACCGCCTACGCCAAGGCCGTGAAGCTCCAGGACTGGTTCGCACTCGACGGCGGCTTCAGCTACAACACCGATGTGCGGGCGGGCAGCGGCTCCCAGGCCATCGCCCGGTTCCTCCAGGACAAACAGGGCTTCTGCGTCCACTTCTCGTTCTCGATGGCGGCCATGGCCCGCACCCTGGGCATCCCGGCCCGGGTCGCGGTGGGCTTCACCCCGGGTGTCAAGCAGCCCGACGGCACGACCTCGGTCGGCCTCAAGGACGCGCACGCCTGGCCCGAGCTGTACTTCCAGGGCATCGGCTGGACCCGCTTCGAGCCGACCCCGAGCCGGGGCAGTATCCCGGACTACGCCTACCAGGACACCTCCGGTCCGGCCGACACCGGCAGTCCGGCGCCCGAGCCCTCACGGGAGCAGGCGCCCTCGGACGAGCCGTCGGCGGCGGCCTCCTGCAGCCCCGGCGACCGGCACGTCGGTTCCTCAACGGTGGGGTGCGTGACGGTGCCGGAGGTGTCCGGTGCGCACCCGGCGGAGGGCGGTCCGTCGCCCTGGGCGGTGGCCGGCCTGGCGCTGGCGGCCCTGCTGGTCCTGCTGCTGCCCGCGGTCCCGCTGCTGTGGCGGCTGCGGGTCCGCTCCCAACGGCGGGCGGCGGGCGGCGCGGACGGGGGCGGCACGGCGGCCACCCTGGCCACCTGGCAGGAGCTGCTGGACACCGCGTGGGACTTCGGCGTCCTCCCGGACGATGCGCTCACCCCGCGCAAGGCGGCCGCCCGGATCGTCCGCATCGGGGAGCTGGCGCCGGAGGCCGCCGCTGCCGCGTACCGCGTTGCGGAGGCGGTGGAGCAGGCGCTCTACGCCCCGCAGCCCCGTGCCACGGCCGGCCTGGTCCAGGACGTGGAGCAGGTGCGGGCCGGTTTGCGGTCCGCCGCGACCCGTGGCATACGACTCCGCGCCCTGCTGGCCCCGCGCTCCGCGGCCCGGCTGCGCCGGGCCTGTTCGACCCGTTGGGCGTCGCTGCTGCACCGGCTGCGCACCCGCCGTCCGGTGGCCGTGGTGCGCCGGGCGGTGGCCGTGCTCCGGCCAGGGCGGCAGCGGGTGTGACGCCGGTGTGAGCCCGCGCTGCCCGCCCTCGGCGCCGCCCGGGGCAGCAGCGGCCGTCCGGAGTGTGCGGGCGGACGCCAGGGTCGTATGGGTGCCAGGCATGTGCGGACTGGGCGGACGGCCAGGGCACGTGCGGGCGTGAGGCCCTGTGCGGGCGTCTGCCGCGTGCGGACGAGAGGGCGGGGCCTGTGCACGGACGAGGGCGGGCGGACGGCAGCTGGTACGAGCAGAGGCCGGGAGACGCGGCCGGTTCTACGAGGCCGGGTGCGGGCGTGCAGGCCCGCCCGGGGCGACGGCGTGCCGCCCGCCCTTCCCGGACCACGGCCCCGCCGCCTCCGGCCGGGCACCCCACATCGGGCACCGGCCCTGGGCACGGCTTACCCCCGGCCACCGGCCCTGGGCACCGGACCTCGGCACTGGACGCGGCTTGCCCCTGGGTACCGGCTCCGGGCACCGGACACCGGCCGTGGGCACTGCCTGCCCCCGAGCACCGGACATCGGCACTGCGCACCACCTGCCCCTGCGCACCACCTGCCCCCTGGGCATCGGCGCGCGGTATCCCGCCCCGCATCCACGGAGCGTGGCACCACCCCTACAGACGTGTGGTGGCCGCCCGACAGGATCGGGCGGCCACCACACGAAGCGCGAGAAGGGCGGAGGGCCGGGGCGCGGGGGCGCGGGATGAAGAAGGCCGGAGGGCCGGTCCGGCCCGCCGGCTCAGTGGCCCTGTTGTTCGTCCCGGCGCCGCTGCCAGCGGTCCTCGATACGGTCCATCATCGAGCGGCGCTGCCTGGACTGACGGCGTACCGGTGCCCCCGGGGCGCCGGCGGCGTGCCGCTCGCCCGGCTTGGGAGCCTTGCGCCATCCCGTGACGGCCAGTACGGCGCAGCCGAGCATGACGAGGAAGCCCACCACGCTGATCCAGATCTGCTGCGCGACCATGCCGGCCATGAGCAGGGCGATACCCACCAGGAAGCCCGCGACCGCTTGGTAGACCCGTCGCCGGGTGTACGTACGCAGCCCGCTTCCCTCAAGCGCTGTCGCGAACTTGGGATCTTCGGCGTACAGCGCTCGCTCCATTTGCTCGAGCATGCGCTGCTCGTGCTCCGAGAGCGGCACGGAGTCCTCCTACTCGTCGGTCGCGGGGGGCGACCGGGTGCGACCCTTTCAGGATAGGCAGGGATTCGCCCCCGTGAAACCCGCCCCTCAACGCCAATTCACGGTCCGGGCCGCCGCTGCGGCCGGTGGTGATGCTGCCTGCATTCCCCACCCGCCGGTCCGTCATGCCGGAACGTCGTACCCCGATCATACGGGGCGAAGAGGCTGATCGGGTGGCCTGTGGCCGACTGCACGCGGTGGCCGGACGCGCAACCGGAGTCAGTCGCGCTCCGCCAGGACGTGCAGCTGGGTGGCCACGGAGTGGAAGGCGGGCTGCTCCGCGGCGGCGGCCTCCAGTTGCAGCAGGGCGTCCATCGCTCCCGGCTCGGTGTCCACCAGCACGCCCGGGACGAGGTCGGCGAAGACCCGTACGCCGTGGACCGCGCCGACCTGGAGGCCGGTGCCGGTGACCAGCTCGGTGAGCTGCTCGGCGGTGAACCGGCGGGGCATCGGGTCGCCCTCGCCCCAGCGGCCCGCGGGGTCGGTGAGCGCCTGGCGGGCCTCGGTGAAGTGCCCGGCCAGGGCGCGGGCGAGCACCGCGCCGCCCAGACCGGCGGCGAGCAGGCTGAGGGTGCCGGCCGGGCGGAGCGCGTCGACGGCGTTGCCGATGCCCTCGGCCGGGTCGTCGACGTACTCCAGGACGCCGTGGCAGAGCACGGCGTCGTAGCCGCCGCGCTCGACGACGTCGAACAGGCCGTGGGCGTCGCCCTGGACGGCGCGCACCCGGTCGGCGACGCCGGCCTCGGCGGCGCGCCGCTCCAGGGCGAACAGGGCGTTGGGGCTGGGGTCGACGACGGTGACGTGGTGGCCGAGACGGGCGACCGGTACGGCGAAGTTGCCGGTGCCGCCGCCGGTGTCGAGGACGTCCAGGGCGTCGCGCCCGGCGGCCTTGACCCGGCGCTCCAGGGCGTCCTTGAGGACCTCCCAGACCACGGCGGTACGAAGGGAAGCGCGCGGGCGCAGCTGGTCAGACACGGCGGGTGGCTCCTCGGCGGGGGCATGAACATCCAGTTGCCCACCACCCTATTCCGTTCCGGGGCGTCCGCCGATCGCGGAGCCTGCCGGAGCAGCCAGGAGCTTCCCGGAGCGGCCCGGGATGCGGCGCACCTCTCCTTTCCCTCCCCCGGAGCCCCGCCCCTGCCCACCCGCCCGCTCCGCCACCACTCCCCCGCGCGCCACCGCCCCCCCGTCGGGACACGGCTGCTGCCCCGTGGGCACCGCCGCCCCGTCGGGACACCACAGCTTCCTCATGGGGCACCGCCACGCACGTCGGGACACCGCACCTGCCCTCCCGCGGCACCGCCACCCACACCGGGACACCGCACCTGCCCTCCCGCGGCACCGCCACCCACACCGGGACACCGCACCTGCCCTCCCGCGGCACCGCCACCCACGCCGGGACACCGCAG
>NZ_JBFAEA010000007.1:310097-325214 GCF_040641675.1 Streptomyces sp. NPDC020742
ACCTGCCCTCCCGCGGCACCGCCACCCACGCCGGGACACCGCACCTGCCCTCCCGGGGCACCGCCACCCACGTCGGGACACCGCGGCTGCCCTTGCGGGACATCGCGGCCTCCCCGGTGGGGCACCGTCGCTCCCCGTGCGCCCGCTCTACCCCGCGCGCTGGGGCGGCAGGGACGGTTGGAGAAGCAGCATCCGCTCCACCAGGCGCAGGAACATCGCGGTGTCCCGCAGGAGATCGTCGGCGTCCCGGCGGCTGGCCGCGCCGACTATCCCCGCCTCGGCCTTGGCCCGGCGGTCGGCACCGGACGCGAACAGCGCGCTCCACTCGACGAGTTCGGGCGCGACCTCGGGCAGCACCTCCCAGGCGCTGCGGATACGCTGCCGCCGGCGCGGCGTGCTCTCCGGCCGGCCGCGGACGGCGAGGACGGCGGCCGCGGTGCGCAGCGCGGCCAGATGGGCGGTGGCGAACTGCTCGTTGGGGGTCTGTAGGGTCTGGGCTTCGTCGAGGCCCTGCCGGGCCTGGGCGAGCAGATCGAGGGCGGCGCGTGGTGCGGTTGCCCGTCGCAGGACGGGGTGGACATCACTTGGGGGACCGTACGCAGCGGAGCTGCCCCCGGTGGGACGAGCTGCCATGACGAACCTCCTGTCGTCGCATGCCGGTTGGGACCGAATGCCGATTCGGACCACCTGCCCCCATCGTGGGGCACACCACTGACAATCGACCGTGACCTGCACTTTCGCCGGAAGTGACGGCCTCACCGGCGTCGATGGGACAGGGGCTACGGAAAGAGGAACGAATGATTCCGGCATCCCTCTTGCGGAAGGCGCGGCGAGCTCTGCATACTTTTTGAACTGACCAGTCAGTTCAAGGAGGGATCGTGGACAGCACCCCGCACGGGGCGGCGGTCACGGCCGCGGGATTCGGCCTCAAGGGCCCCCGCGGATGGGCGTTCCGGAACATCGATTTCAGCGCCGAACCCGGCTCGCTGATCGCCGTACAGGGCCCCTCGGGCTCGGGCCGTACGTGTCTGCTGCTCGCGCTCACCGGCCGGATGAAGACCGCCGCCGGCACCGCCGAGGTCGGCGGACTCCCCCTACCCGGGAAGCTGGCCGCCGTCCGGGCGGTCACCGCGCTGGCCCACGTACCGGGTGTCGCCGAACTCGACCCCGCACTGACGGTGGGCGAGCACCTACGGGAACGCGCCCTGCTGCAGGGCCGGTTCGGGGGTTCGCTGCGCGCCCTGCTGCGGCCGCGCCAGGAGCGCAGGGCGGAGGCCCGCGCCCTCGTCGACCGAGCCCTTGAGGCGGCCGGACTCGACGTGGAGGCGCTGCCCAAGGGGCCGCGTACGTCGGTGCGCGACCTGGAGCGACTGGAGGCACTGCGGCTTTCCGTGGCGCTGGCCCTGATCGGGGGGCCGCGGCTGCTGGCCGTCGACGACACGGACCTCAAGCTGTCCGGCGCGGAGCGTGCGGCGGCGTGGACGATGCTGCGCGGCCTGGCGGCGGCCGGGACGACGGTGCTGGCGGTCTGCAGCGAGCCGCCCGAGGAGGGCGAGGGCGTGGTGCTGGTGCACACGGGAGGGCGCCCGGAGCGGGGCACCCCGGACGGCCCGAGCACCGCGAAGACCCGGGACGCCACGGAGGCGACGCAGGGCACCACGGGGGCTCATGGCGCCGCGGAGGCCCAGGGCACCGCGGAGGCGAGGGACACCGTCGAGACGCAGGATGCCCCGGAGACCGAGGACGCCGTCGGGGCTCAGGACACCACCGAGGCGCACGGTGCCGCGGAGGGCGAAGCCGCGGAGAGCGAAGCCGACGGCGGCCCCGGGAACGCTGCGACGGCTTCGTCCCCCCGTCAGGACGGCAACGACAGCTGCAACGGGGCTGACAGCGACGGCAGCGACGGCAGCAACAACGAGGCCGACGGCAACGAACGCGACGAGGAGGGGGCGGTCGATGCGCTCACCGAGACTGGCCGCGCTTGAGCTGAGGCGGTTCGGGCGGGGCAAGCTGCCACGGGCGGCGTTGGTCGCGCTCCTGCTGCTGCCGCTGCTGTACGGCGCGCTGTACCTGTGGTCCTTCTGGGACCCGTACGGGCGGCTGGACAAGATACCGGTCGCACTCGTCAACGAGGACCAGGGCACGGAGGTCGGCGGGAAGCGGATCTCGGCGGGCGAGGGCATCGTCGACGGGCTGGCCGACAGCCACACCTTCGACTGGCGGCCGGTGGGCGCCCGGGAGGCCGCCGACGGCGTCGAGGACGGCACGTACTACCTGTCACTGACGGTCCCCGCGGACTTCAGCCGGCGGATCGCCTCCAGTTCGGGCGACCACCCGGAGACCGGCGCCCTCAAGGTGCGCACGAACGACGCGAACAACTACATCGTCGGGCAGATCTCCCGCACGGTGTTCTCCGAGGTGCGCGCGGCGGCCTCGGCGAAGTCGTCGCGCACCTTCTTCGACAAGATCTTCGTCTCCTTCTCGACCCTGCACGACAAGACCGCACAGGCCGCGGACGGCGCCGAGCGGCTCAAGGACGGTATCGGGCAGGCCAAGGACGGCGCGGGCAAGCTGGCGGACGGGCTGGGGACCGCGAAGGACGGCAGCGGCAAGCTCGTCACGGGCCTGGGTGACCTGGACTCGGGCGCCGGGCAGCTCTCCCGGGGCAGCTCCGACCTCGCCCACGGAGCCGGTACGGCGGCCGACGGCTCGCGCCAACTGGCCGACGGCTCCCGGCAGGTGGCCGACGGGACGCAGCAGCTGGCCGACACCGTCAACGGCTTCGACGACAAGGTGGGACCGTTCGTCCGGGCGCACGGCAAGGAGATCGGCGCGGCGGCGCAGCTCGTCGCGGACGGGTCGCAGGCGGTCCGCGACCACCTGGGCTCACTGCCCGGTGCGGCGGCGACCGGGGCGAAGCTCTCCCGGGGCATCTCCGACCACATGGCCGCGTTCTACCGGCAGCGCTGTGAGAGCGCCCTCAGCCTGGAGACGTCCTGCAGCGAGCTGAAGCAGCTCAAGGACCAGGCCGCCGCGGCGGCGGACCAGGCCGAGAAGATCAGCGGGTATGTGCACGACCAGAAGAACCTCGACCAGCTCGACCGGGACCTCGACACCCTGCACTACCTGGCGAGCGAGCTGGCGCGGCACGGGCCAACGCTGGGCGCTGACATGGATGCCGCGGTCAAGAAGATCAACGACCTCAACGACGGTGCGCACAAGGTGTCGGCGGGCGCCCGCAAGCTGGCCGCGGGCAACGCCCAACTGGCCGCCGGCGCGGACCGGCTCGACGACGGCGCGCACACCCTGCACCACGGCACCGGCAAGGCCGCGTCCGGTATGGGCGCGCTCGACTCCGGTGTGGGCAGGCTCAAGGACGGCGCGCACACCCTGGACGGCGGGCTGTTCAAGCTCTCCGACGGCTCGCAGAAGCTGGCCGGCGGGCTGCACGCCGGGGTGCGGCAGATCCCCGACTACGGCAAGAAGGAGCGCGATGCCCGCACCCGGGTGATGTCCGACCCGGTGCAGCTCGCCTCGGACTCCGCCCACAAGGCGCCGAACTACGGCACCGGGTTCGCCCCGTACTTCATCCCGCTGTCCTTGTGGGTGGGCGCCATGGTGGCGTACATGCTGATTCAGCCGCTCAACCGGAGAGCCCTGGCGATGGGCGCGTCCTCCTGGCGGGTGGCGGTGTCCGGGTGGCTGCCGGTGGCCGGTATCGGGGTGCTGCAGACCGCGGCGCTGATGTCGGTGCTGCACTTCGGGCTGGGCCTGGAGATGACCAGGACGGCCGGCACGCTGGGCTTCCTGGTGCTGGTCACGGCCTGCTTCTCGGCGCTTGTGCAGTGGCTGAACGCGCAGTTCGGACCGGCCGGCCGGATCCTGGTGCTGGCGCTGCTGATGCTCCAGCTGACGTCGGCGGGCGGCACCTACCCGGTGCAGACCAGCCCCGGGTTCTTCGGCGCCATCCACCCGTATCTGCCGATGAGTTACATCGTCGAGGGGCTGCGCCGACTCATCACCGGCGGGGAGACCGCGCCGGTCTGGCAGGGCGCGGCGGTACTGTTGGCCTTCACCGTCGGAGCGCTGGCGCTGACGTCGCTGTCGGCGCGCGGACGCCAGGTGGTGCGGATGAAGGATCTTCATCCGGAGCTGAGCCTGTGAGCGCCGATGCCGCCCGGACCGGCACAATCGCCCCCATGGACAGCTCCAACACACGCCGCGACGCCACCCGGCGCAAGCTCTTCGAGGCCGCGGTCACCCTCATCGCCGAACAGGGTTTCTCCTCCACCACGGTGGACGAGATCGCCGAGCGGGCGGGCGTCGCGAAGGGCACGGTCTACTACAACTTCGCGAGCAAGAACGTTCTCTTCGAGGAGCTGCTGCGGCACGGCATAGAGCTGCTGGCGACCTCCCTGCAGGAGGCCTCCCAGGAGGTCACCGACCGGGGCGGCAGCCGGATCGACGCGCTGGACGCGATGATCCGGGCCGGTCTGGACTTCATCTCCCGTTACCCGGCGCTCACCCAGCTCTACGTCGCCGAGCTGTGGCGCACCAACCGGGCCTGGCAGTCGACGCTGATGGTGGTGCGCGAGCGGGCCATCACCGTGGTGGAGGACGTGCTGCGGGAGGCGGTGGCGGGCGGGGAGCTGAGCGAGGAGATCGACATCCCGCTGACCGCTTCGGCGCTGTTCGGGATGGTGCTGGTGGCCGCCCTGGACTGGCAGTCCTACCAGCCGGACCGGTCGCTGGACGAGGTGCACGCGGCACTGTCGCGGCTCCTGCAAGGGCGGGTCAGCGGCCGCCCGTCCTAAGCCCCTGGGGGTGGGTGCGCGACCGGGCCCCGGCAGGTGGGTGCGCGCCGCAGTGGTCAGATGCGGCGCGCACCCCGTTCCCCCGTAAGCCGGCACACAAGAGTGCGCCGCCCTGGCGCGGACCGATCCCCCGTCGATCCGACCAGGACAGCGCTTCCCCCGTGCTCCCCCGTACTTCCCCCGTGTTCCCCCGTGCTTCCCCCGTCACGGTGGGGGAGCCGCGCCGTTCCGCCGCCCCGTGTCGGCGGTGCGGCGCCGCTTCCCTGCCGTGGGCCCTACTCTTCCGTCCGGGCCGGTCCCGGCCCATCCGCGTACCTACTCATCCGACGGTCTGAGTACGGATACTCAATCCTGAGCACCGGCCCCCATGGGGGGCCTACGATCTCCGGCGTGTCCGTACTTCCCTTGGTATTCACCAGTGGCTGGGCGAGCGGGATCAACGCCTATGCCGTCGTGCTGCTCCTCGGCCTGCTCGGGGTGACCGGTGTCACCGACGAGGCACCGGCCGCGCTGCAGCGGCCCGATGTGCTGATCGCGGCCGGGGTGCTCTTCGTGGTCGAGGCCATCGCCGACAAGATCCCGTACGTGGACTCGGTGTGGGACTCCGTGCACACGGTGATCCGGCCGGTCGCCGGCGGCGTGGTGGCCGCCCTGCTGGCCGGCCACAGCGGCTCGCTGCCCGAGCTCGCGGCGGGGGCGGTGGGCGGCTCCACGGCGCTGCTGAGCCACCTGGTGAAGGCGGGGACGCGGATCGCGGTCAACACCTCGCCGGAGCCGGCCAGCAACATCGTGCTGAGCCTCGTCGAGGATCTGGGCGTCGCCGGGCTCATCGTGTTCGCCGTCTTCCATCCGGTGGCCGCCGCGGTGATCGCGGGGACGCTGCTGGCCGCGGGCGTCACGCTGGTGATCGTGCTCTGGTCGCGGATCCGCCGGTACCTGCGGCGCCGGCGGGCCCGGCGGGAGGAGAAGCGGCTGGCCGCGGTGGGCGGCGAAGTGGTGCCGCCGGCGGGCTGAGGCGCGAGCCGGGCGGCCCGGGCCGAGGGCCGTGCGCACCGGCCGTGCGTGGTCGGCCCACCGGTCGTGCGGGCGCTGTCAGTGGGCCCGGATAAAGTCGCAGGCATGGCACGGATTGCGGTGATCGGCGCCGGGATGGGCGCGATGGCGGCCGCCGCCCGGCTGGCCGTCGCGGGCCACCGGGTGGCGGTGTTCGAACGGGACGCGACGTACGGCGGCGCGGTGCGCCGGCTGACGAGGGACGGCTTCGCCTTCGACACGGGGCCGGGGCTGCTGCACCTGCCCGCGGTCTACCGCGACCTGTTCCTCAAGACCGGCCGTGAGCCGTTGGAGAGCTGTGTCGAGCTCTCCCAGGTCGACCCCGCGAGCCGCCATCTCTTCGCCGACGGCACCGCCGTCACGCTGCCCAACGCCTCGCGGGCCGGGGTCCTGGCGGCCCTGGACGAGGCGCTGGGCGAGGGCGCCGGCGAGCGGTGGAGCGCCCTGGTGGGGCGCGCCCGCGAGGCCTGGGACGCCATGCGCCGGCCGCTGCTGGAGGAGCCGCTGTGGCGGGACTGGCAGGTGCTGGGGCGCGACCCCTATCCGGCGGTGCGTCGGCGCGGCCTGTTCGGGCGCGGCAAGGGCCCGACGACGGCCACGCTCGCCGAGGTCGCCCGCCGTGAGCTGGCCGACCCCCGGCTGGTGGCACTGTTGGAGAGCCATGCGCCGGCCTACGGCTTCGACCCGCGCAGCGCCCCGGCGAGCGCCGCGGTGCTGCCGTACATGGAGCAGACCTTCGGCAGCTGGTATCCGCGCGGTGGTGTGCGGGCGCTGGCCGAGGCGCTGTACGAGCGGTGCCTGGCGCGCTCCGTGGAGTTCGCCTTCGGTGCGGAGGTGACCGGGATCGTCGAGAAGGACGGCCGGGCGGCGGGCGTGGAGCTGGCCGACGGCCGGGTGCACGACGCGGAGTTCGTGGTCGCGGGCCTCGACCCGGCCCGACTGCCGGCGCTCCTCGGAGGGCGGCAGCCGTACGGCGCGGAGGATGTGCGGCCCGCGGAGCGCCCGGAGGTCCGGGGGACGGGGCGGCTGACGGTCTGTCTGGCGCTGCGCGGCGGGCGGGAGCCGGGCGCCGCGCACCGGACGGTCGTTCATACCCCGGACCGCGCCGCGGAGTTGGCGGACGTCTTCGACGCCGGCCCGGGGCCGCGGACGCCCCGTACGCGGCCGACGGTGACCGTGCTGCGCCCGGACGACCCCACCACCCGGCCCGACGACGGCCATGAGGCGGTGACGCTGTCCGCGCCGGTGGCCCCGTCCGGTCCGGCTGACGAACGGGACGGTACGGCCGCCGAGGCGGCCGCCGACCGGCTGGTGGAGGCCGCCTCGGCGGCGGTTCCCGGGCTGCGGGAGCGGGTGCTGTGGCGGGCGGTGCTGCCGCCCGCCACGGACGCTCCGGTGACGGGGCCGGCGCTGGCCGGCCAGGAGGGCCGCTTCCTGCGGCCCGGCAACCGCACCCGTATACCGGGGCTCTACGCGGTCGGTGGCCACGCGCACCCGGGCGGCGGCCTGGCCCATGCGGGGATGTCCGGCGCGCTGGTGGCGGGACTGATCGTGCACGGCAACGACTGGCACGGCTCTCAGTAGCGCGGCCCGGCGCGCCCCGCACCGCCCGGTCGGGCGGCTCAGTAGCGGTACTGCTGCCCGTCGTAGCCCTGCTGCTGGTACGGCGGGTAGGGCTGCTGCTCGGGCGGGAGGTCGTGGTCGCGCTGCTGTGGCACCCAGGCCCCGTCGGCCGTGGTCTCGCCGTAGCCCTGGCCCGGCTGCTGGCCCTGGCCGCCGTACTGCTGCGCGCCGTAGGACTGGGCGTAGGGGTCGGGCTGCGCGTAGGGGTCGGCCTGGGCGTAGGGGTCCGGCTGCGCGTAGGGGTCGTAGGACGCGGCGTACTGCTGGGCGCCGCCGTACGGGTCGCTGTAGCCGGTCTGCTGGCCCTGCCCCATGCCGTCGCCGTAGGCCGCGTACGGGTCCGCGGCATAGGGGTCCTGGCCGTTCGCGGGCCCGCCGTAACTGCCGTCGTAGGCATAGCCGTTGGCGCTGCCGTCGCCGGTGCCGCCGTAGGCGTCGTAGCCGGGGTAGCCGCCCGGCGCGGGGCGGGCGTCGGAGCTGTAGATGCCGTACTGGCCGGTCTCGTCGGGCATCGGCTGCGGGGCGTAGACGGTGTCGTCGTAGGACGGGGCGGGGAACGCCTGGGTGGCGAAGACGCTCTGGTCCTGCGGGTCCTGATAGGGGTCCTGGGCCGGGTAGCCGCCGGCCGTTCCGTAGCCGCCGGTGGTGTAGTCGTCGCTCCGGTAGTCGTAGGAGCCCTGGCCGACGTAGGTCTCCTGGGCGGCGAACGCCTCCTGTTCGGTGGAGGGCTGCCGGCCGGCGTCCTTGTTCTGCAGGCCAGCGAGGCTGCCGAAGCCACCGGTGCTCTCGAAGGTGTCCGGGCCGTTGTCGAGCGGGCGGGCGGGGCCCGACGCGGGGGCCTCGGGGGCCGGCACCGCCTCCAAGTCGGAGACCTCCAGGGTCGGTTCGGCGGCGGGCGGGGCGGACCTGCGGCCCCGGCCGCGACGGCCCTCACCGCGCCGACCTTCACCGCGCCGGCCCTCGCCGCGGTTCTCACCGCCGCCCTCCGCCCGGTTCTCGCCGCCCCTCCCGCCGATCGCCCAGCCGGTGGTGAAGCCCTTCCTGAAGGAGAGCGTCACCTGCGTCTGGCCGAAGGCGAAGGCGATCAGGCCCAGTCCGATGACGATCACGGAGGGGATCACCACACCGACAACCACAGCGAGGAAGCCGGCGAAGGCCAGCAACCGCCAGCGCAGCCGTGCCTTGTACTGAAGGAGCACCTCGCCCAGCAGCCACACTGCGACCAGACCGAACGCGATGTAGAGGATCGTCCAGCCCATATACGCCCCTCTTCCGCCGCTCGGCGGCCGCAGTGATTCAGGGCCGCTGGTGCAGGCCCAGATTCTCGTAGATTTCCAGGGTCGCCGTGGAGTGGTTCAGGGTAATGAAGTGCAACCCGGGAACGCCCTCGGCCATCAAGCGCGCACACAGTTCCGTCGCGTACTCGATGCCAATGGAGCGTACCGCCGCCGCGTCGTCCTTGACGGCGAGGATGCGCTCGGCCAGATCGGGCGGGAAGGCGGCATTGCTGAGCTGCGCGAACCGCTCGATCTGACGGACGTTCGTCACCGGCATGATCTCCGGGATGATCGGTGTGGGGCAACCCGCGGCCGAAACCCGGTCCCGCAGCCGGAGGTAGTCCTCGGGGTAGAAGAACATCTGGGTGATGGCGAAGTCCGCCCCGGCCCGGCACTTGGTCACGAAGTGGGCCACGTCGGTGTCCCAGTCCGTCGACCGCGGGTGCATCTCGGGGAAGGCGGCGACGCCGACGCAGAAGTCGCCGGACTCCTTGATCAGCCGCACCAGATCGGCGGCGTAGGCGACGCCGTCGGGGTGCTTGACCCACTCACCCATGGGGTCGCCTGGTGGGTCGCCGCGCAGCGCGAGCATATTGCGGATCCCGGCGCCGGCGTACTGGCCGATGATGTTGCGCAGGTCGGCCGTGGAGTGGTTGACCGCGGTCAGGTGGGCGACGGGGGTGAGGGTGGTTTCGGTGGCGATGCGCTCGGTGGCGCGCACCGTGCCGTCACGGGAGGTGCCGCCGGCACCGTACGTCACCGAGACGAAGGTCGGGGAGACCGCTTCGATCCGACGAATGGCGTTCCACAGGGTCCGCTCACCCTTCTCGGTCTTCGGGGCGGCGAACTCGAACGAGTAGGACTGCTTGCCGGAAGCGAGCAGGTCGCGCACGGTGCGTGCGCGATCAGTCCTGGTGGAAGCTGTACCTAGGGCCATACCGGCAGGTTAACCACCCGGCGGGCGCACACCAACCGTCATCGGCGTTATGCCTGGTTGGTCGGCCTGGTGTCCACGGGTTGGACATGTCCCGGCCGTGCGGCCGTCCGGAGGCGTTTCCCCGGGCCGCGCCCCGGAGGAGTCAGCAGGGCCGGACGGATCAGTCCCGGTCCGCCCGCTCCCGGATGCGCCGGGCCAGGTCGGCGGCGGCCGCGCCCGGGTCGTCGGCCTCCGTGAGGGCGCGGACCACCACGATCCGGCGGGCGCCGGCGTCCAGCACCTCGTCGAGGTTGTCCGCATCGATCCCGCCGATCGCGAACCAGGGGCGCTCGGGGGCGCGCGCGGCGGCGTAGCGGACCAGGTCGAGGCCGGGGGCGTGGCGGCCGGGCTTGGTGGGCGTGGGCCAGCACGGGCCGGTGCAGAAGTAGTCGACGCCGGGCTCGGTGAGCGCGGCGTCCACCTCGGCCTCGGCGTGGGTGGAGCGGCCTATCAGGACGTCCGGGCCGAGGATGGCGCGGGCGGCCGGCACCGGCAGGTCACCCTGCCCGAGGTGCAGCACCTCGCTGCCGAGGGCGTGCGCGACGTCGGCCCGGTCGTTGACCGCGAGCAGGGTGCCGTGCCGCCGGCAGGCGTCCGCGAAGACCTCCAGGTGCCGGAGCTCCGCACCCGCCTCCATGCCCTTGTCGCGCAGTTGGACGATGTCCACGCCCGAGGCCAGCACCGCGTCCAGGAACTGCTCCAGGTCGCCCTGCTCCGTGCGGGCGTCGGTGCACAGGTAGAGCCGGGCGTCGGACAGGGCCTCGTGTGCGGTGCTCATCGGGCGGCATTCCCCCCAGGTCAGGGGCGTACGGGACGGCCGTGCGGCCCGTACGCCCCTCGGATGTGGTCACGGATGCCGGTGCGGGGCGGGCGAGCGCGCCGCACCGGGCGGATCAGACGGCGAGCGCCTGGGCCCGGCGCTTCACCTCCGTACCGCGATTCTCGCGCAGCGCCTGCGCCGGGGTGCCGGGCAGGGTGTCATCCGCGGTGAAGAGCCACTCCAGCATCTCCTGGTCGGTGAAGCCGTCGTCCTTGAGGAGCGTGAGCGTACCGACGAGGCCCTTGACCACCTTGTCGTCCTTGATGAAATCGGCGGGCACCTGCAGCGCCCTGTTCTCCCCGCGGCGCACCGCGATCAGCTGGCCCTCCTTCACCAGCTGCCGGACACGCGTCACCTCGACGCCGAGCCGTTCGGCGATGTCGGGGAGGGTGAGCCAGGCAGGGACGAGTCCATCGATGTTTGCGTCAATCTCGGTCACAGGACAAGCGTGCCACCTCGCACTGACAGCCGGTAGCCGGGCATCGCCAAGAGGGGCTCCGGGCACCCCGGAGGGTGACGGTGCACCCGCCGGTAGGCCGTCGGTGCGCCGGGCCTACCGCGCCGCGGTCTTCAGCGGTACGGCCGCGTTCGCCGCGCGGTCCCGGTCGAGGACCGTGCCCCGCTCGATGAGCTTGCGGCCCTGGGCGAGGTCCCGAGGCCGCCCCACGGCCAGCAGCGCGACCAGCCGCTCCTCGCGCAGCCAGATCACCGACCAGGCCGCGCCGGCCGGATCCCCGCGCCAGACCAGCTCGTCGGCGTCCCCGTGGTGGCCCGCGTACTGCACGAACCGGCCGAACTGCTCGGACCAGAAGTACGGGACGGGGTCGTAGACCAGTCCCTCCGTCCCGCCGCGGGCGATGTTCTCGGCGACCGTACGGGGGCCCTGGAGGGCGTTGTCCCAGTGGTGGATCAGCAGCCGGCTGCCGTACCGGGTGGACGGGAAGGAGGCGCAGTCGCCGACCGCGTACACCTCGGGGACGGAGGTGCGCAGCCGCTCGTCGGCGAGCACCGAGCCGTCGTCGGCGGAGACCGCGACGCCCGAGCCGGCCAGCCAGGCGGTGGCGGGCCGGGCCCCGATCCCGACCACCACGGCGTCGGCGGGCAGGGTGGTGCCGTCCGAGAGCGTGACCGCACCGGGGGTGACGGAGGCGACCCGGGCACCGGTCCGCAGCTCGGCGCCGGCGTCCGCGTACCAGCCGGTCATATGGGCGGCGACCTCGGCGGGCAGCGCACCGGCCAGCGGGCGGTCGCCGGCCTCCACGACGGTGACGGCACAGCCCGCCTCGCGCGCGGCGGTGGCGAACTCGGCTCCGATCCAGCCGGCTCCGACGACCACGATCTCGTGCTGGGCGGCGAGCACCGGCCGCAGCCGCTCGGCGTCGTCGAGGGTGCGCAGCAGGTGGACGCCGGGCAGCCCCTCGCTGCCGGGCAGGGTGATGGGCTCGGCGCCGGTGGCGATGACCGCGTGGTCGTAGCGGACCGGGCCCTCGGAGGTCTCGACGAGCCGGCGCTCGGGCACCAGGGCGGTGACCCGGCGGCCGAGGTGGAGCTCGATGCCGAGCCCGGCGAAGTCCACCTCGAAGGCCGAGCCGTCGGCCTTGCCCAGCAGCACCGCCTTGGACAGCGGGGGCCGGTCGTAGGGCGGGTGGGGCTCGTCGCCGAACAGGGTGATCGCGCCGGGCCAGCCCTGTTCGCGCAGGGCGACCGCGGTCTGCACACCCGCGATTCCGGCGCCGACGATCACGACGCGGGGCGTGCGGTCAGGGGCCTGGGAGGACTTGCTCTGCTCGCTCACCCAATCACTCTAGGACGGGGCACGACGCCGCCCGCAGCAGCGCGCAAGGAGATCTCTGACACAGCGTCACAGACCGCGGTGCCGGTTCCCGGGGGCCTTGCGGCGGGCCCGCGGGGTCCGGCGGGCCCGCCCCGGCGCTGCCTTACGGCGCCCCACACCCCCGTATTAGGGTGGTGCCCGCACTCGCGGGAGCCCGGACGCACCGGGCTGAGAGGGAGGCTGGCCGGCCTCCGACCGTACGAACCTGATCCGGGTCATGCCGGCGAAGGGAGGGGCTGGACGCCCATGCATCCACCTGCCACACCACCGACTCTCGCCTCCGGGCACCCCGATGTCCTGGTCATCGGGGGCGGCATCATCGGCCTGGCCACCGCCTGGCGGGCGGCCGCCCGCGGGATGACCGTCACGGTGGCCGACCCGTCCCCCGGAGGCGGCGCGGCCCGCGTCGCGGCCGGGATGCTGGCCGCGGTCACCGAGCTGCACTACGGCGAGCAGACCCTGCTGGGCCTCAACCTCGCCTCGGCGCACCGCTATCCGCGCTTCGTGGCGGAGCTGGAGGAGGCCGCCGGGGCGCACACCGGCTACCGGCGGTGCGGCACCCTGGCCGTCGCGCTGGACGCCGACGACCGTGCCCACCTGCGCGAGTTGCACGCCCTCCAGGTGCGCTCCGGCCTGGACTCGCAGTGGCTCACCGGCCGCGAGTGCCGCCGCCTGGAGCCGATGCTGGCCCCCGGCGTACGGGGCGGCCTGCGGGTCGACGGCGACCACCAGATCGATCCCCGGCGGTTGGCGAGCGCCCTGCTGACGGCCTGCGAACGGGCCGGGGTGGCCTTCCTGCCGAACCGGGCCGAGCGGCTGACGGTCCACGGCGGACGCGCCACCGGCGCCGTCCTCGACGACGGCACGGCGGTGGCGGCCGGGCAGACCGTCCTGGCGGCGGGCAGCCACAGCGGCCGGCTGGCCGGGGTGCCCGACGAGGTGCTGCCGCCGGTACGGCCGGTCAAGGGCCAGGTGCTGCGGCTGCGGCTGCCGGACGTACCGGCCGGCTCCCCCGCCTTCCTGTCCCGCACCGTACGGGCCGTGGTCCGCGGCAACCCGCTCTATCTGGTGCCGCGGGAGAGCGGTGAGCTGGTCGTCGGCGCCACCAGCGAGGAGCTGGGCTGGGACACCACCGTCACCGCGGGCGGGGTCTACGAACTGCTGCGGGACGCCCACGAACTCGTCCCCGGTATCACCGAGCTGCCGCTGGTCGAGAGTTGCGCCGGGCTGCGCCCCACCTCCCCCGACAACGCACCGCTCCTCGGCCCGACCGAGCTGCCCGGCCTCCAGTTGGCCACCGGCCACTTCCGCAACGGCGTCCTGCTGACGCCGGTCACCGGCGAGGTGATGGCCGAGGCGCTGGCCACCGGCAGCCTCCCCGAAGAGGCCCGTCCCTTCACCCCCCTGCGCTTCACCCGCACCACGGCGGGCCCGGAGCGCGCCCCCCTCCTGGAGGAGCAGCCCGTATGAGTGCCGCCACCCCCACCGTCTCGGTGTCCGTCAACGGCGAGGCCCGTGAGATCCCCGGCGGGCTCACCCTCGACCGGCTCGTCGCGACCCTCTCCACCGCCCCCACCGGAGTGGCTGCGGCGCTCAACGACCTGGTGGTGCCGCGCACCCAGTGGCCCACCACCCCGCTCGGCGACGGCGACCGCGTCGAGGTGCTCACCGCGGTGCAGGGAGGCTGACGCCATGACCGACACCGCGGCCGTCCCCGGGACGGCAACCGCGCCCGACCCCCTCGTCCTCGCCGGCACCACCTTCACCTCCCGCCTGATCATGGGTACCGGCGGCGCCCCCAGCCTCGACGTCCTGGAGCGCGCCCTGCTCGCCTCCGGTACGGAGCTGACCACCGTCGCCATGCGGCGGCTGGACCCGACCGTGCAGGGCTCGGTGCTCTCCGTCCTGACCCGGCACGACATCCGGGTGCTGCCCAACACGGCGGGCTGCTTCACCGCCGGCGAGGCGGTGCTCACCGCCCGGCTCGCCCGGGAGGCGCTGGGCACCGACTGGGTCAAGCTGGAGGTCGTCGCCGACGAGCGGACCCTGTTGCCGGACCCGATCGAGCTGCTGGACGCCGCCGAGACCCTGGTGGACGACGGGTTCACGGTGCTGCCCTACACCAATGACGACCCGGTGCTGGCCCGCAAGCTGGAGGAGGTGGGCTGCGCCGCGATCATGCCGCTCGGTTCGCCGATCGGCTCCGGCCTGGGCATCCGCAACCCGCACAACTTCCAGCTGATCACCGAACGGGCCGGCGTCCCGGTCATCCTGGACGCCGGCGCCGGCACCGCCTCGGACGCGGCGCTGGCCATGGAGCTGGGCTGCTCGGCGGTGATGCTGGCGTCCGCGGTGACCCGCGCCCAGGAACCGGAGCTGATGGCTCACGCGATGCGCCATGCCGTCGAGGCCGGCCGCCTGGCCCACCGCGCGGGCCGCATCCCCCGCCGCCACTTCGCCCTGGCCTCGTCCCCCACGGAGGGCAAACCGGACCTCGATCCGGAACGACCGGCGTTCTGAACCTTGGGGAGCTTCCCGCGTTGTCGGCTGACCCGTCGTGGTGGTTGTTCGCCGGTGGGGCCGGCGGCCCGTGCGTCGTCGACTTTCGCGCCGTGGCGCCTGCGGCGGGCGGGTCCGCTGCGCGGGGCTGTCGGCTGCGGCGGGCGGTCCTGCGGGGGTGGGTGTCCAGACTGCTTCGCTTTACGTCTGGACACCCACCC
>NZ_JBFAEA010000008.1:0-304123 GCF_040641675.1 Streptomyces sp. NPDC020742
CCGCGTAGCAGGGGATGCACACCCCGCCCTGCCGGCCGGGCAGCTTCATCGACCGTATGCCGCAGGTGGACTCCCGGTACCCACCGGGAGCGGGGCCGCTTCAGCTGCGGGTCACAGACGCGTCTGGCCGGGGCCCACGTGCTGGATGTCGTTACCCGTCTTGTTCTCGGCGCCGGTCGTGCCGCCGCTGTCGACGTTGGTGTTGCCGTTGTCGATGGTCGGGCTGCCGCTGTCGCTGTTGTTGCCGCTCAGGTGGACGTTCTGTCCGTTCCTGACGTTGCCGCTGTTCACCGGCCCGTTGACACAGATCCGCGCCCGGGGCCCGCACCGCAGCACGGTGCGGAAGCTGGCGATGGTGTCGCTGGCCCACACCCCGTCCCCGCCGTACCCGCGGTCGAACCCGCCCCACGCCAGGGCGGGCGACGCCCCACCCGCAGCCAGGAGCAGGCCGCAAGCTCCTGCGATCACGAAATTGACGCGTGCCATGTTCTTCACTGTGTGCTCCTGCACCTCGCGGTTGGTAACCCGCGGTCTTGCTACCGGGCGTGCCGGTCCGGGCCAAGCCTGAGCAACGGCCCGTCCCCGGTATTCACCCTGTCCGACCACTGGATTCACCGTGACGGCCCTCCACGGCGGAGTACTCCGGCCGGCCGCCGGCCCCGGGCACAGGAGCGGTGCCCGGGCCCGGCGGGCTCACGCCCTCAGCTGGAGCCGCTGTCCGGGATAGATGCGGTCCGGGCCATGGGGCAGGGCGTGTCTGTTGCGGTCGTAGAGCCCCTCGGCGCCGCCGGCGGCGCGGGTGCGCTCGGCGATGGTCGAGAGGCTGTCGCCGGGGCGCACCACGTAACTGCGGGTGCCGGTGGGGGCGGCCTGGGGCGTGGCGCGGGTGCCGGTGGTGTAGGAGCAGTTGGGCCAGGCGGACATGCCGCGGTCGCGGACGATGCGCTCGGCGATCGCGATCTGCTCATCGCGGGTGGCGAGGTCGGCGCGCGGGGCGTAGCGCTCACCGCCGTAGGCGCGCCAGGTGGTGAGGTCGATCTGGAGGCCCCCGTGGTAGCCGTTGCCGGTGTTGATGTGCCAGCGGCCGCTGCTCTCGCAGGCGGCGACCCGCTCCCAGTCGGGCACCGGGGAATCGGCGGGCACGGGGGTGGCGGCGGCGGGGCGGGCGAGGCCGAGGACACCCAGCAGGAACAGCAGCACGGACAGGGTGGCTTCGGCGGACCGTTTGGCGAGGGGCGACGGCATGACGGGAATCCTCCGCTGTGCTCCGGCAGCGCCGCGGCGGGGTCCCCGCCACGACCGGTGGGCACGCACCAACTAACCCGGCAATATGGTTTTCTGCATGCTGGGGGAGCGCGACATGCGACGGTTTCACCCGGGTGGGCCATGACGTGGTGCCGCCGCCCGCGGCCACGAGCCCGGGGCCCGAATTCAGGCCACCGGCGGGGAATTCACGGCGCATTCCCACCGCCCGCACGGGGAAACGGGCAATTACGTGCCCGAATACGGGAAGGAGGGGGTGAGCGGAAGGGGTTCGGGGATCGCCACGGCGAACTCGTACGAGGGGAAGAAGGCGAAGTTCCGCACCGACACGGGCACCTCCGTGCCGTAGGGGCCGGGGACGCGCACGGTGCCGCGGTCGGCGGGGAAGCCGGCCTCGATGCGTTCCGGTGCGATGGACAGCCCCCGGCCGACGGCCTGCATGGCGGCGTCCTTGCGCACCCAGAAGCGGGTGATCAGGCGCTCCCGCTCGGCGGCCGGGCAACCCGCCGCGGTCCGGGACTCCTGGGCGGTCAGCACCGCGTCCTGGGTCTGCGGCAGGGCGCCCTCACCCCGGACGGACTCCACCGAGAAGCCCATCGCACGGGCGTCCTCGCCGCACGCCACGATCAGCAGCCCGCGGGTGCCGTACAGCTCCCAGTGGGAGGCCGTGGCCATCTCCTCGCGCACCCGGGCGGGGAGCCGGGCCAGCAGCCAGCTGCGGGACGCACCGTCGAGGGTGGCCCGGGTGTGGCCGTTCAGGCCCAGGCAGTGGTCCGGGGACAGGGACCCTACGGATCCGCCGCCCCGGGGGGACGGTGCGGGGACGGACGATCCGACGGGGACGACGAATATCGGGACGGGGGTGGACACCGGCGCGGGGTGACCGGTGTCCGGGCGGGGCCGGGTGTGCGAGGGTGTGAGCGGGGCCGGGCGGGCCCGGCCGGGGTGCTGCAGGTGATCCGGAGCGTCCTGGTCAAGGGGTTCCGGACAGAGTTCGAGAAGAGCGGCGTTCGTTTCCACGTACTTTCCGTCCTCCACAGGTGAGCGGTGCCGAGGCCGTACCGGGTGAATGACAGCCCGTCATACAGGTGGTGTCTCCCCCTTTTCCGCCTACATCGATCGATACAGACAGCCCAAGGTTTGCAGATCCTGCGGATCCTCCGAGTCATCCCTCTTGCTGATGTGCGGCTACATACTTCGATGTACGAGAGCACAACCCGAATTCGGGCGCCAGGGCCAGGAGAACGGACACTAAACCCCAGTACTGTCCTCGTGTGTGGTTACGTCTTTTCACAAGTACGAACGCGCGTCGCCGTCCCCTCCCGCTCCGTGACCTCAGATTGGCCGTGGGTTTCTTCGCGGGCTGTCTGATCCTGTACGTCCTGGGCGGCCCCCGGGTCATGGGCGGCGACATAGCCGCCTGGCAGGCGGTGATCCCGGTGCTCGTGCTGTGTGCCGCCACCGCCTTCCGCAGCACCCTGCCGCCGCTCGCGGTCGCCGTCGGCACCGTGACCGTGACGGTGGAGATGACCTCGAGCGGTGGGCTGGGCCCGGTACTGATCTACACCGACCTGCTGTACGCGGCGGCCCTGTACGGCGCGACCTGGCTGTGCCGGCTGCTCCAGGTCGGCACCGTCGCCGTCACCCTCGCCACCACCATCGCCCTGGTCGCCCTCGGCAACCGCTCGGAGGGCGTGACGACCGGCGTCATCGTCGCCCTGCTGCTCATCTCCCCCGTATGGACCGGGGTGTTGATAAGGAACCACAAGGAGCAGGCGGACGCCGAGCGGGAGCGCGCCGCACAGATCAACCGGCTGGCCGAGCTGGACCGCAAGACGGTGCTGCAGACCGAGCGCACCCGGATGGCCCGTGAGCTGCACGACCTGGTGGCCAACCACCTCAGCGCGATCGCCATCCACTCCAGCGCGGTGCTGTCGCTGACCGAGGCCAAGCGGGCGGCAGAGGCGGACAAGGGTGAGAACGGCGAGAAGGGCGAGAAGGGCGAGAGGGGCGACGGGGAGGAGGACCCGGTGCTGCGGGCGCTGGCGGTGATCCGGGAGAACAGCGTCCAGGGGCTGACCGAGATGCGCCGGATGGTGGTGCTGCTGCGGTCCGACCGGGGCGTGGACGACGACTGGGACCGGCCGCAGCTCAACGCCCTGGGCGCGCTGGTCGAGCAGGCCCGGCCGGCCGCCGATGCCGCCGCGCTGACCCTGCACACCGAGTTCCCCGAGGCCTTCCCGGAGGTGTCGTCGGTGATCGAGGTGACCGCGTACCGCATCGTCCAGGAGGCGCTGACCAACGTCCTCAAGCACGCCGCGGCGGGCCGGGTGCGGATCCGCTGCGAGGCCGGCGTCGAGCAGCTGACCATCTCGGTCGACAGTCCGCTGTCCCGCCCCGACGGCCGGGTCCGGCAGCGCCCGGTGGCGCAGCTGACCACCGGCGCCGGCGCCGGGCTCGCCGGGATGTCCGAGCGGGCCGCCCTGGTCGGCGGGGTCTTCGACGCGGGACCCGACCGCACCGCGCCCGGGCGGTGGCGGGTCCGGGCGGTACTCCCGCTGACCCAGAACTCCTAGGGCGTACCGCACCCCTGGGCGTACCGCACGTAAGGACACAGATGACTCCCGGGACCCGGCACCCGGGTCCGGCACGGGGGCGGTGATGACGAGAGGTGGAGCAGCCAGTGAGGCAGCCGGTGGAGGAGATAGTCAAGGACGCGGCGGACGCACCGAGGGAGGGGACGGCGGGCAGCTCACCGGGCATCCGGGTGCTGGTCGCCGACGACCAGGCCGCGGTGCGGTCCGGGCTGGTCCTGGTGCTGCAGACCGACCCGGGCATCACCGTCGTCGGCGAGGCCGGTGACGGGGAGGCGGCGGTCCGGATGGCCGCCGAGCTACGGCCCGACGTGGTGCTGATGGACGTTCAGATGCCCCAGCTCAACGGGGTCGCGGCCACCCGCAGGATCGTCGAGCGGCAGCTCGCCGAGGTGCTGGTGCTGACCACCTTCGACCTCAACGAGTACATCTTCGGGGCGCTGCGGGCCGGCGCCGGCGGCTTCATCCTCAAGAACGCCGAGCCGGCCGTGCTGGTCGGCGCGGTGCGGGAGGTGGCGCACGGCGAGGGCTTCCTCACCCCGGCGATCGCCCGCCGGCTGATCACCGAGTTCGCCGACCGCCCGCCGTCGGCCGGCCCCACCCTGCCCGACGGTGCGGCGCAGGCCCTCGACACCCTGACCAAACGCGAGCTGGAGGTGCTCGCCTGCATCGCCCGCGGGCTGGCCAACAGCGCGATAGCCGAGACCCTCAGCCTCGCCGAGGGCACCGTGAAGACCCACACCAGCCGGATCCTGTCCAAGCTCCACCTGAGCAGCCGGGTCCAGGCGGCCATCCTGGCCCAGCAGCACGGGATCACCCTGTCGGGCTGAGGGGCGGCGGCCGGGGGGGGCGGCCGGGGGGGTGCGGCCCCTCCCCGGCCCGGCAGAGCCGTGGACCGCCGTTCCGCCGTCGGTTCGGGCGGCCGGGCTCAGGCCTCGGTTTCGGGCCACGGATTCGGGCCTCGGTTTCGGGCCTCGGTTTCGGGCTTCAGGCTCAGGCCTCCGGTTCCAGCCCCGGGTTCGGGAGTCGGGCTCAGGCCTCGGCCGGGTCCAGCAGCAGCCGGCGGGCGATGGCGTCGTTCTGCCGGAAGTAGACGGCGTTGGTTCCCGGGCGGGGGAACTGGGCCGGGCCGGCGACGATCCGGTCCCGGTGCTCGGTGCCGTCCGCGCCGACCGGGTGCAGGCCCGTACCGGACAGCCGCGGCAGGCCGCTCGCACCGCCACCCGAGCCGGGCTCGGACACCAGCTCCCCGCGGGAGTACAGGGCGCGCCGCAGCGGGTCGGCCGGCTGCCCGCCGTCGGGTGCCGCGAGCCGGGCGTCGAGCAGGACGGCGGCCTCGTGGACCACACCGGGCAGGGCGGGGCTGGTCGCGCGGTAGACGGCGGACGAGCCGCCGGCCACGGTCTCCACCCGCATCCCCGGCCCCACGAACGTCACCACCCCCGCCTCGGCCAGCGCCAGCAGCTGCGCGGCGCGCAGCGGCGGCGGCCCCGAGCTGAGGTGGGTGCCGAGCGCGAAGCGGTCCAGCGCCTCGGCGACCTGATCAGCCGTCAGATGGCCGTCCCGCCACAGCTCCTCGATGACCGCACCGGTCCGCTGCAACGCATCGACCAGGGCGGTCGCGATCCCCCGCGCGGGTCCCGTACGGCGGCGCAGCTCCCCCGCCAGATGGCCCTGCAGGCGGCGCTGGAGGTCGTCGGCGCCGTCGAACCGCAGCCCGGCCAGCGGGTCCGCCAGCCGGTCCAGGTCGAGCCGGTCGGCGGGGTCGGGCACCGCCGCGCGGGCGAGTTTCGCCAGCCGCTCGGGGTCGGTGTGCAGCAGCGCGTACTGGGCGTCGAAGTCGGCCCAGGTCGTACCGGCGGCGGTGGGGCGCTCGGCGAAGAGCGCGCGGTAGTGGCACCACCCCAGTTCGGCCAGCACCAGCGGCCAGACGTCGCGGCCGAAGGTGGCGCCGGGCCGGGACAGCCGGTCCCGGCAGGCCTCGACGGTGGCGAAGCGCAGCGCCGGGGGGCCGGCGGCCGGGGCGGCCGGGGTGTCGCGCGCCGGCTTGGGTGGGAGGGGAACGCCGCGCCGGGAGCCGGCGAACAGCCGGGGCTCCCGGCCGGACGGCAGGTAGCGCAGTGGGCCGCCGGGGGCGGTACGGAGGAACCGGCCGCCGCGGCCCTCCGTCAGCAGCGCCAGGCAGTCGATGAAGACCAGGCCCAGTCCGCGGACGAGCACCGGGGCGCCGGGCGGCAGCGCGGCCAGCGCGTCCGGGTCGGCGGGGCCGGGGCCGATCCGGGTCAGGCCGGGCGGGACCGGCCCGGGGCGGTGGTCGAGGTGGCCCTGGGCGAGGACCACCCGGTCGGCCGGGACGGGCGGGTGGCCCCCGTCGAGGACGACCAGTTGCCGGCCGTCGGGCGTCCGCCGCAGGTCCGTGGCGCGCGCCCGGTGCAGGTGCAGCCGGACCGAGGCGGGGCGCGCGCGGGTGACCGTCTCGAAGAAGTGGCGCAGGTAGCGACCCTGGTCGCGGCGGGCCGCGTAGCCGCCGTCGTGCAGCGGGGCGTCGAGCCAGCCGGCGGTGGTGGGGCCGGGCCGCGGCGGGCCGGCGCAGTCCACGCTCTCGTCGGGGTACAGGGTGACCTGCTCGGCGGCGGAGTTCATCCACAGCAGGCCGGGCTGGTCGGTGCGCCAGGTGCGGCCGGCGCCCGGCGGGTAGGGGTCGACGAGGTGCAGGTCCAGCGGACGGTCGCCGTACAGGGTGGGGACGTTGGCGAGGATCCGCTCGACGATCGAGGTGCCGCGCGGGCCGCAGCCGATGATGCACAGGGAACGGGCGGGGCCCGCGGTGTCGTTCAACTGGCCTCCGTCCGTGGGCTGTTGGGGCGGCGCGAGCGGTGGTGTCCCACGGGCCGGACGCCCGGGAGAAGGCAAGGGCCCGGTGGCCCGTGCCGCAGCACGGGACCACCGGGCGCCGTGTCAGCAGCCGCCGGAGACGGTGGAGCCGAGCGCCTGGGCGTCACGCTCGCCCGGCACCTCCAGACCCTGAAGATCCATGATGGTCATGTCGTCACCTCCCTTCCGCGTTTCGGTGGACGTGTGTACGGTTACAAGACGGTGTGTAGTGAAGGACGAACGTCCTTGACGGACGCCGTAGTTCATCGCCGTAACGCATCGCTGCCGTACCGCATCGCTGTGGAACAATGCCGTACCGAATGCCGTCACCGACACCGTGTTGCCGACTGGGTCAGCAGCCGCCGCTGATGGTGGAGCCGAGCGCCTGGGCGTCACGCTCGCCCGGCACCTCCAGGCCCTGCAGGTCCATGATGGTCATCTGACGACACCTCCCTCCGGTGGTGTGGAGTGGATGATCGCGGTGGTGACGTACCAGGTGCCGTAGTGGGACACCTGGTGCCGGCGGGCCGTGCAATGACGGTGCACGGTCCGGCCGGCGGTTCGTCAGCAGCCGCCGGAGACGGTGGAGCCGAGCGCCTGGGCGTCACGCTCGCCCGGCACCTCCAGGCCCTGAAGGTCCATGATGGTCATCTGACGACACCTCCCTTCCGCGGTCCGCAGTGCCCGCTGCCCCGGACGGGGCGGTGGGGGTGACGGCGCCGGTGGCGCCGCCGCCGCGTCCCGGTGCGGCCGGTGCAACGGCCGCCGCGGGGCGCGAGTCGGTGAGGAACGGCAGCAGCGGGGTGCCCCGTTCGGCGGTGGCGAGCGCCAGCAGGACGCCGGCGCCGCCACCGGCCAGGTCCATGGAGATCCGGGCGCGGCCGTCGCAGGGGAAGACCGTCGCTCCGTTCCACGTCATGGCGTGCTGGCCGAGGTTGGTCAGATGGCGGCGCAGGTACCGGTCGACGGCTGCGCGGTCGAGGGCGGGGCCGCCGGGCCGCTCCGGTCCGTCCGGGGGCAGCGGCACCCGGTCGCGGAGCAGCGCCAGGGTGGCGAGCAGGCCCGCGCGTCCGCCCAGCAGCCCGGACTCGATGACGAAGTCGGCGGCACAGGCGCGCAGCAGGGCGGGCAGCGCCTCATGGATCCGCGGGTCGTCGCGGTGGTCCAGCAGGTGGGCCGCCACGAGGGCGATGCCGGCGCTGCCGTTGTCCAGATAGGGCAGCAGACGGAAGCCCTCGTCCACCTGGAGCGTGCCCTGTGGGCCCGGTGAGCACCGGTCGAGGTCGCGGTGGACGGCGCGGACCGCGGCGTCCAGCAGCCCGGGGTCTCCGGTGGCGCGGTGGGCGTGCAGCAGGAAGAGCGCGGCGCCCGACCAGCCGTACATCAGCCCGGCGGCGTCCGTGGAGCCGCGCCGGCGGCGGCGTGCGACGGGGGCGGTGCGGGCGGCGTCCAGCCGGTCGGTGACCCGGTCGGCGAGGCCGAGGGCCTGCTGCCGCAGGGCGGCGCTGTCCAGCGCGTCGGCGAAGTGCAGCAGGTTCAGGCCGACGCCCGACAGCCCGCGGTAGAGGCTGGGGCAGTGGCGCAGGGCGAGCGATCCGGCGGCCCGCTCCAGGGCCCGTCCGGCGGCCTCGTGGTCGCCCAACTCCCTTAAGACGTACGCCATGCCGTGCAGACCGTCGTAGAAGCCGATCCGTTCGGCGGGGGTCTTGTCGAGGGCGGCGCGCAGCCAGGCCGCGCCCTGCTCGTCGCGCTCCCCGAGGGCGATGTGCCGGGCCCACAGGACACCGGCCGCGCCGTGTGCGAAGCCCGCGCCGCCCTCGACGAACTGCTCGAAGTCGCCGGGGTACAGCCGGTCGGTGCGGTACGGGGTGGCGCTGGCGCGCAGCCCCCGGCCGAGCGAAGCCAGCACGTCGTCCGGTGGGAACGCCCCTGGTGAGGAGCGGAGTTGGGAGGTGGTGTCGTCGTTGGGCGCCAGCTGCGGGGCGAGCCGGGCGACCAGGGCGTCCGGCAGGGCGTAGCGCTCGGCGGCGGTGGCCAGCAGGGCGGCGGCCTTGTCCGGGGCGAGCCCGCCCAGGGCGGCCAGCGGCAGGAAGAGCCAGAGCCCGATGGCGGCGAGCGCGTAGTGGTCGCCGTCCGCGCCGGTCGCATCGCCGCGGTGGAAGCCGGGGGCGCCGAGGCTGCTGGGGGTGGCCCGGTCGAGGTCGTCGGCCACCTCGAAGTCGATCAGCACCGGTTCGTCACCCGGCTTGATGATGAGGTTGCCCGGGTGCAGGTCACCGATCCGCAGGCCGCGGGCGTGCACCGAGGCGACCAGCGCCTCGATCCGGTCGAACAGGGCCACCGCGCGGTCCCGGTAGTCCGTGACGGCCCGCTCGTCGGGGTCGGGGACGGTCAGCGGGTGGTGCGCGGCGAGCCAGGTCTGGAAGTCCTGCCCGTCGATGTCCTCCAGGATCAGGAAGAGGTGGTCGCGGACCTTCAGGGTGCCGAAGGTGCGCGGGATGCCGGGGAGCCCGGCCAACCGCTGGAGCATCCGGTGCTCGTGGGCGACCCGGGTGACCGCGTCGCGGCCGATGCCGTCGGTGCCGGAGAAGGGCCGGCCCTCCTTGAGGACGACGCTGCGCTCGCCGGCGCCCGGGGCGTCCCCGCCGAGGGGCGCGGCGCGGTAGACGCCGCCGCCGTGGGAGAACTGCAGCGCCCCGGTGATTCGGTAGGGGAAGTCGTCCAGCGCCTGCCGGGCGGCCAGCGAGTCCTTGAGGACGTCGGGCAGCTGCACCCAGTCGGGGGTGTGGAAGACGGGGGTGCGGCGGTCGGCCTCGGGGGTGCCGTCGGGGCGGCGGAAGGCCGTGACCAGGTCGCCGTCGTCGTCCTCCAGGTAGCGGGTGCGGAAGCCGCCGTACCGTACGTAGAGCGGGCCCTGACGGAAGCGCAGGTCGGTCAGGACGTACGGGCCGGGGCGACCGCCGATGAGCGCGTCGAGCCCTTCGAGGGCGGCCGCGAACTCGGCGTCGTCCACCGGGTAGACGGTCAGCAGCTTGCCGGCCGAGGAGCGCTGCGCGTACTTGCGGCTCAGGGCGCGCAGGACGTTGGCGCTCTTGAGGTACTTGAAGGCGATGCCGTGCGCGGTGCAGTGCGCGGCGACGTCGGCGAGGGTGCGGGCGGCGTCCTCGGGGGCCGCGCTGACGTGGATCTTCCAGCCCTGGTCGGGGAGTCGGTCCTCGGCCGGGCGGCAGAAGGTCCAGGCCTCGTTGTCCTCGCGGGTCCAGCCGTCTGGCAGCGGCGGGGCGGGGAAGCGGGTGGCTTCCAGGTCCCAGTTGCCGGGCCAGTCGAAGAAGGTGCGGTCGGCCAGGGCGAAGCTCTCGGCGCCGTCTCTCATGCCGCACCTGCCGCGGGGGCGGGCTCGCCGGCGGCGAGCGGTTCGACGGACGGGGCGGCCGACGGCCCGGCGGGTGCGGCAGACGGGGCGGCGGGTGCGGCCGACGGCTCGGCGGGTGCGGCGGGCCGTCCGGCGCCGCCCAGGTAGCCGTCCAGTGCGGTGCGTCCGCGGGCCGCCAGGTGCTCGACGAGCACGGCACGGGCCTGCGTCTTGTCGTCCTCGGAGACGAAGTCCTCCAGCCCGACGGCCAGCACGCGGTTGTCCTCGCTTGGCTTGAGCGAGGCGTAGTGCTCGTCGCGGAGCAGGCCCCACACGATCGCGTCGTGGTACGCCCCGTCGAGGTAGCAGTGGTCCCGCAGGATGCCCTCGACCACGAACGGGGTCTTGGTCATCAGCCGGATGATGCCCTTGTTGTAGCCGGCGGTGGTGACCTGCACGCGGTGCGCGTCGAGCTGGTGGAAGAGGTAGTCGACCAGCAGCACCACGGCCTCCGCGCCGTAGCCGCGGCGCCACAGCTCGGGCGCGCCGATCGCACCGCCGACGGTGAAGCCGCCGATCCGGCCGGAGCGTTGGTAGCTGACGGTGCCGATGCGGTCGCCGTCCTTGGTGCGGATCACCAGGTTGTGGACCCGGCCGGCGCGGTTGGCCTGCTCGATCTCGGCGGCGCCCAGCAGCTCCCAGTCACCGCTGAGCACGGCGGCCGGCGAGCCGGGCCGCAGCCAGGTGGCGATCGCCGCCCAGTCGTCGTCGCCGGGCCATTCCAAGGTCACCAGTCGTCCCTGCACGGTGTGCGTCCCTCCTCAGCTCGGGTCTCGTCGGTCAGCGGGTGTAGCGGGTCAGGACGAGTACGGCGTTGTGCCCGCCGAACCCGAAGGAATTGCTCAGCACCACATCTCCGTCCCACTCGCGGGCGCCCTTGACCACCAGGTCGAGGTCCTCCTCAGCGGGGTGGTCGCAGTTGCGGATCGGCGGGACGGTGCGGTCCCGCAGCGACAGCACCGCGGCGGCGGCCTCGGCGGCTCCGGAGGCACCGAGCATGTGCCCGGTCATGCTCTTGACGGCGGTGACCGGTGTGCGGCGCAACTGGTCGGGGCCGAACACCTCGCGCAGCGCCGCCGCCTCGATCCGGTCGTTGAGGACGGTGCCGGTGCCGTGCGCGCTGATCTGCCCGACGTCCTCGGGGGCGATCCGCGCCTCTTCGAGGGCGCCGCGCATCGCGCGGACGGCGCCGGCGCCGGTGGGGTCGGGGGCGGTGGCGTGGTGGGCGTCGCTGGTGGTGGCGTAGCCGGCCACCTCGGCGAGGATCTCCGCGCCGCGCCGCTCGGCGTGGCCGGCCTCCTCCAGCGTCAGGACGGTGGCGCCGACGGCCATCACAAAGCCGTCGCGGTCCCGGTCGAAGGGCCGGCTGGCGCCTTCGGGGTCGTCGTTGCGGCGGGAGAGGGCCTGGGCGTTGGCGGTGCCGGCCAGGTCGACGGCGGTCAGGGCGTCGTCCGTCCCGCCGGCCAGGGCGACGTCGGCCCGTCCGTGGCGGATCAGTTCGGCCGCCTCGCCGAGAGCCACCGCGCCGGTGGCACAGGCCGCGGAGACCGCGCCGCTGGGGCCGCCGATGCCGTACTTGATGGACAGCAGGCTGGTCGGGTGGTCGATGGCGGTGAGCACCGAGTGGTACGGGGAGACCCGCCGGGGGCCCTGCTCCCGCAGGATGTCGTACTGCTGCTGGATCGCGTTGGCGGCGCCGTAGCCGGAGCCGATCACCGCGGCGAAGCGGTGGTTGGCGACGCCGGCGCCGGTGTCGAGGCCGGCGGAGCGCATCGCCTCGGCCGCCGCGACCACCGCGTACTGGGTGAAGTTGTCGCAGCGCCGGGCCTCCTGCGGGGTGAGGTGGCCGGTGGTGTCGAAGCCGGTGAGGTCGCCGCCGATCCGGACGGGGAGGCCGGTGGTGTCGAAGCGGGTCACGGCACGGACGCCGCTGCGGCCGGCGAGGAGGGCGGCCCAGAAGTCCGCAGTGGTGTTTCCCACGGGGGACACCACGCCGCAGCCGGTGACGACGACGCGTCGCCGATCGGTGCGCAACTCCATGAAACCCACCTCCTGATTTTCTGCCCCGGTAGTCACGCTCGGGGCGTCCTCATGACCAGAAACATGACAGCCGAGTCATCGACCTGTCAACACTCTTCGCAAAGTCAGTCAGTCGATGGCGCGACCACCCACACCCCCACTACGCCCCGCACCAGCGAAAATGCGCCCAGACGCATGACCAGCAGAGTCATGAAAATTGACTGCACGGGGGCCGTTCAGCGCCGTCACCACAGGACAGCCGGACCGGTCACACCCCCGGTCACGCCCCCGGTCACGCCCTCGGTCGCCCACCCGGCCGCGCCGCGCGCGGAGCCGGACGGCGCCCCGGGTAGGGGCCGGGAGTACATAGAAAGTGACAGTCGGTGGGGCGGAAAGTGCCTACCTGCGGATGATCCGAATGCGGCGGCCGGACGGGACGCTGGTCCGTACAACCGACCCCGCCGCCCGATGCGGGGCGCCGTCACGAGGGACGAGGGAACTCATGAAGGGTATTGCGGTAGGTATTGTTCTGGCGATCATCGGCCTGATCCTCTGGCTGACCACAAAGGAAGTGGAGACACCGGTCGTCTCGCTTCACAAGGCCGGGCTGGTACTGGCGATCGTCGGTGGCGCCGAGGCCCTGTTCGCACTACTGGGCCTGGGAAAGAAGTCGAATAAGTAAGCGTGTATGGGGCGCAATAACGGCATTGTGGCAGCGCACCGCGCTTTTGCCCCGGCCGTCAGCCGCGCTTTTCCAGGAGGTCCGCCAGCCGTTCCCGGGCCCGCTCAGCGTGCCGGTACGCCTGGGCCCGCCGGAACAGCTCCGCGGAATACCGGAAGTACCCGGCCGCCCTTTCCCGGTCCCCCACCCGCTCACACGCCGCCGCGATCTCCCCGAGCGCGGCGGCCTTCTCATGGCTGCGGCCGGTGTCGGGCAGCGCGGCCAACTCCTCGCCCAGCGCGACCAGCTGCGCCACCTCGCCGGCCGCCTCGGCGCAGACCGCCTCCGCGGTCGTCAGCCACAGCGGGAAGCCCGGCTCCTGGGCCACCGAGGCGACCACCAGACCGCGCTCGACGATGCTGCGGGCCGCCGTCTCCTCGCCCTGCCCCAGGAGCAGCAGCGCGTACTGGCCGCTGATCCGCTCCCACAGCGGGAAGCCCGCGGCCGGTGTCACCCGGCGTGCGCACTCCCCCAGCAGCGCGGTGGCGCGCGCCGTCTCGCCCCGGTCGCGCAGGTCGAGCGCCCGGTGCAGATCGATGCTGGCGCGCGGCCCGGGGAACGCCCCGTCCGGCGACGGGCGGCCGTGGTCGGTGTCGGGCGCCCAGTCGGGGCAGCCGCTCCAGTACGCGCAGCGGGTGAGCACATCGAGGACCAGCAGCGCGTGGAAGCCGCCGCCCGGACGCCGGTCGGCGCATTCGAGGAAGCCGGTGAGCGCATGGCGCAGCCCGTCCTGGACCCGGCCGGCCGACTCCAGCAGGTCGGCGAGCGCGATCAGGGCACGCAGCCGGGCCTCGGCGTACGGCGCGGGCGCCAGCGCCTGGAGCATGCGCAGCAGGACCTCGGCGCCCTCATCCGCACGGCCCAGCGTGCCCAGTATTTCGGCAATCGCGAGCTGCGCCTCGGTCAATACGTCGTCCTGCCGGCCGGCCGGTTCAATCTCGGCCAGTGCGCGGAATTCCGACAGCGCCCCCTCGGCGTCGCCGCCCTCCCATTGCCGCCGGGCCGCCACCAATCGCCCGACCAGGTCCAGCCGGCGGACCCGGCCCGGGCTTTCGACCGGCTCGGCACTTCTGGATATGTCGTCCACGCCGACCCCGAGGCGTTCCGCCAGGATCTTGAGCGCCCGACCGCTGGGAATGCGCTTCCCGCGTTCGACGAGCGAGATGTAGCTGGACGACATCTCAGCCCCGGCAAGGTCGTGCTGTGTCATTCCCGCGCTGACCCGAAGCTCTTTGATGCGCCGCCCGGTGTCCGCCAGCTCAGGCATTCGACAAACCCTCCGGATTACGAACGGTGGATGACTCCGCCCGGCTGCATCAAATCGGCGAGTCACAATGAGTGCTACGCACTTTACCAAGCAGTCAAGAAGAAGTCGACCAATATTCGGATTCCTTCACCGTTCTTCACCGACCCTACTGAGATCATTTCGGCGACTACCCGGGCGACGAAAAACCGGCTGCCGAGTACACCGAACTGTGTGCCTCGGCGCCGGGGGTCAACCTTTCGATGTACTACCGCACGGCGATGCCCCCGCCCCCGGTGACGTGGTCCGATGATCCCGGCGAACGCCCCACCCCTGCCCGGACCTCGCGGAGGCACCACGATGACGCCGTCCCAACGCCCCGATCTGCACAAGGACGTGACGCCCTCGTCCGCCCCCACCGCCCCGGCCCGTGCGGTGCTGGCGTCCGACGCCGAGCGCGAGACCATGGTCGAGCGGCTCAGGGAGGCCACCGCCGAGGGCCGGTTGACCCTGGAGGAGCTGGCCGAGCGGTCCGAGGCGGCGTACCTGGCCCGCACCCGCGAGGAGTTGGATGCGGTCGGCGCGGACCTGCCGCACGTCACACCCCCCGAGTCCGCCGCCACCGCCACCGGGCAGCGCAGCTTCCGCGCCCTCGTCGGTGACCTCGTCCACCACAGCCCCTCCCTGGAGCACGGCATCGAGGCCACCGCGGTCCTCGGCGACGTGACCCTCGACCTGTGCGGCTCCCCCGCCCCCTCGACCGGCGAACTGACCATCACGGCCCGCGCCCTGGTCGGCGACGTCCATCTGCTGCTCCCCGAAGGCGTCCGGGTGGAGCTGAACTGCAGCACGGTTCTGGGCGACGTACGCAATCTGACCCGGGACCACTCCGGACCGGAGGCCGTCACCCCGCGCGTGCGCATCACCGGCTCCGCGGTCCTGGGCGACATCATCGTCGCCCACCCCAGCACCGACCGGCGGACGTACTGGCAGAAGTGGCTCCAAGAGCGCCGCGGCACGACGGCCTGAGGCGGGGAGCAGCCGTGACCTCCCCCCAGGCGGCGCAGCGGGTGCGCTTCCGCCCCGGGCCGACCGCCCCGCTCCGCGACGAGGGGCCGGTGGGCCCGCGGGCGATGGCCCGGCACACCGGCGCCCTGATCCGCCGCAACCTCCTGCAGATCCGGCGGAACCCGGAGTCGATGACCGACGCCCTGCTGATGCCGGTCGTCCTGACGGTGCTGTTCGTCTTCGTCTTCGGCGGTGTGCTCGGCGCCGGCGGCTCCCGTGCGCAGTACACCGCGTTCCTGGTGCCCGGCCTGATGGTGATCCTCGGCATGACCATCGCTATGGCCGTGGGCACCGGCGTCAACGACGACTTCCGCACCGGCGTGATGGACCGCTTCCGTACGCTGCCGATCGCCCGCTCCTCGGTGCTGGTGGCCAAGGTCGTGGTCGAGACCGGCCGGATGCTGGTCGCCATCGCGGTCCTGCTGACCATCGCGGCCGTGCTGGGCTTCGACGTCGCCGGCCATGCGGCGGGCCTGGCGGCGGCGGTCGGCCTCACCGCCGTCTTCGGCACCTCGCTGATCTGGATCTTCATGCTGCTGGGGCTGACCCTGCGCTCCGCCCAGGCGGTGCAGTCGCTGTCGGTGGTGGTGCTGACGCCGCTGCAGTTCGGCTCCTCGATCTTCGTCTCGCCGTCGACCATGCCGGACTGGCTGCGGGCCTTCACCGGCGTCAACCCCCTGACCCATATGGCCGACGCGGCCCGCGGACTCGCCCTGGGCGAGGGGCCGGTGGCCGGGCCGGTGCTCTGGACGCTGGTGTGGTCGGTCGGCCTCACCGCGGTCACCGCGCCGCTCGCCCTCGCACGGTTCCGCACCAAGACCTGACACCGATCCGTACGGTCGGAGCGCATCCCCCGTCACGCCGATGGCGTGGCTCCCCCGTACGAAGAAGCCGTGGACCCGGCCCCCCGGCCACCCCCGGGCCGGCCGGGCCGGGTCCACGCAGCACGCCGCCGTGGCTACGGGCCTCCCGTAACCCCTTAGGCCGTCCCCTCGCGCTCGGGGAAGTCCCCGGCCGAACCGCTCATCCCCGGCGGGGTGTCGGGGAGCGCGACCGCGATCTCGACCACCGCGGTGGTGCCGCCGGCGACCTGCTGCCAGGCGGCGGACAGCGCGGCGTCCAGCTCATCCGCCGCGGTCACCCGGCGGTAGTCGCAGCCGTAGGCGCGGGCCAGCCCCTCGGTGCCGGTGGGGCGCGGGACGGTGAAGGCGAACCGCGAGTCCGGGCCGCAGACCCGGTCGAGGTTGGACTGCAGCCAGCCATAGCCGCCGTTGTCGAGGACGAGGTAGAGCACCGCGGCGCCGGCGTCGGCGACCGTGGGCAGTTCGGCGCGGAAGAGGTTGAAGGCGCCGTCGCCGACCACCGCGACCACCGGCCGCCCGGCCGGTTCGGCCAGCCGGACACCGACCGCCGCCGCCGCGCCGAAGCCCAGCGGCGTCTGCTCGCTGGGCACCACCGATCCGGCACCGGCGCCGAGCGTGGTGTGCGGGAAGAAGTACGACCACATGTCCTGCAGGCCGTTCTCCTGGACCAGGACCCGGTCGGCGGGGACCACGCGGTCCAGCGCGGTGAGCACCCGGGAGACCGGGACCGCCCCCTCGGGCACCCGCTTACCGGCCTCCTCGGCGCGGTCCGCGGCGCGCTGCGCCAGGGCGGCCCGTACCGCCCCGACCCGCTCCGGCCAGCCGTCGCCGGGCCGGTGGCCGGCCAGCAGCCCCGTCCAACCGTCGACGGTCCGCCCCACGTCACCGAGGACGTGGTCCCCGGGCCGCTCCAGCACCAGGCTCTCCTCGCCCAGGACCGCCTGGACGACGGGGAGTTCGGCGGCCTCGTCCGGCCAGCCGAAGGTGGCGGTCTCCTCCAGTCGGCTGCCCAGGGCGATCACCAGGTCGGCCTCCCGCCACAGCGCGTCCATCGGTGCGGCCGTGTAGAGGCCGCTGACGCCGCAGTACAGCGGGTGGTCCTCGGCCACGGTGCCGCGGCCGGAGGCGGTGGTGAACAGGCCGGCGCCCAGGAGTTCGGCGAAGCGCTCGATACGGCGGCCGGTGTTGCGGTGCCGGGCGCCGCCGCCCACCAGCAGCAGCGGCCGCCGGGCGGCGGCGATGCGGTCCGCGGTGGCGGCCAGGGCGTCCGGGTCGGGGCCGGGACGCTGCGCCCGCACCGGCCGCCAGGGACCGGTGCGGGGGACCGGGTCGGCCGCGATCTGCTCGGCCAGCTCCAGGTAGACGGGCCCGGGAGTGCCGTTGACGGCCAGCGCGGCGGCCTTCTCCAGGGCGGCCGGCAGCCGTTCGGCGTGGTCGACCCGGACCGCCCACTTCACGAACGGACGGACCGCGGTGAGCTGGTCCAGCTCCTGGAAGGCGCCGGTGCCCAGCCGGTCGAGCCGGGTGCCGTCGGCGATCAGGAGCAGCGGGGCGGCGGCGGAGCGCGCCTCCAGCAGGCCGGTGAGCGCATTGGTCAGGGCCGGCCCCTTGCCGATCACACAGACCCCCGGGCGCCCGGCGGCCAGCGCGTAACCGGTCGCCATGAACAGCGCGTTGCGCTGGTCGCGGCAGAGCACCACCCGGGTGTCGGTGCGCTCCAGCTCGCCGAGGAGCGCCATGTCGTCGCCGGGCAGCCCAAAGACCGCCCGGGTGCCGAGGTGGCGGAGGTGGTCGGCGACAGCGGCCCAGGCGGTGGGGTGCGATGCCACGGTCATCGGGTGCCTCCCGCTCCGTGGGCGGCAACGGCCTGGGAGATCAGTACGGGCTCGGCGCGCACCTCGTGGCCGTCGGAGATGTAGTTGGCCATCCGGCCGTAGCCGCCGAACGGGGCGTTGCCGTCGTCGATGGACAGCAGGGTGGTGTCCTGGGTGACGGTGGTCCGCCGGCGCAGCGCCTCGACCAGGGCGGGGGCGTGGCCGTAGACGCTGGATCCCAGGGCACGTTCGGTGAACGTGCCGGTGGTGAGGGTGGCCGCGAGGGCGTCCTCGTCGCGGTAGGAGGTGACGTTGAAGATCGGGGCGAAGAACTCCGGCACCTGGGTGCGCGGGGTGACCTCCGCACCGACGACGACGGTGGGGTCGAGCCGGCGGCCCCGGAAGTCGACGTGCCCGCCGTGCACGATCTCCCCGCGGTGGCGGGCGAGGAACTGGGCGCCGTCCTCCAGCGCACTGTCGTAGAAGATCGGCCCGAAGTCGGCGTCCGGATCGGTGTACGGGCCGTAGCGCAGCCCCTTCAGCTCGCTGACCAGCGCGTCCACGAACGGCTCCCGCAGCGTGTGGTGCACGCTGAACAGGTCGGGGCCCAGGCAGTCCTGACCGGTGTTCAGCACCCGGATGGCGATCGCGTCCCGGGCCGCCCGCTCGACGTCGGCGCCGGGCGCGACCACGAACGGGTTGACCCCGGAGCCGAGGAAGAGGAACAGCTGCCCCGGGGAGAGCCGGGCGCGGATCTGCTCGGCGTTGGCGTAGGCGCCGGTGAAGACCACCACGTCGGCGGGGCGGACGTGGTCGTCCAGGAACTCCCGCTGGCTGGCGGTGGTCAGGGTGATCGGCAGGCCGTGCTGCTCGGCGAGCAGGGCGTGCAGCCGGCGCATCTGGTCCTTGACCCGGCTGGAGGGCCGGAAGACCAGGCGGTCGGTGTAGAGGGCGGGCACCAGGAGGTAGAGGGCGTAGGAGTAGAGGATGACGTTCGACGGCATGAAGGCGGCCAGCTGGGGGACCCGGCCCGGCCGGTGGCGGGCCACCTCGTCCAGGGCCCCGTCGAGGGTGGCGAGGGTCGACTCGATCTCGTAGCGAGCGGCGCGGTGGGTGGAGATCTCACACAGCAGCTCGTGCACGGTACCGGCGTCGTTCACCAGGAAGTCCCGGACCCTGTGCACGGCCGCCGCACGTTGGCGCGTGAGGCTGTCCTCCGGCTCGGCGGCCACGGCCGGCCATGCGGGAGCGGAGCTCATATGTCCCTCCTCGGGGCGTAGTCCATGGAGGGTCAGCGTCAGCCAATTGTCATTTATTGTCAAGCAAAGTCATTGCACTCGACTCACTCATATGACAAGCGGCGTCACCCCGGACCACTCCCCCTCGCCCACCACACGTCCGTTCTCCTCAGTGCCAGAGAACCCGACTCGGCTCCCAGCTCCCGCGATGTCCTGCCGCGAGCAAGGGCGAACAGACACGTCCACAAGTGACAAAAAATGACTCCCCGGGTGGGTGAACGTCGTCCCCGACCATGCCTGGGACATCGGCCGGTGAGTAGACTCGCGGTCATCACGTTCCGCCCGTCCGGAGCCGGCGGTACGCCGTCCCTGTCCGTCCGCCCAACTCAACTGCGAGCGTTTTTCTTGGTGATCGAGCAGCCTGCTTTCGGGAAGCGCGTGCGGGAGGTCCGGCGCGCCCAGGGTCTGTCCCAGGGGGACCTCGCCGGGGAGGACCTCTCCCCGAGCTATGTCTCCCTGGTCGAGAACGGCCGCAGAGTCCCGGGCGCCAAGATCGCCCGGTCGATCGCCGAGCGGCTGGGCACCACGGTCGAGGCGCTCAGCGCCCGCGAGGAGTCCGGCGCCCGGCTCACCCAGCGCCTGGACCTGGTCGGCCAGTTGGTGGCGGCCCGCGCCAGTGCGCTGGCCGGCGACTGGCCGGCGGCCCGCCGACAGCTGGAGTCGCTGGTGGCGCAGGCCGGTGCCGACCAGGACGAGGTGCGCTGGGAGGCGCGCTGGGAACTGGCCACGGTCCTGGGCCGGCTGGACGCCCCGGACCGCCACGAAGCGGCGCTGCGCGACCTGTTCGACGACCCGCTCACCCACTCCGCGCCGGTGCTGCACGCCCGGGTCGCCGTCGAACTCGCCCAACTGCTGCGCGCCGCGGGCCGGCTGACGGAGGGGGTGCGCTTCGCCGAGGAGGCGGTACGGGTCACCGGCGAGCTGGCGCCCGACCGGCCGGAGCGGGTGCAGGCCCGGGTGGCACTGGTGTCCCTCTCCGTCGACAGCGGGGAGTGGAGCCGCGCCGCCCAGCTCGGGGCGGAGCTGAGCACCCAGGCCGCGCCACTGCCGGCCGGTGAGCTGCGGGCCGGCGCGCTGTGGGCGGTGGCCGGTGCGCGGTATCTGGACGGGCAGCCGGAGCGGGCGCTGGAGCTGCTGACCGAGGCCGAGGAGCTGCTGGCGGCGACCGACGGCGTACGGCTGCGGCTGCGGCTGGGCCGGGCCCACACCCTGCTGGCGCTCGCCGCCGGCCCGGCACCGCAGGCGGACGCCCTGATGGCCCGCGCCCGGCAGGCCGCCGCGCTGGTCGGCAGTGCGTCCGCCGGTACCTGGCTGGCGGTGCTGGAGACGGCCGCGGCGCTGCGCCGGGACGATCCGGCCGGGGCCGCCGAGCGGGCCGAGGCGATCGACCCCGACGCGGCGGAGCTCTCGCCGCTGGACCGGGCCCGCTGCCTGCTCCACCGGGCCCGCGCCCGTCGCGCGCACGGCGCCGGGGAGGCCGCGGAGGCCGACTTCAAGCTGGCCGCCGAGGGGTACGAGCGAGCCGGCGCCCTCCGACTGGCACTGGAGACCTGGCGCGAGCTCAGCTCCGGTGTCCGCCGGGCCGAGGGGCCGGATCCCCATGCGGTGCTGATGCCGTAGGACGCCGCGCACTCCCGTACCGGGCCGGGTGCCCGGCCCAGCACGGGTCCCGGCCTCAGAGGAAGGGCGGGGTGCCGGCGTCGCCGAGGGTGTGCGGACCGTCCAGTGCACCGGACGCATCCGCCCGCCAGAGGTGCACGCCCGGCGCCGGGGCCGCGGTGGCCGCACAAGCCACAGTCTGCGGGCCCCCGGGCAGATCGCGGACGAAGGCGACGCCTCCGGGGTGCACCGGGGACGGGGGGATCACGACCTTGCCGTCCCGCGCCTCGCTCAGCGCGTCGACCTCGTCGGCGAGGGCTAGCCCGCCGGGGCCGGTCAGCCGCAGCGACGCCTCCTTACGCGTCCACAGCTGGGCCAGCCGTCGGGCGCGCCGGTCGGCGGGGGCCTCCTGGACGTGGCGCCGTTCCAGCGGGGTGAACGGGAGCAGCAGGCCACCCACCGGACCGTGCGGGACGGTGTGCACGGACAGCGCCACCGGGAGGTCCCGGGTCAGGGCGAGGAGCTGGCGGGCCGGGTCCGCGGCGATGCCCAGGCAGAGGCGGGCGCCCGGTGGCCAGCCGATCGAGGGGGGCGGTTCGGCGAACACCGGGCGGCCGAACCCGTCCGGGGTCACCGGAATATCGTCGGGCGGACAATGCAGCAACCGCCCGAGAAATGCCGCCAGACAGCCGACTTCCCGAATGTCGCCGTCGGCAGGCGAGAATATGTGAACACCGCCGTCAGCTAATTCTGAAGAGCGTGCGGGGTCCCAACTTCCTGCTTTGACAAAGGCGTTGGGCGGTCCGTCCGGGCCTCCCCGGCCGCCCTCATGGTTGAGTGAATGCGCGCCACAGAAAGGCTCGTCCGCCCGCATAGATCCCCTCGCACCATGTCTCCTTTCTGCGGACCGGTCACGTCCGAGAAAGCAGTGCACTGAGTCGATTTGATTTACCCACTGGAGATCTTCAAGGTAACCCTGGTCTATGCCTGCGTCAACAAGCGACGACCGAAAATCAACTTTGGTTTACTGCCCGGCATTACCAGATTTCGCCAAGCCGAGGCCACCTCGCCTCACCGGTGGCCCCTCGGTTCTGGGGCAGGCGGCGCACCGTGCAGCCGTGGGACGGACCGACGCACCACCGTCGCCCCGCCCTGGCCGGTCCGGAGCGCACCGGTATGTACCGTTCGGGGCGGGTGCGTTCCCGGCGGGCGCCGGCGGCCGGCGGGAACGCACCCGGCCGGGAACCGCTCCGATGCCGGTGGCGGGCGCGGGAGTTCAGGCCGCCAGCTGCTTCTCCACGCGGAGCACTATGTCCAAAACTCTACGCATGTCCTTCATCTCCTCTTCGGGTAGGGCGATCCCGAAGCGTTCCTCGGCGATGACGATCACCTCCGCCATCGCCAAGGAGTCCACATCCAACTCCTCGACCAGGGACTTCTCCTCGGTCACCTCGGACGGCAGCACGCCGGCCACCTCGTGCAGGATCTCGGCGAGCTGAGCGACGATCTCTTCGCGGGGCGGGACGGTCATGACGGTCACCTCTCTATGGAAGGGGGGGTGTTGCGGGCCGGCCAACGCCCCGGCGCGGGAACGGGGGGCCCTGGCGGGGCGGTTGGGCCGCCGCGGGGCCGCCGACCGCCGGCCGGGTGCGGCGCCCCGGCGGGTGTGTCGCACCACCGCACCGTGCACCCGGCACGCCACGGCACCTCCGTGACCCCCAAGTCATTCTTTTGACTACACTTGACTACCGAAGTCAACTGGAGGTCCGATAGGTTGTCAATGACGGTCTTTCAAGACCACGCCCGGACAATGCTTCTGAGTTATGTCCGGTGACTTCGAAGTCGAGAACGAGTCAGACGGAGGAACCGCATGAGCGGTCTGCTCGACGGAAAGCGGCTGGTGGTCACCGGTGTGATCACCGAGAGCTCGATCGCCTACGCGGTGGCGCGGCTCGCCCAGCAGGAGGGCGCCCGGATCGTCCTCACCGCGTACGGGCGGCCGAGTCTGGTGGCCCGACTCGCCCGGCGGCTGCCGGAGGACCCCCCCGTCGTGGAGCTGGACGTCACCGACGAGGCGCAGCTCAGCACCCTCGCCGACCGGGTCGGCGGGCACCTGGACGGGATCGACGGCGTCCTGCACTCGGTCGCACACGCCCCCGCGTCCTGTCTGGACGGCGGCTTCCTGACCGCACCGTGGCGCGATGTGTCCGCCGCCCTGCACACCTCGGCGTACTCCCTGGTGGCACTGACCATGGCCTGCCGACCGCTGCTGCGCCCCGGCGCCTCGGTCGTCGGTGTGGACTTCGACGCCTCCCGCGCCTGGCCGGGCTACGACTGGATGGGGGTCGCCAAGGCCGGGCTGGAGGCCTGCTCGCGCTATCTGGCCCGGGACCTCGGCGGCCAGGGCATCCGGGCCAACCTCGTGGCGGCCGGACCCTTGCGCACCCTGGCCGCACGGGGCATCGGCGGCGACGGCCCGTCGTTCGAGAAGGGCTGGGCGAACCGTGCCCCGCTGGGCTGGGACCCGCAGGACGCCGAGCCGGTCGCCCGTACCTGTGTGGCGCTGCTGTCGGACTGGCTGCCCGCCACCACCGGCGAGATCGTGCACGCGGACGGCGGGCACCACATGATCGGCGACTGACCGCCATGACCGACAGCGCGGCGCCGCCCCCGGCCCCGCCCGACCCGGCTGCCCGGTCCGCCCCCGCACCGCCCCCCACCACCCTGCGCTGCGGCCCCTACGCCCTCGACCGGGCCCGGCTCGCCGCCTTCGCGGCCGCGGTCGGCGACCCGCACCCCGCGTACCACGACCCGGCCGCCGCACGGGCGCTCGGCCACCCGGACACCCTCGCGCCACCCACCTACCTCGCCACCCTCGCCGCCCACGCCGAGGACCAACTGCTCGCCGCCCACGGCGGCTTCACCACCGACGGGGCCGTGCACCGGGCACAGACGGTGCGCCACGCCCGCCCCGCGCACGCCGGCGACACCCTGCACGCAACGGTCCGGCTCACCGCCGTCACACCGCTCGCGGACCGCCGCCTGCTCACCCTCGACTGCACGTTCCAGGACGCGGACGGCCGGTGGGTGGCCACCACCACCTCGGCACTGCTGTGCCCGGCCACCCCCACCCGGACCGGGCGGCGTCCCCTCGACCCCACCGGATCGGAGCACCCATGACCGACACCATCGCCCCTCCGGTCGCCGCCGCACGGCTCGTCGACGGCGCGGCGTCCACGGCGGCGCCGCCCGGCGACGGCGGCCACCTCGACGGCCCGGCGCTCGACCGCCGCGTCCGGGCCACCGCGGACGCCCTACAGCGCCTCGGCATCCGCGCCGGCGACCGGGTCCTGGTCCAGGGCGACAACAGCGTCGGTTATGTCCTGACGCTGCTGGCCCTGATGCACCTGGACACCTCGCTCATCCCGCTCGACCACCGGCTCCCGGCCGCCGACGCCACCGCCGCCGCGCGCCAGGCCGCCGCCCGCTGGCTGGTCACCGCCGACGGCCGCACCGAGGGCTTCCCCGGCGTCCCCGACCAGCGGATCATCCACTACCCGGCGCTGACCGCCGACGCCGCACCGGCACCGGCACCGGCACCGGCCGACGGCGTCGACCTGGCCCGCTGGTTCCGCCGCCCCGACGCGCTCGTCCTGTGGTCCTCGGGCACCACCGGGCGCCCCAAGGGCATCGTCAAGCCCGGCCGCGCCGTCCTCGACAACTCGCTGCGCACCATCGAGGCCATGGGCTACCGCGCGGACGACGTGCTCGCCCCGCTGCTGCCCTTCTCCCACCAGTACGGGCTCTCGGTCATCCTGCTGTGGTGGCTGGCCCGCTGCACCCTCCTGGTCACCCCCTACCAGCGGCTCGATGCGGCCGTCACCCAGGCCGCCGCGCACGGCGCCACCGCCGTGGACGCCGCACCGTCCACGTACCACGCGCTGCTGGGCGTGGTACGCCGCCGCCCCGACGTACGCGCCGGACTCGCGGGCGTCCGCATCTGGGGCGTGGGCGGCGCACCGCTGCCCGCCCCGCTGGCCGAGTCCTTCGACATGACAATGGGCCGCCCGTTGCTGGACGGCTACGGTCTGACGGAACTCGGCAATGTCGCGCTGGCAACGCCGCGTACGCCGCACGGCTGCGGGCGTCCACTGCCCGGCGTACGGCTCCGTGTGAGGCGCCCGGACGGCACCCCTGCCGACCCCGGCGAGCTCGGCGGGATCGAAGTGCGCTCCCCCGGACTGATGGCCGGCTACCTCCAGGAGGATGGCTCCCTCACGCCCGTCGACCCCGATGCCTGGTATCCGACGGCCGACCTGGGCAGCGTCGACGCCGACGGCACCGTACGGGTGGTCGGCCGTAACCAGGCGGTACACCGGCTGGGCTTCACGCTCTACCCCGAGAGCCTGGAGCGCCGTGCCGAGGCCTGCGGCCGCCCGGTGAAGGTACTGGCGGTCGAGGACCAACGCCGCGGCAGTGCACTGCACTTCGTCGTCGCGGACCCCGAGGGCGAGGCCCCGCTCATCTGGCGCCGGCGGCTGGCCGAGCACCTGGCGGCGTACGAAGAGCCCAATGCGGTCCATGTCGTCGACCACTTCCCGCTCTCCGCCAACGGAAAGCCGGACACGCGCGCCTTGCGTGTACAGCTGGGGCTGGAGCCGGAAGCCGGTCCGGGGCCGGTGCCCCGACAGGAGGCCGGTCGGTAGAACTCGGGTCGTCCAGGGAGTGGTTGGGGGGAAGAAGTCTGGGCGTTACATCTTCGCTGGCGTCATCACTTGCGTCTTCGCTTACGTCTCGGCTTACTTCTTGGCTTGCGTCATCACTTGCGTCTTCGCTTACGTCATCTCGTCTGCGCCGGCCGCACCGTCCGGCCGCAGGTCTCCACCTGCTTCGCGTACCTCTGCGCCGTCTTCTCCGGCGTTGGTTTCTCTCGCGTCGCTTCCTCTGGCGTCGTCCTCGTCCGTACCGACTGCGCCCGCTGCCTCGTTGTGCGGGTCGGCGTGCGGGTCGCCGTGCCGGTCATCGTGCGGACATCGCGGGGGACGTCGTGCGGGACCTCGCGAGCGACACCGTGGGGGACGACGTCTCCGTCATCGGCGGTGCCAACCGCCGTGTCCCGTCCAGGACTCAGACCGAACCGGCGGTGTGCGCACGGCGACGGGCCGCCGGGATGACCGCCTGACGGGCCTCGGCACTGGCACGGGCAGAGGCTGGGGTGGAGGAAGAGGCCGGGGCAGGGACACGGGCTTCGACACCGGCGTCGACGCCGGAATCGACATCGGCGTCGACATAGGCGTCGACATAGGCGTCGACATGGGCGTCGGCTTCGGCTCCGGCACGGGCGTCGGCTTCGCCGTCCTCGTGGGACGCGGCGTCGGTGGTCAGCGGCTCCAGGCCCCGGATGCCGCGGCTGCGCAGGCCGGGTGAGGTGCCGTGCGCCTCGGCGCTGATGCGCTGCTTGATCGTCGGCGGCAGCTCCGGGCGGGTCAGCGTCCGGCGGGCGGGCCAGGTACAGCCGAACTGTGGGACGGAGCGTGGCGCGGGCACACCCGGCGTGGCTCCTCCCCCGGCGGGCACCGCGGGGCTCCCCGCATCCGGATCACGTTCCCGTTCGGCGCCGTGCACCGCCTTGGGCACCTCGGCACCCGGGGCGTCGGCGCCGGCGGTCCCGTTGGCCGGGCCCCGCTCGTACAGTGCGGCCTCACGGCGCGCGGCGGAGGCCGGCGCCGAGACACCCAGCGATGCCAGCAGCTTGCCGAGCACGGCAAGGCACACCGCCCAGAACTTCATGACCTTGGTCGCAGCCATGGTCCCTCGCTTTCGGTCAGGATCTCCCCGAGAGATCCGGTTACTTCGTTTCCTGCTCGTGTCTTGCGGTCCTGCGGGTCTTGCGGTCCCGCGGGTCCTGCTGTCCTGCGCCACCTGTGCGGTCCGTAGGCGCTGGGTGCGCATACGTCCCGCGGGTGCGCACAGGTCTGTACGCGTACGTCCGGTGCACCGCCGCAGTTGCAGCACTCCGCTCGCATCGCTTACGTTGTGCCGCTTCTGTTGCGTTTTCTTATGATGAGTACGCAATGGGAGGATTCACGCACCGACGCCCCCGGAACGGCGTTCTTCCGATGAACACCACCCGTCCGCAGTAGCCGCGGCCGCTGCGCAGCAGGTCGGCAGGGGGCGTGGGGCCCGTGAGACCGCCGGCTCGGCGTTCCTTCGCACGGGAGGCGAGGCGCCGGCGGATGCGCGCCGCGGGTTCTCGGGGTATGACCGTCAGGACGCGGTGGCGGGTGGCTCAGGCCGGTGTCGTGGCGGGTGGCTCAGGCCGGTGTCGGCTCCCCGGTGCGGGCCATCTCGGCCATGATGCGGACGGCCTCTGCTTCTGGGGTGTCGGGCGGGATGATCAGCAGGTCCCAGCGGCCGTTGCCGGGGGAGACCAGGCAGATGGTGTCCGGCCCGGGCCGGCCGGTGGTGCGGCGGAGGCGGACGACATGACCGCCGACGAGGGTGTGGGTGGGCAGCGCCGGCCAGGCGTCGCCGTTCACCGTGGCGTGGGTGATCCGCGGCCAGTCGAAGGGCAACGCGGTCAACAGCTCGGGGAGTTCGGCCAGCAGATCGGCCGAGTGCGGCCACCAGGCGCCGTCGATCCGCCGTGCCGGGCCGGTGTGCGGGGCGATGGTGAGGCGGGCGACGAGGGGCGGGGCGTGGTGCGGGGAGCGCGCCTGGCGGGCCGGGTCCCCGGGGGCGGTGGTCATACGGTGCTCCTGCTGCTGATGCGGCGGGCCGCCAGCCGTGCGGGGTCGGGCCAGCGCACGTCCCGGACCCAGCCGAGGCGTTCGAAGAGCCGGATCACCGCGGCGGACACATCGAGCTGGCCCCGGTCGACACCGTGCCGGGCGCAGGTCGGGTCGGCGTGATGGGTGTTGTGCCAGCTCTCGCCGAAGGAGAGCAGGGCCAGCGGCCACAGATTGGTGGCCCGGTCGTGGCGCCGGGTGCGGAAGGGCCGCTCACCGATGACGTGGCAGAGCGAGTTGACGCTCCAGGTGACGTGGTGCAGCAGCGCGATCCGGATGAACCCCGCCCACAGCAGTGCGGTCAGCGCCGTGACCCAGCTGCCGCCGATCGCCCAGCCCAGTGCGCACGGCAGCGCGAGGGTGAGCAGGCACAGCGCGGGGAAGGCCCGGTCCACGGCGCGGATCCCGCGGTCGGCGAGCAGGTCGGGGGCGAAACGGCGGTGCGAGGTGGGGTCGTCGCCGAAGAGCCAGCCGATGTGGGAGTGGACCAGTCCGCGCAACTGGCCGCGCAGACTGGTGCCGTAGCGGTAGGGCGAGTGCGGATCGCCGGGGCGGTCGGTGAAGGCGTGGTGGCGGCGGTGGGTGGCCACCCAGTCGATCACGTCGCCCTGGAAGCTGAGCGAGCCGGCGACGGCGAGCGCGATCCGCAGTGCCGGGGTGGCGGTGTAGCTGCCGTGGGTGAGGCCGCGGTGGAAGCCGATGGTGACGCCGAGGCCGGAGATGACGTAGAAGACGGCGAGGAGAACGAGGTCGGTGGGGCGGACGACGCTGCCCCACAGCAGGGGGATGGCCACGGCCAGGCCGACGAACGGGGCGACGACGATGATGCCGGTGACCGTGACGTACATCCGCCGGCCGCCGCTGGGGGGCCGCTCGGTGTCACCGTCGGGGAACGGCGAGGTCCCGTCGTAGTCCTGTGCGGGCGGTGCGCTCCGGGCGGCCGGGTTCACAGGTCGCTCCCCGCCTTGCCGGAGCCGCCATGGTGCGCCCGCCGGTGCATCCGCTGCCGCATCGACTGCATCCAGGCCGCGTACCGGTGGGTGGCAATCCGCCCGGTCTGCTGGGCATTGACCCGGGCGATGAACAGCGCGCCCAGCGCCACCAGCGCCAGCAGCACGACGACGGTCAACAGCGTCTGCATGGAGCTCACCTCACCGAATCGCGCGCTCCTGGGCATTCCTCGGTGTTCCGGTGTCTCCACGGTACCCCGGGCCTCCGGACGGATCCCCTCAAAGCGGGTGATACCCCTTGGCCTGGGCGGGGGCGGTGGGGGCCTGCCCCGGGCCGTCCGGGCGGTGCGGTCACGGCGGTACGGTGGCGCGGCGCCACCCGCGGCGCCGCATACGACCGAGGGATACCCCTTGGGGGTATCCCTCAGGCCGCTTCCAGGACTCGGACGCTTCCGTGGGCTCGGGCGCTCTCAGGGACCCGGACGTTTTCGGCTCAGACGTTGACCCCGAAGTCCGCGGCGATGCCCGCCAGGCCGGACGCATAGCCCTGGCCCACCGCACGGAACTTCCACTCCGCGCCCTGTCGGTAGAGCTCGCCGAAGACCATGGCGGTCTCGGTCGAGGCGTCCTCACTCAGGTCGAACCGGGCCAGCTCGGCGCCGTCCGCCTGGTTGACGACGCGGATGAACGCATTGCGGACCTGGCCGAAACTCTGCCCCCGGCTCTCCGCCTCGTGGATCGAGACCGGGAAGACGATCGTGGCGATCTCGGCGGGCACGCTCGACAGCGCCACCTCGATGGCCTCGTCGTCCCCCTCGCCCTCGCCGGTGAGGTTGTCACCGGTGTGCTGCACCGAGCCGTCGGGGCTGGTGAGGTTGTTGTAGAAGACGAAGTGCGCGTCCGAGGCGACCTTGCCGGCCTCGGTGCACAGCAGCGCACTGGCGTCCAGGTCGTAGGCGGCGCCCGTCGTCGTCCGTACGTCCCAGCCGAGGCCGACCGTGACCGCGGTCAGGCCGGGCGCCTCCTTCGACAGTGAGACATTGCCGCCCTTGGCCAGCGAGACTCCCATGGCTTCCTCCAGGTGTGGCTACGTTCCGGGATCGAGCGAGAATCTACAGGAGTGTAGAAGTTCGGGGCCGGGATCTGCGGGGTGGAGCGACGCGGCAGGCGGCGGCCCTCCGGCTCCGGCCACTCGGCGCTCGGGCACTCAGTAAAATGCCCGGCGTCCCGGCCGGGCGGGACACCCGGCACGATGGGAGGCCACGGCATGGGCGGCAAGCCCTTCGGTAAGGCGCTGGGCGATTCGCTCGGCGGCTCCGGGCGCGAGCGTGCCCGCCGGCGCGGACAGGGCCAGTTGGAGGCCCAGGTGCTGGCCGCACTGCACCGGGCACCGGGCCCCGCCACCGCCGCCTGGGTGCAGGAACACCTCGGCGGCGACCTCGCGTACACGACCGTGATGACCATCCTGTCCCGGCTGCACGCCAAGCGCGCCGTCTCCCGGGAGCGCTCCGGCCGCGCCTACGTCTGGACGCCGGCCGCCGACGAGGCCGGGCTCGCCGCGCTGCGGATGCGCCGGGTCCTGGACGGCGAACCGGACCGGGACGCGGTGCTGACCAGCTTCGTCTCGGCGCTCTCGGAGCACGACGAACAGCTGCTGCGCGCCCTCCTCGACCGCGCGACGGACGCCACCGACGACAACGTGACCGCGGCCGGTGCGGGCCCCGGTCCGGGACCGACGGCCCCGGGCCACGACCACGACCGCCGCGACCACCACGGCCACCACGACCGCCACGACCACCACGACCGCCGCGATCCTTCGGACGAAGCGCACGGGGGCTGAACCGGTGGGCGTCTTCGTGTTCCTGCCGCTCGTCCTGCCGCTCACCGCGCTGCCGATCGCCCACCTCGCGGAGCAGCACCTCCACCCGCGCGTCAGCACCCGCCTGCTGACCCTGCTCGCCGCCGTGCTCGGCCTGTGCAGCACGCTCTGTCTGGCGCTGCTGATGGTCGTCGGCACCGCCCAACTGCCCGGCAACCCGCTGCCCGACGGCTGGTCCGACCCCGAGGTGCGGGCCGCGGTGCCCTACGCCGAGGTCGTCGGGGCCGCCGCGATCCCGCTGCTGGCCGCGGCGCTCGCGGTGTGTGGTGCGACGCTGCGCCGGCACCACCGCATCCGGGCCCGCGCCCACCGGGCACTGGACGTCCTGCCCGCCGGCGCCGACCCCGCGGTCCTGCCGGACGACGCCCCGTACGCCTACGCGGTGCCCGGCACCCCGGCCCGGCCCGGGCGCCCCGCCGGACCGGGCCGGATCGCGGTCTCCCGCGGCATGCTGCGCAGCCTGGACGCCGACGAGCGGCGCGCCCTGTTCGCCCATGAGCGCGCACACCTGGTCTGCCGGCACCACCGCTACCTGCTCGCCGTACGCCTGGCCGGCTGCGTCAACCCGCTGCTGCTGCCGCTGCGTTCCGCGGTCGCCTTCGCCACCGAGCGGTGGGCGGACGAGGAGGCGGCGCGGGAGGTCGGCGACCGGCGGCTGACCGCGCGCGCCGTGGGCAAGGCGGCGCTGATCGCGCGGCCCGCCCCCCTTCCGGGGCTGACCCACTTCGCGTCGCCCGAACCGGGGCCGGTGCCGCGCCGGGTGGCCGCCCTGCTCGGGCCCGTGCCGTCGGCCCGGCACTGGCCGCCGGCGCTGACTCCGGCGGGGATGGCGGCCCTGATGGCCGCCGCCGGGACGGCCGCCTCCGCGCTCTCCGCGCTCAATGCGGCGGTGGCGCTGTTCCTCGTCCTCAAGGCGGCGACACCGCTCTGATCCGGGATGGGCGGATCGCGAGGGACGGACGGGATGGACCGACTCCCCGTTTCCCCCCATTGGCCCGGATTCCCCGGGGCGCCGCCGGCTCGCCCTGCGCCCGGTTCGACGTTCCCGGGGCAGCAAACGCCCTCTCCGGGCACACTGATGCCTGACCCTTACAGGGTGCGCACCCGCGCACGGTGACGCACGAGGCACCACCGGCACCTTCTACAACACTGTAGAACTTCCCGGTATGGTGGCGCGCACACATGCGCAACGGGCGCGGGCGGAGGGGGAGATGGCGACGAGGTGCGGACTCCTGAGCTGGGACTGCCCGCCTCCAGAGGCGGAGGTGCGATGGGTCTATCAGCCCGTGGAGGTCCAATACCCGGACGGCACCTGGGAATTGGGGCGGATCAGCGCCTGGTGGACGGACGGTGCGGGCGAGACGTGGTGCAGGCTGCGCACCCTGCCCGGTGGGGACGGCCCGCAGTGGCGCAGCTACGACCCCGAGTCCATCCGACTCCTGCCCAGCACGGGCATCTGACCCGCCACCTCCGCGTGCCTCCGCGGCCCGCGCGCGCGGTTTCACGGGAAACCGCGCTCAGCACCGCCCCGTACCCACCGTTTCACCAGCAACAGAAGGACCAGAAGGGCCACCGGCGTGCATGACAGGCAGACGCACCAGCAGACGGCCCGACGGGACGGTGCGGCCGGCTCGTCCCGTACCGGCGAGGCATCCGGTGCGGCCGACACCCCCTCCCGCCGTAAGCCTTCCGGCTCCTCGCGCCGGGGCGACGACGCACGCCGGGCGGGCAAGCCGGGGGGCGTACGGATGACCCGCCGCGGGCGCATCGTCGCCTGGACCGGCGGCGTCCTGGGCGTCCTGCTGCTCGGTACGGCCGGCGTCGGCGCATGGGTCTACCAGCACCTGGACGGCAACATCCACGGCGCGGACATCGCCGTGGACGGCAAGCGGCCGGTCAACCTCAGCCCGGGCTCGAAGAACATCCTGGTCGTCGGCTCCGACAGCCGCGCCGGCGCCAACGCCAAGTACGGCAAGGGCCTGACGACCATGCAGTCGGACACGCTGATGCTGCTGCACATCGCCGCCAACCACGAGTGGGCCACCGCAGTGTCCTTCCCCCGTGACTCGTGGGTGCAGATCCCCGCCTGCATGCGCGGCAACAACGCGAAGTCCACCCCGCACCACTTCAAGATCAACGAGGCGTTCTCGATCGGTGGGGACACCGGCGACATCAAGAAGGCCGCCGCCTGCACCATCAAGACCGTCGAGCAGAACACCGGACTGCGCATCGACCACTTCACCTCGGTCGACTTCCAGGGCTTCAAGGGCATGGTCAACGCGCTCGGCGGCATCGAGGTCTGCCCCAAGCACGCCATCCACGACAAGAAGGCCCACCTCGACCTGGACGCGGGCTGCCAGAACGTCCAGGACGAGAAGGCGCTGGGCTACGTGCGCACCCGCTACAGCGTCGGCGACGGCTCCGACCTCGGCCGGATCGGGCGGCAGCAGGAGTTCATGAAGGCGCTGGCCGCCAAGGCGCAGTCCAAGATCACCAGTCCGGGCGACCTCTACGACTTCCTGGACTCGGCGACCAAGTCCCTCACCACCGACAAGGGCCTGGACAGCCTGAATGAGCTCTACGACCTGGCCTCGACGGTCAAGGACATCCCCACCAACCGCCTGACCTTCATCACGGTCCCCAACTACTACCGCGAGGCCGACGTCCCCACCGACAAGGCCAATGTGGTCTGGCAGTACCCGCAGGCCGGCCAGCTGTTCGGCGATATCGCCCATGACCGCGAGATCGGCGCCGCCGGGAAGAAGAAGTTCGCCGAGGCCGCCAAGAACCCGATCACCGCGCACTCCGTCCAGGTCCGCGTCCTCAACGGCACCGGAACCCCGGGCCAGGCCGCCGCCGCGGCCGAGCAGCTGCGCAAGCTCGGCTTCACGGTGATCGCCACCGGCAACGGCCCGTCGACGGACAAGACCGCCATCAGCTACCCGGCGGCCCTCAAGCCGCAGAGCGAGGTGCTGGCCGCACGCCTGCACGCCACCAAGTCGACAGAGTCGTCCTCGGCGGCACCGGGCGCGGTCACCCTGACGATCGGGCCGGACTTCTCGGCGGCGGCCTGGGGGTGAGGGCGGTCCCGTGATCCCTGGCGGGCGCACGGATCACGGGACGGCCCGTAGGGCGCTTCTTCCGGATCTTCGTGGCGCGCGGGGTCCGGCACCCTGGCCCACGAAGGTCCGGACGGAACACTCCGGGCGCCCCGGGCGCTCAGACCCGCAACCGCTCCACCGGGCGGGACGTGTGTACCTCGATGTCGTGCGCCGCCCGCTGCAGCAGCTGGTGGCTGAGGTCCGACATCGCCCGGGCCACCGCCAACTCGTCACCGATGGCCGGGACGTTCTCGTCGGCGGGGTTGCAGCGGGCCGCCCCCTGGCCCACCAGCTGGCCGCCCTCCTTGCCCCGGAGCCTGGCCTCGGCCCTGACCTCGCTGTCGGTCTCGGTGATGGTGATCTCCGTCTTCCATGTCTTCGTGGTCACTGGAAGCCTCCTCGCCCTCGTACGCCTCCTACGCAGCACAGGACCTGCCCCCACGAAAATCGTCGCACCGCACCCCGTGCGCCGCACCTGGGCCCGCCCGGCCCCTGCGGAACACCACACCTCAAAGGTGGGGTTTACCCCATGGTCCGGGCCGTGGTCACCGCCCTAGCCTTTCGATACGTGGCCGCAGGGCGAGGGGGAAGAGCCCGGCCACCCCGGCAACTCCACGCACACACGGGGGACTTCATGCGCACGCCCATCCGGATCGCCACGGCCGCCGCGGCGCTCTGCATCGGGGCACTGGGGATCAGCGCCTGCGGGCTGCTGCCCGGCAAGACCTTCAGGGACGACGCCACGGTGTCGAAGAAGATCACGGCCATCCGGCTGGACAACGACTCGGGCGGCCTCACCGTGCACGGGGGCGCGGCCGGCGGGAAGGTGTCGGTGCACCGCGCGGTCACCTACCACGGCGGCCGGCCCGAGGGGCCCACGCACCGCGTCACGGACGGTGTGCTGGTGCTCGGCGACTGCGGCACCAACTGCTCGGTGGACTACACCGTCGAGGTGCCGGCGGGCCTCCCGGTGAGCGGGGAGACCTCCGACGGCGCGCTGAACCTGAGCAAGGTGGGCGCGGTGAAGGTGACCACCAGCTCGGGAGCCATCGAGCTGGACGGCGTGACCGGCCCGGTCGATGTGGAGACCTCCAACGGCCAGATCACCGGCCGGGCCCTCTCGGGCGGGCACATCGGCGCCGAGACCTCCAACGGGGAGATCGACCTCCGCCCGGCCACCCCGCAGAACGTCCGGGCGGAGACCTCGAACGGCTCCATCACCGTGCAGGTGCCCAAGAGCCACTACCGGATATCCGCCGACACCAGCAGCGGCGACAAGGACATCAGCGTGCCCGACGACCCCTCGGGACGTTTCCACCTGGACCTGACCACCAGCAACGGCGACATCACGGCCAAGACCGCGTCGGGCTGACGCCACCGCCCCGGGGGCTCCCCGCCCGCGGTGCCGGGTGCGGGAGCGCGCCCCGGCCGGGCGGGGTGCCCGGCCGCGGGCACCGGCGGCCGGGTCAGCCGTCCTCGCCCTCCAGCTCGCCCTCGGTCTCCAGGAAGGCCTCGCGGAGGGCCGCCAGCGTGGCGGCGTCCGGCTTCTCCCACATGCCGCGGGACTCGGCCTCCAGGAGGCGTTCGGCGATGCCGTGCAGGGCCCAGGGGTTGGCCTCCTGGAGGAAGGCGCGGTTCTCGGGGTCCAGGACGTAGGTCTGGGCGAGCTTGTCGTACATCCAGTCGGCGACCACACCGGTGGTGGCGTCGTAGCCGAACAAGTAGTCCACGGTCGCGGCGAGTTCGAAGGCGCCCTTGTAGCCGTGGCGGCGCATCGCCTCGATCCAGCGGGGGTTGACGACCCGGGCGCGGAAGACCCGGGAGGTCTCCTCCACCAGCGACCTGGTCCGGACCGTCTCGGGGCGGGTGGAGTCACCGATGTAGGCCTCCGGGGCCTTGCCGCCCCGCAGCGCCTTGACGGTGGCGACCATGCCGCCGTGGTACTGGAAGTAGTCGTCCGAGTCCGCGATGTCGTGCTCGCGGGTGTCGGTGTTCTTCGCCGCGACCGCGATCCGGCGGTAGGCCGTCTCCATCTCCTCCCGGGCCGGCCGGCCTTCGAGGCCGCGGCCGTAGGCGTAGCCGCCCCAGACCGTGTAGACCTCCGCGAGGTCGGCGTCGGTGCGCCAGTCGCGGGAGTCGATCAGCTGGAGCAGGCCGGCGCCGTAGGTACCGGGGCGGGAGCCGAAGATCCGAGTGGTGGCCCGGCGCTCGTCGCCGTGGGCGGCCAGGTCCGCCTGGGCGTGGGCCCGTACGAAGTTGTCCTCGTCGGGCTCGTCGAGCGAGGCGGCCAGCCGTACCGCGTCGTCCAGCAGGCCGATGACGTGCGGGAAGGCGTCCCGGAAGAAGCCGGAGATGCGCAGGGTCACATCGATGCGAGGGCGGCCCAGCTCCGCGAGGGCGATCGGCTCCAGGCCGGTGACCCGGCGCGAGGCGTCGTCCCAGACGGGGCGGACGCCCAGCAGGGCCAGCGCCTCGGCCACATCGTCGCCGCTGGTGCGCATCGCGCTGGTGCCCCACAGGGACAGCCCGACCGACTGCGGCCAGTCGCCGTTGTCGGTGCGGTAGCGCTCCAACAGCGAGTCGGCGAGCGCCTGTCCGGTCTCCCAGGCGAGGCGGGAGGGCACCGCCTTGGGGTCGACCGAGTAGAAGTTGCGGCCCGTCGGCAGCACATTGACCAGACCGCGCAGCGGGGAGCCGGACGGGCCGGCCGGGACGAAGCCGCCGGCCAGCGCGTGCACCGCGTGGTCGATCTCGTCGGTGGTGGCGGCCAGCCGCGGGACGACCTGGCGGGCGGCGAAGTCGAGGATGTCGGCGACCGCGGACGGGTGGCCGTCGGCGACCCCGGCCACCGCCGCCGGGTCCCAGCCGGCGTCCTCCATCGCCTGCACCAGGGCGCGGGCGGTCTCCTCGGCGGCGTCGGCGGTGGTACGGGTCGCCGCGGACTCGTCCAGGCCGAGCGCCTCGCGCAGTCCGGGCAGCGCGGCGGTGCCGCCCCAGATCTGACGGGCGCGCAGGATGGACAGCACGAGGTTGACCCGGCCCTCGCCGGTGGGCGCGCCGCCCAGGACGTGCAGACCGTCGCGGATCTGGGCGTCCTTGACCTCGCACAGCCAGCCGTCGACGTGCAGCAGGAAGTCGTCGAAGCCGTCGTCGTCGGGGCGCTCGTCCATGCCCAGGTCGTGGTCGAGCTTGGCGGCCTGGATCAGCGTCCAGATCTGGGCGCGGATGGCGGGCAGCTTGGCCGGGTCCATCGAGGAGATCGACGCGTACTCGTCCAGCAGCTGCTCCAGCCGCGCGATGTCGCCGTAGGACTCGGCGCGGGCCATCGGCGGGACGAGGTGGTCGACGAGGGTGGCGTGCACCCGGCGCTTGGCCTGGGTGCCCTCGCCCGGGTCGTTGACCAGGAAGGGGTAGACCAGCGGGAGGTCGCCGAGCGCGGCGTCCGGGCCGCAGGCGGCGGACAGCCCGGCGTTCTTGCCGGGCAGCCACTCCAGGTTGCCGTGCTTGCCGAGGTGCACCATGGCGTCCGCGCCGAAGCCGCCGTCCTGCGCGGTGGCCGCGATCCAGCGGTAGGCCGCCAAGTAGTGGTGCGAGGGCGGCAGATCGGGGTCGTGGTAGATCGCGATGGGGTTCTCACCGAAGCCGCGCGGCGGCTGGATGAGGATCAGCAGGTTGCCGCGGCGCAGCGCGGCCAGCACGATGTCGCCGTCGGGGTTCCGGCTGCGGTCGACGAACATCTCGCCGGGCGGCGGGCCCCAGTGCTCCTCGACCGCATCCCGCAGCTCCTGCGGGAGGGTGGCGTACCAGCGCCGGTAGTCGGCGGCCGGGATGCGGACCGGGTTGCGGGCCAGCTGCTCCTCGGTGAGCCACTCCTGGTCGTGGCCGCCGGCCTCGATCAGGGCGTAGATCAGCTCGTCGCCGTCGCCGGACGCAAGGCCCGGGACGGGCTCGGCGGCCTCGTCGCCGAAGTCATAGCCCTCCGCCCGCAGCCGGCGCAGCAGGGCGACGGCGCTGGCGGGGGTGTCCAGGCCGACCGCGTTGCCGATCCGCGAGTGCTTGGTCGGGTACGCGGACAGCACCAGCGCCAGGCGCTTTTCGGCGTTCGGGATGTGCCGCAGGCGGGCGTGCCGGACGGCGATACCGGCGACCCGGGCGGCCCGTTCGGGGTCGGCGACGTAGACCGGCAGCCCGTCCTCGTCGACCTCCTTGAAGGAGAACGGCACGGTGATCAGACGGCCGTCGAACTCCGGGACGGCGATCTGCGAGGCGGCGTCCAACGGGGAGAGCCCCTCGTCGTTCTCCTCCCAGGCGCTGCGCGGCCCGGTCAGGCAGAGCGCCTGCAGGATCGGCACGTCCAGCGCGGCCAGCGCGCCGGCGTCCCAGGCCTCGTCGTCGCCGCCGGCCGAGGCCTCGGCGGGCCGGCTGCCGCCCGCGGCGAGGACGGTGGTGACGATCGCGTCGGCGCCGCGCAGCTCGTCGATCAGCTCCGGCTCGGGCGCGCGCAGGGAGGCGACGAACAGCGGGCGGGCCCGGCCGCCGGCGGCCTCGATCTGCTCGCACAGGGTCCGTACGAAGGCGGTGTTCCCGCTCATGTGGTGGGCGCGGTAGTAGAGCACCGCGACGGCCGGGCCGCTGTCGTTGCGGGTCTCCCACTGAAGCGGACCCCAGGACGGCGCGGGGGCCGGCGGTTCGAAGCCGTGACCGGTGAGCAGCACGGTGTCGGAGAGGAAGCGGGCGAGCTGGTCGAGGTTGGCGGGGCCGCCGTGCGCGAGGTAGGCGTGCGCCTCGGCCGCGATGCCGACCGGGACGGTGGACTGCTCCATCAGCTGGGCGTCGGGGGCCTGTTCGCCGGTGAGCACCACGACCGGCCGGTGCTGGTCCTCAGCGAGCAGCAGGTCCAGCCCCTCCTGCCAGGCGCGGATGCCGCCGAGGAGGCGTACGACGACGAGGTCGGCGCCCTCCAGCAGGGCGGGCAGTTCGGCCACGTCGAGGCGGGCGGGGTTGGCGAGCCGGTACGGCACCGGGCCCGCGGCCGCACGGGCGCTGAGCAGGTCGGTGTCGGAGGTCGACAGCAGCAGAAGCATGCGAGCGCAGGCCTTCCTCGGGGTGTCCGCGCCCCGGGTGGTCGTAGGGACGGCGGGAGTTCCTGGCTCACCCGGGCAGGCCGGGTTCACAGTGGCGGGACCGCGCCGGATTCTCACCGGGCTTCCTCCCTCGGGCCGTGTGGCCCGGCGCCGTCGCTGGCGTCCGGCGGGCCAGCCGACCCACCGACCTGCATAGTAAGGGCTGTGCGCCGGGGAGGTAAGCGGGCCCGGGGACCTTCCGCCGCGCGGGCCCGGCGACCTCCCGCCACGGCCCCGGCCCACCGCGCCGCGGACCGCCCGGCACCTGCGTCCGGAACGGTCCGGCGCCCGCACCTGCACCCGCACCCGCACCCGGGACAGCTCCACGGCGGGCCGGCACCCGTATCCCGGGCGGCTCCACGGCCGTACCGGCAACCGGGTCCAGGGCCGTACCGGCAACCGGGTCCATAGCGCCTCGCTGGCCGATCCCCGCCCGTCCGGTGGCCGGATCCGCCCCGGATCGGCCGCGCACCGTCGTGGGTATGCTCGCCGCCATGCCGCCCTCCCCCTCACCACGGACCCCTGCGTCCGCACCGCCCCTGCGGGACCGCGGTGACGCCTGCCCGGGAGCGCTGCGGCTGCACTCGGCGGCGGACGGCCGGCTGGCCCGAGTGCGGATACCCGCCGGTGACTTGACGGTGCGTCAGGCCGCGGCGCTGGCCGAGGCCGCGGACCGGCTCGGGGACGGCTCGCTCTCCCTGACGTCCCGGGGCAATGTGGAGCTGCGCGGCCTTTCCGACGACTGCGGCGGCCCGCTCGCCGCCCTGCTGCACGACGCCGGTCTGCTGCCGTCCGCCCGCCATGAGCGGATCCGCAACATCCTCGCCTCCCCACTGGCCGGCCTGGACCGACACACCCCCGCTGACGTGCGGTTGTGGGCCCGGAGCCTGGACGCGTTGCTCTGTGCGAGCGCGTCCGCGACCGCACTGTCGGGCCGTTTCCTCTTCGTCCTGGACGACGGACGGGGCGATGTGGCGGCGCTGGGCGGGGATGTGAGCTTGGTCGCAGAAGCGGGTGCGGCGCATGCGTCGCATGCGACGGACGCGACGGACTCCGGCGACGGTACGCCGGGCTCCGCGCTGCTGCGGGTCGGCGACGACCCGGCCGCACTGCGGATCGCCGGCCCGGACGCCGCACGCGCCGCGCTCACCGCCGCCGAGGCGTTCCTGGCCGCCGCCGAGGCGAGCGGCAGCGGCGCCTGGCGGGTCCGCGAACTGCCGGACGGACACCGGCTGAACGCCCCGGCCGTGGCCAAGGCGCTGCGGTCGGCGGGCATCGAGGCCACGTACGTACCGGAGGCGCCGCCCGGGCCGCACCCCGCGACGGACCACGCACCGAAGGCCTCCGGGACTCACCTCGCGACGGACCACGTGCCGAAGCCGTCCGGGACCCGCCTCGCGACGGAGCGCGTACCGAGGACGTCCGGAGCTCACCTCGCGACGGAGTGCACACCCACGCCCCCCGCACCGCCCCGCTCGGCCTCGGACTCGTCCAACCCAGGCATCATCGAGGGCGTCGACGGCCGTCGCGCACTCTCCGTCCTGGCACCGCTGGGCCGACTGACCACCGCCCAGTGGCGGCTGCTCACCACCCTCGCCGACCGCGACGGCAACGGCGCCCTGCGCCTCACCCCCTGGCGCGGCATCATCCTCCCCGGCCTGTCCGCCGCCACCGCCGGTCACCGGCTGGCCGAACTGTCGGACGCCGGGCTGATCACCGATCCGTCCTCCCCCTGGTTCCGGCTGAGCGCCTGCACCGGCCGCCCCGGCTGCGCCAAGTCCCTCACGGACGTCCGCGCGGACGTCGCGGCGGCGGTGGCGGCGGGCGGGCCGCTGCCCGGCGGCCGGCCCGCCACGGCAGCCGGCACGCCCGTTCACTGGTCCGGCTGCGCACGCCGCTGCGGCCACCCCCACGGCACCTGGACCGACGTCCTGGCCACAACAGGCGGCTACCAGGTGACGGTCGTCCGGCCGAACACCCCACCGTCAACGCCGGATGTGCCACCTGCCACACCGGATGCACCACCAGCACCACAGGAAACGAGGCCACAGTGACCGCGTTCGACTACGAGAAGGACGGTGCGGCGATCTACCGCCAGTCCTTCGCCACCATCCGCGCCGAGGCGGACCTCGCCGGGCTGCCCGCCGACGTCAGTCAGGTCGCGGTCCGGATGATCCACGCCTGCGGCATGGTCGACCTCGTACGCGATCTGGCCTTCACCCCCGACGTGGTGGCCAACGCCCGCACGGCACTACGGGCCGGCGCCCCGATCCTCTGTGACGCCAACATGGTCGCCAGCGGCGTCACCCGCAAGCGGCTGCCGGCCGACAACGAGGTGCTGTGCACCCTCGCCGACCCGTCGGTACCGGAGTTGGCCGCCCGGATGGGCACCACGCGCAGCGCCGCCGGCCTGGAGCTGTGGCGGGAGAAGATGGCCGGCGCCGTGGTGGCGGTCGGCAATGCGCCCACCGCGCTGTTCCGTCTCCTCGAAATGATCGAGGAGGGGGCACCCCGCCCCGCCGCCGTCCTCGGCATACCCGTCGGCTTCATCGGGGCCGCCGAATCCAAGGACGCCCTGATCGCACACCCGTCGAAGCTGGACCACATCGTGGTGCGCGGGCGCCGGGGCGGCAGCGCCATGGCCGCCGCCGCGATCAACGCCATTGCGAGCGAGGAAGAGTGAGCGTGAGCGAGCAGCAGCCGACCGGCCGCCTCTACGGTGTGGGCCTCGGCCCCGGCGACCCGTCCCTGATGACTGTACGGGCCGTGCAGGTCATCGCCCAGGCCGACGTCATCGCGTACCACAGCGCCCGGCACGGACGCTCCATCGCGCGCTCGATCGCGGCCGAGCACCTCCGCGACGACCACATCGAGGAGGCGCTGGTCTACCCGGTCACCACCGAGTCGACCGACCACCCCGGCGGCTACCGCGGCGCCCTCGACGACTTCTACGAGCAGGCCGCGGCCCGGCTGGCCGGCCACCTCGACGCCGGCCGCACGGTCGCCGTCATCTCCGAGGGCGACCCGCTCTTCTACGGCTCCTACCAGCACATGCACAAGCGGCTCGCGCACCGCTACCCGACCGAGGTGGTCCCCGGCGTCACCTCGATCAGCGCCGCGGCGGCCCGCCTGGGCAGGCCGCTGGCCGAGGCCGACGAGGTCCTGACGATCCTCCCCGGCACCCTCCCCGAGGAGGAGCTGACGGCCCGTCTGTCCTCGACCGACACCGCGGTGGTGATGAAGCTGGGGCGGACGTTCCCGGCCGTCCGCAGCGCGATGGAGCGCTCCGGCCGCCTGGCCGAGGCCCGGTACGTCGAGCGCGCCACCATGTCCGGCGAACGCACCGACGCGCTGGCCGCGATCGACGCCGACAGCGTCCCGTACTTCGCGGTCGCGGTCGTCCCCAGCCGCGTCGCCGAACAGTCCTACCGGGCGCCCGCCACGGACCGTTCCACCGCATCCGCCCCGACGGACGAGGCCACGAACGAGGCCACCGTGCCCGCCGCCACGGACGAGGCCGCCACGCCCGCCGCCACAGCCGCGGCCACCGGCGAGGTAGTCGTCGTCGGCACCGGCCCGGCCGGCCCGCTCTGGCTCACCCCCGAGTCCCGCGGCGCGCTGGCCGCCGCCGAGGACCTCGTCGGCTACACCACCTACCTCGACCGCGTTCCGGTACGCCCCGGCCAGCGCCGGCACGGCTCCGACAACAAGGTCGAGTCCGAACGCGCCGAGCTGGCCCTCGATCTGGCCCGCCGCGGCCGGAAGGTGGCCGTGGTCTCCGGCGGCGACCCCGGCGTCTTCGCCATGGCCACCGCCGTCCTGGAGGTCGCCTCCCAGGACCCCTACCGCTCCGTTCCCGTACGGGTCCTGCCGGGCGTCACCGCCGCCAACGCCGCCGCCGCCCGCGCCGGCGCCCCGCTCGGCCACGACTACGCGGTCATCTCGCTCTCCGACCGCCTCAAGCCGTGGGAGGTCATCGCCGAACGCCTCGGCGCCGCCGCCTCCGCCGATCTGGCCCTGGCCCTGTACAACCCCGGCTCCCGCAGCCGCACCTGGCAGGTCGCCAAGGCCCGCGAACTCCTCCTGGAACACCGCGCCCCGGACACCCCGGTGATCCTCGCCCGCGACATCGGCGGCCCCGAAGAGTCCGTCCGTACCGTCCCCCTCGCCGACCTCGACCCCACCCAGGTCGACATGCGCACCCTCCTGATCGTCGGCTCCTCCCAGACCCAGGCGGTACGCCGCGACGACGGCACGGAGCCGGTCTGGACGCCGCGGCGGTACCCGGAGAAGTAGCCACGCCCCGCTTCAGCGACGCAGCCTCGCGGTCCGCCCTGGCCACCGGCCGGAGCGGACCGCGAACCCCCCTCCTCCACACCGGGCGCCGGCCGGCCTCACCTCGACCAGTCGGACGACCCTGGAGCCGAATCAGGCGGTATCGATGCGCCGAGCGACGACCGCCACCGTGGTGTACGGCATCGTGAAGCTGCCGCCCAGCCCGTCGATGGCGGCCCCGACGCCGTCCAGTACGTGCGCCAGGTCCTCCGGCGGGAGCTGGGTGAGGTTGCCGTGCGTGGGCATCTGGTCCAGCCATGCGTCTCGGGTGTAGGTCCGCTGCCAAGCGAAGCGCCATCGCTCCGGGGCGCCGAATCCGCCCACCTCGCCGATGCCGTCCGCGAACGTGGCGTACACCGCCTCGTACGCATCGCGGGCTTGCGTCATCGGCCGCAGGTTGACCGGCGCATCGGGCATCACCCGCCGGAAAGCCCGGGCGAACGCGTCGGCCACGTCGGGCGGAAGCTGGAACGCGTGCCCGAACACCGCCAGGCGGCCGTCGGGCCGCAGCACCTGTGCCGCTTTGGCCGCGCCCGCGACCGGGTCCACCCAATGCCAGGCCGTCCCGGCGATGACCGCGTCGAAGGTGCGGCCGGCCGGGTCCCAGGCCTCGTAGGCCGACACCTCCACCTCGACTCCGCTGCGCCGCGCGAAGTCGGCCATCCGCGCGTCGGGGTCGACGCCGAGCACCCGGCAGCCGGCCGCCTGGAACTGGCGGGCCGCGACGCCGGTACCGCAGCCGACGTCGAGCACGTCCGCACCGGGGCTGGCGGCGACGATCCGGTCCACCAAGGCGTCGGGATAGCGGGGCCTGGTCCGGTCGTAACGCTCGGGATCCGAGCCGAACGACTCGGCCGTACGCCGGTGTTGATGGGGCGCGGGCTGGGGGTGAGGAGAGGGCTCCGAAGGTAAAGTGGGCATGCGCCCACTATGAGTGGGCACATGCCCACTGGTCAATCACATCAGGCCGAGCAAGCCAAGAAGGAGATGAGCGGTGCCCACGGGAGTAGCCATCCGCGACGTGCGGGACCACCTGTTCGACGCGGCCGAGCGCGTCCTGCTCCGGAACGGGCCGAGCGCGCTGACCAGCCGGGCGGTCACCACGGAGGCGGACTGCGCCAAGGGCGTCCTGCACCGGCACTTCGCCGACTTCGATGCGTTCCTCGCCGAGCTCGTGCTGGACCGCATCGCCGGGGTCGACGCCCGGGCCGCCGCGCTGCGCGCGTCCGCCGGGACCGGCGCCGTCGCCGACAACCTCACCGGGGCACTGATCGACATGTTCGGGCCGGTCGCGGTGGCGATCGTCAGCCTCGTCACGTCCCGGGACGACCTACGCACCCGGCTGCGCCAGGCCAGGCCGACCGGCCTCCCGGTCCTGACGGATGCGGCGACCGCGATCGCCTCTTACCTCACCGCCGAGCGCGCACTCGGCCGCATCGCCGCGGACGCCGACGTCGACACGCTCGCCCCCACCCTGATCGGGGCCGTGCACATGCTGTTCGCCGACCGGCAGGGCACCCCGCCCGAGGCCGACACGGTCCAGAAGGTCGTGACCACGGTCATCGCCGGCGTCGAGCGCTGACCGCTGCGGTGGACGGCCCTGCGGCAGGCACCCACCCGAGGCTCTGGGCACGCTTCATCGCCGCCCTCGGCTTCGGACTCCCCCGCCCTCAGTCCTACGCCTCCCGGCACACCGCGCACCGGTCCCTGCCGTCCCATTCCTCCCAGCCGAAGGCCGCCGGGGCGAAGTCCCCGCCCTCCAACTCCCGGCGTACGGCGACCCGGTAGGCCCAGACCGCGTCGAGGTAGGGGTGGTAGACATCGTGGAAGGCAGCCGACGTCTGCCGAGCGCCACCCGCGACGACCCGCTGCACCGCCCGAAGCCGCTCGAACATCACCTGCCCGGCCCCGGCGACGGCCGTGCTGGCATCGATGAACAGCCGCTCCCGCACCTCATGGATCCCGGCCTCGCGCAACGCGCCCCGGGCTGCGACCGCCACATCGTCCTCCGCCTCCGGATCCTGCGCGATCTGCCGCAACCGCGCATGGCACACCCCGGCGGCGCCGATGAACTCGATGTACACCGCCCGGCGCCGCGTCTCGCTGTTGCGGTCGGTCTCATGGCGGTGCCGGAGGCGGTCGGCGAAAACCGTCCCCGAGATGGCGATGAGGCCACCGCTCACCGTCGCAGCGAGCGTTCCCCAGTCCACGTGTCCCCCTTCACGATGCCCACGAACGCCGCCCAGGAGGCCGCAGGGACCAGCAGCACGGGGCCGTCGGGGTTCTTGCTGTCACGGACCGGGACGGCCCCCGGGAAGCCGTCGGCGACCTCGACGCAGTTGGCGTCTCCGCCGTTGCTGTAGGTGCTCTTGCGCCACACCGTGCCCGCCTGGCCGGACAACAGCCTCACAGCTGCCCGCTCTTCACCGACTCCACGAACACCGACCACGCAACCGCCGGGATGAGCAACGAGGGACCGTCCGGGTCCTTGCTGTCGCGGACCGGGACCGCACCTAGGAAACCATCAGCGACCTCGAGACAGTTGTTGTCTCCCCCGTCGCTGTAGCTGCTCTTGCGCCACGCGTTCCGGCCCTGCTGAGAGGTGCTGCTCATGGCCTGTCGTCCTCCATCAACTGCCCGATAAATGCGGCTGATTCGGTCGGCGTGAGTGCCGCGTCCCGGAGCCGATCGTAAGCCAGTCGATATCGCGCCACCGCGGCTGGTTCTTCAAGGAGGTCCCCTGCGTCGTTGCCCTCCAGGTAGGCAACGGCGCTTCCATCAGCCATCCACAGCAATGAGAGCGACCCTCCCATCAAGCCATGCAGACCAGCTGCAAACGGAATCACTTGGATGGTGATGTGGGGAGCTTGAGCGGCCTCCATAATGCGCACCAGTTGTGCGTGCCAGATCTCCTCATCAAGCACCGGCCTCCGTAGAGCTGCCTCGTCCAGCACGATCCGGACGTTCGGGGCAGGCTCGCGGTACAGCAGCTCCTGCCTACCCAGACGTGCCGCGACGCTCTCCTCCAGTTCCCCCGGGCTCATAGGCCTGGGGGCGGACGACAGTGTCCATCGGGCAAAGTCCTCGGTTTGCAAGAGGCCAGGGACGACCGCAGCGTATTTCTGCATGATCGTCGCCTTCGCCTCGTACTGCATGAACTCCCGGTACTTGTCCTTGAACGCGTCCAGCCGCGCCAACCGCCACAACCGCACCAGCAGCCCACCCGTCCCGTACACCCGGTCCAGCGCCTCCATGACCGGGAGCTTCGAGAGGCGTTCGCCGGTCTCCAGGCGGTGCAGGTACGTGCGGTCGTAGTTGGTCTCCTCGGCGAGCTGGGCCAGGGAGCGGCCGGACGCCTCGCGTAACCGGCAGAGTTCGCAGGCCAGGACCCAGCGGGCGGAATCCTCTTCCTCGGATTTCTTTTCGACCATTCCACGCCTCCTTGTTGCCTTTCTCCGGCGGCAACGCCGACCCCCTTTCGTCGGCCTGCCCGATCCACAACTCTAGGACCGCACAAGGGCTTTGGAGGCCCGTTCGAGAATTCCAACAGAACGGAGCGAAGGAAATGCTGGAAGGCAGCCCGGCGGTGGCGGTGGTCAAGGACGCGGAGGAGGCCCGGAACGCGTTGCGGGCGGCGTTGCGGGAGGCCGGGATCACCCTGCCGTCGCTGTCGCTCGACCTGGTCTCGCTGGTCGGGGACTTCCCCCGTCCGCTGGTGGACCTGGGGCGATGCAACCCGGACGTGGCCCGTCGACTGGCGGAGGCGCTGCGGACGAACGCCCCGTGAGCGACGGCGCGGAGGCCCGCGGTACCGACCGTGCACCGGACGGGAAGAACACCCCCGACCGGAAAAGAGAAACGGAAATCAACAGAAGGCGACAGGAATTACTGGCCCGAGTGCGGGAGATAAATCGTTTCAGCGTGCGCCGGCCCCGCTGAAAAGGCGGGCGAGCCATTCCACGGCCTCGTCGGGGCCGGGTGCCACCGGAATGCCTTCCGGGGCCGAGGGGCGCTGGACGACCACGACCGGGATTCCCGCCTTCCGTGCCGCGGTCAGCTTCGGGGCGGTCGCCGCCGCGCCGCTGTCCTTGGTGACGAGGACGTCGATGCGGTGGGTGCGCAGCAGTTCGCGCTCCCCGTCCAGGGTGAACGGGCCGCGGTCCAAGACGGTGGTCATCCGGGGCGGGTACGGCGGCTCGGGGGCGTCCACGGAGCGGACGAGGAACCAGAGGTCGGCCAGGTGGGCGAAGTGGGCCAGGCCCATCCGGCCGGTGGTGAGGAAGATCCGGGTGCCGAGGGCCGGCAGGGCCGCGGCGGCCTCGTCCAGGGAGGTGACCCGGTGCCAGGCATCGCCGGGTCCCGGTACCCAGCCGGGACGGCGCAGCGCCAGCAGGGGAACATGGGCGGTGGCGGCCGCCCGGGCCGCGTTCTGACTGATCGTGCCGGCGAAAGGATGGGTGGCGTCGATGAGCGCGTCCACCGCGTGCGCGCGCAGCCAGCGGGCCAGGCCGTCGGGGCCGCCGAACCCCCCGATGCGCACCTCCCCCGCGGGCAGCCGTGGGGCGGCGACCCGGCCGGCCAGCGAGTTCGTCACGCGCAGGGACGGGTCCGGGGCCAGCGCCGCGGCCAGGCGGCGGGCCTCCGTCGTACCGCCGAGGATCAGGACGTGGCGCGGCGGACGGGCTGCGTCGGACATGGGATGTGGGTTCCTCCGTGGGTGAAGCGCAACCGCAGGGTACGGGGCCGGGCGGCGGCGCGGCTCCGGGAGGTCCGGCCGCCGGCGGGCGGAGTGCGCAGCTGGCGCACACCGGGCTGCGGCACGGCTGGACGACCGGTGCCTGTGCGACGGCGGCGAGCACGGCCGCGTACACGGCGCTGCTGAGCGGGGAGTTCCCGGACCCGGTGACGATCACCCTGCCGAAGGGGCAGACGCCGTCCTTCGCGCTGGCGGTGGAGGAGCTGGACGCGGAGGCCGGCAGCGCCATGGCGGGGGTGGTCAAGGACGCGGGCGATGATCCGGATGTGACGCACGGGGCGCTGATCCGGGCGCGGGTGCGCCGGCTGCCCCCCGGCTCCGGGGTGGTGTTCCGGGCCGGGCCGGGGGTGGGGACGGTGACCCGGCCGGGGCTGCCGCTGGAGGTCGGCGAGCCGGCCGTGAACCCGGTGCCGCGGCAGATGATCCGGGAGCATCTGAGCGAGGTCGCCCGGCGGTACGGCGGCGCCGGAGCGGTGCCGAACGCCGGGCCGGACGTCGAGGTGGAGATCTCGGTCGATCACGGGGAGGAGATCGCGCGCAGTACCTGGAACCCGCGGCTGGGCATCCTGGGCGGGCTGTCGATTCTGGGGACCACCGGGATCGTGGTGCCGTACTCCTGCTCGGCGTGGATCGACTCCATCCGGCGCGGGGTGGATGTGGCACGGGCGGCGGGGCGTACGCATGTGGCGGGGTGCACCGGGTCCACGTCGGAGAAGACCGTGGTCGCACTGCACAAGCTCCCCGAGGACGCCCTGCTGGACATGGGGGACTTCGCGGGGGCGGTGCTGAAGTACCTGCGGCGGCACCCGGTGGACCGGCTGACGATCTGCGGTGGGTTCGCCAAGCTGTCGAAGCTGGCGGCGGGGCACCTGGACCTGCACTCCGCGCGGTCCCAGGTGGACAAGGGGTTCCTGGCGGAGCTGGCCCGCCGCGGCGGCGCCGACGAGGAGCTGGCGGACGCGGTGGCCGGGGCCAACACCGGCCTGGCGGCCCTGCAGTTGTGTGCGGCGGCCGGGGTGCCACTGGGTGACCTGGTGGCGGCGACGGCGCGGGACGAGGCGCTGGCGGTGCTGCGCGGCGCGCCGGTCGCGGTCGATGTGGTGTGCATCGACCGCGCGGGGATGGTGGTGGGGCAGGCGGAGCCGCGTGGACCCGGCCCCGCCCGCCGGAGCACCCCACCCCGGTAGGGGCCGGACCTACTTGTGCCGGGCGGCCCGGACGCGCATGCCCATCCGGTCCGCGACGCAGTCCCGGCCGCTGCCGGTCAGCGACGACAGTGCGGTGCCCAGGGCGCAGGTGGTCAGCCGCAGCGGGCTGTCGTTCATCCAACGGGGGCGCTCGACACGGCTGTTGCCCTCGTAGGGCCGGGTGCGCTCGTAGCGCTCGCCGGTCCGGGCGGGGTAGCTGCTGTCGGCCGGCCGCGCCGCGGTGCCGTCGTGCATCCAGCGCGAGTGGTCGGTCGGGTTGGGGTCGGACGCCGTACGGACGGCGCTGCCGTTGTCGTCAGCCAAGGCGGCGGTGCCGCCGAACAGGGTCAGCAGGACGGCGGCGGCCGCCCCGGCGGCCAGTTGGGTGCGCATCGTGGGGGCTCCTTCGGTCGGTCGGTCCGGTGGTCTCCGGCGGTGCGGTGTCCCTCGGTGTGGACGTTCCTTACCGGCCCCCGGAGAGCGGATAACCGACATTCACCCCTATGCGGTCATATGATCAGTCAGACGCCGCAGGGGCCGTGCGGCCGTTCCCGGTCCGTCGAGTACAGGTGGCTGTCCCGGAACTGCTCGGCCCCCAGGGTGCGGCCCACGATGATCACGGCCGTACGGACCACGCCCGCGGCCTTCACCTGGCCGGCGATGTCGGCGAGGGTGCCGCGCAGCACCAGCTCGTCGGGGCGGGAGGCCATCGCGACCACGGCGGCCGGGCAGTCCGCCCCGTAGTGCGGCAGCAGCTCGTCGACGACCCGGTCGACGTACATCGCGGCCAGGTGCAGCACCAGCAGCGCCCCACTGCGGCCCAGGGTCGCCAGGTCCTCGCCCTCGGGCATGGGGGTGGCGCGCTGGGCGACGCGGGTGAGGATGACGGTCTGGCCGACGGTCGGCACGGTCAGCTCGCGCTTGAGGGCGGCGGCCGCGGCGGCGAACGCGGGGACGCCCGGCACCACGTCGTAGGGCACCCCGGCCGCGTCCAGCCGGCGCATCTGCTCGGCGACCGCGCTGAAGACCGACGGGTCGCCCGAGTGCAGCCGGGCGACGTCATGGCCCTCCTCGTGGGCCCGGACCATCTCGGCGGTGATGGTGTCCAGGTCCAACTGCGCGGTGTCGATCAGCCGCGCGCCGGGCGGGCACTCGGCGAGCAGTTCCCGCGGCACCAGGCTGCCGGCGTACAGGCACACCCCGCAGGCGGCGAGGGTACGGGCGCCGCGCACGGTGATCAGGTCGGCGGCGCCGGGACCTGCGCCGATGAAGTGGACGGTCATGGTGTTCGGGCTCCTGGACTGCGGGGGGGGGAGACGGGCGGGGTGCCGGGTGGCGGACGGGTGCCGGGGCGGGCGGCAGGTGCGGCCGGTGGGCGGCGGGTGCGGGGGCGAGCGGTTCAGGCCGGTCCGGCGGCCGGTTTGACCGCGGCCCACTGGGTCACCGGCATCGCCTGCCGCCAGCCGGTGAAGCCGCCCACCGGTACCGCGTGGGAGACCGCGAGCCGGACCAGGTCGCCGCCGTACCGCCGGTACCGGTCGGCGAGCAGTGCCTCGGACTCCAGCGTCACGGTGTTGGCCACAAGCCGGCCGCCCGGGGGCAGCGCCGCCCAACAGGCGTCCAGCAGCCCGGGGGCGGTCAGACCGCCGCCGATGAACACCGCGTCCGGCGTCGGCAGGTCCGCCAGTGCCGCGGGCGCCGCACCGTGCACCACGCGCAGTGCGGGGACGCCGAGGGTGCGGGCGTTGCGGCCGATCCGCTCGGCCCGTACGGCGTCCCGCTCGACGCTGACGGCGCGGCAGCTGCGGTGGGCCCGCAGCCATTCGACGGCGATCGAGCCGGAGCCGCCGCCGATGTCCCACAGCAGTTCGCCGGGGGCGGGGGCCAGCGCGGCGAGCGTGGCGGCGCGGACCTGGCGCTTGGTGAGCTGCCCGTCGTGTTCGTAGGCGCTGTCGGGCAGGCCGGGGACGGTGCCCAGGGCCGGTGTGCCGGGCGCGCGGGCACAGTCGAGGGCCAGCAGGTTCAGCGGGTCGCCGGGCGGTAGGTCCCAGCCGTCGGCCGCCCCCTCGGTGATCCGCTCGCCGGGACCGCCGAGCTGCTCCAGCACCCGGATCCGGGTCGGGCCGAAGCCGTGCGCCCGCAGCAGGGCGGCGACCTCGGCGGGGGTGCCGGCGCCGGCGGACAGCACCAGCAGGCGGCGGCCGTCGTACAGCGCCCGCGCCACACTCTCGACGGGGCGCCCGACGACCGTGATGACCTCGGTGTCCTCGACCGGCCAGCCGAGCCGGGCGCAGGCGTGGGAGACCGAGGAGGGGTGCGGCAGGACGCGCGGCACCGTCGTAGCGCCGGTCTCCGCCAGCACCTCGGTCAGCGTCCGCCCGATCCCGTGGAACATCGGGTCGCCGCTGGCCAGTACGGCGACCCGGCGCCCGGCGTGGGCGGCGAGCAGCCCGGCGACGGCGGGGCGCAGCGGCGAGGGCCACGGCACCCGCTCGCCCGGGCACGCCGCGGGCAGCAGCGCGAGCTGGCGGGCCCCGCCGATCAGCACCTCGGCGTCGTGCAGCGCCTGCCGGGACGCGTCGGGCAGTCCGGCCCAGCCCTCGGCGCCGATGCCGACGACGGTCAGGGCGGCGGGGCCGGCCGGGGCGGAGGGTGCGGGGCTCACTGCCGGATACCTCGGAACTGGCTCGGTGACGGGGACCGCACTCTACTGACCGGCGGGTACGCGGCGGCGACCGGGACGGGCCGCAAGGTTTCCGCAAGGGTGCGGCAAGGCTTTCGCCCGGCCGTACGGGCACCCCCCTGGTGCGGACCGCCGCGAAGCACGGTCCGCAGCAGCGTCGACATCGAGCAGACATGGGGGATGCTGTGACGGCATTGCGAGAGTTCACCGACGGCCGTGCCCACCTCCGGGAGTGGCTGACCCTCCCGGGACGCAAGCGGGTCCTGGTCATCGCGCACACCGTGACCTATGTGAAACGACTGCACGAGGTCGTTTCCCTGCTGGGTTCGGACCTTCGGATCCAGGTCGTCTTCACCGCGCCGCCCCACCCGTTCAGCGCGGGGGTGGCGCAACTCCTCGACCGGCTGGGCAGCGCGGTACTGCCCTGGGACGAAGCCGTGCGGATGGAGTTCGACCTCGCGCTGGCCGCCGGGCCCCGCGGGGTGGAGAAGGTCCGGGCGCCGCTGGTCATGCTGCCGCACGGGGCCAACTTCCTGAAGCGGGTCACCGAAGGGACCGACACCCGGGTGGCCGGACTCGGGCGGCAGGACATCGCCCCGGAGGGCCGGGCGCTGCCCGCCGCGGTGGTGCTGGCGCACCGCGAGGACCTCCGGGGCCTGGCGGAGTCCTGTCCGGAGGCGCTGCCGGTGGCCACGGTGGTCGGGGACCCGGTGCACGACCGGATGGTGGCCAGCCTGCCCCGGCGTGCGGCATACCGCCGGGCGCTCGGGATGGGCAAGGGCCAGAAGCTGATCGCGGTCGTCTCGACCTGGGGGGCGGGCTCGTCCTTCGGGGCGATCGAGACGCTGCTGCCCCGGCTGCTGGAGCTGACCGGGCGGAACCGCAGGGTGGCGGTGCTGGTGCACCCCAACGTCTGGTCCGGGCACAGTCCCTGGCAGGTGCACGCCTGGCTGTCGCGATGCGTCCAGCGCGGCATCGCGGTCATCCCTCCGGAAGCGGACTGGCGCCCCCTCCTGATCGCGGCGGACACCATCGTCGGGGACCACGGCTCGGTGACCCTGTACGGCACGCTGGCCAAGGTCCCGATCCTGCTGGCCGCCTCGCCGGAACAGGAGATCAACCCCGCGTCCCCGGCCGCCGACCTCGCCCGGACCGCACTCGCCCTCTCACCAGCGCACTCCCTCAAGAGCCAACTGGCGTACGCCGCCGCCGAATTCCGCCGGCACCAGCGGGCGGAGTACGACGCCATCGCGGCACGTATCACCTCCGAGCCCGGCCGGTTCAGCCGGAACATGCGGCACCTGTTGTACCGGCTGCTCGGCCTCGGTCAGCCGGCCCACCCGGCCCCCACCACGCCGCTGCCGCTGCCACCGCCGCTGGCCTCGTGGGCCGCCGCGCCGCACGGACCGTACGGCACGGGCACGGGGGTGTCCGCATGAGGGCGGTGCCGGCCGCGGGAGCGGTCTGGGCCGACCGGGGACGACGGAGGGTACAGGTGATGCCCGGCCGGGCGGTCGGGCAGCCCGCCGCTCTCGCGGTCGCCGTCGCAGTGAGCGGGCCCGGGGACGGCAGGCCCGAGGGCGGCTGGCCCTCCGCGCCGGCGTGCGCGTGGTTCACCGGGACCTGGTCCCACGCGGATCGCACGAGGGCCGCCGAGACGGACGAACACGTCGCGGTGGACGCCGAACGGTGCCGCGATGAACGCTGGCTCGCCTGCGCCGATGTGCTGCATGGCGCCCGCCCGTGGCCGCCCGAGAGCGCGGTCGGCTGGCTGCGGGACCTCCTCAGCCGGTACACGGGCTGCCGACTGGCGGGGATACCGCTGATCGGCGGCGGCTGGGCGGTCGCCGAACGCATCGGCAGCTGCCGACTCCTGCGGTCCGCGTTCATCCGGTCGGCACCGCCGCCGCCCGGGCGCACCCGGGCGGCCTGGGAGTACTCCCTGATGGCTTCGTGCCTGCACGGGCTGGTGGTCACCGGGCACCCGCTGGAGGAACTGCTGCCCTTGACGGTGCTCTCGCTCAGCTGACCCACCCCACGGGCCGCCTCGGGGTCAGGCGTCCGACGCCTGCCCGGGTGGCCCGTACCGGGGATCTGCCGGCTCCGCCGGGAGCGCGGCCAGCAGATCCCCGACCCGGCCGGCGTCCGACGGGCTCTGCAGCGCGTACAACTGCCTCGCCCGCGCGAAGCAGTCGCGCGCCGCCGCGGCGTCCGCGTGTTCCGCGGCGCTCGTCCCGAGCATCTCCAGGATCCGTGCCTGCCAGGGGGTGGCTCCGGCCGCCTCGAAGAACGCGAGCGCCTCCCTCAGCTCGGACACCGCCGTCCGGTAGTCCCCGTCGACCGCACGGGCCCGGCCGCGGAAGGCGAGCGCCCGCGCGGCGTCGTACGGGTCGTCCACCGCCAGCAGCGTGCGGTGCGCCTGCTCGAAGTACTCCACCGCACGCCGGCCGTCCCACTCCGCGCCCGCACTCTCCAGTGCCATCTCGCCCAGGACGATGCGTGACAGCGCCGCTCCGCGCGGGTAGCCGGCCGCCTCCCAGGTGTCGATGGCCCGGCGCAGGAACGCGGTGGCCTCGCGGAACCGGCCCGCCTGCCGGTGCGCCGAGCCGATGCCGTGCAGCGCCTGCCCCTCGTCCCGGGCGTCACCGGCCTCGCGGGCCGCTTCCAGGGACCAGGAGAACCATCTGATGGCCTCGTCGACGCGGCCGGCGACGCTGAAGCCGATGGCGCCGGAGTTGAGCATCTGGCGCTCCGCCGAGCGGTCCCCGCTGCGCCGGGCGGCTCGCAGTCCGATGTCGTGGGCGTCCACCCACAGGTCGTGGTAGCGGAGCCGGTGGAACAACGGCCACAGCGCATCGACGAGTTGCCACGCCAGATCGTCCCAGCCCTGTTCGTACGCGGCCCGCACCGCGGCGAGGAGGTCCATACGGCGCGTCTCGAGCCAGGCCAGGGCCCCGGCCCCGTCCTGGAACGGGGCCGGCAGCTCCGGCTCGTAGCGGTAGGTCCGGCGCAGGGTCAGCTGGATCGGCGACAGGCGGCACTGGGCCTCCGTGGCGGTGGCCAAATACCATTCGCACACACGTCGGAGTAACTCCGTCCGGTGCGCCGGCTGCTCGTCCGACTGCCCCCGTTGCTCGGCGTGCAGCCGGACCAGATCGTGGAATCGATAGCTGTCCGGTCCGATGTCCTCGATGAGGTTGGCCTCGACCAGCACATCGAGCAGCTGCTCGGCCTCGCCCAGCGGGATCCCGGCGGCCGCGGCGGCGAGACGGGTGTCCAGCACCTGGGCCGGTGCCAGGGCCAGCCGCCGGTAGAGCCGGGCCGCCTCGCCGGTCAGCACCGCGTACGACTCGTCCAGTGCGTGGTTCACGGAGGACTCTCCTTCGATGGCGAGTGCGGCCAGCCGGTCCTGCCGGTTGAGGGCGTCCACCAGGGAACGCATCGGCTGCCGGGGACGGGAGGCCAGACGGGCGGACGCCAGGCACAGCGCCAGCGGGAACCCCCCGCACAGGTCGATCAGTTGGCGGGTTTCCTGCGCCTCGCTGCGGACCCGGTCCGCACCGACCCCGCGGGAGAGCACCTCCTCGGCGGCGGCCGGATCCAGCAGCCCCAGCTGGTGGTAGAGCGCGCCGTCCGCCCGCAGGCCGGTGAGGCGGTGCCTGCTGGTGACCGCGACCAGCGCGTGCCGGCCGCCCGGCAGCAACGGGCGGACCTGGGCGGCGGAGAACACGTTGTCCAGCATCACGCAGACGCGGAGACCGGCCGTGACCGAGCGCCAGAGCGCGGCCTGCTCGGCCAGGGTCGCGGGGAGCGGGCCGGCCCCCAGCGCGCGCAGGAACTGGCCGAGCAGCTCGGACGGCGTCGCGGGACCGTCCGACGCATGGCCGCGCAGATCGGCGTAGAGCTGGCCGTCCGGAAACCGCTCGGTGGTGGTCCGCAGCCACCGGGACACCAGCGCCGTCTTCCCGATGCCGGCCGGCCCGGACACCACGATCAGCGGTGTCGACTCCTCCGCGCGGCCCACGAGGAGGCTGTTCAGCAGCGCCAGGTCGCACTCGCGGTCGGTGAAGTGCGGTGAGACCGGCAGGAGTTGCCGGGGAACGGGGGGTCCCGCTGCCGGCGCCTCCGCGGCACGGGCGTGGAAGTGGACACCCCCGTGAATTTCCCCCGCCTGGATGTTGGGCCCTTCCAGCCTGGCCGAGCCCCCTATGAAGTTCCCGCCCTGATGCACTCGCGGCCCCCGTCCCGGTACGTCACGGTTCGGTTCAGCATTCCCTGCGGACGTCGTGGGAGTCCACGGCACGCACGGTCTGATTCAGCCAGCCTCTCCGAGGCGTTCTGGCCTCTGCCCCTGGCGAGTGCCATGCTCGATGCACCAGATGGTGCGCCGACAGGGGGAGGCGCTGATGGAGATTTACGTTCTCGGCCCCATTTGTCTCGGCACCCGGGAGAACAGACTCAGCCTCGGGTCCGACAAGGAACGCTGCATTCTGGCCTCGCTCGCGCTGTCCGCCGGACGCCCCGTGGCCATGGAAACCCTCATCGACCGACTGTGGGACAACGGCTCCCCGAAGAAGGCCCGGGAGTCCGTGCACACCCATGTCTCACGCGTCCGCCGGGCGATCCGTACGGCGACCGCCTCCCTGCCGGCGCCGCCCGCCGGGGGACAGCCGCCGGCCATCACCCATCACGCGCACACCTACACCCTGCGCATCGACCAGGAGTGCGTCGACTGGCACCGCTTCCAGCGGCTGACCGCCCAGGCACGGGCGCGGTCCGACACCGGCGACGACGCCGCGGCGGCGGCGCTGTTCCACGAGGGCGAGGCCCTGTGGGAGGAGGAGGCGCTGGCCGGCCTGCCCGGGATCTGGCCGGAGCGGATACGCGCCCGGCTGGCCGAGGAGCGGCTGGGCGCCGCCACCTCCCGCATCGCGGCGGAGCTGCGGCTGCACCGCTTCCACGGTGTGATCGGGCCGCTGTCGTCCCTGACCGCCCAGCACCCGCACGACGAAACCCTGCTGGAATTCCTCATGCTGGCCTACTACGGCTGTGGCCGGCACCCCGAAGCCCTGCGCGTCTACCAAAATGCCCGCCGGGTACTCCGTGACGAGCTCGGCGCCGATCCGAGTGAGCAGCTGGCACGGGTCCACCAGGACATCCTGCGACGGACACCGCTGGCGGAACTGATCCCCTTCCCCGCCGATGCACGCCGCTCCTCGCTCCCGCACCGCTCGTCCGCCCGCCCGGACGAGCCCCCGGTCGTCCCGCCCCCGCGGAACCTGCCCCGCCACACCTCGCTCGTCGGACGGCAGGCGGAGCTGCGCCGGCTCTGCGCCGCCGTCGATGCCGCCGTCCGGCCGCACGGCGACTCCGGCCCGGCCCCCGGCATCATCGCCCTGGAAGCGATCTCCGGTATGGCCGGCGTGGGGAAGACGGCAGTGGCGGTCAGCGCGGCCGACCGCCTCGGTGAGCGGTTCCCCGACGGCCAGATCTATCTGGACATGCGCGCCCACGCCAGGATCCAGGACCCGTTGACCGCCGGGGCGGCGCTGGCAACCCTGCTCCGACTGCTGGGAGTTGCGCCCGCCGATGTTCCCGGTGAGATCGAGGAGCGTACGGCGCTGTGGCGCACCCTGCTCGCCCACAAGCGGGCGGTGGTCATCCTGGACGATGCCGCGGACACCGACCAGGTGCGGCCGCTGCTGCCCGACAGCGGCTCGCCGTCGCTGCTCCTCATCACCAGCCGCCGCCACCTGGCGGGACTGCCCGGCGCCAACTGGCTGGCGCTCGACGTCCTTCTCCCGGACGAGGCGACCGCGCTGTTCCGGAGGTTCGCCGGCGAGGAGCGCACCCGCGACGCCGGCGCCGTGGACCACATCGTCCAGTTGTGCGGCTATCTGCCGCTGGCCATCGAAATCGCCGCCAACCGGTTCAACGCCCGGCCGTCCTGGACGCTCGCCACACTCCGGGAACGGCTGTCCCGGGGGCCGGGCAGGCTGGGCGAATTGCAGGACGGCTACTCGGCGATAGCGCGTGCCTTCGAGATGTCGTACCAGCACCTGACGGCAACGCAGCAGAGCGCCTTCCGGCTCCTCGCCCTCCATCTGGGCACGGAGTTCGGACCGCATGCGGCCGCCGCCCTGCTGAACCTTCCCCTGGGCGAAACCGAGCAGGTGCTGGAAACCCTGCTGCACTCCCACTTGCTGCAGGAACCGGCCCCGTACCGCTACCGCTTCCACGATCTCCTGGGGGAGTACGCACGGACCCTGGCCTTCTCCGAGGATCCGGAGGAGGAACGCGAGCGCGCCGTTCGCCGACTGATCGACTGCTATCTCCGTACCGCGGACGCCGCCGACCGGCTGCTCTTTCCCCGCCGGGTACGGCTGCCGCGGCCGGACCTCACAAAGGGCGCTCCCTTGCCGGTCCTCCGGCATGCGGAGGACGCCAGGGAATGGTTCACGACGGAGCGCTCCAACCTCCTGACCGCGGAGCGCCATGCGCGTACGCACGGACCGGCCGGTCACGCGGCCGGGCTGAGCCACGCCCTCGCCGGGTTCCTGGACTCCGAGTGCCACTGGACGGACGCCGACCGGATGCAGCGCCACGCGGTGGACCACTGGGAGCGGGCGGGCGACCGGTACGCGCTGTGCCTGGCGCTGCTCGCCCTCAGCACCACCCACGCCAACACCTCGCGCTACCCCCAGGCCGAAGAGGCCGCCTGGCGGGCCCTCGGTCTGGCCCGCGAGACGGAGGCCACGGGTGCGGAGGCCGAGGCCCTCCGCACCCTGGGGCTGATCAAATGGCACCTCGGGCAGAGCCATGAGGCGCTCAGCCTGCACCGGGAGACGCTGAAGATCCATCTCCGCTCGGGCGACACCTGGGCCCGGGCCGGCTGCGAGAACAACATCGCCATCGCCCTGCTCTACCTCGGCCACCATCAGGACGCCCTGAAGCATTTCACCCACGCCATTCACAATTTCCAGCTCGCACAGGACACCGGCGGCGCGGCAAAGTGCATCAACAATCTCGGAGATTTACATACGCGAACGGGCAATGCAGCCATGGCGAGGCGCTCCTACGAAGAGGCTTTGCGGCTGAGTTCCACTCTAGGAAACCCCGCCGTCCAGGTCACCATTCAGGCAAATCTTGCCGGACTTCTCGTCGATTCCCGTGACGCGCAGGACATCACCTCCGGCCTGGATATGTACCAGGAATGCCTTTTCATGTTCCGCCGACTCGGCGACCGTCGGAACGAGGCAAATTCGCTGATCGGCCTCGGCCTCGCACACCACCGCCTCGACCGCCACGCGGAGGCCGTCGACCACCACCACAAGGCCCTGCAACTCGCCCGCGCCATCGGCGCCGCTCACGAAGAAGCGCACGCCCTGCACCGACTCGGCACGGCGCAGGCGGCCCTGGGCGACATCGACGCCGCCGCCGGACACCTGGAGATGTCGATCGCCCTGGCGGACCGGATCCAGGCCCGGGAGCAGCAGGCACGGGCCCTGGACGCACTGGCCGCCATCCGACTGCGCCAAGGCCGCCGCGACATCGCGCGCGAAGTGTGGGAATATGCCTTTGGCATATTCCAAGAACTCGACGCCCCCGAGGCCGATCGAGTCGCCGAACACCTCGCCACCCTCGACCAATCCGAGAGGGGCCGAGAGGCGGGCCGCCAGGCCCCCTGAGGCGAATTACGGCCTATCTACCATTTGCGCACGCCAAGGCGTTGCCGCATTTGATCTCCAGGCTTATTTCATGGTCCACTCCGCTCCCTACCTTTCCCGTCGTTCTCGCAGGGAGCAGCGTGACCCTTCACTCCGCACGTTCCGCGGCATCCATGTGCGCCACCGCAGCAGTCGCTCTGGCAGCGGTACTGAGCCTTCAGGCGCTCACCGCATCGCCGGCCGCCGCGGCCCAGCACGAGGCCGCCGGCCGTCCGATAGCCGCGGCCGGGGCGTACCGGAGCGCCCCCACGATTTGCATCCCTACGCTCCGACGCTGGAAATGACACGACCCGCCGGGGGCGGCCGCCCGCCGGGTCGCCGCCCTCACGCCAGCAGGGAGATCAGGAACTGCCCGGCGAACAGGAACGCCGCGCAGAACCCCAGGACGGCCAGCAGCCACTGCCAGAAGCCGCGCGGGGAGTCGAACCAGACCAGGTAGCCGAGGACGGCGGCCACCCCGAGGAGGGCGCCCAGCCAGAACGGCAGGCCCTCGTGGTGCCGGGCCAGCACGGCGACGGCGCCCAGCAGGCCGAGGGTCGCCAGGACCTGGCCGGTGCCCGGTGCGGGACGGTGCTCCGCCATGGTGCTCTCCCCGTCGCGGTGGTGTGGCCGGATGCTATCGGCTGCGGCGGCGCCCGGGCGGGATCCGCCACCCCTGGTGACCGGAGGGTCGGGCTCCGTGCACCGCTCCCGCGAGCCTCCGCCGAGCACCGCTCCGACCAGGCACGACAGTCCGTTCGACGGTAATGACAACGGTCACCGGTGCAGCCTTTGGATCTTTCGCCGAAGTGCGGTTTGCTTCCCAGCGAGGGCCTCAGGAAGGAGCGCGCCCATGACCGAGCACGCGCACAGCCACGGCCACGGCCACAGCCACGGGGTGTCACCGGACGCCGACCGCCGCTGGCTGCGGGCCGCGCTCCTCCTGCTCACCGCGTACATGGCCGTCGAGGTCGTCATCGGTGTGCTGGCACAGTCGCTGGCGCTGATCTCGGACGCCGCCCATATGCTCACCGACGCGGTCTCCATCGTGCTGGCCCTGATCGCGATGCGGCTGGCCGCCCGGCCGGCGCGCGGCGGCTTCACCTACGGGCTCAAGCGCGCCGAGATCCTCTCCGCACAGGCCAACGGCATCACCCTGCTGCTGCTGTCGGTCTGGCTGGCGTACGAGGCGGTGCAGCGGCTGATCACCCCACCCAAGGTGACCGGCGGGCTGGTGCTGGTGACCGCGCTGTCCGGGATCGTGGTGAACCTGATCTGCACCTGGCTGCTCTCCCGGGCCAACCGCTCCAGCCTGAACGTCGAGGGCGCCTACCAGCACATCCTCACCGACCTGTTCGGCTTCGTCGCCACCGCGATCTCCGGCCTGATCGTGCTGACCACCGGCTTCGAGCGGGCCGACGCGATCGCCTCGCTGGTGGTGGTGGCGCTGATGCTGCGGGCCGGGACGGGGCTGGTGCGGGAGTCCGGGCGGATCTTCATGGAGGCCGCGCCGGCCGGCGTCGACCCCGACGCGCTGGGCGATCACCTGGTCGGCCAGGACGAGGTCGTCGAGGTGCACGACCTGCACATCTGGCAGATCACCTCCGGACAGCCGGCGCTGTCCGCGCACATCCTGGTGGCCCCGGGCGGCGACTGCCACAAGGTCCGCCGCACCCTCCAGGAACTGCTGAGCCGCCGGTACGGGATCACCCACGCCACCCTTCAGGTCGACCACCTCGGCGAACAGGGCGGCGCGGACGACCTGCTGACGCTCAGCCCGGGACCCGGCCTGGACACCGGGCCGGAGCAGCCCCCCGGCGAGCACTGCGAGGACGCCCACGGCCCGGTGCACCGTCAGGGACCCCACCGGCACTGAGGGCCCGCGGCCGCCCCCTCACTCGGGTGAACCCCGCCAGGGGACCGGGCCGTCTGCCGCCGCCTTGGGGTGCCGCGGTGCTCGGATGACGGCATGAGAACCACCGCTGTCCGCGCGCTGCGCACCGCCGCCGTCTGCGCACTGCCGTGCACTGCCGCGCTCGCCGCCCCGTCCGCCGCCGCCCTCGCACCGCAGGCGCCGCCCGCCGTATCGGTGACGGTGGAGGTGACCGACGGCGCCGACGACACCGAGGCGGGCCGGCGGCTCGACTACCGCATCACCGTGCACAACCTGGGCGCCGAGGCGGTGCACGGCGCCCGCATCGAACAGCGGATGCCGGCCACCACCACCTCCGCCACCGCGTCCCGCGGCCTCGTCCAGGGCCACGGCATGGGGCGGCAGACCGTCACCTGGCGCTCCGACCTGCCCGCGCACGACGTCCAGGTGTTCACCGCCTCCGCCGTCCTCGGCGACCGCCCCGGCAGCGCCCCCTCCGCCGCCCCCGGCACCCTGCGGGCCGCCGCCACCGCCTGTGTCTACGTGGACGGCAACTACGCCCCGGCCGCCTGCTCCGGCGACGTCGACGACCTCCCGGAGTCCCGCGCCGACGCCGGCGGCGGCCACTGGGGCTGGTGGGCGGCGGCCGTCGCGGTGGCGGCGCTGCTGGGGCCCGGAGTGGTGCGGGCGGTCCGGCGGGCGCGCGGGGTGCGCCGGGCGTGAGGGCCCCGCCGCGCGGCGGGCACGTCACGGCACGACCGCCGCGCGGCGGGTCACCCATTGGCACCGGTCCCGGTCGCGGGCGGCGGGCGGCGGCACTTGCCTGGAAGGTGGCCGCAGGCCGCCGCGGAGGAAGGACCACGCGATGTCAGCGAGCTCACCCGTACGCCCCGGCGGGCGGGTGACGGAGCGGGAACGGCCGCCGGGCGCACCCCGGTGGCGCGGACGGGCCCTGGCCGGCGGGGTGTTGCTGGTGGTGGGGGCCGTCCTGCTGCCGCTCAGCCTGGTGGCCACCTGGGCCCGGGCCGAGCTGACCGAGACCGACAGCTATGTGGCCTCGGTGGCACCGCTGGCCCAGAACGCCGCCGTCCAGCGGGCCGTGATCGACGATGTGACGGACGGGGTGATGACGCACGTCCGGCTCGACGGGCTGCTGAAGGCCGTCTCCCCCGCCCAGCGCCCGGCCGTGCGGCAGCGCTTCACCCGCGGCATCCGCGGGTTCGTGGCCCGGCAGGTGCGCCAGGTCGTCACCGGCAGCGGCTTCCCCGCCATGTGGAACGGCGTGCACCGCACCGCCCACCGGACCCTGGACGGCACCCTGACCGCCCCCGGCCGCTCCGCGGTCACCCTCGACCTCACACCGGTCGTCGAGCGGGTCCGGCGCGAGGTGTCGCACAACGGCATGGGCCTGGACCTGCTGCGCCGGGTGCCGCGGTCGGGGGTGGAGATCGTGCTGCTCAAGGCCCCCGATGTGCCACGGGTCCGGACCGTCTACGACCTCGTGGGCCACGGGGCGCGGCTGCTGCCGCCGGCCGCGGTGCTGTGCCTGGGCGGCGGGCTGCTGCTGGCGCGGCGCCGGCGGCGGGCGCTGATCTGCGCCGGGACGGGGAGCGCGGCGGCCGCCGCCCTGCTGGCCGCGGCGCTGGCGCTGCTCCGTGGCCGCACCCTGGACGCGCTGCCCGCGCTGGTCTCCCGGCCCGCCGCGGACGCCTACGCCGACGCGGTGACCGACCCGCTGCGCACCGGGGTGTGGTGGCTGGCCGGGGCGGGTGTGCTCACCGCGGCGCTGGCTGCGGCGGGGCCGCCGGCGGTGCGGGCGGCGGGGCGGGCGTGGCGGGCCGGGGCGGCGGCCCGGCAGCGCCCGTGACGGATGGTCAGATGTCCAGCACGGTCTTGCCCTGTGCCCGCCCGGTGCGGCTGGCGTTCAGCGCCTCCGGGGCCTCCTCCAGGGAGACCTCCCGGCCGACCAGGACGGTCAGCCGGCCCGCGTCGACCTGGCCGGCGAGGATCTCCAGGAGCTGTGGGGAGGGGCGGTTGACGAAGTTGAAGCCGCGCAGATTGCGTTCGGTCAGGTCGTCGGCGTCGGCCGAGCCGATGAGCGAGACGGCGGTCCCGCCGTCCCGTACGGTCCGGGTCAGCTCGGCGAACTCCGCGGGCCCGCTGGTCATGTCGATCAGCACGTCCACCCCGTCCGGGTGGGCCGCCAGGACCTGGTCGGCGACCGCGTCCGCGGTGTGGTCGACGGTCTCCGCGGCGCCCAGGTTCCGCATCAGCTCCGCCATGGCCGGGCGGGCGGTGGCGATCACCTCGGCGCCCCGGCCGGCCGCCAGCTGGGTGGCGAAGGTGCCGACGCCGCCGGTCGCACCGACGATCAGCACCCGCCGGCCCTCACCGATCCGGGTCTCCTCGACCAGGTTGTACGCCGTCATGCCGGCCGTCGGCAGGGCGGCGGAGGTCGCGTAGGTGACGGTGCGGGCGGCGTGTGCGATGCGGTCCTCCTCGGTGACGGCCAGCTCGCAGTACGACCCGCCGCCGTGCTCCGGCCGCTGGAACTGGCCGAACACCGCGTCCCCGACGGTGAACCGCCGGACGCCGGCGCCGATCGCCAGCACCTCGCCCGCGCCGTCCGTTCCCATCACGAGGGGGAAGTCGGCCTTGACGGCGTCGCCGAACATCCCGTCGGCGAGCTTCCAGTCGACGGGGTTGAGTCCGGCGGCGGACATCCGCACCAGGACCTCGCCGGGCCCTGGTTCGGGCTGTGGCAGATCCATCAGCTGCGGCTGGTCACCGAATGCGCTGACTGCTACGGCTCTCATCGTGGCGTTCCCTTCCACCCTTCCGACCGGTGGCCGGACAGGATCGTAAGCACGCCGGTGCGGCCGGATCCCGCAGGAGGAGAGGCGGTGCGGCGGAAGCAACTCGGACGGCCCCGCCGCGCCGCCCCGGCGGCGGCAGCCACCTCCACCGGCCGTCGTGCATACCGCGAATCCCCCGGCGCCTCGGGTACATATGGCCCATGCACGTTCTGGTGGTGGAGGGCGAGGCGGTCCTCGCAGACAGGATCGGCGCGGGGCTGCGCCGGGAAGCGATCACCGCGGACCTCGCCCATGACGGCCATGAGGCTCTGGACAGGCTGCGGCCCGGCACGTACGACGTGCTCGTCCTGGACCGCGATCTGCCCGGTCTGCACGGAGATGAGGTCTGCCGGCAGGTGGCGCAGGAGCGGCTGCCGACCCGGGTGCTGATGCTCACCGCCGCCGGCACGGTCCACCACCGGGCCGGCGGGTTGGGCATGGGGCTGGGTGCCGACGACTATCTGACCAAGCCGTTCACGGACGAGGAGTTGGTCGCCCGGGTCCTGGCGCTGGGCCGGCGCGCCCGCCGGCCCGCCCGGACGCAGGTCATCGAACGGGCCGGGGTCACGGCCGACACCGCGCAGGGACGGGCGCTGCGGGACGGCCGGCCGCTGGCCCTGTCCCGCCAGGAGTTCGGGGTGCTGGAGGTGCTGCTGCGCGCCGAGGGCGCGGTGGTCGGCGAGGACGAACTGATCGAGGAGGTGTGGGAGGAGCACACCCGCCACCGCGGCAACGCCGTCCGGGTCACGCTGAGCGCACTGCGCGCCAAGCTGGGCGACCCGCCGGTGATCGAGGCCGTGCCGGGCGCCGGGTACCGGCTGGTCTGAGGGGCCAAAGGGGCGCTCCCGCCCGGAACGGTGGCCCGCGCACCCGATTGCCCGCATGACGGGACCGGCGCACAGCGGCGGGATTCAATGGCGCAATGATCCGGTTCGAGTCCGTCACCAAGCGCTACCCCGACGGGACCACCGCCGTGGACGACCTCTCCTTCGAGGTCGACGAGGGGGAGTTGGTGACCCTCGTCGGGCCGTCCGGCTGCGGCAAGACCACCACGATGATGATGGTCAACCGGCTGATCGACCCCACCCACGGGCGGATCTGCGTCGACGGTGCGGACATCGCCGGCGTCGATCCGGTCCGGCTGCGCCGCCGGATCGGCTACGTCATCCAGCAGACCGGCCTCTTCCCGCACCGCACCGTGCTCGACAACACCGCCACCGTGCCGTTCCTGACCGGCTGGAAGAAGGCCAAGGCCCGCGCGCGGGCCGCCGAACTCCTCGAACTGGTCGGTCTGGACCCGTCCGTCCACGGCGCCCGCTACCCCGAGCAGCTCTCCGGCGGCCAGCGGCAGCGCGTCGGAGTGGCCCGGGCGCTCGCCGCGGACCCGCCGGTGCTGCTGATGGACGAGCCGTTCGGCGCGGTCGATCCGGTCGTCCGCGACCGGCTGCAGAAGGAGTTCCTGCGGCTGCAGGCCACCCTGCACAAGACGGTGCTGCTGGTCACCCATGACATCGAGGAGGCGGTCCGGCTCGGCGACCGGATCGCGGTCTACGGGGCCGGCCGGATCGAGCAGTACGACACCCCCGCCAGCGTCCTGGGTGCCCCCGCCACCCCCTACGTCGCCGAGTTCGTGGGCACCGACCGGGCGTTGAAGCAGCTCTCGGTCACCGGCATCGACCGCGGTGACCTGGAACGTCCGCCCTTCGCCCGGCTCGGCGAACCGGCCGCCGGGGCGGCCCGGCGGCTGCGGACCGAGGGCGCCCGCTGGGCGGTGGTGCTCGATGACGACGGGGAACTGCACGGCTGGGTGGGCACGGAGGAGCTGGCGGGGGCCGACGGCACGGTCGCCGGGCACGCCCGCCGGATGGAGGCCTGGGTACCGGTCGGCGGCACCCTCAAGGCCGCCTTCAGCGAGATGCTCAAGCACGACGCCGGCTGGATCGCCGTCCTCGACGACCGGCGCTTCCTCGGCGTCCTCACCCCGACCACGCTCCACGAGGCGCTGCGCCGCACCATCGGCTCGGGCCGGCCGGGGGTGCCGCGGGAGCGGACGGAGGTCGATTCGGTGCCCACGGAGTGAGTGCGGCGGGCAGCCGGCGTGGCAGGAGGGCCGATGGCTGTTTCACGTGAAACACTCCGCCGCCCGCCTCAGCCCTTCGGCAACAGCCCCTTCGCCACGAGGTAGTGGTGGGCCACGTCCGCCGGCAGCCGCCGCCAGCTGTCCACCTGCTCGTTGAGGCGCGCCAGATCGGCGGTGGTGAGCACCGTGTTGAGGCGGTTGAGAGCGGCGGCGGTGCGGGCGCCACCGGCCCGGGCGCGGTTGACGACGGGGAGGACGTAATCGGCGTTCTGCAGCTTCTTGTCGTCGGTGAGCAGCACCAGCCCGAACCGGTCGAGGGTGGCATCGGTGCTGGTGGTCAGCACCATCTGGTCCTGCCCGTTCTGCACCGCCTGCTTGGCGGGGGTGGTGCCGACGCCCTTGGGATCGATGGCGGTGATGTTGATCCCGTACGTCTTCGTCAGCCCCGGGGCGCAGAACGGCCGCTGGACGCACTCATCGCCCGCCGCCAGGCGCACCGGCAGCTTGGCGCGACCCAGGTCGCTGAGCGTCCTGAGGTGGTGGGTGCGGGCGTAGGAGGCGCTCACCGCGAAGGCGTTCTGGTCCACGGCCCGGCCGGGCCGGAGCACGGTCAGCCCCCGGGGCGCGGCGAGCGACCGCAGTGCCGACAGGGTGGCGCCGAGGTCGGGCGAGGCGACCGGGGCCGCCTTGGAGCCCTTGTTCTTGGCGTTGAGCCAGTCCGCGAAGGTGGCGGCGTACTCAGGGACGACATCGATCTGGCCGACCTCCAGCGCCGGTTCGTACAGCTCCCGGTTGCCGACGGTCAGGACGTGGGTCCGGTAGCCGGCATGGCGGAGCAGCTGCGCGTACATCTGGGCCAGCAGCTCGCTCTCGGTGAAGCCGGCCGAACCGATGGCCAGGTCATGGCTGTTGCCGGGCGGGGCGGTGATCGCGGACCGGGTCTCCAGGGAGGGACCGTGGGAGCAGCCGGTGAGGCCCAGGACGGCGAGGGCCGTGGCGGCCACGAGGGCGCCGCCCGCAGCGGCCCTCACCGCGCCCGCCCCCGCACCCACCCCGGCGCATACCGCTCCACCAGCTCGAATCCCGCCTCCATCAGCAGCGCGAACACCGCAACCAGCACCGCTCCGGCCACCACCTGCGGGGTGCTGGCCAGGTTGAACCCCGCGGTGATGATCCTGCCCAACCCGCCGCCGCCCACCAGCGCGGCGAGCGTGGCGGTGGCCACCAGTTGGACGGCGGCGATCCGGACGCCGGTCAGCACCAGCGGGAAGGCGAGCGGCACCTCGACCTGCCACACCAGCTGGCCCCCGGTCATCCCCATACCGCGGGCGGCCCGCACCACGTCCCGGTCCACCTCGCGCATCCCCACATAGGCGTTGGTCAGCAGCGGGGGGATCGCGAACAGCACCAGCGCGATGACCGTCGGCCACTGCCCGTGCCGGCCGAGCGGGGTGAGCAGCAGCAGGACCAGCACCGCGAAGGTCGGCACCGCCCGCCCGACGTTGGCGAGGTTGATCGCCAGCGCACCGCCCCGCCCGAGGTGGCCGAGCGTCACCGCGACCGGCAGCGCGATCAGGGCGCTGATGACCAGGCAGACGAAGGTGAGCACCACATGCTGCTCCAGCCGGTGCCAGACCCCGTTCTCGCCCGACCAGTTGGCGCCGGTGGTCAGCCAGCTCCACACCGCGGAGAGGGTGTTCATGCCCGCCGTCCGGTGGCCGCGGCCGGCTGCCCGTCCCGCGCGGCGGACCGGGCCCGCACCCGGCCCCGGCGGCCCGCCCGCCGCCAGGGCGTCAGCAGCCGCTCCGCACCGAGCAGCAGCAGGTCGAAGACGACCGCCAGCAGCACGCACAGCACCGACGCGGTGAGCACCTGGGCCTTGAAGAACGAGTTCATCCCGGCGTAGATGAGGTTGCCCAGCCCGCCGTACCCGACGATCGCGCCGACGGTGGTGAGCGCGACCGCGGAGACCGTGGCGATCCGCAGCCCGGCCATCGCCGCCGGCACCGCCAGCGGCAGTTCGACGGTCAGCAGCTGGCGCACCGGCCCGTACCCCATGCCGCGCGCGGCCTCCTTGGCCTCGACGGGGACGCCGTTCAGCCCGGCCAGGAGGTTCCGGACGAGCAGGGTGAGGGAGTAGAGCGCCAGGCCGACCACGACGAGGGTGGCGGAGAGCCCGTAGACCGGCAGCAGCAGCGAGAACATCGCCAGCGACGGGATCGTGTAGAGCACCGTGGTGATGCCGAGCACCGGCCCGGCCGTCCAGCCCCGCAACCGGGCCAGCAGCGCCAGCGGCACCGCGATCAGCAGCCCCAGCGCCACCGAGGCGAGCGTCAGCGTCAGGTGCTGGAGGACCGCGTCGAGCAGGATCTGCCGGCGGGTGCTCAGGTACTCGCCGCAGATCCAGTCGTTGTGGGCCAGGCAGTCGTCCGGGGGCGGTGCGGTCACGGTACGAGTGCACCCCGGCGGACGCGGGGTGTCGCGGCGGACGCGTCCGATCGTGCACCCCACGGCCGGTGTCCGCACCGGCGGCGCTCCCGGCGGCCGCATCCGCCCCTGGCCGGGCTGCTGGCGGCCGCCTCCCTGGTGACCCTCGGCGGCTGCGCCAGCTCCGACGTCACCGCCCCGGCCGACGCCCGCGCCAACGCCTCGACGGCCGAGGTGCGGGCCAAGGACGCCCGGCTCGCCGCGACCGGCGGGGGCCGGTCCGCCCCGCACGGCACGGCCGCCGACGAGGTCGACTGCCGCAAGGCCAAGTGCGTCGCGCTCACCTTCGACGCCGGCCCCAGCGAACACACCAACCGCCTGCTGGACATCCTCAAACGGGAGAAGGTGCACGCCACCTTCTTCCTGCTCGGCAAGAACCACGTGGAGCGGCGCCCCGCCGAGGTGAAGCGGATCGCCGCCGAGGGCCATGAGCTGGCCAACCACACCTGGTCGCACCAGATCCTGACCGAGATCGAGCCGGCCGCGGCCGAGCGGGAACTGTCCCGCGTCCAGGAAGCGGTCCACCGGATCACCGGCACGACGCCCACGCTGATGCGCCCGCCGCAGGGCCGGACCGACGAGAAGGTCTCCGACATCAGCAAGAAGCTCGGCCTGGCCCAGGTCCTGTGGAGCGTCACCGCCAAGGACTACCAGACCAACGACTCGGCCCTGATCACCAAGCGGGTGCTCGAACAGACCGAACGCGACGGCATCATCCTGCTGCACGACATCTACCCGGGCACGGTCCCGGCCGTCCCCGGCATCCTCAAGGAACTGAAGAAGCGCGGCTACACGGTCGTCACGGTCTCCCAGCTGCTGTCCCCGGCGAAGCCGCAGCCGGGCATGGTGTACCGGCCGTAGGCCCTGTCGCCTGGCGGTCGCCGCGGCTCTACGGCCGGCCCCGGCGCGCCGTCAGCCGCCCTGCGCCCCGGAGGCCTTGGCCCCGGCCGCCCGCCGGGCGCCGGACAGCCGGTGCCACCAGTGCCGGCGCCGCGGGTGGACGGCCCGGCCCAGCCGACGCCCCAGCAGCAGATAGCCGAGCAGCGCACCGGCGCAGTTGAGGATCACATCGTCGATGTCGAACGCCCGGCCGGTGATCAGCGCCCCCTGCACCAGCTCCACCAGCAGCATCACCAGCGCCGTCGCCACCCCCACCCGCACCAGCCCGCGGGCGCGCGGCTCCAGCACCGGCAACAGCACGCCGAACGGCAGGCCCAGCAGCACATTGCCGCCGAGCTGCTTGAGCGCGTCGGCCGCCGGCGCCCCACCGAGGTAGTCCCGGATCGACGCACCCGGGTGGAGGTTGGGGTGGGTCAGCGGCACCGAGGCCGCCGACGGGGTCAGCGTGATCCGCGCCAGCACCGCCGCGAACGCCACCATCGCGGCGAACGCCAGCACCAGCAGCAGGATCCGTACGGCCAGCGGGGCGCGCGCCGCCGCCGGCGCCCACTCCTCGTCAGCCGGTTGTGCAGGCACCATGAGAGCTCTCCCCGGGTCGACGGGCCCGGGCGGTGTGCCCGAGGACACGTCGGTTACCCGCGGCCGCCCGGTTCATGTACCGCCCGGACCGTGCCACCGCCGCACGCCCGTCCCCACACCCCACCCACCGCCGCCCGGGCATACGACAGGGGCGCCGGGAGAACCCGGCGCCCCTGCGCGTACCGCTGTGCGGATCAGCCCCGCGGGCGTTCCGCCTCCACCCGCTGACGGCCGTCGGGCGCCGCCGGCGCCTTGGACGGCCCGGTCGACGTGCCCGGCTTGCTGCCCGGCTTGCTGCCCGGCTTGGTACCGGGCTTCGGCGGCAGGTTCTCGGTGTCCTGGGGGAACGTCAGCTGCTGGCTCTGCCACTCCAGGGCCGGCACCACCTCGCGCCGCCAGGTGGTGAACTGGTGGCTGCCCTGGGGCAGGATGATCGAGTCGACCCGCATCGGCGACTTCGCCGCGTGGATGAACTTCATGGTCTCGCCGTAATCCGCCTCGCCCTTACGGCTACTGGCCACCAGCGCGGAGATCTGCGGCGCGGGCAGGTGCTTCAGCCGCCACAGCAGATCGTGCTCGCGCTCGCGCTGGGCGCCCGTCGGACCGGGGCCGAAGAGGCTGCCGGTGGTGAGGTCGTCCTTGATCGCGTAGTCACCGGAGAGCGAGACCGCCGAGGTGTACGCGTTCGGGTGGCGCATCGCCAGCTGGAGCGAGCAGGTACCGCCGGAGGAGTACCCGAACGCGCCCCAGGCGCTGGGGTCGTGGCCCACCCGGTAGGCCGACTTCATGGCGTCCGGCAGGTCCTTGGTGAAGAACGTCTCGGCCTGCGGCCCGCCCGGCACGTCCACGCACTCGGTGTCCCGCGGCGGCGCGATCGTCGGACGCACCATCACGATGACGGTCGGCTGCATCTTGTTCTGCGCAATCAGCCGGCCCGCGTTCTGCGGCACCTGAAGGTGCTGCGCCAGGTTCATGATGCCACCCGGGTAGCCGCTGATGACGACCATGACGGGGAACCGCTGCCGGCGGAACTGCTGCTGGAAGTACTGCGGCGGCAGATAGACGAAGCCCGGGTTGATGGCCCGGGTACGGCGCCCGATGATCCGTACCGACTCGACCTTGCCCACCTTGTCGGCGGGCCCCTTGGGCAGGCCGGTCACCCGGTCCAGGCCCTGCGGCCCGGCCGGCTGGATCAGACCGCTCTTGAGGTTGCCGACCGACGCGTACTGTCCGCCGCCCTGGCTCACGGACGCCGGCGCCTCTTCGTTGTTGCCCAGCAGCTCGTCCCAGTTGCCGTAGAACTCGAAGTTCGCATTCACGGCGAGGGCGAGCGCGCACACGATCGACACCTGGGTGACCACGATCGCGCCCAGCCTGCCCAGCACGGGTCCGACCCCGCGCTTCGACAGCCGGGGCCAGAGCCACACCGTGGCGGCCACGCAGACCACCGCCAGCACGACCACCGTGTATTCGAGCGACTGACTGGTCAGCCCCATGCGCCCACATCTCCCGTCACCCTCGGAAGGGTTCTTGCCTTACTTACCGGCCGCCAAAGGCACAACGGGCGGCTCAGGACAATGGTCACCGGAGAAGACGGGCACACCTGCGCATCGGATACCTGAGCGACTCAGTTCTTACCCACCTCTTGCCACTTCGTTTCCGGGACGTGATGTGCGGGGACCGGGAAGGGGTCGGGGAGGCCGGGGAGAGTCCATGAACATGTGGTGAATCCGCCGTCGCCACAAGCCCGTTGAGCTGCGCCCCACGCGCCCCGTTACGCGCCGCGGCGCACGCCCGTACGCAGCAGCGATGCGATCCGGCCGGAACACCGCGCGGTTGGCCGAAACCACATCCTCCGGCAGACCCCCCGGATAGCCCAGCACACGAGGCGCGGGGTCCCACGGTGAGGCCCTTCCCGGCCGCTACGCTTACGTATCCGTCCTGGTCAGGGACATGTCCGCGCTTCACGGACAAAGGCCGCACCCACCACACGCAAGAGAGGTTCGCCGATGGGCATTCGGAGTCTGCTGCGCAACGCTTTCGGTCGCTCGAAGGCGACCCGTGAAGAATCCGGCGCGGCCTCGAGCGGCGCCGGCACGCCGGAGTCCGCGACCATCCCGGAGGCCCGCGAGGAGGCGGCCCCGGCCCCCGCTGCGGAAGCGGAGGTGCCCGCCGCCCGCACGGCCCCGCCCGAGGACCGCCCCGCGGCCCCGGCACCCGCCCCGACCACCGCCACGCTGCCGGCCCAGGGCAGCCGGGCGGACCGGACGGAGCCGCCGGTACGGGAGACCGTGGAGGCGCCGGCGGAGGCGCCGGTGGAGTTCCCTGCGGCCGAGGACAAGGCGGAGGCCACCGCGACGGCCGAGGCTGTCGGGGACACGGCCGGTGACGAGGCCGCGGCCGAGGCCGACGACGTCCAGGGCAAGGCCGTGGCGAAGGCGGCGGGCGAGACCGAGGATGCAGCCGAGGTGGTGGACGAGCCGTCCACGGCCGCCGCCGACCTCGTCAGCCAGGCCTTCGACAACCCGGCCGCGGCACGGGCGGCCACGACCGCCGAGGCCGAGGCCCCCGCCGTGCCCGAGGCCCCCGCCGTGCCCGAGGCCCCCGCCGTGCCCGAGGCGCCCGCCGTGTCGGAGGCGCCGGAGGCGGAGGCCGAGCCGGAGGCCGAGCCGGAGGGAGAGACCAAGGTCAAGCCGGAGGCCGAGGCCAAGCCTGCGCCCGCGCCGGAGGCGGAAGCAGAGGCCAAGCCCGAGCCCGCGCCGGAGACCACGCCCGCGCCGGAGCCGGAGGCGGAACCCCGGCCGCAGGCCGCCGCCGAGCCCGAGGCCGCCACCGAGCCGGAGCCCCGCCCCGAAGCCACCCCGGAGCCGGACGCCACAGCCGCCCCGGAGCCGGACGCCGAGGCTGCCCCGGCCGCTGAGGCCACCGAGGTCAGCGCGGCCGCTGAGCCGAGCGCGGCCACGGAGGTGCCCGAAGCACCCGCCGTATCTGAAGCCCCCGAGGCACCCGCCGTATCTGAAGCCCCCGAGGCACCCGCCGTACCCGAAGCCACCGAGGCCACCGAGGCCACCGAGGCAGCGGAAGCAGCCGAGGCACCGGAGACGGCCGAGACGCCTGAGGCCCCCGAGGCCCCCGAGGTCGCCGAGGCACCCGCGCCCGTCGCCGGCGCCGCCCCCGACTCCTCGCTCGCCGCCACCGCCCCCGCACTCGTCAGCCTCTACAAGTCCGCCGGAGCCACCCTGGACAAGCAGGGGCTCGCCACCCAGCGCGCCGCCGTCTACCTGGTCCTCGACCGGTCCGGCTCGATGCGGAACTACTACAAGGACGGCACGGTCCAGAACCTCGCCGAGCAGGCGCTGGCCCTCGCCGCCCACTTCGACGACGACGCGACCGTCCCCGTCGTCTTCTTCTCCACCGACGTCGACGGCACCGCCGACGTCGACCTCAGCAACTACGAGGGCCGCATCGAGGAGCTGCACTCCGGCCTCGGCCACATGGGCCGCACCAACTACCACTGGGCCATCAACGCCGTGGTCGAGCACTACAAGAGCTCGGGAAGCACCGCCCCCGCGTTCGTCATCTTCCAGACCGACGGCGCCCCGACCTCCAAGCCGGCCGCCGAGCGGGCTCTGTGCGAGGCGGCCGAGCTGCCCCTCTTCTGGCAGTTCATCGGCTTCGGCGACCCGGACGCCAAGGGCTTCGACTTCCTCCGCAAGCTCGACGACCTGACCGTTCCCGAGAAGCGCGTGGTCGACAACGCGGGCTTCTTCCACGCCGGCCGGGACCCGCGCAGCCTCTCGAACGACGAGCTCTACCAGCAGCTGATGGTCGAGTTCCCCGAGTGGCTCACCGAGGCCCGCACCGCCGGGATCGTCAAGAACGGCTGACGCCCGCCCGTTCCCCAGGCACCCCACCGGCCGCGGCCGGGCCCACCGGCCCGCCGCGGCCGGCGCCCTTGCCGCCGCCACCTCCGCCGCCCCCTACCCGCCGCCCCTACCCGCAGCCCGCTGCCCGCCGTCCATGGCCGCCGCACCACAGCAGGCGCGCCCCCGTCTCCCTGCCTAGGCTGATTGGGTGAAGCGCCCCGCATGATCCCGTTCGCCCGGCTTCGGGTGCCGGGTGGACCGGGGTGGCCGTACCGGCGGGACAGGCAGGGTCGTCATGGATGACGTGGGCCGAGGGGGAGACGGGGGCGGGGAGCCGCCTCCTGCCGTACAGCGGCCGCCCACCCCGAGCTGGGCGGTGCCCGATACGCCCGACCCCCGGCGCTGGTGGGCGCTGGGGGTGATCGCCCTGGCCCAGCTGATGGTGGTGCTGGACGCCTCGATCGTGAACATCGCCCTGCCGTCGGCCCAGCGGGACCTGGGGATATCGGACGCGAACCGGCAGTGGGTGATCACCGCGTACACGCTCGCGTTCGGCGGGCTGTTGCTGCTGGGCGGGCGGATCGCCGACTTGGTGGGGCGCAAGCGGACGTTCATGATCGGGCTGGTGGGGTTCGCCGTGGCGTCCGGGCTGGGCGGGGCGGCCGGCGGCTCCGGCCTGCTGTTCGGGGCGCGGGCCCTGCAGGGGGCGTTCGCGGCGCTGCTGGCGCCGAGCGCGCTGTCCCTGCTGACGACCACGTTCACGCGGGGCAAGGAGCGCAGCAAGGCCTTCGGGATCTACGGGGCAATCGCGGGCGGCGGCGCGGCCATCGGGCTGATCGCGGGCGGGCTGCTGACCGAGTACCTGACCTGGCGCTGGTGCCTGTATGTGAATGTGCCGGTCGCGGCGGTGGCCCTGGTGGGCGCGGCGGTGTTCCTGCGGGCCGCGGCCGACCGGGGGCGGGTGACGCTGGACGCGCCCAGTGCGGTGCTGGGGTGCGGCGGGCTGGTGGCGATCGTCTACGGGTGCAGCGAGGCGGAGCCGCGGGGCTGGGGCGACGGCCTGGTCGTGGGGATGCTGGTGGGCGGCGTGTTGCTGCTGGCGACCTTCGCGTGGTGGCAGACCCGGGCGCGGCACCCGCTGCTACCGCTGCACATCGTGCGGGACCGGAACCGCGGCGGCGCGATCATGACCATGGCACTGGCGGTGATCGGCATGTTCGGGATGTTCCTGTTCATGACCTACTACCTGCAGACGGTGCTGGGGTACTCGCCGGTCCGGACCGGACTGGCCTTCCTGCCGATGGTCGCGGCGATCGTGGTGGGGTCGACGCAGATATCGGCGCGGCTGCTGCACCGGGTTCCGCCGCGGCGCCTGATGGTGCCCGGGGCGCTGCTCGCGTCGGCGGGGCTGTTCACACTGACGTTCCTGACCGCCCGGCCCGCGTATGTGTCCCATGTGCTGCCGGCCGAGCTGCTGGTCGGGCTGGGGATGGGGCTGACGTTCATGCCGGTGATGGCCACCGCCACGAGCGGGGTCGCCCCGCACGACGCGGGCGTCACCTCCGCGACGGTCAACACCGCACAGCAGGTGGGAGGGTCGATCGGCACCGCGCTGCTGAACACCATCGCCGCCTCGACGAGTGCGGCGTACATCGCCGGCCGCCTGGCCGAGGCGGCGCGGCGAGCCGGCGGCCAGGGGCTGACGCCGGCGGTGCGGGAGGGGGTGGTGAAGGCCGGGGTGGTGCACGGCTTCACCGTGGCCATCGGCGTGGGGTCGGCGATCATGCTGGTCGCCGCGCTGATCGCCGGGGTGCTGGTGAACGCGCGGCCCCCGCAGCAGGCACCGGGGGCGGGCGGGAGCGGGCCCGCCGGGCGGTGACGCCGGCGCGGCTCGCCGCGAGAAGCCGGCCGTACGGTGCCGCCGGCGCAGCCGGTGCGATGGCGGCCGCAGGGTGCCGGCGATGCTGGTACGGCCCGCCGCGACACCGGCCGTACGGTGCGATCCGGCCGTGCGGGGCCGCGGTGGCCGCGGAAAAGCCCGCGCGGGAGCCCCCACCCCGTCCAGTACGATATTGACGTTCCGTAAAGCAAATCCTCACTCACCGTAGCGACTTGGGAGCAGCCGGCAATGGCTCGACACCTCATCACCAGCGCCCTTCCGTACATCAACGGGATCAAGCACCTGGGCAACATGGTGGGGTCCATGCTCCCGGCCGATGTGTACTCCCGGTACCTGCGCCAGCGCGGGCACGACGTGCTCTACATCTGTGCGACCGATGAGCACGGGACGCCCGCCGAGCTGGCGGCGAAGGACGCGGGCCAGTCGGTCGACGCGTTCTGCGCCGAGCAGCACGACAAGCAGAAGGCGATCTACGACGGCTTCGGCCTCGACTTCGACCACTTCGGGCGCAGCTCCTCGACGGAGAACGTCGAGCTCACCCAGCACTTCGCCCGCAAGCTGCACGAGAACGGCTTCATCGAGGAGCGGGCAATCCGCCAGGTCTTCTCGATCGCCGACGACCGCTTCCTGCCCGACCGCTACATCGTCGGCACCTGCCCGCACTGCGGCTACGACAAGGCACGCGGCGACCAGTGCGAGAACTGCACCCGGGTGCTGGACCCGACCGACCTGATCGACGCCCGGTCGGCGATCAGCGGCAGCGGCGAGCTGGAGGTGCGGGAGACCAAGCACCTCTTCCTGCTCCAGTCGAAGCTCCAGCACGAGGTCGAGGGCTGGCTGGAGGGCAACGGCAGCAAGGAGTGGCCGACCCTGGCGTCCTCCATCGCGCACAAGTGGCTGACCGAGGGCCTCCAGGACCGGGCGATCACCCGCGACCTGGACTGGGGCGTCCCGGTGCCGGCCGACGTCTGGCCGGAGCTGGCCGCCGAGGGCAAGGTCTTCTACGTCTGGTTCGACGCGCCGATCGAGTACATCGGCTCGACGAAGGAGTGGGCGGACGTCGACCCGGAGCGGCGCGACTGGAAGGCCTGGTGGTACGAGGCCGAGGACGTCCGCTACACGGAGTTCATGGCCAAGGACAATGTGCCGTTCCACTCCGTGATGTTCCCGGCGACCCAGCTCGGGACCCGTGAGCCCTGGAAGAAGGTCGACTTCCTCAAGGCCTTCAACTGGCTGAACTACTACGGCGGGAAGTTCTCCACGTCGCAGAAGCGCGGCATCTTCACCGACGCGGCGCTGGAGCTGCTGCCGGCCGATTACTGGCGCTACTTCCTGATGGCCAACGCCCCGGAGTCGGACGACACCTCCTTCACCTGGGAGCTGTTCGCCTCGTCGGTCAACAAGGACCTGGCGGACACCCTGGGCAACTTCGTCAACCGCGTGCTGTCGTTCTCGCGCAAGCGGTTCGGCGACGAGGTGCCCGCGGGCGCCCAGGCGGGCGCGGCCGAGCAGAAGCTGGGCGAGGAGATCGCCGGGCTGCTGGCGGAGTACGAGGGCCACATGGAGGCGCTGCAGTTCCGCAAGGCGGCGGCCTCGCTGCGCGCCCTGTGGAGCGCCGGCAACTCCTACCTGGAGGAGAAGGCCCCCTGGCTGGAGATCAAGACCGACAAGGACGCGGCGGCGCTGACGCTGCGCACGGCGATGAACCTCATCCACCTCTACGCGGTGGTCTCCGAGCCCTTCATCCCGGCGTCGGCGAAGGCCATGCGGAGCGCGTTCGTGCTGGCGGACGACACCGCGGTGTGGGTCTCCCAGGACGAGGCGAAGGCGCTGGCTTCGGTGCCGGCCGGTACCCCGTTCACAGTGCCCCCGGTGCTCTTCGCGAAGATCACCGAGGAGGACCTGGAGTCCTACCGCGAGCGCTTCGGCGGTGCGGAGGCCTGAGCCTCGGAGGCCTGAGCCCCACGCTCCTGGTGCGCGCCCGTCCGGTCCTCGGGGACCGGGCGGGCGCGTCCCTTGGGTGACCCAGCGGGCGCCTCAGGGCCACGCGCGCTTCAGTGCCACGCGCGCCTCAGGGCCGCGCGCACCTCAGGGCCGCGCCGCCGGTGACAGATAGGCGGTCAGCCGCTTCAGGCCGGGCGTCGGCGGGAGCGGCACCCGCCGCCAGGCACGCGCGTAGTGCGGCGGCCGGTGGCCGGCGGCGATGAGGACCGCGGCGGGGTGGCGGGCGCCCAGCCGGGCCAGCCCGGCCGGGGTGATGCTGGCGTCGTGCCCGCCGGGCTGCCGGGAGGCACAGCCGATCCCGTACGCCACCCGCACCGCCTCCTCCCCACTCACCACGCACGGCGGCCGTACGCCGGCGGTGCGCAGCGTCCCGGCGATCCGGGCGGTGTCATGCTGCGCACGGACGGTGGCCCGCTGCATGGAGCGCAGGATCGCCAGCTGCACCGCTTCGTGCCCCAGCAGCACCACGACCAGGACGGCGACCGCCCAGGCGTGCCGGCGGCGGGGCAGCAGGGTCAGCCAATACAGGAACCAGGCGGCGGGCATCAGCAGCAGGGCGTAGGCGGGCAGCAGGAAGCGCGGCGCGGCGTAGTCCACCATCAGCAGGTACGGGACGGCGAGGCAGAGGCCGACCAGGGCCGGGAGGGCGATCGGGCCCGGTCCGTAGCGGTGCCGGGCGCCGCCGGGGTCACGCAGGCCCTGCGTCGGCCAGGCCGGCCCGTACCGGTGCATCGCGCCGTCGAGCCCGAGGCCGACCGCGCGCACCGGATTCAGGCCGAGGGTGCCCAGGCGGACCGGCTCCAGGCCGAGCTTGCCGGGGCCCGCGCCCGGCACCCGGCCGCGGGGGGTGGGCCAGACCGGCCCGTAGCGGTGCAGCGTGCCCCCGGGCTCGCTGGCGCGGGCCGCCGCCCACACCGCCCCGGCGACCGCCAGCGGCAGCAGCAGCCACCACACCACCGTCACCGGGTGCTCCCAGGCCAGCTCGCAGGGACGGCACAGGGTCTTTCCCTGGAGCGCCCGGGCGTGGTCGCCGAAGGACGGGTGCCAGCCCAGCCCGCCCTGGATCTCCGCCGCCTGCCGCAGCCGGGCCGGCAGCCCGCCGTACGACAGCCAGGCCTCCACCGCCCACTCGGCGCACCCGAGGAGCAGCCCGGCCGGGAGCGCCAGCAGCACCGTGGCGCGCCGCCAGGCCGGCACGCACAGCGCCGCGACGCACAGTGGCAGGGCCAGCCAGACCGCGTCGATGGGACGCATCAGCGCGGCCACCGCGACCGCCGCGGCGAGGCCGAGCGCCGCGCCCCGGCCGGCTCCGGGAGCCAGTTGGGCCGGCGGCTGACGGACCGCCAGCAGGAAGCAGCCGGTGGCGATCAGCGCGGCATAGCCGGTCCACAGGTTGGGCATCGCCTGAGGGCCGTAGAAGAGGGTGACCCAGAGACCGGCGAACAGCGCACCGCCCAGGGCTGGTACGGGGGCGGGCAGCAGGCGTCGCCACAGGCACAGGGCGAGCAGGAATCCGGCGCCGGAAAGCACCGCGAGGTAACAGTGCAGGGCGAGGGGAGAGGTGGTCAGGACGGCGAGCGGGGCGAGCAGGAGGCTGACGCCTCGGGCGCGCGGGGCGCTGAAGAAGGCCGCCGGGGCGTGCGGGTCGACCTGGCTCACATAGACCGTCTCGTCCCAGCCCAGGCCGGGGGTGAGCACGGCGAGGTAGAGCTGGGCGGCGGTGAAGACCCCGGCCAGGGCGACGAGCCATCGCAGATCGCGGACCGGGGCGAGGTGTGCCGTAGGGGTCCGCGCGCCCAGGTCGGCGGTACCGGGGAGGAGGCTGGCTTGCTGCATGGGCACCACAGTGCGTGCGGCGCCCGGAACCGGCCACACCAGTGGTGCGGTTGGAGCACGCGGCCGTTCACGCCAAAGGGCGGTGTTTCACGTGAAACACCGCCCCTGGACCGGTCCGTGGCTCCGCCGGCGGCTACTTCGCCTGCGGCTTGCGGACCGTCAGATGGAGCTCCTTGAGCCGGGTCTCCTCCAGCTCGGTCGGCGCGCCCATCATCAGGTCCTGCGCGTTGCCGTTCAGCGGGAACGCGATGGTCTCGCGGATGTTCGGCTCGTCCGCGAGCAGCATGACGATGCGGTCGACGCCGGGGGCGATACCGCCGTGCGGCGGGGCGCCGAAGCGGAAGGCGCGCAGCATACCGGCGAACTGCTGCTCCACGGTCTCCCGGTCGTAGCCCGCGATCTCGAAGGCCTTGATCATGATCTCGGGCTCGTGGTTCCGGATCGCACCGGAGGACAGCTCCACGCCGTTGCAGACGATGTCGTACTGCCAGCCCAGGATGTCCAGCGGGTCCTGGTTCTCCAGCGCCTCCAGGCCGCCCTGCGGCATGGAGAAGGGGTTGTGGGAGAAGTCGATCTTGCCGGTCTCCTCGTCCCGCTCGTACATCGGGAAGTCGACGATCCAGCAGAAGCGGAAGACGTTCTCCTCGAAGTGGCCGGCGCGCTTGGCCGCCTCGACGCGGACCGCGCCCATGATCTTGGAGACCTCGTCGAACTCACCCGCGCCGAAGAAGACCGCGTGACCGGCCTCCAGGCCGAGGCGCTCGGTGAGGACCTTGACGTTCTCCTCGGTCAGGAACTTGGCGATCGGGCCGGACAGCGCACCGTCCTGGCCGACGCGCACCCAGGCCAGACCCTTGGCGCCCTGCTGGACCGCGAAGTCGCCGAGCTGGTCGAAGAACTTGCGCGGCTGGTCCTGCACGGCCGGCACCGGCAGTGCACGGACGTGCTTGCCCGCGAAGGCCTTGAACTCCGAGCCCTCGAAGACGTCCGAGATGTCGACCAGTTCCAGCTGGGCACGCAGGTCCGGCTTGTCGGAGCCGTACTTGAGCATCGCCTCGCGGAACGGGATGCGCGGGAACGGCGAGGTGACGTGGCGGCCGCCGCCGAACTCCTCGAACAGCTCGAACATCAGCTTCTCGACCGGCTGGAAGACGTCCTCCTGCTCGACGAAGGACATCTCGATGTCGAGCTGGTAGAACTCGCCCGGCGAGCGGTCCGCGCGGGCGTCCTCGTCCCGGAAGCAGGGGGCGATCTGGAAGTAGCGGTCGAAGCCCGAGATCATCAGCAGCTGCTTGAACTGCTGCGGGGCCTGCGGCAGCGCGTAGAACTTGCCCGGGTGGAGGCGCGAGGGCACCACGAAGTCACGGGCGCCCTCCGGGGAGGTGGCGCTGAGGATCGGCGTGGCCATCTCGTTGAAGCCGAGGGTCGTCATCTTGTGACGGATGGCCGAGATGACCGCGGAGCGCAGCATGATGTTGCGGTGCATCCGCTCGCGGCGCAGGTCGAGGAAGCGGTACTCCAGGCGCTTCTCCTCGTTGACGCCGTCGTCGGCGTTGATCGTGAAGGGGATCTGCTGGGCGGCGCCCAGGACCTCGACCTCACTGGCCTCGATCTCGATCTCGCCGGTGGGCAGCTCGGGGTTGACGTTGTCGGCGCCGCGCGAGACCACCCGGCCGTCGACGCGGACGACGGTCTCCTTGGTCAGCTTGTCCAGCACCTCGGCGGCCGCGGTGCCGGGGCGGGCCACGAGCTGCGTGATGCCGTAGTGGTCGCGCAGATCGATGAAGAGGATGCCGCCCAGGTCACGTCGATTGTGCAGCCAGCCGCTGAGGCGGACGTCCGTGTCGACGTCCGCGGCTCGGAGCTCGCCGCAGTTATGGGACCGGTACCGGTGCATCGCTCATCCAAGTCGTCGCGAGTGTCGAGGTGAGGAGTTGTCGGGCAGGGAGGAGAGGGAGCGGGGCACGGGCTCGGACGCCCGGTCGCTCTCCCGTCGGTCACCCGAAAGGCCACCCCAGGATTGGCATAACCGCTCCAGGTTACCGTCCCGACCCCGAGCTCTCGTTGACATATACGCATCACAGCAGCCGGAGCCGGGAGCGGCGGCGCCGGACTGGGAGCAGGGTCACGCCCGCCTCTCTGGTCGGCCCTCGCCAAACGCACCTAAAGTGAGGCAATGCGCACCGAGGACCTCCTGGCCGCCATCGCGACCGGCCTGTGGCGCTGGGACAACGCCTCGGGCCGGGTGGCCCTCGATGCCGAGGCGGCCCGGCTGCTGGGGCTGCCCGCCGAGCCGGTGGAGCTCAGCGAGGCGGCCGTACGCTCCCGCTTCCACCCCGTCGACTTCGCCGAGATCAACGGGATCGTCCGGCTCGCGGTGGCCGAGGAGACGCTCGCCGAGGCCCGGCTGCGCATCGTGGACGAGCGCGGGCGGGTGCTGCGCATCGTCCGCTCCCGCTCCCGGCCCCGGACGGTCGACGGGGACTTCGAGCTGGTCGGCACCCTCCAGGAGGTGCCCGAGCCACAGCCCGGGACCTCCGCGGCGCACACCCCGATCACCGGCGACTGGCGCCGCTCCCGGGAGGCCTTCCTGCTGGACGCCGGACGGGCGCTGGCCGAGGCGCGGTCCACGGCCGAGGTGCTGCGGGTGGCGGCCGGGCTCGCCATGCCCGGCTTTATGCCGGACGGGCTGGCGGTCTTCGGCATCGAGGGCGACCGGCTCTCGGTGATCGGCCACCACGGCCACCGCCCCGGCGACGAGCGGCCCTTCCTCGGCATGCCGCTGGAGTCCGACTACCCGGCCGCCGAGGTCATCCGCACCGGCAGGGCCCTCTACCTGCCCAGCCCCGAGGAGTACCGCCGCCGCTTCCCCGCCACCTGGCCGCTGGCCGCCCGCTTCGGCCGTACGTCCTGGGCGTTCTTGCCGCTGGTCAACGCGGGACGGACGATCGGCGCGTGGATGGCCGGGTTCGCCCAGCCGGTCGCCTTCACCCCCGACGAGCGCGCGGTGCTGACCACCGTCGCCCGGATGCTGGCCCAGGCACTGGCCAGGGCCGGCGTCCAGGAGGAGCAGCAGGAGCTGGCGCTGGGGCTGCAGCGCAGCATGATGCCCACGGTGCAGCCGGACATCCCGGGGATGACGGTGGCGGCCCGCTACGTCCCGACCGGCGGTGGACTGGAGGTGGGCGGCGACTGGTACGACATGATCCCGCTGCCGTCCGGACGGATCGCGCTGGTCATCGGGGACGTCCAGGGGCACGACGTACGGGCCGCCGGCCTGATGGGGCAGCTGCGGATCGCGCTGCGCGCCTATGCCTCCGAGGGGCACCACCCCGACGCGGTGCTCTCGCGTGCCTCCCGATTCCTGGCCGGGATCAACGAGACCGAGTGCCGCGGCCACGGCGAGGACCAGCGCTTCGCGACCTGTCTGTACATCGAGGTGGACCCGGCGACCGGGCTGCTGGACATCGCCCGGGCCGGCCACCCCGATCCGGCGATCCGGCTGGCCGACGGCACGATGCTGGTGCGGCCCACCGCGGGCGGACTGCCGCTGGGCATCGTCCCGGACGCCGACTACCCCACCACCCGGCTCGTCCTGGAGCCCGGCGAGACCATGGTGGTCTGCACCGACGGGCTGATCGAGACCGGCGGCCACGACCTGGAGACCGGCTGGGCCCGGCTGCGCGACCTCATCGAGTCACATGAGGGCAACCAGGACGGCGAGAGCCTGGAGCGGCTGGCCGATGCGCTGGTGCAGGCCGTGCACGGGCCGTCCTCGCACCACACCACCGGACCGCTGGTGGACCGCCGCGAGGACGACATCGCCCTGCTGCTGCTCAGCCGCGACGGGGCCAGCTGCGGGGTGGGCACCGGAGGCCTGCTGCCGCAGCAGCCGGTGCGGCGGACGGTGCTCTCGGTCGCCCAGGCCGAACCGGAGCGGATAGCCGAGGCGCGCCGGCAGGTCCGCGAGGTGCTGCACGACTGGGCCGATCCGGACCAGGTCGACTCGGCGGTGCTGATGGTCTCCGAGATGGTCACCAACGTCCTGCTGCACACCGACGGGGATGCGCTGCTGGTCGCCGAGATCTCCGGCCCGCACGGCGCCCGGCGGATCCGCGTCGACGTCTCCGACGGCAGCGACGAACTGCCGCACCGCCGCAGCCCCGGGGAACTGGCCTCCTCGGGCCGCGGGCTGGTGCTGCTGGAGCTGCTGGCCGGCGCCTGGGGGGTGGATCCGCGCGGGGACGGCAAGTCGACGTGGTTCGAGCTCTACGAGGACGCGGCGGAGGCGGCGGGACCGGTGTCGCCGGGTTCCGCACCGGCATCGGAGTCCGAACCCGCGGCATAGTGCTCGCGCAGCTCGTGCAGCACACCGGTGACCGCGGCGGTCAGCGGCACGGACAGCAGCATCCCGAGGATGCCGGCGATGCTGGCGCCCGCCGTGATCGCCAGCAAGACGGTCGCCGGGTGCATCCGGACCGTCCGGCTCTGGATCATCGGCTGGAGCACATGGCCCTCCAGCACCTGCACGGCGAGGACCACCCCCAGCGCCCACAGCGCGATCACAAAGCCACGGTCGGCGAACGCCACCAGCACCGCGACCGTGCCCGAGATGAGGGCGCCGAGGTAGGGGATGTAGGCGCCGACGAAGACCAGCGCACCCAGGCCGGCGGCGCCCGGCACCTTCAGGACCAGCAGTCCGACGGTGATGCAGAGCGCGTCGATCAGCGCGATGAAGGTGGTGCCGCGCATAAAGCCCTCGATGGACCGGAAGCCGCGGCGGGCCATCCGCTCCAGCTGCGGCGCCGAGCCGCCGGGCGCCCAGCCGTGCAGGGCGCGCACCGCCTTGTCCGAGTCCCGCAGGAAGAAGAACGTCAGCAGCAGGGCCAGCACCGAGGCAGCGATGAACTGGCCGACGACGCTGACACCGGCCAGCAGCCCGGACGCCGCGGCGCCGCCGAACTTGGAGGCCAGGCCCTTGGCGTGGGAGACGAGGTCCCCGAACGAGGTGCCGGCGACACCGAGGGCCTTGGAGAGGCCCTCGGCGGCGTCCTTGAGCGAGGCGAGGATCTGGTCCCCGGTGTCGACCAGCGCGCTGACCACGATGTAGCCGGCGCCACCGACCACCAGCACCAGGACGGCGCAGGTCAGTCCGGCCGCCAGCGAGTGGTTGAGCCGCATCGCCACCAGCCGCCGGTAGAGCGGTCCGAGCAGCGCACTGCCGAGCAGCGCCAGCAGTACGGGGGTGACCGCCGCGCTCAGGAAGACGCACAGCCACACCACGAGGGCCAGGACGGCCGCGATCAGCAGCCCGACCAGGCACCAGGCAGCGGCCCGCCGGGCCGCGACCGGCAGCAACGGCTTGTCGGGCGGCGGCCTTTCCCCCGCACTGCCCCCTTGGTCATGATCCGAGTCGTTTCGCACCCTGACAGTCCACCACGGCGAGGGGGCCGGGAGCGGCCCCCGAACGGAAGCGGGGCGGTGTTTCACGTGAAACACCGCCCCGCACCACACCGGCGCCCGCGTCCGACGAAGCGTCAGCGCGCGTCGGCGGGGATCGTGCCGAGCCGCCCGGCCTGGAAGTCCTCGAAGGCCTGGGCCAGTTCGGCGTGGGTGTTCATCACGAACGGGCCGTAATGCATCATCGGCTCGCGGATCGGGCGCCCACCCAGCAGCACCACCTCGAAGTTGGGGCTGCGCGACTCCTGGCTCTCCTCCGCCCGGAGCGTGATCGCGTCGCCGGCACCGAACACCACCGCCTGCCCCATACGGAACGGGCGCCCCTCGGCACCGGCCGTGCCGCGCCCGGCCAGGGCGTAGGCGAGGCCGTTGAAGTCCTGCCGCCAGGGCAGGGTCACCTCGGCGCCCGGGTTCACGGAGAGGTGCATCATCGTGATCGGGGTGTGGGTGACCCCCGGCCCCTGGTGGCCGTCGACCTCACCGGCGATCAGCCGCAGCAGCGCACCGCCGTCGGCCGAGGTCAGCAGCTTGACCTTGCCGCCGCCGATGTCCTGGTAGCGCGGGGCCATCATCTTGTCGCTCTTCGGCAGGTTCACCCACAGCTGGAGGCCATGGAAGAGACCGCCGGACATCACCAGCGCCTCCGGCGGCGCCTCGATGTGCAGCAGACCCGAGCCGGCCGTCATCCACTGGGTGTCGCCGTCGTTGATGGTGCCGCCACCACCGTGCGAGTCACGGTGCACAAAGGTGCCGTCGAGCAGGTACGTGACGGTCTCGAAGCCGCGGTGCGGGTGCCAGGGCGTGCCCTTGGCCTCTCCGGGCGCGTACTCCACCTCGCCCATCTGGTCCATCATGATGAACGGGTCGAGGTGCTTGTAGTCGATGCCGGCGAACGCCCGGCGCACGGGAAAGCCCTCCCCCTCGAAACCGCTCGGAGCGGTGGCGACGGCCAGCACGGGACGGGTGTGCGCGGCGGCAGGTGCCGCCACACGCGGCAGGGTCAGCGGGTTCTCTACGGTCACAGCGGGCATCACGGCCTCCTCGATGATGCGGCCAACTTAGTTGAATCCTTAACAACCCGCAAGGCATGTGGCATTCCCGCCCGCGTTGACGCAGGTCAGCCGGGCATTCATCAGGAACAGGCAACGCACCGAAGGCCGTCGACGGCCCGAAACGGCGACGGCCGACCGCCCGCACGGTGCGGGTGGCCGGCCGGTCGGACCGAGCGGGGACTGCTAGCCGTACATCCGGCGCATCGCGAAGTCGACCATCTGCTCCACGGCCTTGGCGTCGAAGACCATCCGGTGGTCGCCCTCCATGTCGAGGACGAAGCCGTACCCGGTGGGCAGCAGATCGAGCACCTCGGCACCGGTGATCACGAAGTACTTGGACTCCTTGCCCGCGTACCGCCGCAGCTCCTTGAGCGAGGTGAACATCGGGATCACCGGCTGCTGGGTGTTGTGCAGCGCCAGGAAGCCGGGGTTGTCACCGCGCGGACAGTAGACCTTGGACGTGGAGAGGATGCCCTGGAAGTCCTCGGCGGACATCGAGCCGGTGGTGAAGGCGCGGACCGCGTCGGCGAGCGAGGGCGGGGACGGCTCGGGATACAGCGGCTGCTCGCCGTAGCCACCGGGGGCCGATTGCTGCGGCGGGGGAGGCGGTGGCGCGCCGTACTGCTGCTGCCCGGCACCCGCGTTCTGGTCGTAGCCGTACATGCGCCACAGCGTACTGAGTCGGGGGTTCGCCGGGGGACGCTCGTCACAGATGGGCGTAAGGGGTTGATTCTTATTACCCGCGGGTAGCATCATTTGGCTACTAGCCGGTATTGCGTCTGAGGTCCCGCCTTGGGTCCTCTCCCGAACCCCTACGGAGCCGTACCCATGGGCCACTACAAGTCGAACCTCCGCGACATCGAGTTCAACCTCTTCGAGGTGCTGGGCCGTGACAGCGTGTACGGCACCGGACCGTTCGCGGAGATGGACGTCGACACCGCCAAGAGCATCCTGTCCGAGATCACCCGGCTGTCCGAGAACGAGCTCGCCGAGTCGTTCGCCGACGCCGACCGCAACCCCCCGGTCTTCGACCCGGAGACCAACACCGCGCCGGTCCCGGACACCTTCAAGAAGAGCTACCAGGCGTTCATGGACGCCGAGTGGTGGCGGCTGGGCATCCCGGAGGAGATCGGCGGCACCACCGCCCCCCGCTCCCTGCTCTGGGGCTTCGCCGAGACCATCCTGGGCGCCAACCCGGCGGTCTGGATGTACGCCTCCGGCCCCGCCTTCGCCGGTGTGCTCTTCGAAGAGGGCACCGAGGAGCAGCACCGCATAGCCCAGCTGATGGTGGACAAGCAGTGGGGCTCCACCATGGTGCTGACTGAGCCGGACGCCGGTTCGGACGTCGGCGCCGGCCGCACCAAGGCCACCCAGCAGGAGGACGGCTCCTGGCACATCGAGGGCGTGAAGCGCTTCATCACCTCCGGTGAGCACGACATGTCCGAGAACATCGTGCACTTCGTCCTCGCCCGCCCCGAGGGTGCCGGTCCGGGCACCAAGGGTCTGTCGCTGTTCATCGTGCCGAAGTTCGACTTCGACTGGGAGACCGGCGAGCTGGGCGAGCGCAACGGCGCCTACGCCACCAACGTCGAGCACAAGATGGGCCTGAAGGCCTCCAACACCTGCGAGATGACCTTCGGCGCCAACCACCCGGCCAAGGGCTGGCTGCTGGGCGAGAAGCACGACGGCATCCGCCAGATGTTCAAGATCATCGAGTTCGCCCGGATGATGGTCGGCACGAAGGCCATCGCCACCCTCTCCACCGGCTACCTCAACGCGCTGGAGTACGCCAAGGAGCGCGTGCAGGGTCCGGACCTGGCGGCCTTCACCGACAAGACCGCTCCCCGCGTCACCATCACCCACCACCCCGACGTGCGCCGCTCGCTGATGACGCAGAAGGCGTACACCGAGGGCATGCGCGCCCTGGTGCTCTACACCGCCACCGTCCAGGACGAGATCCTGATCAAGGAGGCCGCGGGTGAGGATGCCAGCGCCGCGCACCGCCTGAACGACCTGCTGCTCCCGATCGTCAAGGGCTACGGCTCGGAGAAGTCCTACGAGCAGCTGGCGCAGTCGCTGCAGACCTTCGGCGGCTCCGGCTACCTGCAGGAGTACCCGATCGAGCAGTACATCCGGGACGCCAAGATCGACACCCTCTACGAGGGCACCACCGCGATCCAGGGCCAGGACTACTTCTTCCGGAAGATCGTCCGCGACCAGGGCCAGGCCCTCACCGTGCTGTCCGACCAGATCAAGCAGTTCCTCGCGGACAACACCGGCGGCGAGGAGCTGGCCCAGGCCCGCGGCGAGCTGGCCAAGGCCGCCGCCGACCTGGAGGCGATCGTCGGCGCCATGCTGGGCGACCTCGCGGCGACCGAGAAGGACGTCAAGTCCATCTACAAGGTCGGCCTGAACACCACCCGCCTGCTGTTGGCCTCCGGCGATGTCGTCATCGGCTACCTGCTCCTCAAGGGCGCGGCGGTGGCCGCCGGGAAGCTGGCCGGCGCCTCGGCGAAGGACAAGCCGTTCTACACCGGCAAGATCGCCGCGGCGAAGTTCTTCGCGCACAACGTCCTGCCGGGCGTCGGCGTCCAGCGCGGGCTGGCCGAGTCCGTCGACCAGTCCCTGATGGAGCTCGACGAGGCCGCGTTCTGAGAACGGTGCCCGCGGCCCGCCCGCGGCGTTCTTAGAGGTCTCTCAGATTGAGTGTCCACACTGACGGTGCCCGCCTCTCTTCCCCCGGAGAGGCGGGCTTCGTCATCCTCGACCCCGGGGCCCGCGCCCGGCCCATACGGCCGCTGCGCCGCATACGGCCGCCCCGAGCTTCGAAACGATCGGAATCGTTCATTCCATTTAGGTTTTCGACCTGCAATGCCGACATCGTGGCCGGAAGGGAACGGAGTCACGTCGTACACACACCGGGAATGCGGGGTCCGGCTCCTTATGCTGAATCCATGACCAATTCCGTCCGCTTCGATCGCGGCCACACCGACGACCTGATGTCCTTCCTCGCCGCCAGTCCGTCGCCCTACCACGCGGTGGCCAATGCGGCGGAGCGGCTGGAGAAGGCCGGCTTCCGGCAGGTGGCGGAGGTCGACGCCTGGGACGGCGAGAGCGGCGGCAAGTACGTGCTGCGCGGCGGCGCGATCATCGCCTGGTACGTGCCGGAGGGCGCGGACGCGACGACTCCGTACCGAATTGTGGGGGCTCACACCGACTCTCCCAATCTGCGGGTCAAGCCGATTCCGGATACCGGCGCCCGCGGCTGGCGGCAGATCGCCGTCGAGGTCTACGGCGGCACCCTGCTCAACACCTGGCTCGACCGCGACCTGGGGCTGAGCGGACGGGTGACCCTGGCGGACGGCAGCCACCGGCTGATCACCGTCGACCGGGCGTTGCTGCGGGTGCCCCAGTTGGCCGTGCACCTGGACCGCTCGGTGAACGCCGAGGGCCTCAAGCTCGACAAGCAGCGCCATATGACGCCGATCTGGGGCCTGGGCGAGGTGGCCGAGGGCGATCTGATCGCGTTCGTCGCCGAGGAGACCGGCGTTCCGGCCGAGGAGATCAAGGGCTGGGACCTGATGGTGCACAGCATCGAGCCGCCGTCCTATCTGGGCCGTGACCGTGAGCTGGTCGCCGGCCCCCGGATGGACAACCTGCTCTCCGTGCACGCCGGTACCGCCGCACTGGCCGCCGCTGCCGGCACCGGCAGCCGGCTCACCGGCATTCCGGTGCTGGCCGCCTTCGACCACGAGGAGAACGGCAGCCAGTCCGACACCGGAGCGGACGGGCCGTTGCTCGGCACGGTGCTGGAGCGCTCGGTCTTCGCCCGCGGCGGCTCGTACGAGGACCGGGCACGGGCCTTCGCCGGCACCGTCTGCCTGTCGTCGGACACCGGCCACGCCCTGCACCCCAACTACAGCGAGCGGCACGACCCGGGGCACCACCCGATGCCCAACGGCGGCCCGATCCTCAAGGTCAACGTCAACCAGCGCTATGCCACCGACGGCAGCGGCCGGGCGCTCTTCGCGGCGGCCTGCGAGCGCGCCGACGTGCCGTGGCAGAGTTTCGTCTCCAACAACTCGATGCCGTGCGGCACCACCATCGGTCCGATCACCGCCGCCCGGCACGGCATTGCGACGGTCGACATCGGCGTCGCGATCCTGTCCATGCACTCGGCACGTGAGCTGTGCGGCGCCGAGGACCCGTACCTGCTGGCGAACGCCCTGACGGCCTTCCTGGAGGGCTGAGTTGGAATTCTCACTGCTGGGCTCGATCACCGTGGCGACCGGCTCCGGAGAGCTGGCGCTCGGGCCTGCCAAACGGCGCAGTGTGCTGGCGCTGCTGTTGCTGCAGCCCAACACCACCGTTCCGCTGGAGCAGTTGATCGACTCCCTGTGGGAGGACGAGCCGCCCGAGCACGCCCGTACGGTCGTCCAGGGTCATGTCTCGCGGCTCCGCGCCACGCTCGCCGAGGGCGGCGCGCAGGCGTACGGCATCGAGCTGACCACCCACGGCTCCGCCTATCTGCTGCGGCTGCCGGAGGAGTTGATCGACGCCCACCGGTTCGGAGAGCTGGTGACGCTGGCCCGCCCCGAGGCGGCGCCGGCCGATGCGGTACCGCTGCTGCGGGAGGCGCTGGGGCTGTGGCGCGGCCCCGCGCTGACCGGCACCGTCACCAGTCCGCCGTTCGCCGCCGCGGCCCACGCCCTGGAGGAGCGCCGGCTGACGGCCGTGGAGGCGCTGGGCCGGGCGCACGGTGCCCTGGGTGAGCACGAGCAGGCCGCAGCGATCCTCTACTCCGCGGCCGTCAACCACCCGTTGCGGGAGGGGCTGATCGCCGGACTGATGCGGGCGCTGTTCCGTACCGGGCGGCAGTCCGATGCCCTGGAGTGGTTCCACCGCACCCGCCGGCTGCTCAACGAGGAGCTGGGCGTCGATCCGGGCGAACGGCTGCGCGGTGCGTACGAGGAGATCCTGCGGGCGGAGGCAGCGAGCGAGCAGCAGCGCGCGGCCGCTCCGGCGAAGGGAGCGCGCCCCGCGGGCGACGGCTCCGCGGGCGCACCCTCGTTTCACGTGAAACACGACCGCAGCGGGCAGGTGCCCGCCCAGGGCTCCACCGAGGCGAGCGGCCCCGGTGGTCCGGCCGCCGGCACCCCTCCGCCGACGGGGCCGGGCAGTGCTCCGGAGGGTACGGCCGACGGGGCCGCACCGGGGAGCCCGGCTGGGCGGGGCGGTGCGGCGCCGCGGCTGCTGCCCAGGCCGCCGGCGCGCTTCCTCGGCCGCGAGGAGCAACTCCATGCACTGACCGAGGTGTTGCTGGACCGTACGCCCGGGGAGAGTCCGCTGGCGGTGGTCGCGGGCCCGGCCGGTGTAGGCAAGACCGCGTGCGCCGTGCAGTGGGCGCACCTGCACGCCGGCTCCTTCCCCGACGGCCAGCTCTTCGCCGATCTGCGCGGCTTCGGCGAGGAGGACGAGGCTCCTCCGGCCGAGATCCTGCGGGACTTCCTGCTGGCGCTCGGCACGCCCCCGGACCGGGTGCCCGGGTCGGCGCAGGCCGCCTCCGCGCTCTTCCGGTCGCTGGTCGCCGAGCGCCGGCTGCTGGTCGTCCTCGACAATGCCCGCAGTTCGGCACAGGTCCGGCCGCTGCTGCCCGGCGGCCCGCACTGCGCCACGGTCGTCACCAGCCGCAGCCGGCTGGACGGCCTGGTCGCCACCGACTGGGCCCGGCCGGTCGGCCTACAGGCGCTGGGGTATGAGGAGGGCGCCGCGCTGCTCGGCGCCATGCTCGGCCCACAGCGGGTGGCCGAGGACCCCTCCGCCGCCCGGGAGTTGGTCGATCTGTGCGACGGGTTGCCACTGGCGCTGCGGGCCGCGGCCGCCCAGCTGACCGCCCGGCCGCGCTGGCGGCTGGCCCGGCTCGCCTCGGCCCTGCGCGACGAGCGGCGCCGGCTGGCGCTGCTGTCGGCGGAGGACACCGGGATGGCGGCGGCGCTACGGATGTCGGTCGCCCGGCTGTCGGCGGACGACGCCCGGCTGCTGTCCGCGCTGGCGACCAGTGCGGACGGGCATCTCAACGCATCGGTGGCGGCGGCGCTGGCCGGCTACGACCAGGAGCGCACCCAGGACGGTCTGGAGCGGCTGGCCGAGATGCACCTGGTGGACGAGGAGGCCACCGATGTCTACACGATCAGCACGCTGACCCAGCTCTTCGCGCGGGACGAGCGCGGGGACGGTGGGGGGAGCGGCGGCCGGAGCGGTCCGGGTGGCCGCGACGGCACCGGGGACGGGACCGACTGATCCCCGCACGGCGTGCCCGGGACGGCGCCCGGGGGGGGGCGTTAGGCGCACGTTAGTGGGACGCCAACGGCGGGCGGCATCGTGGTCAGTACACCGCAGGACCACCAACCCGGGGGAGACCGGAGATGCCGCGCCGTCAGACCCACACCAGCACTGTCCGTACGGCCGGCACCGCCCGCCGTCGTACGCTGCGGGCCGCCGCGGCCGGGCTGACCGCGGCGGCCGCGCTCACCCTCACCGCATGCGGCCAGGACAACCCGCTGCAGACCAGCGCCGCCAAGCCGTACCACCCGGGGCCGTGGGAGGCCCGGTCCGCGGCAGTCCTGCCGGCGGCGCAGGACAACCGGCCGGTGGCGCACGACGACGGGGCGGAGCTGAGCGGCACCCGGCCCGACGGCGGAGACCGGGAGCAGAACGCGGCGAGCGGTCAGAGCACCGGGGCCGGACGCCGCACCGCCGACGGGACGGACGGCGCGGGCCACGGCGGCGGCACCGCCCCCGTCCGGCACTCCGCCTGCGACGCCGATGCGGTACGGATCGTCGCCAAGCCGCTGGAGCGGCCGGTCGGTCACCTGCTGCTGAGGGCCACCAACACCTCCGGCGCCGCCTGCGACCTCTACCTCGCCCCCCATCTGCAGTTCGACGGGGCGCAGTCCCCGCTCGCCGAGCTGGCGGACAGCAAGCCGGCGGCCCTGGTCACCCTGGCCCCCGGAGAGTCCGGCTACGCGGGCGTGCTGACCTCGTCCGCCGACGGCTCCGGCCGGCACGGCCGGGCCGTGTCCTCCCTGTCCGTGAGCCTCCCGGGCCGCGACGGCAAGGGCAGCATCGGCGGTGCGAGCGCCGTGCCGCTCCCGGGCGGTGCGGTGTACGTGGACGACAGCGCCTGGGTGACGTACTGGCAGGCCGATCCGGGCGATGCCCTTGCGTGGTGAGCCGGCCGGCTGAGCCGCCACCCCAAAAAGCCAGGGCGCCCGTTTCCCCCCGCGGGCGCCCTTTCTCCTGCCCACCGTCCCGTCATGTCCCGGGCGGTGGCCCGTCCTTTCCCTGGCGGTGGCCCGTCCTGTCCCGGACGGTGGCCCGTCCTGTCCTGGCAGCACGCACCCGGCGGACACCGCACCGGCAAGGGACCACCGCACCGCTCCGGGAGGCGGGAAGCCCGCCCGGCGGGCGCCACTCCGCAGGTCCGTGGTCCGCACGCTCCGGCCCGCGATCGCCGCGGCCGGCATCGGTGTCGCCGGGGTGCGCGGGGTACGCGGGGTGCACCCACGCCGTCCCGTCGCGTTCGGCGGCTGACCCGAGCCGCCCCCCGGCCGGACCGGATCCGCGGTTTCACGTGAAACATCCGTGTGTTTCGCGTGAAAGGTCACCGATCGATCGGGGTCACCTCCGGATCGTGTAACGAGGGGCACTTCCGTCACAGGGGAGCGGAAGTGCCCCTCGCGCGCGCATGCCCGCTGTGCTGGAATGCGGGACGTGCCTGGCCATCAGAACCACGCCGCAAATTCCCGTCGCAAGCCCCTGGCCCCTCTTCCCCACGAACTCTCCGGCCCGTTACGGGACTTCGCCGCCGCCCTCCGCCGGATGCACGGTGAACTGGGCTACAGCCTGAAGGAGTTGGAGGGCCGACTGCCCGCCAGCCGCTCCGCCCTCTCCCGCTACCTGCGCGGCCGGAGCCTGCCCGACGAACGGCTGCTGGTGCAGTGGTGCAAGCTCTCCTTCACCGGCAAGGACCGGCTGCCCGCCCTGGTCGATCTGCTCCACCGGGCGCAGGAAGCGGCCGATGCGGGCGAGCGGGGCGCAACCGCCCCCTCCCCGGGCGAGGTCACCACCACAGGGGAGACCACCACCACAGGGGAGACCGCAGCCACGGGAGAGACCGCCACCGGGGAGCAGGCGCCGCACGGCGGGGACGGCGCCGTATCGCCGGCCCGGCGCCTGCTGCGGCTGGCGCTCGCCGCACTCGGCACCGCCGCGCTACTCATGGCCGCCGCGCTGGCCGTCCTGGCGTTGACCCAGCCGGACGACGACGTCGAGAGCCCGGTACCCCGGCTCCCCGCCCGGGGCACGGGGTCCGCCCTGATCACCGTCCACAACGTCGAACGGGACTGCCAGGGCAAACGGACCGCGCACTGCGCCCTCTCCCTGGCCCGGGATCCCTACCGGCCCTACCGGCGCCCCAATGTCGTGGGACACGTCTGGCACGGCGATGAGCTGCACGCGGTGTGCCGCATCGCCAACGGTGTGACCGTCACCGACGAGGTGGGCGGGCACAGCAGCACATGGTTCCGAATCAAGTACGACGGACAGCAGAGGTGGGTCCCGGGCATCCGGATCCGACCGGAACAGCTGGAAAACACCGCATTGCCCAGTTGTCCGGAATCAGCCCCCACCGCACCGCCCACTTCCCGCCTATCAACGCCCTGACCTGCGATGACACCCCGACCACCGGGCACTCGCCAAACCCACCCTGGCGCATTAGGCCGCAGTGGATATCGTGGCCGTGCCATGACAGACCCACCTCGCTGACCGCAGCGACCCACTGGGGGAACCACCCATGACCGCACGCCGCTCCCGCAGCCGCTCCGCCGCCTACGCCGCACTGGCCCTCGGGCTGGCCGGCTCGCTGGCGCTGACCGGCTGCAACAGCCACTCCTCGAAGAATGCGAAGAAGTCGAAGAAGTCCTCCTTCTCGTCCTCCAAGAGCAAGAAGCGCAAGATCATCGGTGGTGGCGCGGCCGCGGCGGGAGCGGGAGCGGCGGCGACGCGGGTGCCCGACTGCTTCCCCAGCACCTACAAGGTCACCTTCTCCCAGCAGACCGGCCCCAAGAGCCATGTGACCGTGAAGTTCAAGAACACCACCAGCCGCGACTGCAAGCTGTACAACGCCCCGCTGCTGCGCTTCACCAACGCCAAGGACCCGCTGCCACTCCAGCAGGGCGCCCCCGGCCACGTCGACGGCACCCGCATCACCGTGCCCTCCAACGGCTACGCCTACGCGGTGATCCCCACCAACACCGCGGCCGCCAAGGGCACCGCGCAGAAGTCGGTGACCATCGACTTCATGGGCATCTCGTCGACCTCCGTCACCCGCGGTCCGGTCACGGTCGACTTCGCGGAGAAGCGGCTGCACATCTCCGTCGGCAAGAGCAAGGTCACCAACTGGTCGTCGAGCGTCCACGGCGCCGAACTCGCGGCCGGCGTGGGCAACTAGACCCTGTCGGCCGGGGCCGGGACTGCCCGGCAGTCCCGCCTGGGCCGGTGCGGCGGGCCCGGGCGGCAGGCCCGCCGGTTACGCGTCCAGTCCCGCCAGAACCAGCCCCAGCCGGGCCGTCCCGCCGTCGGTGACCTCCACCGGGACGCCCCAGTCCTGCTGGTGCACATGGCAGGCGGGGTACTCGATGTCCGGGTCGTCATCGCAGGATGCGGCCATCGCCGAGACGTGCAGCACGCCCTCGGTCACCCCGTCCGCGAGCACCAGGTCCCGGGCGAGGTCGGTACCGGCGCCGGCGCCCTCCGCGAGCAGCTCCGGCGGGGTGGCGCTGACCAGCAGCCGCGTCGAGGGGCCGTACCGGGTGTCCAGTTTCTGGCCCGCCGGGGCCTGGAAGACCACCTCCAGCCGCAGCGCGCCCGGCGCGACCTCCGTGGCCGCACGCTGGGTGCGGTGCGCCACCGACTCCACGCGCACCGCCTCCTCGGGCAGCCGCAGCCGGGTCAGCCGGTGCCGCGCCGACTCCACCACCACGATGTCGTCGCCGACCAGCACCGCGTCGGACGGCTCGCGCAGATCCGTCGCCAGCGTGCTGACCTCGCCGCTCGCCGGGTCGAAGCGGCGCAGCGCGTGGTTGTAGGTGTCCGCGACGGCGACCGAGCCGTCGGGCAGCGCGGTCACGCCCAGCGGATGCTGCAGCAGCGCCTGGCCGGCGGCGCCGTCACGGTGCCCGAAGTCGAAGAGACCGGTGCCCACGGCCGTACGCACCACATGGCCGTCGCCGTCCGCGGCGGGCTCCACCCAGCGGACCGCGCTGGTCTCCGAGTCCGCCACCCACAGCCGGTCGCCGGCCGCCGCGAGCCCGGACGGCTGGGCGAACCAGGCCTCGGCCGCCGGGCCGTCCACCAGGCCCTCGTTGGTGGTGCCGGCCGCCACCTCGACCGTGCCGGTGGCCGGGTCGTAGGTCCACAGCTGGTGCACCCCGGCCATCGCGATCCACAGCCGGTCCCGCCACCAGGCGACGTCCCACGGTGAGGAGAGCGCCACCTCCAGGGCCGGGCCCGAGGTCGGCGAGCCCTGCCACCACTGCGTGCCGGTGCCGGCCATCGTCTCCAGCGCACCGGTCTCCGGGTCGAACACCCGCAGGGCGTGGTTGACGGTGTCCGCGACGGCGACCCTGCCGTCCGGCAGCAGCGCCAGGCCCTGCGGTTCGTTGAAGGAGTCCGGCGTCAGGCCGCGTTCGCCGCTGCCGATCCGGCGCAGTACCCGCTCACCGTCCTCGGCCAGCTCCACCAGTTGGTGCCGGGTGGTGTCGGAGACCAGGAAGCCGCCGCCCGGCAGCCGTACGGCCTTGCCGGGGAAGCGCAGGTCGGTGGCGACCGGCTCCGGCGGCACGTACGGGCCGTCGCCGCGGCGCAGGGTGCCCTTGGCGCCGTGCTCGGCCGCCAGCTCCTCGATGAGCGCCGCGAGGGCGTGGGCGTGCCCCTCACCGGCGTGCTGGGCCACCACATAGCCCTCGGGATCGATCACCACCAGCGTCGGCCAGGCCCGCACCGCGTACTGCTTCCAGGTGGCGAGCTCGGGATCGTCGAGGACCGGGTGCTCCACGCCGTACCGCTCCACGGCGTCCACCACCGCCTGGTGGTCGGCCTCGTGCACGAACTTCGGGGAGTGCACGCCGATGATCACGACGGTGTCGCGGTGGCGCTCCTCCAGCTCCCGCAGCTCGTCCAGGACGTGCAGACAGTTCACACAGCAAAACGTCCAGAAATCCAGGACGACAATGCGTCCTCGCAGGTCGGAGAGGGTGAGTTCCTTGTCGCCGGTGTTCAGCCAGCCGCCCTTGCCGGTCAGCTCGGGGGCCCGGACGCGTGCACGTGAAGCCATGTCGACATTCAACGTCACTCCGGTGCGTGCGCATTCCGCCGGGGCACCGGGGAACAGGTCAGCCATGCAGCCAACCCCCGGGGGCCCGCCCCCGCGCTCCCGCAAGTACCTCGTACGCGACCGGATCTTCGGCATCGGCGACGACTACTGGATCGTGGACGAACACGGCCACCACGCCTTCCTCGTCGACGGGAAGGCACTGCGGCTGCGGGAGACCTTCGAGCTGAAGGACCCCGACCGCCGGGTGCTGATCACCATCCGGAAGAAGATGCTGGCCCTGCGCGACACCATGACGATCGAGCGGGACGACCAGCCGCTGGCCACGGTCCGGCGCAAGCGGCTCTCGCTGCTGCGCAACCACTACCGCGTCGAGCTGGTGGACGGCACCGAGCTGGACATCAGCGGCAAGATCCTGGACCGGGAGTTCGCGATCGAGTACGACGGCGAGCTGCTCGCCGAGATCTCCCGCCGCTGGCTGACCGTGCGCGACACCTACGCCGTCAATGTCGTACGGGAGGACGCGGATCCGCCGCTGCTGATCGCCCTCGCGGTGTGTGTGATCCGGCTGGCCGAGCGGGAGCGCGGCGAGGACTGAGGACCGGGCGCGGCAGGGGCGCCGCGACCCTCTGAGGGAGGGGCGCCGTGGCCCTCTGCGGCAGGGGCACATCCGCCTACGATGGTCATCCGAAAGCACTGCCGGGGTGCCCGTGCGCAGCGTAACTTAACTGCACAGACAGCAGCCCGCGTACGAACCGTCCGAGGGGTCCCGTGACCGTCCATCCCAGCCTTCAGTCCTCCATCGATGCCTGGACTCACTCCATAGAAGCGATAACCGAGCTGGTCACCCCGCTCGTCGAGGGCGAGTGGAACAAGGCGACATGCCTGCCAGGATGGTCCGTTCGCGATGTGGTCTCCCATGTCATCGGCCTGGAATGCGAAATGCTGGGCGACCCGCGGCCGATCCACACGCTGCCGCGCGACCTCTACCACGTCCGCAGCGAATCGGCCCGCCGCATGGAGGTACAGGTCGACGTCCGCCGGCACCACACCGCGCCGGAGATGCTCAGCGAACTCGAATACACCGTCATCCGTCGCTCGCGACAGCTGCGCAACGAGTCCCGCCAGCCGGACGCCGTGGTGCGCAGCCCGCTCGATGAGGACCGTTCGCTGGAATTCGTGCTGCAGCAGCGGGCGTTCGACGTCTGGGTGCATGAGCAGGACCTGCGCCGGGCGCTCGGCAAGCCCGGCAATCTGGACTCCCCCGGCGCCCATGTGACACGGGATCTGCTGGTGAAGGCGCTGCCCGGTGTCGTCGCCAAGAGGGCCCAGGCGCCGACCGATTCGGCGGTGGTCTTCGATGTCGGCGGAGCGCTGGAGTTCCTGCGCACGGTCCGCGTCGACGCCGAGGGCAAGGCCACGATCGACGGCAGCGTCTCGCTCGGCCCGACCGTGACCCTCGCGCTGGACTGGGACCTCTTCCACCAGCTGGCCTGCGGCCGGGTCCGTCCGGCCGCCGTCGCCGAGCAGCTCAAGATCGATGGCGACCGCGAGCTCGCCGACGCCATCCTGAACAACTTCGCGGTCACGCCGTAGCGGCCCGGCCGGGAGACGGGGCGGGGGTGATCCGGCGGTGACGTTTCACGTGAAACAGCCCCCGCCGCCTCATGCCGGTACGTGCACCGCCTCCACCCGGCTGACCACCAGCCTTTCGCGCTCGCGCTGTGCGGCACTGCGGCGCAGGCGGAGTATCTGGCAGAGCCCCACGGCCTCCAGGACGAAGAGCGAGGCCAGCGCGATCCGGTAGTTGTCGCCGGTCGCATCCAGCAGCACACCGACGGCCATCAGGGTCGTCATCGAGGCGGTGAACCCGCCCATGTTGACGATGCCGGAGGCGGTGCCCTGACGCTCGGGCGGATTGGCAGGCCGGGCGAAGTCGAAGCCGATCATCGAGGCCGGACCGCAGGCACCCAGCACCGCGCACAGCGCGACCAGCAGCCCCATTGGCGCATGATCGGCCGGCCAGCACAGCACCAGCGCCCACATCGACGCGGTGGCGGCGACGGTGCCGAGGGCCAGCGGCATACGGGCGGCGTGGTGGCGGGCGATGACCTGTCCGTAGACCAGGCCCACCGCCATGTTGGAGAGCACCACGAGCGTGAGCAGCTCCCCGGCGGTACCCCGGGACAGGCCCTGGGCCTCGACCAGGAACGGCAGTCCCCACAGCAGCAGGAACACCATCATGGGGAACTGGGTGGTGAAGTGCACCCACATGCCCAGCCGGGTGCCGGGCTCTCGCCAGGCCTCGGCGATCTGCCGCCGTACGAAGCCGGCGCCGGAGTGCGCGGCCGGCGCCGGCGGGGGCTCGAAGCCCTCGGGGTGGTCCTTGAGGAAGAGCAGCAGCACGATCAGCACGAGCACCCCGCCGGTCGCGCTGGCGGCGAAGGTGGGCGTCCAGCCGAAGGTGTGCAGGAAACGGGCCAGAACGAGGGTCGAGACCAGGTTCCCCGCCATCCCGACCAGCGCGGCGATCTGGGCGATCATCGGGCCGCGGCGCGCCGGGAACCAGCGGGAGCCCAGCCGCAGCACGCTGATGAAGGTCATCGCATCGCCACAGCCGAGCAGCGCCCGGGAGCCAAGCGCCATGGAGTACGACACGGAGAGCGCGAAGCCGAGCTGGCCGAGGGTGTAGAGCACCACCCCGAGCGTCAGCACCTTCTTGGCGCCGAGCCGGTCGACCAGCAGGCCCACCGGGATCTGCATCCCCGCGTACACCAGCAACTGCAGGATGGAGAAGGTCGAGAGCGCCGAGGCGTTGATGTGGAAGCGCTCGGCGGCGTCCAGCCCGGCCACACCGAGGCTCGTACGGTAGGTGATCGCCACGAAGTAGACCGCGACGCCGATGCCCCAGACCGCCACGGCCTGTCGACCGCCGGGCGGGTCGAGGGGCAGCAGCCGGGCGGAGGAGCCGCCTATGCCGGAGCCGCCGGAGCCCTCCGCTCCGCCGGCGCTCATCGCACCTCTCCCTGCGCGAGGTTGCGGACCCAGCTGACGTGCCGGTGCACGGCCTCGGTCGCGGCGTCCGCATCGCCGGCCTCCAGCGCCTGGAGGATCTCGGCGTGCTCGGCGATGTTCTTGGCGATCCGGTCCGGGTGGGCGTGCATCACCGCAACGCCCATCCGCAGCTGACGGTCGCGCAGTTGCTCGTAGAGCCGGTCCAGGATCTGGTTGCCGGCGCTGCGCACGATGGCCGCGTGGAAGGCGCGGTCAGTGACGGAGACGGCGGCCAGATCGCCGGCGGCGGCCTGCGCCCGCATGGTCTCCAACAGCTCGGTCAGCTCCTCGACCAGCGCCCGGCTCGCGGGCACCGCCTTGGCCGCGGCGTGCTGCTCCACCAGCAGCCGGGTCTCCACGACATCCGCGATCTCCTGCGCGGAGACCGGCAGCACCATCGCGCCCTTCTTCGGGTAGAGCTTGATCAGTCCCTCGACCTCCAGCCGCAGCAGCGCCTCCCGCACCGGCGTCCGGGACACCCCCACGGCATCGGCCAGTTCGCCCTCGGTGAGCAGCATGCCGCCCTCGTAACGCCGGTCCAGGACGGCGTCCTTGATGTGCGCATAGACCCGCTCGGCGGCGGGCGGCGGCTTGGCGGCGGGATCTCTGACGGGAGGGGCGGAAGTCGGTGCAGAGGGCATGCACACAGGATAGATACAACAGGTATCCGTCCGGCACCCCCGTCCGCGATACGGACGAAAGCCTGGCGATATGACCTGGTAACGGGGCCTTGGGGCCCCGCTACCCTGCCCCGGGGATCAGCCCGGCATCCGTCCCTGTGCGATCAGCCGGGCCACCACCTGGGCATGGGCGGGAGCGCAGCGCTCACCCGCCTCCGCGCGGTCGAACCAGGCGTACTCGGCGATCTCCCGGCCCGGCACCGGGACGATGTCCTGGGGCCCGCCGGTGAAGCAGGTCATATGGAGCCGGCGCCCCTCGTTCCTGCCGTGGGCGAGGGCGTGGATGACGAACGCCTCGCGCAGTTCCTCGGCGTCGACCACCAGACCGAGCTCCTCGCCGAGCTCCCGGGCGAGCGCCTCGCGCGCCGTCTCGCCGGGCTCGTACTTCCCACCCGGCAGGTAGAAGGTGTCGTTCCCCCGCGTCCGTACGCTCAGCAGTCGCCCCTCCCGCAGGTGCAGCCAGCTCACCGACCGCAGCGGAGCGGCACGGTCCAGGGCGATCAGGGGATGACCGGTCTCCCCGTCCGTCCGCCGGCCCCGCTCGGTGAAGCCGAGGTGTGCGGAGAAGCGGCGGCCACGGGCGTTCCCCTCGAAGACCTCCAGCCGCAGCGCCCCGTGCAGCGCGGCGGCATGCTCGACCAACTGCCCCCCGGCGCCGCCCCCTTGGGCCTCCGGCGCCACGAACAGCCCGCCGACCTCGGCGCCGGGCCCCTCCCCGGGCGCCCGGTCCGTGTGCTCCCCCGGCCCGCCCGGCAGCAACGCCAGCAGCCCGATCACCGTGCCGTCGCGCTCGGCGACCCAGTTCTCCGCCCGGGCCAGATACACCTCGCGGAGGATCCGGGCCCGCTCGCCGGCTCCCTCACCCTCGATGAACGGATGGGCCTGCCGCACCGCCCGGGACCAGAGGTCGATGACCACGTCCTGGTCGGAGGGCCGATAACGCCGAATGCTCGCCTCGCTGCTCATTGCGCCGACCGTAAACAGCGCGGCACCCGACGGCAAACCCTTTACGGCGGTGTGGCCCGACTCCTTCGCAAGGGGGGCTCGGAGGGGGATGTAAGGTCCGCCTAAAGTGTGAGGCGAGTCCGTACCTGGCGCGTACGAGCGGGCCTGGATCCCATGGGTGAATGGAGACACGGAGTCGGGGAGGCTCCGACACTCAAGGGGAGTTGACCATGCAGACCAGGACGAACGCCGGCCGCCGCACGCGGAACACCGTCGTGCTGGCACTGATCGTTGCCGGCCTGTGTGCGGGCGTTGCGCTGACCCGTGGCGCCGCCCATGTGGACGAGTCCGGCCCGACCGGCCCGGTGGCGCACTTCAGCCGCGCCGTGCAGCTCATTCGCGGCTGATCCGACGCAGAACCGCCCCGGGGCGTCGTTTCACGTGAAACGACGCCCCGGGGCGGTGGTGTTCCCTGTGCCGGATCAGCTCCAGGTGATGAGCCGCTTCGGCCGCTCCAGGATCGCCGCGATGTCCGCGAGCAGCTTGGAGCCCAGCTCACCGTCGATCAGACGGTGGTCGAAGGACAGCGCGAGGGTGGTGACCTGGCGGGCCTTCACCTTGCCCTTGTGCACCCACGGCTGGAGCTTGACCGCACCGAAGGCGAGGATCGCCGACTCCCCCGGGTTGAGGATCGGCGTACCGGTGTCGACGCCGAAGACGCCGACGTTGGTGATGGTGACCGTGCCACCGGTCATCGCCGCCGGAGAGGTCTTGCCCTCCCGCGCGGTGGCCACCAGATCGCCCAGCTCCGCGGCGAGTTGGGGGAGCGTCTTGCCCCCGGCATCCTTGATGTTGGGGACGATCAGCCCGCGCGGTGTGGCCGCCGCGATCCCGAGGTTGACGTAGTCCTTGTAGACGATCTCCTGACGCGCCTCGTCCCAGGCCGCATTGACCTCCGGATGGCGCTTGAGGGCCACCAGGAAGGCCTTGGCGACCAGCAGCAGCGGGTTGACCCGCAGCCCCGCCATGTCCGGGTCCTGCTTCAGCTCCTGGACGAGCTTCATCGTGCGCGTCACATCGACGGTGATGAACTCCGTGACGTGCGGCGCGGTGAAGGCACTGGCGACCATCGCCTGGGCGGTGGCCTTGCGGACGCCCTTGACCGGAACCCGCCGCTCGCGTGCCGCGGTGTCCACGATGCCGGGCTCGGCCGCCGCGGGCGCCACCGCCACGGGTACCTCGGCCGGTGCGACCGGGGCCGCGGCCGCCGGTGCGGCGGCCGCATGGACGTCCGCACGGGTGATGATCCCGTCCGGGCCGGTCGGGGCGACCGTCGACAGGTCGATGCCGAGGTCCTTGGCCAACTTGCGCACCGGCGGCTTGGCCAGCGGCCGGCCGGCAGCACCGGCACCCACGGGCCGCGCAGCCGGCGGAACCGGGGCGGCCGGAGCCGGTGTCGGGACCGCGGCCGGCGCCATCGGAGCGGGCGTCGGAACCGCCGCGGGCCGCCCGTTCAGCTCGGCCTGCAGCTGGGCCTTGACCGGCTCCGGCTGTGCCGGCACCCCCGGCTGCGGCTTGCGCGCCCGGCGCTTGGTCGAGGACGGAGCGGCGCCATAGCCCACCAGCACCGCCTGCCGGCCCTGCGGCTCGGCGTCCTCCTCCTCGGCCGCCGCGGCCTGCTCAGGAGCGGCGGCCGCGGCCGGCGCCCCGGCGGGGCCGGCACCGGGGTCGGTGTCCACGGAGATGATGGCGGTGCCGACGTCGACGGTGACGCCCTCGCCGAAGCGCAGCTCGTGCACCACCCCGTCGTAGGGGATGGGCAGTTCGACGGCCGCCTTGGCGGTCTCCACCTCACAGACGACCTGGCCGTCGGTGACGGTGTCGCCCGGCTGGACGTACCACTTGAGGATCTCGGCCTCGGTGAGCCCCTCGCCCACGTCGGGCATCTTGAACTCGCGGAAGCGCTGGGCGTTGGCGGTGCCTGCAGTCATGGTCACGAACTCTCCTCAAACCCTCAGTACGCCAACGCACGGTCGACGGCGTCGAGCACCCGGTCCAGCCCCGGAAGGTACTCGTCCTCCAGCCGGGAGGGCGGGTACGGGGAGTGGAAGCCGCCGACCCGGAGGACCGGGGCCTCCAGGTGGTAGAAGCACCGCTCGGTGATCCGGGCGGCGATCTCCGCACCGGAGCCGAAGAAGACCGGCGCCTCGTGGACAACGACCAGCCGGCCGGTCTTCTGCACTGACGACTGGAGGGTGTCGAAGTCGATCGGGGAGAGCGAGCGCAGGTCGACGACCTCGACCGACTTGCCCTCCTCGGCCGCGACCTTGGCGGCGTCCAGGCAGACCTTCACCATCGGGCCGTAGGCGGCCAGGGTGAGGTCGGAGCCGGTCTGGGTGACCCGGGCCGTGTGCAGCGGGTCGGGGATGGACTCGGTGTCCAGGCGCGACTTGTCGTGGTAGCGGCGCTTGGGCTCGAAGTAGATGACCGGGTCGTCGCCCGCGATGGCCTGCTGGAGCATCCAGTAGGCGTCGGAGGAGTTCGAGGGAGTGACGATCTTGAGGCCCGCGACATGCGCGAACAGCGCCTCGGGGGACTCGGAGTGGTGCTCGACCGCGCCGATGCCGCCCGCGTACGGGATGCGGATGACGACCGGCACCTTGACCTTGCCCAGCGCGCGGGCGTGCATCTTGGCGAGCTGGGTGACGATCTGGTCGTAGGCGGGGAAGACGAAGCCGTCGAACTGGATCTCGACGACCGGGCGGTAGCCGCGCAGCGCCAGGCCGATGGCCGTGCCGACGATCCCGGACTCGGCGAGCGGGGTGTCGATCACCCGCTCCTCGCCGAAGTCCTTCTGCAGCCCGTCGGTGACGCGGAAGACGCCGCCGAGCTTGCCGACGTCCTCGCCCATGACGAGGACCTTGGGGTCGGCCTCCATGGAGGCACGGAGCGAGGCGTTGATCGCCTTGGCGATGGTGATCTTCTCGAAGACGGCCATGGTCAGTTCCCCTCCGCGGCGAGATCGGCGTCGGCGAACGACGCCTGGTACGCGGCGAACTGCGCGCGCTCCTCATCGACGAGCGCGTGCCCGTCGGCATAGACGTTCTCGAAGATCGCCATGTGGTCCGGGTCCGGCATGGCGCGGACGGCGTCGCGGACCCGCTTGCCCAGGGCCTCGCTCTCCTCGTCGATCGACGCCAGGAAGGCCTCGTCGACCAGCCCCTCGTCCTGCAGGTAGGTCCGCAGCCGCCGGATCGGGTCCTTGGCCTCCCAGGCCACCCGCTCCTCGTCCGCCCGGTAGCGCGTCGGGTCGTCGGAGGTGGTGTGCGCGCCCATCCGGTAGGTGAACGCCTCGATGAGCATCGGCCCCTGACCGGTGCGGGCCCGCTCCAGTGCCGCCCTGGTCACCGCCAGACAGGCCAGGACGTCGTTGCCGTCGACCCGTACGCCGGGGAATCCGAAGCCGCGGGCGCGCTGGTAGAGCGGCACCCGGGTCTGCTTCTCGGTGGGCTCGGAAATCGCCCACTGGTTGTTCTGGCAGAAGAACACCACCGGGGCGTTGTAGACCGCGGAGAAGGTGAAGGATTCCGCGACATCGCCCTGGCTGGAGGCACCGTCACCGAAATACGCGATGACCGCGGAACCCGCGCCGTCCTTCTGCACACCCATCGCATAGCCGGTCGCGTGCAGCGTCTGCGAACCGATCACGATCGTGTAGAGGTGGAAGTTGTTGGTGTTGGGGTCCCACCCGCCGTGATTGACACCGCGGAACATGCCCAGCAGATTCGTCGGGTCGACACCACGGCACCAGGCCACACCGTGCTCACGGTAGGTCGGGAAGACATAGTCATCGTCGCGCAGCGCGCGGCCGGAGCCGATCTGGGCCGCTTCCTGGCCCAGCAGCGATGCCCAGAGGCCGAGTTCTCCCTGGCGTTGCAAAGTGGTCGCCTCAGCGTCGAACTTCCGCGTCAGCACCATGTCACGGTAGAGGCCGCGCAGTTCTTCAGGGGAGAGGTCGATCGAGTAATCCGGGTGCTCGACCCGCTTCCCTTCCGGGGTCAGCAGTTGTACGAGCTGATCCTGCTCCGCCTGCTCGGGCCGGCCGCCGGGGCGGGCCTTCGCCGAGGACGCCTTCTTCGCCGGCGTCGCCTTTTTGGCGGTGGTGCGCTTGCTGCTGCCGCGGGCATTCTTCCGCTGCGCAGTGCCTTCCACGGTCACGTGCTGCTCCTCCGTCTGTCCGGCCCCCGGGGTCCGCCGGTGGCCGTATTGCGGCTCACCCGGTATCCGATACGGCGCACGGGGTGTGTGCGATCGCGGCCGGCTCCGGGTGGAACAAAGCTCCCGGAAGGTGGCCTGCCTCATTGCACGTTACCCATTGTCAAAGCCGAAGTGGAAACGGCGCTGACCTGCGATTTTGCTTGGATTTCCAAGTAAAATCGCAAAGGTGGGAACAACTCCTGGTCACAGCGTTGCAGGCCGCCGGGACAACGGCACGTTATATCGGTGACCTGGAGCACGGGAAGAGTTGATGTGTGAGACTGGTGTGGTGCGCGAAGACGGAAAAATCACGGTATTCCTGCTCGATGACCACGAGGTCGTCCGGCGCGGTGTCCACGAAATGCTCTCGGTCGAGCAGGACATCGAGGTCGTCGGAGAGGCCGGCACCGCCGCAGATGCCCTGGTCAGGATCCCCGCGACGCGTCCCGACGTGGCGGTGCTGGACGTACGGCTGCCCGACGGCAGCGGCGTCGAGGTCTGCCGTGAGATCCGTTCGCAGAACGCGGACATCAAATGCCTGATGCTCACCTCCTTCGCCGACGACGAGGCCCTCTTCGACGCGATCATGGCCGGGGCCGCCGGCTATGTGCTCAAGGCCATCCGGGGCAATGAACTGCTCTCCGCGGTACGCGAGGTGGCGGCCGGCAAGTCGCTGCTCGACCCCGTGGCCACCGCCCGCGTCCTGGAGCGGCTGCGCGACGGCAACGGCGCCAAGGGGGACGACCGGCTGGCCAACCTCACCGACCAGGAGCGCCGGATCCTCGACCTGATCGGCGAGGGCCTGACCAACCGGGCGATCGGCGAGCGGCTGCACCTCGCCGAGAAGACGATCAAGAACTATGTCTCCAGCCTGCTGTCGAAGCTGGGCATGGAGCGCCGCTCCCAGGCCGCCGCCTTCGTCGCACGGCGACAGGCCGAGAAGCACTGACCCGTAAGGGCAGCGGCCACCCCCGCCCAGGCCCGGTACGCGGACCGACCCCGGCCCGGCTCATGGTGATTCGGGACCATCGTCCTCGTCTCCCCGGGCTGCTGGGCCCTACAGGACGGCCGGGCCCGGCGGGCAGGGTGGGGCCATGCCCACCGACCACCACCGTGCCGTCGAACTGCTCGGCCGCATCCCCTACGGACGGGTCTCGGCGAGTCGGCGGGCGCTGCCCTTCACCGCCGTCACCCGGCACCTCGTCCTCGCCGACGGGCGGCTGATGATCCTGCTGCACCGGGGCTACGACTACCACCGGGCGCTGGACGGGAGCGTGGTCGCCTACGAGGCCGACAACGTCGGCAGCGGCGCCGACCACACCTGGTCGGTGCAGTGCACCGGCACCGCCCGGGTGATCGCCCCGACCCCCGCCGAGCGGGCCCGCTTCGACCCCGCGCCGCGGCTGGCCGACGGAGTGCCCTTCGAGCCGGTCTTCCTGCGCATGGAGCCGGAGTTCGTGACGCTGCACCTGCTCACGGGGTGCCGGTCCCCGGCTGTGCGCACTCTGCGTGAGGCTCTCCCACGTGCCCACTCCGACGGGTGCAAGTGATCTAACATCTGGCGCGTGCTGCGCTCATCTGTAGTCCGGACGGCGGCGACGCCCGACAGAGACACCCTCGGATCCCTGCTCCGTCACTACACCCACGCCGGCGCGCCGCTGTCCTGCGAGCCGGTCGCCGAAGGCCTGCTCAACCACGGCTACTTCCTCGCCACCACCCGTGGCCGCTACTTCCTCAAGCACCACCTCGACGGCGACCGGGCCGCCCTCACCCGCCAGCACCGCGCCACCCGCCGGCTCGCCGCGCTCGGCCTGCCGGTCGCCCCGCCCGTCGCGGACGCCGACGGCCGCACGGTCACCGTCCTCGACGGCCGCTGCTACGCCCTGCACCCCTGGATCGAGGGCCGGCACCTCACCGGAGCCGCCCTGACCGGCGGCCAGTCCCGCCGGCTCGGCGCCCTGCTCGGGCTGGTGCACACCGCGCTGGAGCAGGTCATGGCCAACGAGCCGCACCCGCCCCGGCCGCCCTGCACGGACGCCGGCGCCGACCCCGCGCGGACCTTCGAGATGATCGACGAGCTGCTGGCGCTGGCCCGCAGCGCCCGCCCACGCACCAGCTTCGACGAGCTGGCCGAGCACCGCCTGCTGGAGCGCCGGGCCCTGCTGGAGCGGCAGGCGCACCGCCGCCCGGCCCCCGGCGCGGAGCCGGCCGCGGGCTGGGTGCACGGCGACTTCCACCCGCTCAACGTGCTCTACCGCGGCACGGAACCCACCGCGATCGTCGACTGGGACCGGCTGGACGTCCAACCGCGCGCCGAGGAGGCGGTACGCGCCGCCGCGATCTTCTTCGTACGCCCCTGCGGCACGCTGGACCTGGCCAAGGTCAGGGCGTACGCGGGCGCCTACCGCAGCGCCTGTGGGGCCGGCGCGGAGGAACTGGCCGCGGCCGTCCACCGGGTGTGGTGGGAGCGGCTCAACGACTTCTGGATGCTCACCTGGCGCTACCGGCTCGGCGACCGCCGCACCGATCCGCAATTCCCGGCGGCGGCCGCCCTGGCCGTGTGGTGGACCCGTGAATACCGCGCGGTGCGCGAGGCGTTCACCCGCTGACCCGGGCGGCCGGACGGGTCAGCCGGTGGTACCGAGCGTGGTGCCGGTGTTCGTGCCGGTGCCGGAGGTGGGGCCGCCGTCCGTACCGGCGTTGGCCCCGCCGTCGGCCGCCCCGCCGTCCGCGGCGCCGCCGTCGGCCGCCCCGCCGTCCGTGGTGCCGCTGGTGTCGGTGCCACCGGTGTCGGTGGGCGGCGCGGTGGAGGGCTCCTGGGTGGTCGGCGGCTGCGAGGTGGGCGGTGCGGACGTCTCCGGCGTGGACGGCTGCTCGGTCGACGGCTCGGTGTAGGTACCGGTGTCGCCGCCGATGCCGCCGGGCTCGGTCTGCGGGGTGCTGGGCTCCTCCGACGGCGGCTCGCTGGTCTTGTCGTCCTTCGACGGCTTCGGGGACTGCGAGGCGGGGGTCTGCTGCTTCTTGTGCTGGTCGCCGGTGTTCTGCAGCGCGAAGGCCACGCCCACCGCGATGGCGATGATGGCCAGCGCCGCGATCAGCCAGGCCTTGCCGCGGCCGCCCTTGGCCGGCCGGCCAGCGCCGTCGAAGCCGCCGTCGTCGTCCCGCATGCCGTGCGGCAGGATCGGCTGGGCCGTGGTGTGCCCGGCGTCGGAGTGCGGCAGCGCGGTGGTGGCGGCGGTGCCCATGGACGGGCGGCCGAGCCCGCCCTCGTGCATGGCGACCGGGCCGGTGCTCCAGGTCCCGGTGTACCCGCCCTGTTCCTGCAGCATCTGCAGCGAGTACTGGACCAGACCGCGCATCTCCTCGGCGGTCTGGAACCGGTCGTCGGGGTCCTTCGCCAGCGACCGCATGACCAGGCCGTCCAGCTCCGGCGGGACCTCGGCGACCTCGGACGGCGGCACCGGCATGTCCTGGACGTGCTGGTAGACGACCGACAGCGGGGTCTCACCGGTGAACGGCGGCCGCAGGGCGAGCAGTTCGTAGAGGAGACAGCCGGTGGCGTAGAGGTCGGAGCGGGTGTCGACGGTCTTGCCGAGCGCCTGCTCCGGGGAGAGGTACTGAGGGGTGCCCATGACCATGCCGGTCTGCGTCATGGTCGACTGCGCGCCGTGCAGCGCGCGGGCGATGCCGAAGTCCATGACCTTCACCGCACCGCTGTTGGTGATGATCACGTTCGCGGGCTTGATGTCACGGTGCACGATGCCGTGCTGGTGGCTGTAGGCCAGCGCCTCCAGCACACCGGAGACGATGATCAGCGCCTGGTCCGCCGGCGGGGAGTCGGCGTTGAGCAGCAGGTCGCGGATGGTGTGGCCCTCGACCAGCTCCATCACGATATAGGGGACGGTGTTGCCACCGACCAGGTCCTCGCCGGAGTCGTAGACCGCCACCACCGCGTGGTGGTTCAGGCCGGCCACGGACTGTGCCTCACGCGTGAAGCGGGCCTTGGACACCGGGTCCTCGGCGAGGTCGGCACGCAGCAGCTTCACGGCGACGGTACGGCCCAGACGCACGTCCTCGGCCGCGAACACCTCCGCCATGCCGCCACGGCCGAGCCGTCGCGTGAGCCGGTAGCGGCCGTCGCCGACCAGTCCGCCGTTCCCCCACATCTCCGGTGCGTCCGGGATGTGGGAGCCGGTGGCATCAGGATCGGACGGGCCCTGGGGGCTCTGCGTCGGTGCCATCGGTCCTCGCCGTCGAATCGATCCGCTCGGGAGCGGTAAGGTCATCGGTCTTCGCTAGAGCACGCTACAGGTTCTGCGGCACCCGCCGGTCCGTCGTGGACCGGCCATCAAACCCGCCGGAAGCGTGAAATCGCAAGTTCACCTGGGGTAATTACAAGCGCCGAATGTCCCGGTGCGGTGACTTGATCTTGCACATCTGGTCACGGAACGGGCACACGGCTTGACGTGTACGGGGCCTGGGGCAGACTTGGCTGCGAAATTCCAGATTTTGATCGCTATACGTACGGGTAGTGCGCCGTGCGCCTAGGGGGAAGCGGGAAGATGAGCCAGGACGGCGCTCAGGGCCAATTCGAGGGCCGTTCGGTCGGCGGAGGACGTTACCAGCTTCGTGATCTTCTCGGGGCCGGCGGAATGGCGTCCGTACACCTGGCGCACGACACCGTGCTCGACCGCGACGTCGCGATCAAGACACTGCACACCGAGCTCGGTCGCGAGCCGGCCTTCCGCGAGCGTTTCCGCCGCGAGGCGCAGTCCGTGGCGAAGCTCACGCACACCAATATCGTCTCGGTCTTCGACTCCGGCGAGGACGAGCTCGACGGCGGCATGGTGCCGTACATCGTCATGGAGTACGTCGCGGGCCAGCCGCTCCGCTCCGACCTGGACACCGACATCGCCCAGCACGGCGCGATGCCCACGGAGAAGGCCCTGAAGATCACGGCCGATGTGCTGGCCGCGCTCGAGGTCAGCCACGAGATGGGCCTGGTCCACCGCGACATCAAGCCCGGCAACGTCATGCTGAACAAGCGGGGCGTGGTCAAGGTCATGGACTTCGGCATCGCCCGTGCCATGCAGTCCGGCGTCACGTCCATGACGCAGACCGGCATGGTCGTCGGCACCCCGCAGTACCTCTCGCCCGAGCAGGCGCTGGGCCGCGGCGTCGACGCCCGCTCCGACCTCTACTCCGTCGGCATCATGCTCTTCGAGCTGCTGACCGGTCAGCTGCCCTTCGACGCGGACTCCCCGCTGGCCATCGCCTATGCGCACGTCCAGGAAGAGCCGCCGGTCCCGTCGAGCATCAACCAGTCGCTGCCGCCGGCCGTGGACGCGCTGGTGGCCCGTGCGCTGAAGAAGAACCCCAACGAGCGGTTCCCGACCTCCGAAGCGATGCGGGACGAGTGCCTGCGGATCGCCGGGTCCGGACAGTCCGGCGCGACGCCACTGATCATCGGTGAGGGCCCGCGGGCGCGCACCAGCGGCGCCTCGGTCTCCTCCGCGGTCTTCCCGACCGCGACCGGCAGTCCGCAGTCGCCGGTCCCGCCGAACGTGCAGCAGCCGTACCAGCCCCCGCAGGCGGCCCCCTACGGCCCGCAGACGCCCCCGCCGCCGGTCAGCAACGCCTACCCGACGCCGGCGCCCGGTCCGGCCCCGTTCAACAGCGGCGGCTTCCAGGCCCCGCCGGCGTACACCCCGCCGCCCCCCATGGCCGCCTCGATGCCGACCGCCGGCCGGCCGGTCCGGAAGAACAACTCCGCGGTGGTCGTGGTCTCGGCGATAGTCGGCGTCATCGTGGTCACCGCGATCGCGATCGCCATCGGCCTGAGCGCCGGCTCCAGCGGGAGCACCGGCGGCGGTTCCTCGACGTCGACGTACCCCAGCGAGTCCTCGTCACCCTCCGAGTACGCCCGGCCCGAGGACAAGACCGCGACGATCCTGGCGTCCTCGTGCACCAATGCGAGCCGGGACTACTCGGACAAATCCAAGATCATGTTCCCGAACCTCAAGTACAAGAACCTCGACTCGGTGAAGAAGTGCCTTGCGGCCGCCGGCTGGAAGTACAAGATCGTCGCGCAGGAGGACAGCGCGCTCTGGGGCAAGAACACCGTCACGGACCAGAAGCCGGAGCCCTACGACTCCTGGGACCCGCACGACGGCGACACCGTCGAGCTGACGGTCGCGACCGGTCGCACCGGCTGACCCGACAGCCTTCCCGGCCCACGGCATGACGGAAGGGGCCGGCACGCGGAGTGCGTGCCGGCCCCTTCCGTGCGTACGGGCGCCGACTCCGGCGGCCCGGGAAGTGCTGGGAGAACCCGAATCAGCCCGGCAAGTCCAGGCACATCCCTAGAGGTACGGTCCCGAGCGGGCGCCGCCGTGGCCGGGCGTGCCCTCGTCGCCCTCCATCGGGGCCACACCGGGCGGCAGCGCGCGGCGCATCTGCTCCAGCTGGGCACGGGCCGCCATCTGCTGGGCGAACAGCGCGGTCTGGATGCCGTGGAAGAGGCCTTCGAGCCAGCCCACCAGCTGGGCCTGCGCGATCCGCAGCTCCGCCTCGGTAGGCACCGACTCATTGGTGAACGGCAGCGAAAGGCGCTCCAGCTCCTCGACCAGCTCGGGCGCCAGCCCGTCCTCCAGCTCCTTGACCGAACTGGAGTGGATCTCCTTGAGCCGGACCCGACTCGCCTCGTCCAGAGGCGCGGCCTTTACCTCCTCCAGCAGCTGCTTGATCATGCTGCCGATGCGCATGACCTTCGCAGGCTGTTCGACCATGTCCGTCACCGGGATCTCGCGGGACTCGTCGGCGTCAGCCCCGTCCCCGCTGGGGGCTGCGGCGGCGCCGAGCGCCATCCCGTCCGGGCCGACAACCAGGACGTGCGGGTTCTCCTGCGACCGTTCGTTCATCGGCATATCCATGCCGCCATTCTCTCGTACCAGCGCTTATGAACGGTGGTGCCCCCGGGAGAAGGTGATCCACCCTTCCTCATGGGTCCGGGGCGGTGTTTCACGTGAAACCACGGATTCCCCGCCGCTCGCCACGAGAGGGTCCGTGCGGAGGCCGTGCCTGCTGTGAAACACGGCCTCCGCACGGACCCGGGTCCCCTGACGTTTCACGTGAAACGCCCCGTATCAGCGCCGACGCAACCGCAGCCCCAGGAAAGCCAGCCCCAGGCCGGTCAGCGCCAGACCGGCTCCCATCGGCAGCACCCTCTCCACCGGGGCCCCGGGGGTCTCCATGGCGTACGGACCGGGCTCGGCCGCCTCGCCCTCGGTGCCGCCCGGGCTGGGGGACGCCTTCTCCGCACCGGACGGCGCCGGGAGCGGCGGCAGCGTTTCGTACGGGTGCATCGAGCGTCGCTCGGCGATATCGACGCGGCGCATGGGCGAGCGGCGCGCCGGGGCAGTGGCCGGCGGCTCGGACGCGGCGGCATGACCCTTCGGTGACGCGGGGCGCCGGGGGTGCGCTCGGTCGGCGCCGTGCGAGCGGTCGGGGCGGCGTTCGTCCGGGCCGTAGTCGTCGGAGTACCGGCCGTCGTCGGGCCCGCCCGGCCCGTCGAACCCAGGGCCGAACGGGTGATGCGGGTGGTGGTGCCAGCGCCCCTCGCCGTAGTGACGGTGCCACCGGTGCGGGAACCGCCCGGGGCCGTACGGCGGGCCGTAGCGGTCCGGCAGGTCCCGGAAGCGTCCTCCCGGGCCGAGGCCGAAGCGCCCCTCGTCGGGGAGCCCGCCCAGCCGGTCGTAGGCCCCGAAATCGTCGGGGGTGAGGCTCTGCGGCGCGAGGGCCTCGGGCCCCAGGTCGTCGGGCGGGGAGTCATCGGGCGTATCGCCCGGGCGGACGAGGTTCGGGGGAAGGCCGGCCGGTGTGGCCTGCCGGTCCAAGGCCGCCGCAGGGGTGGCCCCCGTAGGGACAGGCAGGACGACGGCGGCGAACAACAGACCGGTGGCGATGCGCGAACGGAATCCTGGAGCGACCACAGTGCCCCTCCCGTGCCGAGCCGTCGGGTGACCAGCCCAGCGTCACATGTGATCAGTTTCACGGCATCTTGAAGCCGTCGGCAGGGGTACCGCGCGGCAGGGCGGGAGGGGCGGGCGCGGGGCTGGGGCCGGGGCCAGGGTCAGACCGTCAGCACGACCTTGCCGACGTGCGCGCTGGCCTCCACCACGCGGTGGCCCTCGGCGGCATCCGCCATCGGGAGCGTACGGTCCACGATCGCCCGTACCTGGCCATTGCCGATCAGCGGCCAGACGTGCTCACGGACGGCGGCGACGATCGCGGCCTTCTCACTGAGCGGGCGGGCACGCAACCCGGCTCCGGTGATCGCGGCGCGCTTGGCCATCAGCGCGGCGAGGTTCAGCTCCGCCTTCACCCCGCCCTGGAGCCCGATGATCGCCAGCCGTCCACTGACCGCCAGCGCCTTGACGTTCCGCTGGAGGTACTTCGCACCGATGATGTCGAGGATGACGTCCGCGCCCCTGCCGTCGGTGGCCTTGCGGACCTCCTGGACGAAGTCCTGCTCGCGGTAGTCGATGAGGATGTCCGCGCCCAACTCGGCACAGCGGGCCAGCTTTTCGGGACCCCCCGCGGTGACGGCGACCCGCGCGCCGACCGCCTTGGCGAGCTGGATCGCCATGGTGCCGATGCCGCTGGCGCCCCCGTGGACCAGCAAGGTCTCGCCGGGCCGCAGGTGCGCGATCATGAAGACGTTCGACCAGACCGTGCAGGTCACCTCGGGTAGCGCGGCGGCGGTGACCAGGTCCAGGCCGGGCGGCAGTGGCAGCACCTGCCCGGCCGGCACGGCGACCTTCTCCGCATAGCCACCGCCCGCCAGCAGGGCGCACACCTCGTCACCGACCGCCCAGCCGTGCACCCCGGGCCCGAGCGCGACGATGCGCCCCGCGCACTCCAGTCCGGGGTAGGGGGAAGCGCCGGGCGGCGGGTCGTAGAAGCCCTGACGCTGCAGCAGATCCGCGCGGTTCACGGCGCTGGCCACGACCTCGATCAGGACCTCGCCCTCGGCGGGCTGCGGGTCGGGCACGTCCGTCCAGACAAGTGCTTCGGGGCCACCGGGCTCCGGGATAGTGATCGCTCGCATGGGCGCGAGGCTACTCGTCGTCCGCGCCCGGAGCGATGCTGCGGGGGCCGGGAACGCTCCCGGGGCCGATCGTCCGCGCCGCGGTGACGTGCGGTTATTCGTCGGCCCGGCGCATCGGGGAGACCGTGGTACCGGGGAGCGTCGGCTTCCCGGGCTGCTTTCCGGCGGGGCCGGGCTCCTCGGGTGTGACCGCGCGGACGATGGTGATCAGACGGTCCGTGCTCTGCAGCGGACTGGCCTCCGGGTCGTCATATCCCAGCAGCCGGTGGCCCCGCAGGACGGAGACGACCAGGTCGTCGGTCTCCCGTACGGACCGGCCGACCTCGGACTTCACCACGGGGCGCTCCACCAGGTCCAGACCGCTGCCCTGCTGGATGAGGTCCTCCATGACGGTGCCCGCGCTGGGGCTGTGCACGGACAGACCCAGCAGCCGGCCGGCCGCGCTGGCCGAAGTGATCACCGAGTCGGCGCCGGACTGGCGCAGCAGCGGGGCGTTCTCCTCCTCCCGCACCGCGGCGACGATGGTGGCCTTCTTGTTGAGCTGACGGGCGGTCAACGAGACCAGGACCGCGGTGTCATCGCGCTGAGTGGCGATGACGACCTGGTGGGCGCGCTGGATCTCGGCCCGCAGCAGCACATCGCTGCGGGTCGCATCGCCGACCACCCCCGCGTACCCGTCGGCCACCGCCGCCTCGATCACCTTGGTGCTGGGGTCGACGATGACGATGCGGTCGCGGCTCAGCCCGGTCGCCCGCAGGGTCTGGACGGCGGAGCGGCCCTTGGTTCCGAAGCCGACGATGAGGGTGTGGTCGCGCAAGGCGTTTCTCCAGCGTTTCCGTTGCCATTGCTCGCGGGTGCGCTCGGTCAGCACCTCCAGTGTGGTGCCGACCAGAATGATCAGGAACAGCACCCGCAGCGGCGTGATGAGCAGGATGTTCAGCAGCCGCGCGCTGTCGCCGTACGGCACGATGTCGCCGTAACCCGTCGTGGAGAGGGTGACGGTCGCGTAGTAGAAGCAGTCCAGCAGGTCGAGCGGACCGCCCGCGTTGTCGTGGTACTCGTCGCGGTCCAGCCAGACGATGAAGACGGTCGCGAGCAGCACCAGCAGGGCCATCAGCAGCCGCCGGCCCACCTGCCGCAGCGGGGCCTTGGGGGCACGGCGCGGCAGCATCACCCGGTGCGAGCGGTCCTCGGGGACCTCATGTGCCGCAGCGTCGTGCGACGGGAGCTTCACGCGGGGCCTCCGGGCGGTCCGTACGGTGCCCCAGGGGCGGGCCAGTCCGTCGAGGAGTCCGGCGTCCAGCCCGCCGACCAGCCCGATGACCAGGGGAGTTCCAATAGTTCGACGTCGGTGCCGGGCCCCGCGCCCCCGGGCGGCACGACGGCCAGGGCATCGGCGGCGGCGATGCCGCGCAGCATCGCCGGGCCGTGGAAGCGCAGTGGCTCCGCCGTCAGGCCGTACCGCTCGTCGTCGCGACAGGCCACCGGGACCAGCCGGGTGTCCCCCGGGGGGCCGGGGACGGCGCTGGTCAGCGGGGCGCGGTACGGGGCGGCGGGCCGGCGGGCGGCGAGCCGGCGGAGCAGCGGCTCGGCGAGGGTGCACAGGCCGGCGACCGCGGCCAGCGGATTGCCGGGCAGGCCGACGAGGTGCCGGCGCGGGGCGAGCCGGGCGAGCAGCATGGGGTGGCCGGGGCGTACCGCCACGCCGTCCACCAGCACCTCGGCCGCCAGCCGGCGCAGGGTGGAGTGGACGTGGTCGACCGGGCCGGACGCGGTGCCGCCGGTGGTGATCACCACATCGGCGGTGGAACCGGAGACGGCCGCGTACAACGCGTCGGCGTCGTCGGACAGATGGAGCGGTGCGCCGGCCTCGACGCCCAGCGCATGCAGCCACGGGGCCAGCATCGGCCCGAGCGCGTCGCGGATCCGGCCGTCCTGTGGCAGCCCCTGGTCCAGCAGCTCATCGCCCAGGACCAGCACCTCGGCCCGCGGCCGCGGGTGGACGGTCAGCTCGTCGTAGCCGGCTGCCGCCGCCAGGCCCAGCACCGCGGGGGTCACCAGCGCCCCGGCGGGCAGCAGCCGGTCGCCGCGGCGGCACTCCTGGCCCCGCGGGCGGATGTCCTGCCCGGGCGGCGCCGGCCGGGGGGCGTACAGCCGCAGACCGCCGTCACCGGCCGTCCGCACCTCGCCGTGCTCGCTGCGCAGCACGGCGGTGGCGCCGACCGGGAGCCGCGCGCCGGTCGCGATCGGCACGGCATGGCCGTCGATGAGCGCCTCGGCAAGGGCCTGACCGGCGAGTATGCCGTGGTGCGGGCCTGTCCCGGACCCGGCCGCGGGAGGGTCGAGCCGCCAGGGACCGGGCCCGGAGACCGCCCAGCCGTCCATCGCCGAGGTGTCGAACGACGGCAGGTCGGTGAGCGCGGCCAGTGGCTCGGCGAGCGTACGGCCGAGCGCTGCGCCGAGCGCCGTGGTCGTGGGTTCGGGCGGGCCGGACACGGCGCGCCCGGCGATCCGGCGGGCGGTGTGCCAGGGGACGGCGGCCGGCCCGCCGCGGGGTGCGGAGCCGGCGGGGCCGTCAGGACCGTCGGGTTCCTGGGCGTCGGGGCGGCGTCCGGAACCGGAGACACCGGAGGCACTTGAGGCACCGGAGGCACCGCGGTCGCCGGGTCCGTCCGGGCGGGCGTCGCCTGCACCGCGGGGGCGGTCACCGGGGTCACCGCCGGCCCGGGCGTCGGCCGGCGGGGTGCAGCGGGCACCGTTGGCCAGTGCCAGCGCATCGTCGAACTCGTCACCGGGCGCCTCGTCGCAGGCCGCGTACGGCGCGCCGCCGGACCGCCCGGCACGCTCCCCGTCGGTCATCCGGCGCGCTGCGCTTCGCCGCCGTCGCCGACCGGGCCACCGGTATCGGCCTGGCCGCTGGTGCTGGTCGGGCCGCTGCTACCGGCTGGGCCAGTGGTGCTGGCCGGGCCACTGCTACCGGAAGGGGCACTGGTGCCGGAAGGGGCACTGGTGCCGGAAGGGGCGCTGGTGCCGGAAGGGGCGCTGGTGCCGGAGCGGGCACCGGTACTGGTCGGGGCGCCGGTACCGGTCGGGGCGCCGGACTCCTCGGCCTCCGCCGCCCAGCGGTGGGCCAGCGCCGCGGCCCGGTCAGCCAGCTCCGTCACCTCGCGGCCCTGGCGGCCCGCCGCATAGCCGATCAGGAAGGTCGTCAGCGGTGCGGCCGGACGGGCCACGCCGTGCGCCGCGTCCCGTGCGAGGTCGAGAAGCTCGGCGACGTCGACATCGAGCTCCTCGATGCCGAGTTCGGCCTTGACTGCGGTGATCCATTCGTCCAACACGCTTCCATGCTCCCTGATGCGGGCGCGTGCTGCGCTGACGTCCTCCCAGGTGTCGCAGTCGAAGGAGGCCGTGGACAGCGCGTCGGGGACCCGGGCCAGGGCCAGGCGTCCGGTCAGCGTCCGCAGCGACAGGCCGGTCAGGGTGCCGTGTGCCGCCCGCACCCGCGCCAGTTCCCGGCGCAGCACCCCGGTGCGGTAGGCGGCAACGAGCGGCTGGTCCCGTCCCGAGGCGTCCTGGAGGAGTGCGCCGTCCGCCGGTTCGGTGGTGGCCGCCAGCAGGCTCCGTACGGTCGCGACGGTCAGGAACGGCAGGTCGGCGGAGAGGACGAGCACCACCGGGGCGGTGATGTGCCGTAGGCCGGCGTCCAGGGCGGCGAGCGGGCCGCCGCCGGGCGGGTCCTCACGGGCCACCACGACGGCCCGGGCGGTCGGGCGGGCGGGCCCGACGACGACGGTGACCGCGGCATCGGGGCAGGCAGCGAGTACCCGGTCCAGGAGGGGCCGGCCGCCGACGGACAGGGCGGGTTTGTCCGCCCCGCCGAGCCGCCGGGCCGCGCCCCCGGCCAGGACGATGGCGTCGTGGTCGGTGCGGTCGTTCACCCCTTGAGTATCGCCGGGGCCGGCGGCGGTCACACCGAGGAGATGCGGGCCGTCGCGCCGCCGTCCGCCGTGCGGTCAGCCGCCGTGCCCTCCGCCGCCGTGCCGCCCGCCGCCGTGGCCTCCCGGTTACCGCCGCACGGCCCCCGTCTCACAGCCCCCGCAGCAGCAGCGCGGGCTGCTCCACACAGTCGGCCACGTACCGCAGGAACCCGCCCGCGGTGCCGCCGTCGCACACCCGGTGGTCAAAGGTGAGCGAGAGCTGGACGACCTGCCGCACCGCCAACTCGCCGTCGTGGACCCAGGGCTTGGCGGCGATCCGGCCGATGCCGAGCATCGCCGCCTCCGGGTGGTTGATGATCGGCGTGGAGCCGTCGACGCCGAAGACGCCGTAGTTGTTGAGGGTGAAGGTGCCCTGGGTCAGCTCGGCCAGGGACAGGCCGCCCGCCCTGGCGGTTTCGGTGAGCCGGGCCATCTCCGCGGACAGTTGCTCGACCGAGCGCGCCTGGGCGTCCCTGACGACCGGCACAACCAGGCCGCGGTCGGTCTGCGCCGCGAAGCCCAGATGGACCGCCGGCAGCCGGACGATCTCCCGGGTCGTGGTGTCGACCGTGGAGTTGAGCTGCGGGAACCGGGCGAGGGCTGCGGTGGTGATCCGGGCCAGCAGGGCCAGCAGCGACACCTTGGGAGCGCCGGGCACATTCATCGCCCGACGGGCGGTGAGGAGTTCGGTGGCATCGGCGTCCACCCAGCAGGTCGCTTCCGGTATCTCCCGGCGGCTGCGGCTGAACTTCTCGGCCGCCGCACCGAGCATCCCGCGCAACGGGATCCGCTCCTCGCCGGCGGGAGCACCGGCCGCAGCGGCGGTTCCGCCGGTCGCCACCGGGCCGCCGGTGATCATCGGACTGCCGGCGATCATCGGGCTGCCGGCGGTCACCGAACCGCCGACGGCCGTGGCGCCCATGGCGCTGGCTTCCCCGGTGGCGGTCGGGGCCCCCACGCCGCCCGTCACACCGGCAGCGGCACCCGCTGCCTCCGGCTCCGCCTGTCGTGCCCGGATCGCGCGCTCCACATCCGTACGGAGAATCAGCCCGTCCCGCCCGGAGCCCGTCAGCTCCCGCAGGTCCAGGCCGTGTTCCCGCGCCATCCGACGCACCAGCGGGGAGATGACGGCCACCGCACGACTGCCGGCGTCCGCCCCACCGATCGCATCGGCCGCGGTCGCACGGGCCGCTGTCGCACCGGTCCCGGCCACACCGGTCTCGGTCGCGCCGGCCCCGGTCGCATCGGCCGCCGTCGCACCGGGCCGGGCCGCTTCGGCCGCCTCCGTACGCGCCGTGGCTGCCGCTCCGGCCACCGCGCCGGTTCCGGCCACACCGGCCGCCGCCTGCTCCGCCGGCCGCGGCGCCTCCGCCGTGGGGCCCGGGCCGCTGCCCGGCCGGACCCGCCGCCGCCGGGCCGCCGCAGCGCTGGTGCCGTACCCGACGAGCACATTGCCGGACCCGGAGTCCGCGGCGTCCGGACCGCCACTGCCGGTCCGCCCGGAGACGGCTGCCTCCGCGCCGGCGCCCTGAGTCGCCCCGGCCCCCGGCGCCGGCGCCTTGGGTCCCGCCGCCAGATCCTCCGGCGCCGCGCCCACCGCCACCGTCACCAGCGGTGCGCCCACCGGGACTTCCTCCCCCTCCGCACCGAAGCGGGCGGTCACCACGCCGCCGTACGGGCACGGCACCTCCACCATCGCCTTGGCGGTCTCCACCTCGACCACCGGCTGATCGACGGCGACCACCTCACCGACCTCGACCAGCCACTGCACGATCGTCGCCTCGGTGAGGCCCTCCCCCAGGTCGGGCAGGGTGAATTCGCGGACCACGGCCATCACTCACCACGCCCCTCGGTCCAGTCCGACTCCCACTGGAGACGGGCGACGGTGTCCAGGATCCGGTCCACACCGGGCAGGTGGTGGCGCTCCAGCATCGGCGGCGGATACGGGATGTCGAATCCGGCGACGCGCAGCACCGGCGCCTCCAGGTGGTGGAAGCAGCGCTCCGTGATCCGTGCGGCGATCTCCCCTCCGGGACCGCCGAACCCGTTCGACTCGTGGACGACCACGGCCCGTCCGGTGCGGCGCACCGACGCGCAGACCGTGGCGTCGTCGAACGGCATCAGGGAGCGCAGATCGAGCACCTCCAGATCCCAGCCCTCGGCACGGGCGGCCTCGGCGGCCTCCATGCAGACCGGGAGCGACGGACCGTAGGTGATCAGCGTGGCGCTGCTGCCGCGGCGCCGCACCTCGGCCCGGCCCAGCGGAGCCACCGGCGCCGGCGCGTCCGGCGACCAGTCGGACTTGGACCAGTAGAGCCGCTTGGGTTCCAGGAAGACGACCGGGTCGTCCGAGGCAATGGCGGCCCTCAGCAGCCCGTAGGCGTCCTCGACGGTCGCCGGCGTGACGACCTGCAGGCCCGGGGTCGCGAGGTAGTACGCCTCGGAGGAGTCGCTGTGGTGCTCGACCCCGCCGATCCCCCCGCCATAGGGGACACGGATGGTCAGCGGCATGGGCAGCGCGCCGCGGGTGCGGTTGCGCATCCGGGCGACATGGCTGGCCAGCTGCTCGAACGCCGGATAGGCGAAGGCGTCGAACTGCATCTCCACGACCGGCCGCAGCCCGTACATCGCCATCCCGACGGCGGTGCCCAGGATGCCGGCCTCGGCCAGCGCGGTGTCGGTGCAGCGGTCCTCGCCGAACTCCTTGGCGAGGCCGTCGGTGATCCGGAAGACGCCGCCCAGAGTGCCCACGTCCTCGCCCATGACGTGGACGGACGGGTCCTCGGCCATGGCGTCGTGCAGCGCGCGGGTCAGCGCCTGGGCCATGGTGGCGGGCTTGCGCGCGGTGGCCGGAGCGGTGGTCGTCATGGCCTGGCCTCCTCGGCGGACCCGTCGGTGCCCGCTGCGTCCTCGGTGTGTCCGGCGGCCTCCGCGTCCAGCTCGGCACGCAACTGTGCCGCCTGCTCCCGCAGTTGACTGGTCTGCTCGGCGAATACGTGGTCGAACAGCTCCATCGGGTCGAGCCGCGGATCGGCGTTCATACGCTCCCGGAGGTCGGCCGCCATCTGCTCGGCACCCTCGCGGGTGGTGGCGACGAAGGCGTCGGTCAGCAGGTCCCGGGCCGCCAGCTCGTGTTCCACCAGGGCTATCGGGTCGTGCGCCTTCCAGGCCGCGACCTCGGAATCGGTGCGGTAGCGGGTGGCGTCGTCGGCGTTGGTGTGGGCCTCGATGCGGTAGGTCACCGCCTCCACCAGGGTGGGGCCACCACCCCTGCGGGCGCGCTGCACGGCCTCGGTGAGCACCTCGTGCATGGCGGGTGCGTCATTGCCGTCCACCAGGCGGCCCGGCATGCCGTAGCCGACCGCCTTGTGGGCGAGGGACGGCGCGGCGGTCTGCTTGGCGAGCGGAACCGAGATCGCGAAGCCGTTGTTCTGGACGAGGAAGACGACCGGGGCCTGCCAGAGCGCCGCGAAGTTCAGCGCCTCGTGGAAGTCGCCCTCGCTGGTGCCGCCGTCCCCCACCATGGCCAGCGCCACCACGTCGTCGCCCTTCAGGCGGGCCGCGTGCGCCAGGCCCACCGCGTGCGGGAGCTGGGTGGCGAGCGGGGTGCACAGCGGGGCGATCCGGTGTTCGTGCGGGTCGTAGCCGCTGTGCCAGTCGCCGCGCAGCAGCGTCAGGGCCTGCACGGGGTCGAGGCCGCGGGCCACGGCGGCCAGGGTGTCGCGGTAGCTGGGGAAGAGCCAGTCGCGCTCCTCCAGTGCCAGCGCCGCGGCGACCTCGCAGGCCTCCTGACCGGTGGAGGACGGGTAGACCGCCAGCCGACCCTGCCGGGTCAGGGCGGTGGCCTGGGCGTTGTAGCGCCGGCCGCGCACCAGCTGGGCGTACAGCCGGGTCAGCAGTCCGGAGTCGAGCCGGGCCGCGGCGTCCGTGCCCAGGAGGCGGTACGGCTCCGCGTCGGGCAGGAGGGGTGCGGGATCGACGCGCGGGCGCCAGGCGGGCGGCGGTCCGGCCAGGCTGCTCTTGTTCCTGCTGCTGCCGGGCTGCTCAAGGACCGTCATGTCGAGCACCTCCTCGGTTCGAAGGGGGTGGCGCGATGGCGCCTCATAGGGGTGGTGGGCGGACGGCGGGTGGGCAGGATGGACTCGGTCGGGGCGGGTCAGCCCTTCCCTACCGATTGTTCGGTCGCTGATGCATTTTGGCTACAGGCGGGTTCAGCCTGTGGACAAACGGTTCTCCACAGCCTGAGATGAAGACAGGGCGTCCACAAAGGGGAGGCGGGACCATATGCCGGACGAACAGATGGCCAACACCGGCGGACAGTCATCGGCACCACCCGCCACTCCGCCATCACCGGCCGCACGCCCGCTGGACACCATCGACCGCTCGATCCTGCGCATGCTGCAGACCGACGGCCGGGCCTCGATACGTTCCGTGGCCGAGCGGGTGCACGTCTCGCGCGCCAACGCCTACGCCCGGATCAACCGACTGATCGACGACGGCGTGATCCGCGGCTTCAGCGCCCTCGTCGACCAGGAACGGGCGGGCCAGGGCGCCTCCGCGTACATCACCCTGAAGATCGTCCAGAACTCCTGGCGCACCGTGCGCAAGCAGCTCACCTCACTGCCCGGCGCCACCCACATCGCGCTGGTCAGCGGTGACTTCGACGTGCTGCTACTGGTCCACACCAAGGACAACCGCGAGCTGCGGGAACTGGTCCTCACCCGCATCCAGTCCATACCCGAGGTGCTCAGCACCCGCACCCTGCTGGTCTTCGAGGAGACGGACCTGGGCCCCGAGGAGGAGTGAGACCGGCGAACGGGGGCGGGTGAGGGGGCGGGGCGGCTTTCCGTGGTGGGCGGCGCGTGCGGCCGGTCCGGTGCAGGCCGGTCCGGTGCAGGCCGGACCGGTGCAGGCCGGACCGGTGCCGCGCTCGCTCTGCGGCTCTCGCCCTGCGGGAACCTGTGGAGCCTCTGAGGCCTGTGGGGTCCGTGGGGCCCTGCCCGCCCCTCCCTCCGAGAGACCGCCCCTCAGACCTTGCGCAGTCCCGCGAACGCCGTCCGTACGACGGCCTCGGCGACCTCGTCGCGGCTCGCCGCGCCACCACGGCCCGGCCGGTACCACTCCACGATGGAGTTGATCATTCCGAAGAGCAGTCGGGTGGCCAGCCGGATGTCCACGTCGTCGCGCAGATCCCCATCTGCGGCGGCCTGCTTGAGCAGATCGGCCACCTCGTGGTCGAACTCCCGGCGGCGCTCCATGGCCCACCGCTCGGTGTCCGTGTTTCCGCGGACCCTCAACAGCAGCGTCACATAGGGGAGTTCATCCATCAGCACCTCAGCCACGCGCCGGGTGACGTACTCCAGCCGCTCGATGGCCCGCCCCTGGAGGGCCGCCGGCTCCGCCAGGACGCCGAACAGGCCGTCCAGTGACCGGCTTATCGCCCGGTGCAGCAGCTCTTCCTTGCTGCGCACATGGTGGTAGATCGAGGACTTCGAGATGCCGGCCGCCTTGGAGAGGTGCTCCATGGACGTGCCGTCGTAGCCGCGCTCGTTGAACACCTGGACGGCGACCGCGAGCAGCGAATCGGGCGTGTAGGTGTCGCGCTTGGCCATGGTCATGATTAGAGCACCCATTCCTCGAGGTCCGCACGGCGCCGGAGCGCCCAGCAGGGTACATACCGCTGGCCGACGCCCATGTGCCCCAGCGAATCCAGCAGGCCCCACACCCAGTGGGCACCCAGTCGCTCGAGCCACTCCATCGGGCCGCCGGGGTAGTTCACGCCCAACCGCATGGCCGTGTCGATGTCCTCGGGGGACGCCACCCCGCGGGCCGCCGCGTCCACGGCGACATCGATGATCATCGCGATCGTCCGGGCCACGATCATCCCAGGTACGTCCTCGATCACGCTGACCTGCTTGCCCAGCGCCTGGAACAGCCCGATGGCCTCCGACAGGTCCTCCTCGGAGCAGGCCGCCGAAGAGGCGAGGGCGATCCGTGTGGCGGCCCGGTAGTCGAGCGAGAGGTCGAAGCGGATGCACCTGCCGTGGGCCCCGCTCGTCGCCGGACGGCCGTCGGTCAGCGCCAGGCACGCGCCGCCCGGCAGCCTGATGCACCCCTGCGGCTCCCCTGGCGTGCGGTCGCGGGAGACCTTGATCCCCGCCTCCTCGATCAGCTGCGGTAGCTCTGCCGCGGGGCCGGGGAGCTCGGCGTGCACGACCACCGCCTCCGGGGCGGGCCGGGGCGCCTCGGTCCGCGGCTCGGGCCGACGGGCGCCCTCCGCGTAGTCGAACCATCCGCGCCCCGTCTTGCGGCCGTGCAGACCCGACTCGACCAGCCGGCGCTGCGCCAGCGAGGGGGTGAACTTCGGGTCCTGGAAGAAGGCCTGCCACACGGAGTGCGTGACCGCCTCGTTCACGTCCTGTCCGATGAGGTCGGTCAGTTCGAAGGGGCCCATCTTGAAGCCGGCACCGTCGCGCAGCAGCGCATCGAGGGTCGCCGGGTCGGCGGTCCGCTCCTCGTAGGCGCGCAGCGCCTCGGCGTAGAAGGGGCGGGCGATGCGGTTGACGAGGAAACCTGGGGTGTCGGTACAGCGCACCGGCGTCTTGCCCCAGGCAGCCGCGGTGTCGTACGCGGTGGTGGCGGCCGCCTCATCGGTGGCGAAGCCGCTGACCACCTCGACCAGGGGAAGCAACGGGGCGGGGTTGAAGAAGTGCAGGCCCACGCAGCGGCCGGGGTGGCGCAGCCGGCCGGCGACCGCGGTCACCGACAGCGAGGAGGTGTTGGTGGCCAGCAGGCAGTCGGCCGCCACGATGTCCTCCAGGGCCGCGAACAGCTCCTGTTTGGCCGGAAGTTGCTCCAGAATCGCCTCGATGACGACCGCTGCGTCGGCGAGTTCTGCGAGATCGGCGGCGGGGGAGAGGCGCTCACGGGCGGCGTCCCGTTCGGCCGCCGCGATCCGGCCCTTCTCCACCAGCCGGTCCAGCCGGCCGACGATCGCCCCTGCCGCCTGCTCGGCGCGCCCCGGGGCGGTGTCGTAGAGCCGCACGCGATGGCCGGCGACCAGGGCCACCTGCGCGATGCCCTGTCCCATGGTGCCCGTGCCGACCACTGCCACGGTGCTGCTGGTCCCGATAGCCGTCATGCCAGCTGATCCTCCCCGACCGACTTTTCCACAGGCCGGTCGGGCCCTCTTGCCCCGACCGATCGTTCGGTTACTCTAACTCCGTTGACCTGTCCGCTCCCAGCCCTTCATCCACCCTCCGCCCAGCTCGACGAGGAGTTGGTCATCGATGGCCGCCGAAATGACCGCAGCGCAGTTGATCGAGAAGCACCGCCCGACTCTCGACCAGGCGCTGGAGGCGATCCGCACCCGCGCGTACTGGTCCCCGCACCCGGAGCACCCCAAGGCGTACGGCGAGAGCGCCGCGCCCGACGGCCTGGCCGCCTTCGAGGCACTGCGCGGCAAGCGGTTCGAGCTCGACCAGCCCGGCACCGACGACTGGGCGGGCGAAGAAGTCTCGCCGTACGGTCCGGAGTTGGGCATCAGTTATCCGCACCCCGACGTGGACGTGCTGCTGCCGGCGATGCGCTCGGCGATGCCCGCCTGGCGGGACGCGGGTCCGGAGACCCGCGCGGCGGTGTGTCTGGAGATCCTCGCCCGGATCAGCGCGCGCACCCATGAGTTCGCCCAGGCCGTGATGCACACCAGCGGGCAGGCCTTCATGATGGCGTTCCAGGCGGGCGGCCCGCACGCCCAGGACCGCGGCCTGGAGGCGGTGGCGTACGCCTACGCCGAGCAGACCCGCACCCCCCAGCGGGCGGCGTGGTCCAAGCCGCAGGGCAAGCGCGACCCGCTGGAGCTGTCCAAGGGCTTCACGGCCGTGCCGCGCGGTGTGGCCCTGATGATCGGCTGTAACACCTTCCCGACCTGGAATGGCTACCCGGGCCTGTTCGCCTCTCTGGCCACCGGCAATCCGGTGCTGGTCAAGCCGCATCCGCGGGCCGTGCTGCCGCTGGCGCTGACCGTCAAGGTGGCCCGCGAGGTGCTCGACGACGCCGGTTTCCCCGCCGACCTGGTGTGCCTGGCCGTGGACCGGCCCGGCGAGGGGCTGGCCAAGGCGCTGGCCGTCCGCCCCGAGGTCCGGATCATCGACTACACCGGATCGACCGCCTTCGGCGACTGGCTGGAGGAGCACGCCCGGCAGGCGCAGGTCTACACGGAGAAGGCCGGCGTCAACACCGTGGTCATCGAGTCGACCGATGACTACAAGGGCATGCTCGGCAACCTCGCCTTCTCGCTGTCGCTCTACAGCGGCCAGATGTGCACTACCCCGCAGAACCTGCTGATCCCCCGCGGGGGCATCACCACCGACGCCGGCCCCAAGACGTACGACGAGGTCGTCAGCGATCTGGCGGGCGCGGTCAACGGCCTGCTGGGCGATGACGCACGGGCCAACGCCCTGCTGGGCGCGATCGTCAATCCGCAGGTCAGGGAGCGGATCGATACCGCCGCCGGACTGGGCGAGGTGGCGCTGGCCTCCCGCGAGGTGGCCAACCCCGACTTCCCCGGGGCCACGGTCCGCACGCCGGTGATCGTCAAGCTGGACGGGGCCAAGCCGGACTCCGAGGCGGCGTACCTGTCGGAGTGCTTCGGGCCGGTGTCGTTCGCGGTGGCGGTCGATTCGGCCGCCGACGCGGTGGACCTGCTGCGCCGCACGGTCCGCGAGAAGGGCGCCATGACGGTCGGCGCCTACACCACCTCGGCCGAGGTCGAGCAGCTGGTGGAGGAGGCCTGCCTGGAGGAGTGCGCCCAGCTGTCGCTGAACCTGACCGGCGGGGTCTATGTGAACCAGACCGCGGCGTTCTCGGACTTCCACGGCTCCGGCGGCAACCCGGCGGCCAATGCGGTGTTGTGCGACAGCGCGTTCGTGGCGAACCGCTTCCGCACGGTGGAGGTGCGGCGACCGGCCTGACCGGAGCACCGGCCGGGTCCGGGAGCCACCCCCGGGCCCGCCCTCGCCGGGCCGGCGGCGGACCCGGTCGCCGGCCGGCGACCGACTCCGTCAGCCGGCGTCCGGCCGCCCGTCGATCCGGGCATGGCGGCCGATCCAGGCGTGCATGGCAATGGCGGCCGCCGCCCCCGCATTGATTGAGCGGGTCGAGCCGAACTGTGCGATCGAGCAGACCAGCGAGGCGTGGCGGCGCGCCTCCTCGGTCAGCCCCGGCCCCTCCTGCCCGAAGAGCAGCACGCAGCGACGCGGCAGCTCGGTGGCCTCCAGCGGCACGGCTCCGGGGAGGTTGTCGATCCCGATGATCGGCAACCCCTCGGCCACCGCCCAGGCGGTGAGGTCCGCGGTGTCCGGGTGGTGGCGGACGTGCTGGTAGCGGTCGGTCACCATCGCGCCGCGGCGGTTCCACCGGCGCTGCCCGACGATATGGACCTCCTTGGCCAGGAACGCATTCGCGGTCCGTACCACCGAGCCGATGTTGAAGTCATGGCCCCAGTTCTCCACCGCCACATGGAAGTCATGGCGCTGGGTGTCGAGGTCCGCGACGATCGCCTCACGCGTCCAGTAGCGGTAGCGGTCGACGACATTGCGGCGATCGCCGTGCGCGAGCAGCTCGGGGTCGTAGCGGTCGTCCTGCGGCCAGGGCTCCGGGTGCGGGCCGACGCCGATCTGGCCCCCGTATCCGTCGTCGTACTGCAAGGGCTCGGCGGGGGCGGTCTTCTCGCTGCTCACCCCACGAGCGTATGGCCACCGCCGCCGTGCTCCGTACGTGCCTCCGGCGCTCCGCCCTCGGGCCCGCCGCCGGACACAGCCGCCTCCGGCCGCCGGAACATGCGCTCGCGCAGGCCGGAGAGACGACCGGAGAGCCAGGTCAGGGCGTTGGTGGGCAGGAAGACCGCATCCGCCGCGATCATCGCGAGCGAGAAGAACGGCAGCCCCAGCAGGAACGCGATCGAGAGGTGCTCACAGATCATCGCGACCAGTAGCACGTTCTTCAGCCGGCGGTTGAAGAGGGTGAACGGGAAGGCGACCTGCACGATCACCGTGCCGTAGGTCACCAGCATGATCACGATGCCGTTGCTGCCCAACAGCTGGGAGAGCGCCGGCCAGGGCGAGAAGTAGTCCAGGTGCATCGGGTAGAACACCGCGGTGCCGTCCTGCCAGCGGCTTCCCTGGATCTTGTACCAACCGGCGGTGGCGTAGATCAGACAGACCTCGACCATGATCACCAGCAGCGCGCCGTTGTGGGCGAGCTTGGCGAGGGTGTCCAGGACGATCCGCGGCTCACCGGGGGCGTACCGCTGCACCGCCCACCACACGGCGTGCGTCGCCCACAGCCCCCACAGCACCAGGCTCCAGCCGAGGTGCGGGAACGGGCCGTGTCCGAACCAGGTCAGGCCATGGGCCCCGCTCAGCTGGGCGGCGGCCAGGCAGAGCCCCAGCACGGCCCACAGCACGATGCCGGTCAGATCGCGGGTGGGTGCGGTGCCCCCGCCGGACCCGGCCTTCCGGGCACGGCGCGCGTCGAGCGACCAGACCTGACCGCACCGAGTCAGCACGAGGTACATCGACATCAGGTGGATGACGTTGTCGCCGCCGTCCCCTATGAAGATGCTGCGGTTCTGCAGCGAGATCACGCCGAGCATGAAGAGCACCGACATGGTGCGGGTGCGCCAGCCGAGCATCAGCGCCGCGCTGGCGGCGATGGCCACCAGGTAGACGATCTCGAACCAGCCGCGGCCGTCGGACCAGAGCAGTGCGGAGAAGGCGTGGTTGGCGTCCAGGAGGCGGCGCGCCATGTCCAGGCTCCAGGGGCCGTCGGGCCCGTAGAGCGCATGGCGGTTCGGCCACTCGCGCAGCAGGAACAGCAGCCAGGTCGCCGCGAAGCCGATCCGGATCACGGCGGTCTGGTAGGGAGCCAGCGCCCGGCCGGTGGCGCGCGCAAAGACCCGCCCTATGGCGCGCTCGATGCGGGTCTCCTCATATGGGGCGACGGGGCCGGCGGCAGACGCGTGGGGAGCCTGGGCCTCGCCGGCTTCCTGGGGCGACTGGAGGCTCGGGGGCTGCTGGGCTGCCTGCGCCTGTGGTGGCACCTCGGCCGGCTCCGTGGTGCCCGGGGACCGAGGTGCGCTCTGCGGCTGGTGCGGCTGCTGGGGCGTCGGTGACGTCACTGGATCTTCGCCCCCTCGGGCAGGTCGTTTGCGGTGACCTGCCACCAGGGCAGCACGCGGTACACGGGCCGGTTGCTGATCTTCTCGGTGCTCCACGGGGGCGGCACGACCGGTGTGGTCTGCGAACGGACCTGGACCTGCTCGATCCGGCCGCCGTCCCTGACCCACTCCCCGCTCATCCGGGCCATCACGATCCGTCGGATATAGCGCTCGGACAGCTCACCGCGCGGGCCGATGGGGCGGTTCTGCGGCGTGTGGGTGTTCACGACGAGCTCCCAGCCGCGGCGCAGCTGGTTCTGCTGGGTGTGGCTGGGCAGCGGGTTGTGGAGTATGGCCCGGCCGTCGCGGGCGGTCAGGTCGGTCCAGCCGGTGGTGCGGGTGGTGCCGTCCGCGCCGCGCATCTGGGCGCGGGCCTGGACGGCGATGTTCTGCTGGAGCGGGTTGGGCGCGAACAGCTTCCAGTTCTGCTCGTACTCGGGATACACGTAATCGCTGATCAGCGCGCCCTGCTGCTTGCTGAGCGTGTTCGACGGCGCGACGTGCAGGAACATCATCGCGACATGGATCGCGACGACCACCGCGACGGCGCAGGCCGCCGCTCCTATGACGATCCGCGCGGGCAGCGAGAGCGCGGCCAGTGGCCGCGTTTCGTCCCCGTATGACTGCATTCCCGCCCCGTTCCCAGAATCCATGCGGTCAACTCCGCTCCGGAACCGTACCTATGTGGCTGCACCCGGCACACCCTCCCCCGCGTTATCCACAGGCTTGACACCCGCGGCCCACCCACTCACCATTGAACCGAACGATCGGTCGGTCGGGAGCGAGGGGGCACCACATGACGACGATCGCGCCGGAGGAGGCGACTCGCGAGGCGGTGTTCGACGCCACGGTGGCGGCGGAGGAGCGCATCGAACCGCGGGACTGGATGCCGGATGCCTACCGCTCGACGCTGGTACGCCAGATAGCGCAGCACGCACACTCCGAGATCATCGGCATGCAGCCGGAGGGCAACTGGATCACCCGCGCGCCCTCCCTGCGCCGCAAGGCGATCCTGCTGGCCAAGGTGCAGGACGAGGCCGGTCACGGGCTGTACCTCTACAGCGCCGCCGAGACCCTGGGCACCAGCCGCGAGGAGCTGCTCGACAAGCTCCACTCCGGCCGTCAGAAGTACTCCTCGATCTTCAACTACCCCACGCTGACCTGGGCCGATGTCGGTGCCATCGGCTGGCTGGTGGACGGCGCCGCAATCACGAACCAGGTCCCGCTGTGCCGGTGCTCATACGGCCCCTACGCCCGCGCGATGGTCCGGATCTGCAAGGAGGAGTCCTTCCACCAGCGCCAGGGCTACGAGCTGCTGCTGCACCTCAGCCGCGGCACCCGGGCCCAGCACGAGATGGCGCAGGACGCGGTGGACCGCTGGTGGTGGCCCTCCCTGATGATGTTCGGCCCGCCGGACGACGAGTCGTCGCACTCCGCGCAGTCCATGGCCTGGAAGATCAAGCGGCACTCCAACGACGAGCTGCGCCAGCGCTTCGTGGACATCTGCGTCCCCCAGGCCGAGGCCCTCGGGCTCACCCTCCCCGACCCGGACCTGAGCTGGAACGAGGAGCGCGGCCACTGGGACTTCGGCCCGATCGACTGGAACGAGTTCCGCGAGGTGCTCAAGGGCAACGGCCCCTGCAACGACGAGCGGATCGGCCGCCGCCGGCGGGCTCATGAGGAAGGCGCCTGGGTGCGCGAGGCAGCCGCCGCCCACGCGGCGAAGCACGGGAAGGGCGTCCGATGACGACACCGCACCGCACCGAAGGCACCACGGCCGCGCAGGACGCGGTCGCCGGGCCGGCGGACTGGCCACTGTGGGAGGTGTTCGTCCGCAGCCGGCGCGGCCTGTCCCACACCCACGCCGGCAGCCTGCACGCCCCGGACGCCGCCATGGCGCTGCGCAACGCCCGCGATCTGTACACCCGCCGCTCGGAAGGCGTCTCCATCTGGGTGGTGCCCTCCGCCCAGGTCACCGCCTCCTCACCGGACGAGAAGGACAGTTTCTTCGAGCCGGCCGGCGACAAGCCCTACCGCCACCCGACCTTCTACGAGATCCCGGAGGGGGTGCACCACCTGTGACCGACGTCCTCACCACCCCGGCCCTCGCCCTCGGGGACGACGCGCTGATCCTCTCCCACCGGCTGGGCGAGTGGGTGGGGCACGCCCCCGTCCTGGAGGAGGAGGTCGCGCTCGCCAATATCGCGCTGGACCTGCTCGGCCAGGCCCGGGTCCTGCTCTCCCTGGCCGGTGACGAGGACGAGCTGGCGTACCTGCGCGAGGAGCGGCAGTTCCGCAACCTCCAGCTCGTCGAGCAGCCCAACGGCGACTTCGCCCACACCATCGCCCGCCAGCTCTACTTCTCCACCTACCAGGAGCTGCTCTACGAGCACCTCGCCTCCGGGGAGAGCGAGGTGGCGCCGCTGGCCGCGAAGGCCGTCAAGGAGATCGCCTACCACCGCGACCACGCCGAGCAGTGGACGGTGCGGCTGGGCGACGGCACCGACGAGAGCCACCGCCGGATGCAGGACGCCCTGGACGCCCTCTGGCGCTTCACCGGCGAGCTGTTCGAGCCGGTGGAAGGGCTGGCAGGGGTGCCGTGGGCCACCCTCCACGACGCCTGGACGGCCCGGATCACCGCCACCCTCGACCAGGCCACCCTCACCGTCCCCGACGGCCCACGGCGCGGCGGCTGGACGGCCGGCGCGGGCCGACAGGGCCTGCACACCGAGCCGTTCGGACGGCTGCTCGCCGAGATGCAGCACCTCCACCGCAGCCACCCGGGGGCGACATGGTGACCACCACCGCCCTCGAAACGGAGCTCCTGGCACTCGCCGGCTCGGTTCCGGACCCCGAACTGCCCGTCCTCACCCTCGCCGAACTCGGCGTCCTCCGTGGGGTACGCCTGACCGCCCCGGACCGCGTCGAGGTCACGCTCACACCGACGTACACCGGCTGCCCCGCCATCGAGGCGATGTCCGCCGACATAGAGCGGGTGCTGCACGACCACGGCATACCGGAGGTCGAGGTCCGTACGGTGCTCGCCCCTCCGTGGACCACCGACGCGATCACCTCCGAGGGCCGCCGGAAGCTCGCCGCCTTCGGCATCGCCCCGCCCCGCCCGACGGGACCGGCCACCGGACCGGTCACCGTCGACCTCACGCTCCGCTGCCCGCACTGCGGATCGACCGACACCACCCTGCTGAGCCGGTTCTCCTCCACCGCATGCAAGGCGCTGCGCCGCTGCGAGTCCTGCCGCGAACCCTTCGACCACTTCAAGGAGTTGTGATGTTCCACCCGCTCCGGGTCCAGGAGGTCGAGCGGCTCACGGACGACGCGGTGGCCGTCACCTTCGACGTCCCGCCCGCCCTGCGCACGACCTTCCGGCACGTCCCCGGGCAGCACATCGCACTGCGCAGAACGGTCGACGGCCAGGAGATCCGCCGTACGTACTCCATCTGCACTCCGGCCACCGACGAGCCGGTGCTCCGCGTCGGCATCCGTCTGGTCGAGGACGGCGCCTTCTCGACGTACGCCCTCAAGGAACTCGCCGTCGGCGACACGGTGGAGGTGATGGCCCCCGCCGGCCGGTTCACCCTCGCACCCCGCCCCGGCCACTTCGTGGGGATCGTAGGCGGCAGCGGCATCACCCCCGTGCTGTCCATTGCCACCACCCTGCTCGCCCAGCAGCCGGACGCCCGCTTCTGTCTGATCCGCAGCGACCGCACGGCGGCCTCGACGATGTTCCTGGAGGAGGTGGCCGACCTCAAGGACCGCTTTCCCGAGCGCTTCCAGCTCATCCACGCCCTCTCCCGCGAGGAACAGCAGACCGGCCTGCCCTCCGGCCGCCTCGACGAGCCCCGGCTCCGCACACTGTTGCCCGCCCTGCTCACGACCGACGCCGTCGACGGCTGGTACCTCTGTGGCCCCTACGGTCTGGTCCAGAGCGCCGAAAGCGCCCTGCGCGCACTCGGCGTCCCCCGCGACCGCATCCACGAAGAGATCTTCCACATAGCCGACGGCGCCCCGGCCGCGCCCGCTGCCGCCACCCCCGCCCACAGCGCCGTGACCGCCACCCTCGACGGCCGCTCCGGCACCTGGCCGGTCCAGGACGGTGAACCGCTGCTGGAAACGGTGCTCCGCAACCGCGCGGACGCCCCGTACGCCTGCAAGGGCGGCGTCTGCGGCACCTGCCGGGCCTTCCTGGTCTCCGGCAAGGTCCGCATGGACCGGAACTTCGCCCTGGAGTCCGACGAGGTCGACGCCGGCTACGTCCTGGCCTGCCAGTCCCATCCGGTCACCGAGAAGGTGGAGCTGGACTTCGATCGATGAGGGACGGTGCGCCAGGGCCGGAGCCCCAAGGGCACGACGACGCCGCCCACCTCCCTCCGCCGGCCCCGGCACGCCACCCCACCGCCCCGGCCGGCCTGATCCGTGCCGCCTTTGCCCACCGCCACCATTCCCAATTCCTGGAACCTGTTCTACCTTGACGCTTCGTCAGATCTCCTTCGTCAGATCTCAGGTCGAGGCGTCGCGTGGAAGGACGGACCAGTGGACTTCACCTTCACCGAGGAGCAGCAGGCCGCTGTCGAAGCGGCGCAGGCCGTCTTCTCCGGCATCGCCCCGGACAGCGTCCCCAGCCCCGCACTCCTCCCGGGAGCCGTCGCCGACGATTTCGACCGCGCCCTGTGGCACCGGCTCGCCGACGCCGATCTGCTGGGTCTGCCGATCACACCCGAGCACGGCGGCGCAGGCCTGGACCCCCTCGCACTCTGCCTCGTACTGCGGGAGTCCGCCAAGGTCCTGGCACGGGTGCCGCTGTTGGAGTCCGGTGCCGCGGCGCTGACCCTTCAGAAGTACGCGGCCGACGGACTGCGTACGGAGGTACTGCCACAGGTCGCCACCGGGGACCTCGTCGTGACCGCCGCTGCGGCCGGGCGCACCGGGCACGAACCGGCGGAACGCGCTGTGGAAGCCCGACAGGACGGCACCGACTGGATCCTCAACGGCCTCCAGACCGCGGTCCCCTGGGGCGGGGCCGCGGACCGGATCCTGCTACCCGCCCACACCGCCGACGGCCACGCCGTACTCGCCCTCGTCCCGCGTACCCACCCCGGCGTCACACTCGCCGATCAGGTCTCCACCAACGGCGAGCGCCTCGCCGAGGTCGGGCTGGACGGCGTACGCCTCGACGACCGGGAAGTGATCACCGACCCCGCTGCCTGGGAGCTACTGCGCCACCTGCTGACCGTCGGCACCTGCGCGCTCGCCCTGGGCCTGGGCGAACAGGTCCTCACGATGACCAGCGATTACACCAGCAAGCGCGAACAGTTCGGGCACCCGGTGGCCACCTTCCAGGCGGTCGCGGTCCAGGCCGCCGACCGCTTCATCGACCTGCGCGCCATGGAAGCCACGCTCTGGCAGGCCGCCTGGCGCCTCACCACCGACGCCGCCGGCCCGCTGCCGCCCGCCGGCGACGTCGCGGTCGCCAAGATCTGGGCCTCCGAGGGCGTCCGCCGCGTCGTCCAGACCGCCCAGCACCTGCACGGCGGCTTCGGCGCCGACACCGACTACCCGCTGCACCGCTACCACGCCTGGGCCAAGCAGCTCGAACTCTCCCTCGGCCCCGCCGCCGCCCACGAGGAGGCCCTCGGCGACCTGCTGGCGGCTCATCCACTGGGGTGAGAACGAGGTATGCGGGGGACGGCGTGCGGTGTGGTGTGCGTGGGGTACGGCGCGCGTGGAGCTCGGCTGGTTCGCGGGCGGAGCCTCACGGCTCGGCGCGCTGTGCGTGACGTACGGCGCCAGGCGGGTGCGGCGCGCCCGAGCCGCTTGGCCCGGACGCGGCCGCCCGCCTAGATCACGGTTCCCGAGCCGCCCTTGCCGTCCGATACGGGACGGCCGGCGGCCTCCCAGGCCTGCATGCCGCCCGAGACGTTCACCGCGTCGACGCCCTGCTGGATCAGGTACTGCGCCACCTGCGCCGAGCGCCCACCGACCCGGCACATCACATAGACCTTGCCGCTCTCGGGCGCCGCCTCGGTCAACTCACCGTAGCGGGCGACGAATTCACTCATCGGGATGTGCAGGGCTCCCTCGGCGTGCCCCGCCTGCCACTCGTCGTCCTCACGTACGTCCAGGAGGAAGTCGCCGGACGAGAGCGCATCGACGGCGACGGTGGGTACAGAACCAAATTGCATGGCCACGACGCTACCCGACCTACCCGACCAGCTGCGCAAGGTAGGCCTCGCGCTCGGCGACATCGGCGAGCAGCTTCTCGGCGATCTCGTCCAGCAACCTATCCGGGTCCTCCGGCGCCATCTTGATCATCGCGCCGATCGCGCTGTCCTCCAGCTCTGCGGCAACGGCGGCCAGCAACTCCTTGCGTTCGGCCAGCCACTCCAGGCGGGCGTAGAGCTCCTCGCTCTCGCTCAGCCGCTGCTCGGCCGGCGCCGGACCGGCCTCCCACTCCTGCGCCAGCTCCCGCAGGGCCGCCTCGTCACCCCGGCCGTACGCCGTGTTGACGCGCGCGATGAACGCGTCCCGGCGGGCCCGCTCCGCGTCGTCCCGCGCCAGGTCGGGGTGGGCCTTACGGACCAGGTCGCGGTAGGCCTTGCGGGCTTCCTCACTGGGCCGCACCTTCTGCGGCGGCTGCACCGGCTGCTCGGTCAGCATGGCCTGCGCCTCCGGGAACAGCCCGTCCGACCCCATCCAGCCGTGAAACAGCTCTTCCACCTGCGGCATCGGCAGCACGGCCGCCCGTGCCTCCCGCGCCTTGCGGAGGTCCTCCGGGTCGCCCGTACGCGCCGCCACCGCCTCGGCGATCTGCGCATCCAGCTCGTCCAGCCGCGCGTACATGGGGCCGAGCCGCTGGTGGTGCAGGCGGGAGAAGTTCTCCACCTCGACCCGGAACGTCTCCACGGCGATCTCGAACTCGATCAACGCCTGCTCCGCCGCCAGCACCGCCTTCGCCAGCCGCCGAGTCGCCTCGTGCTGCGCCTCGTCGTGCGGCTCGTCGTGCGGCTCGTCCTGCACCCCGGCGCCATCCCGGGACGTAGCGCTCTGGCCGGTGGCGTCCTGGCCGGTGGCGTCCTGGCCGGTCGTGGCCTGGCCGGTCGTGGCCTGGCCGGTCGTGGCCTGACGCGTCGCATCCTGGTCCGTGGTGTCCGGCCCCGTCGCGGCCTGGCGCGTGGCGTCCTGGCCCGTCGCGTCCGGGGACTGCGGATCGCCCTGGACACCCGATGTGCCCGGTACATCCGCTCCGTGCTGGCTGTCCTGCGCGTTCTCCGCGTGCGAGTTCGTCACCCGGTCAGCGTACGGCCCATAGGCGCCCCGGCCCTCGGCCGCCATTCACCGGCGGATTCCGTGCGCCCGCTCATCAGCTCATTCATCCCCTCGGCCGCTCACCGCTCACCGATCACCTGGCCCGTGAGCCAGGCCAACGCTCGCTGGGCACGCATGCACCGATGTATGCACCGGTGCATGCGCAGGCCTTCACCCGGCTCTCTCACCCCGCGCCCTTGCCTGGTCCTCCCACCCCGCGCCCTCCTCCAGGCCCTTCACGCCGCACTGCTGAAGCTTCTGCGCTCACACCCCCATCTCTGCCGCGATGTGGCCACCCTTCACGGCCTTGGTCAGCGCTGCGTGGTCGGCTTCGGTGCGGTCTGCGTAGGAGACCGCGAAGCGGGCCATCGCCTCGTCCAGCTCCTCGTTCTTGCCGCAGTAGCCGGCCACCAGGCGTGGGTCGGCGCTGTGGGCATGGGCCCGGGCCAGGAGGGCACCGGTCATCCGCGCGTAGTCGTCCAGCTGCTCGCCGGTGAGCTGCGCCGGGTCCACGCTGCCCTTGCGGTTGCGGAACTGGCGTACCTGGAAGGGAAGCCCTCCCGACAGCGCCGCCCCGGCCCCTGCCGCTGTCCCCGGCGAGGTGCCGGCGGCGGCCGGCGCTATGTCCTGCACCGTCGTCCAACCCAGCAGGATGTCGCTGACCACCTGCATCCGGCGCTGGCCGAGCACCACCCGGCGGCCCTCGTGGGTCACCGACGGAACGGGGAAGCCGGCCTTCTCGACGTACGGCGTCAGCACCGATCCGCGGGCCTCCTTCACCTGGAGCACCAACGGCTCGCCCCGGTGGTCCAGCAACAGCACCACATACGACCGCAGGCCCACACTGCCCGTGCCGACCACACGGAAGGCCACATCGTGCACCGCGTACCGAGCCAGCAGCGGCAGCCGGTCCTCGGGGAGAGTCTCCAGGTAGGCGGTGAGCGAGGAGGCCACCGCCGCTGCCTCGGCATCCGGTACCCGACGCAGCACCGGCGGGGCATCCACGAACCGGCGCCCGCCGCCCGCTGTCTGCTCCGTCGCCTTCGCTGCGAACCGCGCGCTGGTGTTCTTCCGCGCCTTGGCCGACACCTGCTCCAGCGTACCCAGCAGATCCCGTGCGTCGGTGTGCGAGACGAGTTCCTCGTCGGCGATCGCGTTCCACGCCTCGGTCACCGGCAGCTTCGCCAGCAGTCGCATGGTGCGCCGGTACGCGCCCGCGGCGTCCTGCGCCGCCGCCCGGCAGTCGTCCTCGCCGGCGCCGGCCTCCCGACCGGCCAGCACGATGGACGTGGCGAGCCGCTTCACATCCCACTCCCACGGCCCGTACACGGCCTCGTCGAAGTCATTGAGGTCGATGACAAGGCCGCCCCGGGCATCGCCGTAGAGGCCGAAGTTGGCGGCGTGCGCATCCCCGCAGATCTGCGCGCCGATGCCGGTCACCGGGGCGTCCGCCAGGTCGTACGCCATCAGGCCCGCGGAACCGCGGAGGAAGGCGAACGGGCTGGCGGCCATCCGGCCGACCCGTATCGGCGTCAACTCTGGCAGCCTCCCGGCATTGGACTCCTCGACAGCCGCCACAGCATCAGGCCTCCCGGCTTCGCACAGCAGCGCGTCCTGCTCGGAGCGGGGAAGCCGGTCACGAAGCGCCCGGCCGACGGCCTTGGGCGACGGCCCGGAAACCCCGAACGGTCCCGACGCCCCGTCCGCATCAGCCTTGGCAAACCCCGGTACGTACGGCACACGCGCCATGGCGGGCCACCTCCCCCTTCTGTCCTGCGCGGGCCGTCTCTGGCGTCGCGGGTCCTGTCACGGTTGTTGCGTTCGGCGCACCGGAGTTCCTCCCACTCGCCTGAGCTGTTCCGGCGTGGCCGACGCGTCATGACGTTACCGACACCTCGTCAAGGCCCGCACGGCCTGTGGATAACTCTCCGGCGACGCCCTGTCACGTCCCTGCATCAGCAGCCCGGTCACGGCCCTACACCCCGACGGCCTCCTCCAGTTCCTCCTCCGTTCCGTCCACGAGCTCCGCCTGCGCCCGGCCGCGTCCCCACTGCATCGGCATCGGCTCAGGCCCCGTCGCAGACACCGCAGCCACCGCGGCCGCCGCCACCGCCGCCGCGTTGGCCGCAGCCTCCGCCTCTGCGGTCCGCCGCCGCTTCTCGGCCAGCGCCGCCACCGCGACCATCACCACGCCCGCGACCAACCACAGCGCCAGCGACCAGAGATGACCGGACAAGCCGTAGTCGTCGAAGTAGACATGGCTGCGGACGCCCTCCACGAACCCCGCGCCGTTCCAGAAGGAGTGCAGCCCCGCGAAGAATCCGTTCTGCATCTCGGGGCGGAAGATGCCGCCGGAGGAGGTGAAGTTGAGCATCACGAAGAGGGCCATCACACCGAGCGTCGTCCAGCGCTTCAGGAAGGTGTGCAATCCGGTGCCGATCAACAGGATGCCCGCGGAGTAGAGCCAGGCCATCCCCCACAGGCCCGCCAGGCCGTGATCGACCAGATGGAAGACCGGGCCGGCGAAGGCCGTACCGATCAGGCTGACCACGAGGGACGTGCCGATCGCCAACGCCGCCCGCAGCCGGACCGGCAGCACGGCGCCGGCGCCGCCGATCACCGCGACCGAGGCGTACGAGCCGATGCTGATCGCGACCAGCAGGAAGAAGATGCCCTGGCCGGTCGGGTCGTCGTCCGCGGTCGGTACGACGTCGGTGACCTTCAGCGGGGCGCCCTGTTCCGCCGCGACGGGCGTGAAGATCTTCTGTACGACGGAGGCGCTGGTGTCGGACCCGGCGGTCGCCACCAGCAGTTCGGGCGCCAACGAGCCCGGAGCGCGCACCACCGCACGCGAAACTCCGGCCGCATCAGACACGCCAGACGTACCAGCTGCACCAGCTGCACCAGCTGCACCAGCTGCACTGGAAGCATCGGACACAGGGGAGGTACCGGAGGCACCGGAAGCAGGCGCATCGGAAGCGCTCCACGTCTCCAGCGAACGCGCAGACCCCGAAGACCCCACGCTCCCCAAAGACCCCACACCCCCCGAAGACCCTGCAGCACCCGAAGACCCTGCAGCACCCGAAAGCCCCGCAGCGCCCGAAGACTCCGCGGTCCAGGAAGGCTTCGCACCCCCCGAGACCCTCGAACCACGCTTCGCCGCCTCGGCCTCCCCCTTGCTCACATACGCGCCGAAGATCTCCTGGTGCTTGAGCTGATCGACCGCCGCAGACCGGTCGGCAACAGTCCGTACCTCCAGGTCACCGCCCGCCTTGTCGTTGATCGACTGCGCGAGCAGCTGTGCCCTGCGGCTCGTTCCGACGACCGCCACGGGAAGGAAGGTCATGCGGTTCCGGATGCGCGAACGCGCCCAGGTACGCCAAGCCCATCCCGATGCACATCAGCAGCGGGGTGAGCAGGTGCGTCAGGACATGACGCAGCCCGGCGGAATGGGCTGGACGCGTGGTGCGGTGGCCGCCGTGTTGTGCGCTTCGGTGGTCGGGACGTCGGACCCTGCTCATGGGCAGCCCTCTCAGCTCGTCGGCTCGGTTGCCGTCACCCGCCGGGCGGAAGCCGACCCGATAGGCCTCGTCACACACGTCAGGCCCGTCAGACCGCACCGGCCCGAACCGGAGGCAATAGTTGGCAAATACAACTCCCCCTTCACGTTGTACTGTACAACTACCTCTACGAAAGGCAAACCGTGGCCCACCGCGACGACTCCGTCGAGACCATCCAGCAGGAGATGACCGCATTCGCCCGACGGGCCCGGGCGACCGCCGCGCGGATGCACCCCGAGCTGTCGCTGGTCTCCTACACCTTGCTGGCACACCTCGACGACCAGCAGGGATGCCGCGCCACAGATCTCGCGGCGCACTACTTCCTGGACAAGTCCACGGTCAGCCGGCAGATCGCCGCACTGGAGAAGCTCGGCTTCGTCGAGCGCCGCGTCGACCCCGACGACCACCGCGTCCAGGTCCTGCACCCCACAGAGAAGGGCGCCCAGGTCCTGGCCAACGTCACGGCCAGCCGCCGCCAGGCCTTCCACGAACGCCTGGCCGACTGGGACGAGGACGACCTCGACCGCTTCGCGACATACCTGCGGCGCTACAACGCGGCCCAGGAACGCCTGGGGTGAACCCCTCCGACATGCGCCACCCGGAAAGCCCCCCTGAACCCCGCCCGCGCCCCAACCAGGCCAGCCACCCCCGCGCCAGCCGCCCCGCCCCGGCCTCGGCCCCCAGCCCGGCTACTTCCGGAACCGCTCCGGGCACTGCCCCCCGGCGGCAAGATAGGTCTCCGCCCAGCGCCCCAGCTCCGCGAGCGCGGGCTCCATCGCCAGGCCGGCCTCCGTGAGCCGGTAGGCGACGCGCAACGGCGGCCCCTCGTCCACCTCGCGTACGACCAGCCCGGTCGCCGCCAGCTCCATCAGGCGGTCGGAGAGCATCCGCTCACTGATGCCCGGGATGGCCCGGCGCAGATCGGCGAAGTGGACCCGGCCCGGCATCAGGGTGGCGACGATCAGCCCCGTCCACCGCTTCCCGAAGACCTCGAAGACGCGCGCCATGCCGTCATCGACCTGCCTGCACATCGCCTCGCCACGGTCCGCCATACGTCCCAGAATACCGCCCTCCGGTTTGCTACTGCAGAAAAGTAAGCTCCTGTGCTATCAATAGCCACGTACGAAATTCAACCAACTGCCGGACCCCGCCGGCCGCGCACCGAAGGACGTTTTCCATGGCCACGCTTCTGCTGATCGACTCCTCCGTCTTCCCCGAGGGCGGCTCCGCCTCCCGCTCCGTCACCGCCGCCTTCCGCACGGCATGGGAGGAGCAGCACCCCGACGGCACGGTGATCCACCGCGATCTGGCCGCCGACCCGCTGCCGCACCTGGACGGCGTCGCCGCCTCCGCGGGCTTCTCCGACCCCGCCACCCACTCCGCCGAGCAGCAGGCCGCCTTTGCGCTGCGGGTCAAGCTCGCCGAGGAGCTGGAGCAGGCCGACGCGGTCGTCATAGCCGCGCCGATGTACAACTTCACGATCCCCTCGACCCTGAAGGCATGGCTCGACCAGGTGATCATCATGGGTCGCACGGCCGGTGAGACGCCGTCCGCCAAGGGCACCCCGGTCACCGTCGTCGCCAGCCGCGGCGGGTCGTACGCACCGGGCACGCCCCGTGAGTCCTTCGAGTACGTGCAGAACTACCTGGAGGCCGTCCTCGGCGGCGGTATGGGCCTGGACGTCGACTTCATCGTCCCGGAGCTGACCATGGCCCCCAACAACCCGGCGATGGCCGAGCTCATCCCGCTGTACGAGGCCTCCCGCGAGAAGGCCCACGAGGAGGCCGCCACCAAGGCCAAGGTCCTGACCCAGCGCCTCGCCGTCTGAGTCGCCCCGCGCCTGCCCCCGGGGACACCGGGGGCGCCGGGACACCGGGGCTGCCGAGCCACCCCCGAAGCGGCTGCGCCCGCAAGCCGCCGAGGTGACCGAGGCCACACCCGCTGCGGGCCCCGGACACACAGGACGCCGGCCAACGGCCCCGGGAACGGCCGTTCGCGACACCGCTCCGGCCGGTCACCCACCGCCGCACCCGAGCCCACCTGCGGCACCTGTGACGCAGACCTCACACTTCTCGCGGTCTGCACGGTCGCCGGAATACACGGAGGGCCATCACCGAAATACCTCGTAATGCCACATGCCTCGCAATTGCCGTGCAAGCCATCGGGGTACCGGAGATTCCGTGACACACCCAACAATGTGAGGAAGACAACGAAAGACCCCCGGTCTCCGGATTTCTCCGGAGACCGGGGGTCTCATCTGTGCGCGAGGGGGGAGTTGAACCCCCACGCCCTTTCGGGCACTGGAACCTGAATCCAGCGCGTCTGCCTATTCCGCCACCCGCGCATGGGTGCTGCCGATTGATTCTCTCACGCGATCCGGGCTGTTCCGTCCGGGTCTTGTGCGAGCGCCTGCCGACATCCAGAACATTAGCACGCTGGAAGGGGTGGGTTCACACGCCTTTCCCCGGGCACCCGTCTCCTTGTCCGAGGCAGGGCGCACCCCGCCGTGCCTCGGACATTCGCCGAGCACCACCCCAAGGGTTCACACTCGCGGTAGCCCGTAACCGGAACCGATCCACCCGGGCCACTGTCCGGGTCGGGTGAGCGGACCCGTACCGTGCGGTGTCCGACTCCGGGCCCCGCCCGGCCGGAGTGGTCGACGGTTGCGGGACACTGTGCTCGGGGCACATCTACGATCGCAGTGCACAAGCAGTGGGCAAGGAGCAAGCAAGCAAGCAGGCACCGGGCAACCCTGTGAGGGGCGACACTCGTCCTCAAGGCGGGAAAGGGGAACCAGCCGATTTCCCGACGCGTGGATACGATCAGTAAGCAGTATCAGGACGACCCGAGCAGGACGACCCCGACGAAGACTGAGGAAGGAGGTGCCCCGTGGGAGTACTGAAGCGTTTCGAGCAGCGTCTCGAAGGTCTCGTCAACGGCACCTTCGCCAAGGTGTTCAAGTCAGAGGTGCAGCCCGTTGAGATCGCCGGCGCGCTGCAGCGCGAGTGCGACAACAACGCCACCATCTGGAACCGCGACCGCACGGTCGTCCCCAATGACTTCATCGTCGAGCTGAGCGCCCCCGACTACGACCGGCTGAGCCCGTACAGCGGGCAGCTCGGCGACGAGCTCTCCAGCATGGTTCGCGACTACGCCAAGCAGCAGCGCTACACCTTCATGGGGTCGGTCAAGGTCCACCTGGAGAAGGCCGAGGATCTCGACACCGGCCTGTACCGCGTCCGGAGCCGTACGCTCGCGTCCAGCTCCTCGCAGGACCAGCCCGGCCAGGCGGCCCACCGCGCCTCCTCGGCGCCCCAGGGCGGCCGGGCCGGCGGCGGCCATGTGAGTGCACCTCCGATGCCCTCGTCCCCGCCTCCCGGCGGCGCACAGCCCGTACCCCGTACGGCACCGCCCGGTGCAGGACCGCAGCCCCATGCGCAGACCCGGCGCTGGATCGAGATCAACGGCACCCGCCACCAGATCTCGCGCCCCACGCTCGTGCTGGGCCGCAGCACCGACGCTGACGTACGGATCGACGACCCGGGTGTGTCCCGGCGTCACTGCGAGATCCGGGTCGGAACGCCCCCCACGATCCAGGATCTGGGTTCCACCAACGGCATCGTGGTGGACGGGCAACACACCACTCGCGCTAGTCTCCGCGACGGCTCGCGGATTGTCGTGGGCAGTACCACCATCGTTTACCGGCAAGCCGAAGGGTGAAGCGGGGGCAATGTCAGAGCTGACCCTCACGGTCATGCGGTTGGGTTTCCTCGCCGTACTGTGGCTGTTCGTCATCGTGGCCGTTCAGGTCATCCGCAGCGATCTGTTCGGTACCCGCGTCACGCAACGCGGGGCCGCCAGGCGCGGCGGGCAGGAGGCGCGTAACCAGCGCCCGGCCGCCCCGCCGCAGCAGCAGCAACAACAACGGCGCCAGGACAGCGGCCGCGGCGGCAACCGGCAGCGGCGCGGGGCGCCCACCAAGCTGGTGGTCTCCGAGGGCTCGCTGACCGGTACCACCGTCGCCCTCCAGGGGCAGACGATCTCCCTGGGACGTGCGCACGACTCCACGATCGTGCTGGACGACGACTACGCCTCCAGCCGGCATGCCAGGATCTACCCGGACCGTGACGGCCAGTGGATCGTCGAGGACCTCGGTTCCACCAACGGCACGTACCTGGACCGGTCCCGGCTGACGACCCCGACGCCGATTCCGCTCGGAGCCCCGATCCGCATCGGCAAGACCGTCATCGAGCTGCGGAAGTAGTACGACAATGAGCGAGCGCAGCGAGCGAGCCGCGGCGGTCCACTCGGCGGACCCGGACGTGCTCCCGACCGGAGGGTGGGCAGTGTGGCTCGACGAGACCGGCTGTACCCCGAGCCGACGGGTGAGGTGCGCATGAGTCTGTCACTGCGCTTCGCCGCCGGATCGCACAAGGGCATGATCCGCGAGGGCAACGAAGACTCCGGCTACGCCGGCCCGCGACTGCTCGCCATCGCCGACGGCATGGGCGGCCAGGCCGCCGGTGAGGTCGCCTCCTCCGAGGTGATCTCCACCCTCGTCCAGCTCGACGACGACGTTCCGGGTTCGGACATCCTGACCTCGCTCGGCACCGCCGTGCAGCGCGCCAACGATCAGCTGCGGGTGATGGTCGAGGAGGACCCCCAGCTCGAGGGCATGGGCACCACGCTCACCGCCCTGCTCTGGACCGGCCAGCGGCTCGGCCTGGTGCACGTCGGCGACTCGCGCGCCTACCTGCTGCGGGACGGCGTCCTGACCCAGATCACCCAGGACCACACCTGGGTGCAGCGGCTGGTCGACGAGGGCCGGATCACCGAGGAAGAGGCCACCACGCACCCGCAGCGGTCGCTGCTGATGCGGGCACTGGGCAGCGGCGACCACGTCGAGCCCGACCTGTCGATCCGCGAGGTGCGGGCCGGCGACCGGTACCTGATCTGCTCGGACGGGCTGTCCGGGGTGGTCAGCCACCAGACGCTGGAAGAGACCCTCGCCAGCTACCACGGCCCGCACGAGACGGTGCAGGAGCTGATCCAGCTCGCGCTGCGCGGCGGCGGCCCGGACAACATCACCTGCATCGTCGCCGACGTCCTGGACGTGGACGGCAACGAGTCGATGGCCGGGCAGCTCAACGACACCCCGGTGGTCGTCGGCGCCGTCGCGGAGAACCAGAACCAGCTCAACGACCCCAGCACGATGCAGACCCCGGCCGCCCGGGCCGCCGAGCTCGGCCGCCCCGGCGGGGCGCCGACCGCGCCCGGTGGCGCCTTCGGTCCGCCCGGAAGCGGTGACCCGGAAGTGGGCGGCCCGCCGCAGGGCTCCTTCGGCGCGTTCATGGACGAGGACTTCGTCAAGCCGAAGCGGCGCGGCGGCTGGGTCAAGCGGTCGCTGTTCATCGCGCTGGCGCTCGGGGTGATCGGCGGTGGTCTCTACGGCGGCTACCGCTGGACGCAGACCCAGTACTTCGTCGGTGCCAAGGACGACCACGTCGCGCTCTACCGGGGCATCAGCCAGAACCTCGCCTGGATCACCCTCAACGAGGTGGACCAGGACCACCCCGACATCGAACTCAAGTACCTGCCCTCCTATCAGCAGAAGCAGATCAAGGCGACCATCGCGGCCGACAGCCGCGCGGAGGCCGACGAGCGGATCACCGCGCTGAGCCAGCAGGCCAACGCCTGCCGCAGCAAGGAGCAGCGGGAGGCCGCCGAGCGGGAAGCGGCGCGCAACAGGGGCAAGGGCCAGGCGGGCACGCCGAAGCCCGGTACGTCCCCCAAGCCCGGTTCGAGCCCCAAGCCCGGCACCCACGACCGGACGGTCACGGGCGGCGCCGGTGCGGCCGGCGCCCTCGCGGCGTCCCCGACTCCCACAGCCACTCCCAGCCAGGCCCCCTCCGAGGAGCAGCAGAAGCTGGAAAAAAATTGCAGCACCCAGCAGTGAGGGCGTAGGGGGCCGTAGATCTCATGAGCAGTACCACCAACACCACCACCATCGGCACCATCGGAGCCCCGAGCCGCCGCAACACCGAGCTGGCGCTGCTCATCTTCGCGGTGATCATCCCGGTGTTCGCGTACATCAACGTCGGGCTCGCCAAGGAGGAGACCGTCCCCGCGGGCGTCTTCGGCTACACGCTGGGCCTCGGCCTGCTGGCGGGCGTGGCGCACCTCGTGGTGCGCAAGTGGGCGCCGTACGCGGACCCGCTGATGCTGCCGATCGCCACCCTCCTCAACGGTCTGGGCCTGGTGTTCATCTGGCGGCTGGACCAGGAGCCGCAGATCAGCACCCCGCAGCTGGGCGGTGCGATGGCGCCGGGGCAGCTGATGTGGTCGACGCTCGGCGTCGCGCTCTTCCTCGGCGTGCTGATCTTCCTCAAGGACCACCGGGTCCTGCAGCGCTACACCTACATCTCGATGGTGGTCGCGCTGGTCCTGCTGATCTCCCCGATCTTCTTCCCGGCCCGCTTCGGCGCGCGCATCTGGATCACCATCCCCGGTGTCGGCTCACTGCAGCCCGGCGAGTTCGCCAAGATCATCATCGCGATCTTCTTCGCGGGCTACCTGATGGTGAAGCGGGACGCGCTGGCGCTGGCCAGCCGCCGCTTCATGGGCCTGTACCTGCCGCGCGGCCGTGACCTCGGCCCGATCCTGGTCATCTGGGCGCTCAGCCTGATGATCCTGGTCTTCGAGACCGACCTGGGTACCTCGCTGCTGTTCTTCGGCCTCTTCGTGATCATGCTGTACGTCGCGACCGAGCGCACCAGCTGGATCGTCTTCGGTCTGCTGCTGAGCGCCGGCGGCGCGGTCGCGGTGGCCACCTTCGAGTCCCATGTGCAGGTCCGTGTCCACAACTGGCTGAACCCGCTGGAACTGCTCAACGGCGGTGTCACCGAGACCGCGCAGGCGATGTACTCCTTCGGGTCCGGCGGCATCCTCGGCTCGGGCCTGGGCCAGGGCTACTCCCGCCTCATCGGCGGTATCGCACCCAAGAGCGACTACATCCTCGCCACCGTCGGCGAGGAGATCGGCCTGGCCGGTCTGATGGCCATCCTGATGCTCTACGGCCTGCTGATCGAGCGCGGTATCCGTACGGCGCTGGCCGCCCGCGACCCGTTCGGCAAGCTGCTGGCCGTCGGCCTCTCCGGCGCCTTCGCGCTGCAGGTCTTCGTCGTCGCCGGCGGTGTGACCGGCCTGATCCCGCTGACCGGTATGACGATGCCGTTCCTCGCCCAGGGTGGCTCCTCCGTGATCGCCAACTGGGCGCTGGTCGCCATCCTGCTCCGCATCAGTGACACCGCGCGCCGTCCGGCGCCGACCCCCGCCCCGTCCACCGACGCCGAGATGACCCAGGTGGTCCGCCCGTGAACAAGCCTCTGCGCCGGGTCGCGATCTTCTGCGGCCTGCTCGTCCTCGCCCTGCTCGTCCGCGTCAACTGGGTCCAGTTCGTCGACGGCGACAAGCTCAAGAACGACTCGCACAACCGCCGGGTGGCCATCGAGCGGTACAGCACACCGCGCGGCAACATCATCGTCGACGGCAAGGCGATCACCGGCTCCACGACCACCGACAGCGGCGACTTCAAGTACAAGCGCACGTACAAGAACGGCAAGATGTGGGCGCCGGTCACCGGCTACGCCTCGCAGGCCTTCGACGCCAACCAGCTGGAGAAGCTGAACGACGGCATCCTCAGCGGCACCGACGACCGGCTCTTCTTCAGCCGCACGGTCGACATGTTCACCGGCAGCAAGCAGAAGGGCGGCAACGTCGTCACGACGCTGGACGCCAAGGCGCAGAAGGCCGCGTTCGACGGCCTGGGCAAGCAGAAGGGCGCGGTCGCCGCGATCAACCCGGAGACCGGCGCGATCCTGGCGCTGGCCAGCACCCCCTCGTACGACCCGTCCACCTTCGCCGGGATGAGCGACAAGGACGCCCGGGCGTACATCGGGCTGCAGAAGAAGAACAACCCCGATGAGCCGATGCTCAACCGGGCGCTGCGCCAGACCTACCCGCCCGGCTCGACCTTCAAGGTCGTCACCGCCTCGGCGGCGCTGGAGAACGGCCTCTACAACAACGTCGACTCCAGGACCAACTCGCCGGTGCCGTACACGCTGCCCGACACCTCGGGTCTCCCGCTGAAGAACGAGGGCTCCATCCAGTGTGAGAACGTCAGCCTGCGCGAGGCCCTGCGTCTGTCGTGCAACACGGTCTTCGGCAAGATCAGCGCTGACCTCGGCAACAAGAAGATGAAGGACGAGGCGGAGAAGTTCGGCTTCAACAACTCGAAGATCGACACCCCGGTCCGGGCCGCGGAGAGCATCTTCCCCACGGACAACCGCCCGCAGAACGCGATGGCGGGCATCGGCCAGGCCTCCAACCGCGCCACCCCGCTGCAGATGGCCATGGTCGCTTCGGCGGTCGCCAACGGCGGCAAGCTGATGAAGCCGTACATGGTCGACCAGCTGGTGGCGCCGAACCTCAATGTGGTGCAGCAGCACACGCCGCAGGAGATGAGCCAGCCGCTGAGTCCGGAGAACGCCCAGAAGGTCCAGAGCATCATGGAGACCGTGGTCAAGGAGGGCACGGGAACCGCCGCTCAGATCCCGGGCGTCACAGTCGGGGGTAAGACGGGTACCGCCCAGCACGGCGAGAACAACAAGGACAACCCGTACGCCTGGTTCATCTCGTATGCGAAGACCGACAAGGGCACGCCCGTCGCGGTCGCCGTCGTCATCGAGGGGTCCGACACCCTGCGTGACGACATCGCCGGCGGCAGGCTCGCCGCGCCGATCGCGAAGCGCGTCATGCAGGCGGTGCTCCAGGACGAGAAGTGACTCGGGTCATGCCAATACCGGTCACGTATCAGGTTGCGGCTCCGGCCCGGTCCGATGCGGCGTCCCGGGTACGGTAGCCCGGACAGCACACCGCCGGACCACACACGGGTGCGGTCGGGACTGACGGAGAGGGCTGGAGAAGCTTATGGAAGAGCCGCGTCGCCTCGGCGGCCGGTACGAGCTGGGCTCGGTGCTCGGCCGTGGTGGCATGGCCGAGGTGTACCTCGCGCATGACACCCGCCTCGGCCGCACCGTGGCGGTGAAGACGCTGCGGGTGGATCTTGCCCGCGATCCGTCCTTCCAAGCCCGGTTCCGCCGTGAGGCCCAGTCGGCCGCCTCGCTGAACCATCCGTCGATCGTCGCGGTCTACGACACCGGCGAGGACTACGTCGACGGTGTCTCGATCCCGTACATCGTCATGGAGTACGTGGACGGGTCCACGCTGCGTGAGCTGCTGCACTCCGGCCGCAAGCTGCTGCCCGAGCGCTCGCTGGAGATGACCACCGGTGTCCTCCAGGCGCTGGAGTACTCCCACCGGGCCGGCATCGTCCACCGCGACATCAAGCCGGCGAACGTCATGCTGACGCGCACCGGCCAGGTCAAGGTCATGGACTTCGGCATCGCCCGGGCCATGGGCGATGCCGGGATGACCATGACGCAGACCGCGGCGGTCATCGGCACGGCCCAGTACCTCTCTCCGGAACAGGCCAAGGGCGAGCAGGTCGATGCCCGCTCCGACCTGTACTCCACCGGCTGTCTGCTCTACGAGCTGCTCACCGTCCGGCCCCCGTTCGTCGGTGACTCACCGGTCGCGGTGGCCTATCAGCATGTCCGCGAGGAGCCGCAGAAGCCGAGCAACTTCGACCCCGAGATCACGCCGGAGATGGACGCGATCGTCCTGAAGGCGCTGGTCAAGGACCCGGACTACCGCTATCAGTCGGCCGACGAGATGCGCGCCGACATCGAGGCAGCGCTGGACGGCCAGCCGGTCGCGGCGACGTCCGCCCTGGGCGCGGCCGGTTTCGACCAGGACCAGCCGACGACGATGCTGCGGCCGCAGGATCCGGCCGGCCAGACCTCCATGCTCCCGCCGATGGCCCCGGACGACGGCGGCTACGGCTACGACGAGCGGGGCGACCGGCGGCGGGGCGGCGGCCAGAAGAAGAGCAACGTCTCGACGATCCTGCTGGTGCTCGCCGCGGTGCTGGTACTCGTCGGTGCGATCTTCATCGGCAAGGCGATGTTCAGCGGCAACCACAAGGGCGGCACGACGCCGGTGCCCAGCCTCATCGGCAAGACCCTCTCGGAGGCCAAGGCCTCGGGCGTGAACAGCAGCTTCAAGGTCGCTCTGGGCGGCCGCAAGGCGTGCGAGAACGTCAAGAAGGGCCAGATCACCGAGCAGAAGCCAAAGGCCGGCGGCGAGATCCCCAAGGACGACACGGTCACGGTCACGGTGTGCTCGGGCCGGGCCAAGACCACGGTCCCCGACGTCAACGGCCTCTCCTTCCCCAACGCCGTGAAGGAGCTCAACAACAAGGGCTTCGACAAGGTCAAGCAGGAGGTCAAGGTCTCCGACCGTACGCCGGGCACGGTCATCGGCCAGACCCCCGATGGCCAAAGCAAGGCCACCAAGGACACCCAGATCACGCTGACCGTGGCCCAGGAGAGCCCCAAGGCCGGGGTTCCGGACGTCACGGGCCAGGACGCCAACGCGGCCGAGAAGCAGCTGAGGGACCTCGGGTTCGAGGTCACCAAGACCGAGGAGCAGGTCTCCGACCCCAACCAGGTCGGCAAGGTCACCAAGCAGTCCCCTGAGGGCAACAGCCAGGCCAAGCAGGGTTCCACGGTCACCCTCACGGTCGGCAAGGCGGCGGCGCAGACGCCGATGCCGGGCGTGGTCGGCCGTACGGTGAAGGAGGCGAGGCAGGCGCTCCAGCAGGCCGGTTTCACCAACATCCAGTTCGCCGCGGGCAGTGCACAGGACGACAAGGCACGGGTGGCCAACCAGGACCCGGCGCCGAACACGCCGGTAGACCCCACGACCACCACCGTGACGCTGACCACCGTCGGTGGCGGCGGCAACGGTGACAACGGTGGCGGCGGCATCTTCGGCGGAATGTTCGGAGGCAACAACTAGCGGCCCGCAGCGCGGCCTCACGTCGGAGCCCCGGCAGCCTGGGAAGGCTGCCGGGGCTCCGACGTTCCCATCCCGGACGGGTCACCGAAGATAAGTAGGTTGACCCACTTCCTGACGGCCCGTAGCTTCCTGAGGTACTCGATCAACTGCCAGGGGGAAGATTTGAAGAACAGCACGCGCCGTGCCGCGTCCATCGCCGCGCTTTCCGGGATCACTCTCGCGTTCGGCCTGGTCAACGCCGGCTCCGCCGCTGCTTCGACGCCGTCCGGATGCTCCTCGGTGCGACAGCTCGGACCCACCGCGTACGTGAAGTACAAGGGGAAGACGGCCGCCTCGGTCAAGCAGTACTACGGCTGCGGAAAGATGTACGGCTACCTCGTGGTGTGGGAGTCCTTCCGCAAGAGCACCAAGTGGTCGTACGCGTCCATCTCCGTCACCACACCGGACGGCCACGCCCACGGCATGACACTGAAGAACCGCCCGGCCTACGAAATGTGGAGCGGCGGCTACGCCACGACCAACTGCACCACGGCCTTCGGCCGCGTTCAGGTCGGCTCCGGGTCCGACACCGCGTACGTGCAGACGTCCATGGTCTGCTGATCGCGGCATTCGGCATCGCGTCCGTGGCAGCACTCTCCGGAGTGCCGCCACGGACGTTTCACTTGCCCGTGTTCGTCAGCGCAGTTCCTTCGGCGGGGTGCGGTCCGCGTCGACCTTCTCGGTGCGGACCAGTTCGCCCCAGACGATGTAGCGGTAGGTGGAGGTGTAGACCGGGGTGCAGGTCGTGAGGGTGATGTAGCGGCCGGCCCGGTGCTTGCCGGACTCCTTGGGGACCTTGTTGAGCACGTCGACGTTGTACTTCGAGGTCTCCGGCAGGGTCGCGAAGACCTTGTAGACGTACCAGGTGTCCTTGGTCTCGAAGACGATCGGGTCGCCGTCCTTGAGCTTGTCGATGTTGTGGAACTTCGCGCCGTGGCCGTCGCGGTGCGCGGCGAGGGTGAAGTTCCCCTTCTTCGCCTGCGGCAGCGCGGACTTGACCGGCTTGGTGTAGTAGCCGGCCACCCCCTCGTTGAGCACCGCGCTGCTGGTGCCCTTCTTGACCAGCACCTCGCCGTTGTTCATCGCCGGCACGTGCAGAAAGCCGATGCCGTCCTTGGTGTCGAGCTCCCCCGGCCCCTTGGGGGCGCTGCTCGCCCAGTGCTTGCGCACCGCATCGCCCTGCTTGTGCGCCTCACGGTCGGCGAGGACGTTGGTCCACCACAGCGAGTAGGCGACGAACAGGCCCAGGACCAGACCGGCCGTGATCAGTAGCTCACCGATGACGCTGACGACGGAGGCGACGGTCCGGCGGACCCGGCGCGGCGTGGGTGGTGGCGCGGACCGGTGGCTTTCCTCTTCGGTTCCGGTAGCAGTCACCGCGTAGCACCCCTCTTTTGTTCGCTCAGCCGCCGAGCGCGTCCGGTTTGCCCTTGCTCCGCGGCCGCTCGTCGACCATCTTGCCCCAGACGATCATCCGAAAGGTACTGGTGAATTCCGGGGTACAGGTCGTCAGGGTGATGTAGCGGCCCGGGCCGGTGAACCCCGAGCCGGGCGGCACCGGACCGATCACGCTGACGTTGCTCGGAGACGTCTGCGGGAGGATGCTCTCCATCTCGTACGTGTAGTACGAGGACTTCGTCTCGACGATGATCTTGTCGCCCTTGGTGAGCTTGTTGATGTAGCGGAACGGCTCGCCGTGGGTGTTGCGATGGGCGGCGACGGCGAAGTTGCCCTTCTTGTCCCAGGGCATCGCCGTCTTGACCCCGCTGGCCTTGTCGTAGTGCCCGATCAGGCCGTGGTCCAGCACGTTGTGCTTGTCGATGCCCTCGGCTATCGGCGCCTTCACATCCAGCTTGGGGATGTACATGATCCCGAAGCGCTCGCCGTCCGCCAGGTTCTTCTTCTCGCCGCCGCCCTTGTCCCACTCGTGCTGGAGGTTGTTGGCGGCACCACCGGCCTCCTGCTCGGCCATCACGTTCGTCCACCACAGCTGGTAGGTCACAAAGAGCAGCATCAGCACGCCGAGGGTGATGAACACCTCGCCCAGCGCGCGGCTGGCGATCAGGCTGGGGCTGTCCTTTGCGGCGCGGGCGGCCCGTCGGGCCTCCAGCCGGGAGGTGGGCGCCGAGGGCGCCCCAGTGGCCGTGGAGGCGGGTTCCGCGGCGCTGGTAGCGCCGCTGTGCCGGCGGCGCCTACCACCTCGTTTGGCGGCCTCCTGGGCGGCCTTGCGCCGGGCTGCGCGGCCTCCGACGGCAGGCGGCGTGGCCGAGGACGTGGTTTCACGTGAAACGGCCGTCTCGGTTTCACGTGAAACGCCCGCGCCGGTTTCACGTGAAACATCGTCCCCGCGGCCCTTCTCGGCCTGCCGGAGCGCCATCGTCGCGTCGTCGTTCGGCCAGGGCGCGGAGGGCGGGGCGGCGGGCGGAGTGACCGGGGTGGAGGCGGGCGAGGGCTGGGCGGCCTGCGGAGCCTCCGGCGCAGTGTACGGCGCGCGTATCGGCCCGGCCGGGGCCTGCTGCTCCGGCTGCTGGTGCGGCCGGAACCATGGGGAGCCCTGCGCCCCGTCCGTCGGTGCCGGCTCCTGCGTGGGTCCCGGCGCCGCGTGCCGACGTCGGCGGCCGGTGCCGGGCGCTGCGGAGGGCGGCGGCGCCTGCTGCCCCGGCAGGGGATCGTTCAGCGGGTCGTTGAGCTGCCCCACCGCCGCCTCGAATGCGTCGGGCTGCCGGTACCGGCCCTGCGGCCCGTACGGCGGCTGCTCGTACGGATCGGAGGATCTCCCTTCGCGCTCGGGGCGCGTTGCGGTCACGCGCCGGCCTTGCCGACCACCGGGGCCAGCCCCGTAGAGCGCTCCACAGCTCCCTTGTCGCCGCATTCGACGAGCCAGTTGGCCAGCATCCGGTGCCCCCACTCGGTGAGCACCGACTCCGGATGGAACTGCACGCCCTCGACCGGCAGTTCGCGGTGCCGCAGCCCCATCACGATCCGCCCGCCGGGCACGTCGTCGGCCTCCGTCCAGGAAGTGACGATCAGTTCGTCGGGGACGGTGTCCGGCTCGACGGCCAGCGAGTGGTAGCGGGTGGCGGTGAAGGGCGAGGGCAGCCCGGAGAAGACGCCCAGGCCCTCATGGAGGACCGGTGAGGTCTTGCCGTGCAACAGCTCGGGCGCCCGGTCCACCACACCGCCGTACGCGACTGCCATCGACTGCATGCCCAGGCACACCCCGAAGACCGGGACGCCGGTGTCCGCACAGTGCCGGACCATGTCGACGCAGACGCCGGCCTGCTCGGGCGTACCGGGGCCGGGCGAGAGCAGCACCCCGTCGAAGCCGTCCTGGGCGTGCCGGGGCGCGACCTCGTCGTTGCGGAGCACCTCGCACTCGGCGCCGAGCTGGTAGAGGTACTGGACGAGGTTGAAGACGAAGCTGTCGTAGTTGTCGACTACGAGAATGCGGGCGGTCATCGGACGGCTGCCATCCCTTCATCGACAGTGACGTCATTGAAGGGGAGCAGCGGCTCCGCCCACGGAAAGACGTACTGGAAGAGCACGAAGACGACCGCCAGCACAAGCACCACGGAAAGCAGCGCCTTCACCCACGTGTTGCCCGGCAGATGCCGCCAGATCCAGCCGTACATGCTGTCGCTGTCCCCTTGCCGATGCCGATGACGATGTCGATTGCCACACCAGAGTAAGGGGCGAGGGCGGGCACAGGTGGGTCAGCCGGTCAAAGCCGATGGCCTTCCCTGTGCCGCGGGTTGGGTGGAATCCAGGTGTCCCCAGGCGATCAGCCGGTGGCTGTGGCCCCATTCCGGCTCACAGGTCGTCAGCGTCAGATAGCGGCCCGGGCCATTGAAGCCGGACTTCCGCGGGACCGGGTCGAGCACGCCGATGTCGGTGGGCAGGGTCGTGTACGGACGGTTGTCGATGCGGTAGGTGAACCACGTCGTGCCGTCGGTGAGGACCACGGCGTCGCCCGGGCGCAGCTCGGGGAAGTCCTTGAACGGGTCGCCGTAGGTGCGGCGGTGGCCGGCGACGGCGAAGTTGCCGAGCTGGCCGAGGCGGGCGGTGCGGTCGTAATGGCCGAGGCCGCGCTGGAGGACGTCGGTCCCGGTGCCTTCGAGGACGGGCTTGGCCCAGTCCCGGCCGAAGCGCGGGACGTACATCACCGCGAAGGAGGCACCCGGTGTGTAGCGGCGGGGCGGAGCGGTGGGGGTGGCGGGGGCGCCGGGGGCCGGGGTGCGCCCCGGGGCGGCGGCCGGCCCGGTCGCCCACTGCTGCTGGAGCCTGCCGATCTCACGGTCCATGGCGCTGTCGGCCCGTACGCCGGTCCAGAAGAGGAGGTAGCCCACGAAGAGCACGATCAGCGCCCCTACCGTGACACAGATCTCGCTGAGGGTCCGCACGAGCCACCGCACCGTCGCCCGGCTCCGCGCCCTCGTCCGCCCCCGCACCGTCATCCGGCCCCGCCCCTCCCCGCCGCCCCCACGGCGTGCGGGCTACGGCTTCACAGGCTGTGCGTAGTGCAGATCCACTGTGCCGGAGTAGCCGGGCAGAGTCACCGCCTCGCGCTGGTCGACTTTCCAGCCGAGGCCGTAGGCGTTGACGTACTGCAGGTAGTTCTGGATCGCGGGGGAGGCGTTGAGCGCATTGTTGAGCTGCTCGCGGTTGCCGACGGCAGTGACCTTGTACGGCGGGGAGTAGACCCGGCCCTGGAGGATCAGGGTGTTGCCGACGCAGCGCACCGCGCTGGTGGAGATCAGCCGCTGGTCCATGACCTTGATGCCCTTGGCGCCGCCGTGCCACAGGGCGTTCACCACGGCCTGCAGGTCCTGCTGGTGGATGACCAGGTCGTTGGGCTGCGGCTCGGGCAGCCCGGGGATCTTGGCTGTGGCGTTCGGCGGGGCATCGGTGAGCGTGACGGTCACGCCCTGGCCGGCAACCGGTTTGGTCCCGGCGTTCTTCTCCAGCGCCTTGAGCTTGGCCTCCTCGGCCTTGGAGCTGCCGTTATCGCGCTGGGCGAGGGCGTCGACCTCCTCGCGGAGGGTCGCGTTGCGGTCGTCCTGGGCGCCGTTCTTCTGGCTGCGTTCCTGGATGAGGTCGGACAGTCGCAGCATGGAGTCGTCGGAGCGCAGATTGGTGCCCCGTGCGGTGTCGAAGCTCAGCCAGAACATCAGACCGGCCAGTGCGAAGACCACCAGGGTGAGCAGCCGCGCGGGCCGCAGACGGGGACGGCCGGGGCGGACGGAGGGGTCAGCGGGATTGCTCAACGTACCCTTGCTCCTTACGACGCCGCGGAAGCACTACGCTAACGGACGCCCGGGAAAGGAATCCGCTCCCCATCGCGTCCGTAGCCCGGCGCACCTCGTGCCTCCCCCACGGGGCGGGAGTTCCCCTACTCTCGGCTTCGCCGGGCGGGCGGTACCCCCATCCCGCTCGGGAGACGTCGAGAATGGGGGAGCAGCACATCGACAGGAGAGTTCCTCGTGCCGAAGTCACGGATCCGCAAGAAGGACGACTTCACGCCGCCGCCGGCGAAGTCCACCAACCTGAAGATGAACTCAGGCCGTGGCTGGGTGGCCCCGTTGATGCTGGCGATGTTCCTGATCGGGCTCGTGTGGATCGTGATGTTCTACGTGTCCGAGGGCGAGCTGCCGGTCGCCGCCATGGGCAACTGGAACATCGTCTGCGGCTTCGGCTTCATCGCGGTGGGCTTCGGCGTATCCACCCAGTGGAAGTAGCGCAAGCCCTACCCAAGGCCATCCACACGGTTATCCACAGCCGGGGAAAACTTCAGAAGATCTGTGGATAACCTTCCGGAGGTTGACGCCGGTGTGATCGGCGGCACCCCGGCCGGACCTGCGCCTCCCCCCGCTCTTGCTGGGGAAACGCAGGTCAGAACGGTCCGGAACGAGGGTTCCGCACAGCACGCACAAGACCGGCCACGCACTGTGGACAACGTGCAGGTACGGGCTCCTCAGCCCACCAGCTGAAGGGTCCGTACCCACACCACGGCACCGATCGCGAGCAGCGCCAGCGCACAGGTGGCGCCATGGACCACGGCCCGGCGGTCGCGCGGCGCATGCACCATCCCGAAGGCCACTGCGGCGCCCACCACCAGGCCGCCGACATGCGCCTGCCAGGCGATGTTCGGCCACAGGAAGGTGAAGGCCAGGTTCAGGCCGAGCAGGATCAGCACCGGCTTCATGTCGTAGTTCAGCCGCCGCATCAGCACCGCGGTCGCGCCCAGCAGCCCGAAGATCGCCCCGGACGCCCCCAGCGAGGGCTGGTTCTGGGCCGCGAGGAAGTACGACAGGGCGCTGCCGCCCAGGCCGGACAGCAGGTAGAGCGCGGTGAACCGCAGCCGGCCCAGCGCCGCCTCCAGGGGCGGCCCCAGCCACCACAGCGAGAGCATGTTGAACGCGATGTGCGGGATCGCGCTGTGCAGGAACATCGCGGTCACCAGGCGGTAGTACTCGCCCTCGGCGACGCCCACCAGCTGGTACTGCCCCGGATCGAAGGCGAGGCCGAGCAGGTCGAGGTGCTGGACCAGCGGGCTGGCGTCGCCGCCGGTCGCCAGCACCGCCACGAAGACTGCGGCGTTGAGCCCTATGAGGATCTTGGTGATCAGTCGAGGGTCGGCCGTGAGCGTGCCGCCGGCGATCGTGCGCGGCACCGTCGCCCGCGGCGCATGGCCGGTACCGCTGCCGCTGCGTACGCACTCCGGGCACTGGAAGCCGACCGAGGCGCTGACCATGCACTCCGGGCAGATCGGCCGGTCGCAGCGGGTACAGCGGACCCCGGTCGGGCGGTCCGGGTGGCGGTGGCAGCCCGGCAGGCCGCCGTCGCCCCGCGCGTCCTGCGGCTCCTGTGGGCTGCCTGGCACCTGCTCCATCGGTCCCCTCGTCCTCGTCGCTGTCCGGGGCGCGTCAAACACACCGCCCCGCCCGAAGTACGACCGGGCGGGGCGCAATGGTTCCCCGGAGCGCTCCGGGGCACAAGACGCGGCTCAGCGGGTCTCGACGACCACCGACTCGATCACCACGTCGTTGACCGGACGGTCGGTGCGCGGGTTGGTCTGGGTGCCGATGATGGCGTCGACGACCTTCTTGCCGGCGTCGGTGCTGACCTCGCCGAAGATCGTGTGCTTGCCGGTCAGCCACGCGGTCGGCGCGACGGTGATGAAGAACTGCGAGCCGTTGGTGCCCGGGCCGGCGTTCGCCATGGCCAGCAGGTACGGCTTGGTGAAGGCCAGGTCGGGGTGGAACTCGTCCCCGAACTCGTAGCCGGGGCCACCGGTGCCGTTGCCCAGCGGGTCACCACCCTGGATCATGAAGCCGCTGATCACCCGGTGGAAGATCGTGCCGTCGTACAGCGGCGCGGTGGTCTTCTTGCCGGTCGCGGGGTCGGTCCACTCCCGCTCGCCCTTGGCGAGCTCGACGAAGTTCTTGACCGTCTTGGGTGCATGGTTCGGCAGAAGCCGAATCTCGATGTCGCCCTGGTTCGTCTTCAGGGTGGCGTAGAGCTGCTCAGCCACGAGTCAACCTTCCATAAGTCTTCGCTGGACGGTCCCTGATCCTCGCACGAACCGCCCGTGCCGGTGTCCGGCCACCGCCCCGTGCCGGTCTTCGCACTGATTTCGGGCGCCGCGGACGCCACGTCGTGGCATTGTCGTCACCAAGGCTCCGGAAGTGTCGGCAATGACCCGGATGCCCGCTCTCGCATGCCGTACCAGCCATGAGCGGGCATGATCTTCAGACGGGTGGACAGGCGACACAACAGACACGGGGGACCAACCCCCCAGCCCCCGGACATGCCACCGAGGAGGAGGATCCCGTGACCCGCAAGAACAGCGTGCGCGCCGCGACCGATACGGCCAAGGACAGCGTGCGGCACGCCGCGGAGGTGGTGGCTCCGTATGCCGGTACGGCCAAGGACGCCGCCGTGCACTACACGCACGAGGCCCGTACGCGGCTGGGCCCGCGGGTGGCCGAGGCCGCTCATCAGGCCCGAGCGCAGTTCGACACGCATCTGCACCCGCGGATCGAGCACGCCCGTGGCGCCCTGCCGCCCAAGGTCGACGCGGCGGCGACCCGGGCCGCCTGCCGCACCCGCAAGGCGGCCCGCCAAGCGGCCGAGTACACCGCCCCGCGGCTGGAGCACGCCGTGACCAGTGCCCGGGCCGCGGCCGAGCCGGTGCGCGAGGAGGCCGTCATCCGGGGCGCCGCCGCGCTCGCCGCGCTCCGCGGCCAGGTGACGGCCGCCGAGATCACCAAGCTGCAGAAGAAGCACAGCCGCCACGCCAAGTGCGGCCGGGCCGCCAAGCGGCTGGCCCTGGTGGGCATCGCGGTCGGCGCCGCGGTCGCCGCGTGGAAGTGGTGGGACAAGCAGGCCAACCCGGACTGGCTGGTCGAGCCGCCGGCCCCCACCGAGGTCGGCGAGCGCGGCCGGCTGAGTGCGGTGGACGGCACCGAGGGGGCCGAGCTCGACCCCGACGTCCAGGCCAAGCAGGCCGATGCGGAGGCCGACGAGCGGGGCGGCGGTACCACGGCCTGAGCCCGGCCACGGCACCGGACACGCACCGGGCCGTGCCCCCGTCCCGTACGAGGGACGGCGGGCACGGCCCGCTCGCATGCGGGCGGAGCGGGGCCGGCGGCCGGATAACGATCCGTCAGCATCCGCACTGGCATGAAAAAAGCCCCTCTGACCAGCGGTTTCGCCGACCGGAAGGGCTTGGGGAGTGGAGCCTAGGGGAGTCGAACCCCTGACATCTGCCATGCAAAGACAGCGCTCTACCAACTGAGCTAAGGCCCCTTCGCGCACCAGGGTACCCGGTGTCCGGACCCTTTCCCGACCGGGTATCGCCGCACACCGTCGCTCTCCGTAGGATGCTTCGCGAGATTCGCGGCAGCGAAGCGATCGGGGAGTCAGGGGAGAGGGTATGGACGCAGCACAGCAGGAAGCCACCGCGCGGGCCCGGGAGCTTCAGCGCAGTTGGTACGGGGAGCCTCTGGGTGCGCTGTTCCGCCGTCTCATCGACGACCTCGGGCTCAACCAGGCCCGGCTCGCCGCCGTGCTCGGGCTGTCCGCCCCGATGCTCTCCCAGCTGATGAGCGGGCAGCGGGCGAAGATAGGCAACCCGGCCGTGGTCCAGCGGGTCCAGGCACTCCAGGAACTGTCCGGTCAGGTCGCGGACGGCAGCGTCAGCGCCGCCGAGGCCACCGACCGCATGGAAGAGATCAAGAAGACGGCGGGCGGATCGGTGCTCAACAACACCACACAGCAGACGTCGTCGACGGGGGCGACCACGGTCCGCCGCGTGGTCCGTGAGATCCAGTCGTTGCTGAGATCGGTCTCCGACGCCGGCGACATCATCGATGCGGCGAACTCCCTCGCCCCCACTCACCCCGAACTGGCAGAGTTCCTCCGGGTCTACGGTGCCGGCCGCACCGCCGATGCGGTCGCCCACTACGAGGCGCACCAGAGCTAGGGTGCGTCGGCCACGGCCACAGGGGACGTCGCGAGTCAGGAAGCGGACGGGGCGCAATGGGTGAGATCTTCGGCGGCCGGTACGAGCTGATCGATCCGATCGGACGGGGCGGGGTGGGCGCCGTCTGGCGCGCCTGGGACCACCGGCGTCGCCGCTATGTGGCGGCCAAGGTGTTGCAGCAGAGCGATGCCCACACCCTGCTGCGCTTCGTCCGCGAACAGGCGCTGCGGATCGACCATCCGCATGTGCTGGCCCCCGCGAGCTGGGCCGCCGACGACGACAAGGTGCTGTTCACCATGGACCTGGTGCACGGCGGCTCGCTGGCGCACCTGACCGGCGATTACGGCCCCCTGCCGCCCCGGTTCGTGTGCACCCTGCTGGACCAACTGCTGGCCGGGCTGACCGCGGTGCACGCGGAGGGGGTGGTGCATCGCGACATCAAACCGGCGAACATCCTGTTGGAAGCCACCGGCACCGGCCGCCCGCACCTGCGGCTGTCGGACTTCGGCATCGCGATGCGCAAGGGCGAGCCGCGACTCACCGAGGCCAACTATGTGGTGGGCACGCCGGGTTACTTCGCTCCGGAGCAGATGCTCGGCGCCGAACCGGACTTCCCGGCCGACCTGTTCGCGGTCGGTCTGGTCGCGGTCTATCTGCTCACGGGCATCAAGCCGGACGTCGAGGAGCTGGTCGGGCACTTCGCCGACCACGGGATCCCGAACGCGCCCGAGGGCATCCCGGAGCCGCTGTGGCAGGTGCTGGGCTCTCTGGTGCACCCGAACCCGGACTGCCGCTTCAAGACCGCCACGGGGGCGCGCAAGGCGGTCCTGTCGGCGGTGGAGCTGCTTCCGGACCCGACGATCGAGGACGAGCTCGTCGAGGTCTTCGACCACATCGGTCCGCTGCCGGCCGGGTACGGACCGGAGGGGCCGACAGCCGACCGGGAAGCAGCCGGGGAGCCGACGACGGGCGCCCCGGCCGGCCCCGGCTCCACCGGGCAGCGCTCCCTGACGGACACCGGCAGCTTCCAGCTCGCCCCGCCGGAGCCGAGCAACCCTCCGACGCCGAGCAACCCTCCGACGCCGGGCAGCCCTCCGACGCCGCCCCCCGTGCCGCTGCCCGCACCGGCGGCCACGCCCCCTCCGGCGCCGGCAGAGGTACCGCCGGCGCCGCCCGTGCCCGCGTACGAGCCGACCGCCACGGTCCCCCCGAGGAGCGCCGTCACCCGCCCGTACACGGCCGGGCCGCACCCGGTTGTCGGGCAGCCACCTGCCGGCACACCGACCGGCGTGCCGGCCGCGGCGCCACCCGCCCCGTACCGAAGGCCGGGACCGCCCCCGAAGGTCGCGGTGCCGGTATTGATCGTGGCGCTGCTGTGCATCGCGGTGGGCGTCTGGGCGCTGCTGTCCGCCTGACCGACCCGCACCGGTCGGGCCCGTCGGGGCTACCTGCCCGGCGGTGGGCCGAACTGCTGCTGGTGCCCGTGGTGTTGCCCCGGCTGCGTGGGCCGGTGCGGTCCCCCGCGCTGCTGCGGCAGCTCGGGCGCGGTACCCGGCCCGCGGGACCCGGCAGCGGCCGACCGCCGGGCCACGAGGGTCCATGACCCCAGTCCCGCCAGCAGCACCGCCCCCGTGCCGATCCCGGCATACCCCACCACCGTCAAGGTGCCGCTCTTCGCCGCCTCCTGCGCGGTCCGGCCGGTCCGTGCCGTCTCCTGGTCCTCCGGAGTGACGGTGAAGGCGCCGGCTGGATCGGCGTAACCGGGCCCGGACTTGGCGGCGCCCCGGACATCGACCCGGAGGGTCAGTTCCGCGCCCTTGGGGAAGTACTGCGCGGCGTCCGGGTGCAGGCTGACCTCCAGGTAGTACCAGCCGGCGAACCGCATCGCGCTGACCGAGTCGGTCGGGTCGAGACGGTTGCCGTAGTCGACCGGTGCGGTGAACACCTTGGCGGCGGCGGGCTGCCCGCGGTACGGGACGAAGTTGTTCGTGCTGACCGCGCCACGAGCCGGGTTGTAGACGCCCAGTCCGAGCGCATTGGTGACGAAGTCATGTGAGGCGGCCGGGGAGTTCGGGAGCTCCGCGCTGAGGTTGAGCCGCTGCCCCCAGTCCACCGGTACGCGGTAGAAGCGGCTCTCACCGGGCTTGATGCGGTCCCGCCACACGCCCGCGGCGACCGAACCGGCGTCGTTGAATCCGGTGCCGCCCTGGGCGTTGCGCTTGGTGGCATCGGTGCGCGGTGCAGGCGTCGCGGTGCTCCAGGTGCCCCGGCCCGGCCGGGCAGGCGTACTGCCCTTCAGCGGCGGCTCATCGAGGTGGTCCAGCTCGATGGGCCAGAGGTCGGGCCCTGAAGTGGCCGACCCGTCGCGTTCGACCACCACGTAGTACGGACCGGCCTTCTGGCAGTCGGAACGGTCGGTGCCGATGCGGCGGAAGGCGTAGTCGGCGATCGGATAGGCCATCCCGCCGCCGTTGAAGGACGGAGTCGCCTCCGAGCAGGTGGCGCCGCTGCTGTCCTGGACGGTGAGGGTGAGCTTGTCCTTGTAGTCCTCGACCTTGGTGCCCGGGCGGGGCGCGGCGACCACCGAGAAGTAGGCGTTGTTCCTGTCATCGAGTGTGACCGCGTAGTACTTCTGCTCACCGCGCCGGATGGTGTCGGTGTGCAGTCCGGGCTTGAGCGGGGGCGCTGTCGCGGCACTGGAGGTGCCCTTGACCTCCGTGGCGCCGTCCGCGGTCCGGTATCCGGGCACGCTCTCGGCCGCGGCCACCGCCATCGCCCCCGGAAGGGCCGTTGCCGCGGCCAGTGCGGCCACGAAGGCCGCCGCTCTCTGCCCATGTTTCACGTGAAACACCGCCCGAGTCGTCCTGCGCCCCGTCACTACGAGCCACCCCTCATCGGATCCGAATCCCGCCCGCGACGGCCTATTTGCTGCGGGCCCGCACATAGGCCAACGCCAGGCCGGCCAGCAGCAGCACCCCCACACCGCCGACGGCCAGAGCCACCACACGCCCGGTGGACCATCCTCCTCCGCCGGCCCCGGCGCCGTCCGCCGAGGGCCCGGATTGGTCGGCAGTGGAGCCGGGCTTGACCGCGGCTGCCCCCGCTTCGGGCCCGGCCTTCTCCTTGCCCAGTACCGCGATCCGCAGCACCACGCCGATCTGCGGGTTCTCCGCGATCTCAGAAACCTTGGCACCCAGCCTCACCGCGAGGTAGAAGTCCCCCTTGGAGTGAACGGGGATCACATTGGGGTGGCCCTCATAGCGGTTGGTCCAGGAGACCGGGACCGTGCCCATGCTGAGCGACGCCAGCCGCCCGTTGTACGGCACCTGCGGGCTGAAGACGCCGGTACCGCTGCCGACCGGGGTACGGAACGGGGTGTAGACCTGGGTGCCGCCGGAGGACGTGATCGAGCTGTGGCCCTTGACGGTCGGTTCGTTGGCGAACTCCACGTCGTAGCGCAGCTGCTGGCCCCAGCCGACCGGCACCTTGTACCAGAGGGTCTGGGCCGGCAGGACCTTGTCCCGCCAGACCCCCGGGTGCAGGGTCACGGCGTCGTTGAAGCCGGTACCGCCGGTGACGTTCCGGGGCGCAGTGGTCGGCAGCGTGGCGTCCTCGCCGCCCGCGCCGTAGTCCGGCTCCGACTGCGCGGGCGTGACGCCCTTCTTCAGCGGGTGTTCCACGTGAAACGTCAGCTCCAGCGGCCAGCGCGCGGCGTCCGAGCCAGGAGCGGACTGACGCTTGACGACCAGCCAGTACCGGCCGGCCTTGTCACAGGTACCGGTACCGCTCTGTGACGGCACCCGGCTGATGCCCGCGGTCAGCGGGGTGGCCCCCTCCGTCTGTCCGAACTGCTCGGTGGTGGAGCCGCAGCTGCCCTCGGCGCCCTTGGTGATCTCGGTGCTCAGCCGGTCGAGGAGACCGATGGTCGCGCCGGCCCGGGGCGCCACGGTCGCCGAGAAGTCGGCCGTCGAGACGGCGTCGAGGTCGACCGCGTAGGTACGCGTCTCACCGGGCCCGATGGTGTCCAGGTACTGCCCGGCGTCCAGGTGCGGAGCTCCGCTCCTGCTCGCCGTGCTGCGGACCTGCCTGCCCTGCAACCGGTAGCCCTTGACGGAGAGTTGCCCCGCACGCTGCAACTGACGGGCGAGCGCCCGGGCATCCGGTGCGTCGTAGTACCGCCCGTTGCCGGCCTTGGCGATGCACTCCAGCTGGGACCGGGCCTTGCCGGCCACCTGGAAGCCGATGGTGTCGATGTGCAGATCCACGCCGGACGCGGCGAGTTGGGCGGCCACCTTGCACGGCGGTGGCGCCTGGCAGGTGTCCTCGCCGTCGGAGATCAGCAGGATCGTCCGCGTGCCGGTCGCCCCCGCGACGGCCTGGGGAAGGTCGCCTGCGGCCTTGCGCAGGGAGAGCCCGATGGGGGTGTCGCCCTTGGGCCGTACGCCCGCGACGGCCCGCTTGAGGCCCGCGCGGTCGAGGGCCGCGACCGGCTGGGCGAGCCGGGTGTCGTCACAGCCCTTGGGATGGTCGGCGCCGTAGACCCGCAGACCGGTCGGATACCCGTCGGGGAGCGCATCGGCGACCGTCCCCACGGCCTTCCGGGCGGCAGCGATCCGGGTGCTCCCCGAGCCGTCGTCCTCCGCCATCGAGCCCGAGGAGTCGAGCACCATCACCATGCCGGAGCCGTCGGCAGGCGGTGCCGCGGACGGGGCCGCGGTGGCCGGAAAAGGTGTGGCGGTCAGGGCAAGCAGCAGCCCGCCGAGCCACGCCACCGCCCCCTTGCACACTCGGTGCGTCATCGTCTTGATCCCCCTTGTGCCCTGCTGGTCACATCACAGACAGAAGCTTTGCTTACGCAATCTAATGGTGTGCTGTAGCAAACTCAAGAAGATCACCGTCACGGTCCTACAACGACAATCAGCCACCCCGCACCGGCCTCCCGCGCCCCCGCGGCGGACCGCGCCCCCTAGCCCCGGACATACGAAACCCCGACCGCCCTCAGGCAGTCGGGGTCCGTACGAATCTGCTGTGCGTGTGGGGTCTCAGACACCCGAACCTGCGGGCACGGAGTCGGTCGCCTCCGTCCACAGATCCTGCTCGGCGCGATCCGCCTGGATCTGGCGGTACACGAGGAGCCCGCCGATGGCGGCCAGTGCGACCAGGAGAAGCTTCTTCACCGCGCGACCTCGTCTTTCGTTGACGTAGGGGACCTATGTCGGCCGATGATACACACCGGTCGATATCGATCGGTTACCTAGCCCGCGCTCGGCAACGCCTTGTCTCGGGCCGCCGACCCGGGCCAACTTCCGCCTCCGAACAACGAATCGGCCCGGCCGGGAAGTTCCCGGCCGGGCCGTTCGTGCAGTGCGGCTACCAGGACTTGAACCTGGGGCCTCTTCCTTATCAGGGAAGCGCTCTAACCGTCTGAGCTATAGCCGCTCGCTGGCTGCACCGAAAGATTAGCGCACTTCAGAGGCGTTCCCAAAATCGGTTCCCGAAGGCCCGGGAACGCCCTCCCGCACCGGGTCACTCGTCCTCGGCGAGCGTGAGCTCCACGCCTCCGACGAAGCCCGCCGACAGGTTGTAGATGAAGGCCCCGAGCGTGGCCAGCGCGGTCGCCAGGACCACGTCGATCACCGCGATGATCGAGGTGAACAGCAGCACCCTCGGCAGCGACAGGAACCCCTGCAGATCGAAGCCGCCGCCGTCGCCGTTGGTGGTGGCCTCGCTGATCGTGCCGCCGACCGTGGAGAAGACACCCATGGCGTTCATCACCATCCACAGCACCGCGGCGGCCACCACCGTGCAGATGCCCAGCGCGACCGACAGCAGGAAGCTGACCTTCATCACCGACCACGGATCGGCACGCGCCACCCGCAGCCGGGCCTTGCGCGTCCGCGGCGCCGTTTGGACGTCCGTGCGCGGCCGGCGGACCGCCTGCCCTGCGCCCTGCCCGGCACCGGTGGAGTACGCCTGAGGCGGCTGGTACGGCTGCTGCTGGCCGCCCTGTGCCGACGGGGCCGGCTGTGCCGTCCCCTGCGGCTCCGGCTTGGGCTGCGGCTGTGGTTGACGGGTGTCGGTCACGGTTCCCCCCTCTTGAGAGCCCTCGTCCCGGGGGCCGTTGTCAGAAATGGCGGAGCCACGGGCGCCGGACTCCGTCACGGTTGCGGGTCCGGACGAGGAGCCCTTCCCGGCTCCCGCTCCACCCGCTGTTGCGCCCGTGGCTCCACTCACGACCTGCTCCTCGTGCTACTCCGCCGCGGCCTCGGTGTCGTCGGCCGCCGTGGCCTCCGCGGGCGCCTCGTCCGCGTCGACCTCTTCGGCCTCGCGACCCGCCTCGGCGTTCCGTGCGATCCCGACGACGGCATCGCGCTTGCCCAGGTTGATCAGTTGGACGCCCATGGTGTCACGGCCGGTCTCACGGACCTCATTGACCCGCGTACGGATCACGCCACCGCTGAGCGTGATCGCGAGGATCTCATCGGTCTCCTCGACGACCAGCGCCCCGACCAGCGAACCCCGGTCCTCGACGATCTTGGCGGCCTTGATGCCCAGACCACCGCGGCCCTGGACCCGGTACTCGTCGACCGCGGTGCGCTTGGCGTAGCCGCCGTCCGTCGCGGTGAAGACGTAGGTGTTGGCGCGGACCACGTTCATCGAGAGCAGCTCATCGCCCTCGCGGAAGCTCATGCCCTTCACACCGGAGGTGGCCCGGCCCATCGGGCGCAGCGCCTCATCCGTCGCGGTGAACCGGATCGACTGAGCCTTCTTGCTGATCAGCAGCAGGTCATCGGTCTCCGAGACCAGCTCGGCGCCGATCAGCTCGTCGTCCGAGCCGTCCTCCTGCTCACGCAGGTTGATCGCGATCACACCACCGGAGCGGGGCGAGTCGTAGTCCTTGAGCGGGGTCTTCTTGACCAGGCCGGCCTTGGTGGCGAGCACCAGGTACGGGGTGGCCTCGTAGTCGCGGATCGCCAGGATCTGGGCGATCTGCTCGTCCGGCTGGAAGGCCAGCAGGTTGGCCACGTGCTGGCCGCGCGCGTCCCGCCCCGCGTCCGGCAGCTCATAGGCCTTGGCCCGGTAGACCCGGCCCTTGTTCGTGAAGAACAGCAGCCAGTGGTGGGTGGTGGAGACGAAGAAGTGGTCGACGATGTCGTCTTCCTTGAGCTTCGTGCCCCGGACGCCCTTGCCGCCGCGCTTCTGCGAGCGGTAGTCGTCGGTCTTGGTGCGCTTCACATAGCCGCCACGGCTGATCGTGACGACGATGTCCTCCTCGGCGATCAGGTCCTCGATGGACATGTCGCCCTCGAAGGGCACCAGCTTGGAGCGCCGGTCGTCGCCGAACTTCTCGACGATCGCGGCGAGTTCCTCGCTGATGATCTGGCGCTGCCGCTCCGGCGAGGCCAGGATCGCGTTGTACTCGTTGATCTTGCGCTGCAGCTCGTCGTGCTCCGCGGTGATCTTCTGGCGCTCCAGGGCGGCCAGCCGACGCAGCTGCATCTCCAGGATCGCGTTCGCCTGGATCTCGTCGATCTCCAGCAGGCCCATCAGGCCCTCGCGCGCGATCTCGACCGTCTCGCTGCGCCGGATCAGCGCGATGACCTCGTCGATCGCGTCCAGCGCCTTGAGCAGACCACGCAGGATGTGCGCCCGCTCCTCGGCCTTGCGCAGCCGGAACTTCGTCCGGCGGACGATGACCTCGATCTGGTGGGTGACCCAGTTGCGGATGAACGCGTCCAGGGACAGCGTGCGCGGCACCCCGTCCACCAGGGCGAGCATGTTCGCACCGAAGTTGGTCTGCAGATCGGTGTGCTTGTAGAGGTTGTTGAGGACGACCTTGGCGACCGCGTCCCGCTTGAGGACGATCACCAGCCGCTGGCCGGTGCGCGAGGACGTCTCGTCACGGACGTCCGCGATACCGCCGATCTTGCCGTCCTTGACCAGGTCGGCAATCTTCTGGGCGAGGTTGTCCGGGTTGACCTGGTAGGGCAGCTCGGTGACCACCAGGCACTGGCGGTTCTGGATCTCCTCGACCTCGACCACCGCGCGCATGGTGATCGAGCCGCGGCCGGTGCGGTAGGCCTCCTCGATGCCCTTGCGGCCCACCACCAGCGCACCGGTGGGGAAGTCCGGGCCCTTGATCCGCTCGATCAGGGCGTCCAGCAGCTCCTCGTGGGAGGCCTCCGGGTGCTCCAGCGCCCACTGGGCACCGGCCGCGACCTCGCGCAGGTTGTGCGGCGGGATATTGGTGGCCATACCGACCGCGATACCGGCCGAGCCGTTGATCAGCAGGTTCGGGAAGCGGGACGGCAGGACCGTCGGCTCCTGGTTACGGCCGTCGTAGTTGTCCTGGAAGTCGACGGTCTCCTCGTCGATGTCCCGGAGCATCTCCATCGACAGCGGCGCCATCTTGCACTCGGTGTACCGCATGGCCGCGGCCGGGTCGTTGCCCGGGGAGCCGAAGTTGCCGTTGGAGTCGACCAGCGGCATCCGCATCGACCACGGCTGCGCCAGGCGCACCAGCGCGTCGTAGATCGAGGAGTCGCCGTGCGGGTGGTACGTACCCATGACGTCACCGACGACGCGGGCACACTTGTAGAAGCCCTTCTCGGGGCGGTAGCCGCCGTCGTACATCGCGTACAGCACCCGGCGGTGGACGGGCTTGAGACCGTCGCGGATGTCGGGCAGCGCACGCGAGACGATGACGGACATCGCGTAGTCGAGGTAGGAGCGCTGCATCTCCGTCTCGAGCCCGACGGGCTCGACACGCATCCCGACGCCTTCGATGGTGGCGGGCGCGCCCTCGGCGGTCACGCCGTCCGGGGTCACAGGGGAGTTCTCGTCGGCCATGGTGGTTCAAAGTCCTTTCGAGCTGCGGCTGTTGGAAGGGCCGACAGGGCTCAGATGTCGAGGAAGCGGACGTCCTTGGCGTTGCGCTGGATGAACGAGCGGCGCGCCTCGACGTCCTCGCCCATCAGCACGGAGAACAGGTCATCCGCGCGGGCCGCGTCGTCCAGGGAGACCTGGCCGAGCACCCGGTGGTCGGTGTCCATGGTCGTCACCCGCAGCTCCTCGGCGTTCATCTCGCCGAGACCCTTGAACCGCTGGACCGAGTCGTCCTTGATCCGCTTGCCGTTCCGCTTGCCGAGCTCGATCAGCTGGTCCCGCTCCGGGTCCGAGTACGCGTACTCGAAGTCGTCCCGACCCCACTTGATCTTGTACAGCGGCGGCCGGGAGAGGTAGACGTGACCGGCCTCGACCAGCGGGCGCATGAAGCGGAACAGGAACGTCAGCAGCAGGGTGTTGATGTGCTGACCGTCGACATCGGCGTCCGCCATCAAGATGATCTTGTGGTACCGGAGCTTCTCGATGTCGAAGTCCTCGTGCACACCCGTACCGAAGGCCGAGATCAGCGCCTGGACCTCGTTGTTCTGCAGGATCTTGTCGACCCGGGCCTTCTCGACGTTGAGGATCTTGCCTCGGATCGGGAGGATCGCCTGGTACTCCGGGTTACGGCCGGACTTGGCCGAGCCGCCGGCGGAGTCACCCTCGACGATGAAGATCTCGCACTTGGTCGGGTCGTTCGACTGGCAGTCGCTCAGCTTGCCCGGCAGCGACGCGGTCTCCAGCAGACCCTTGCGGCGCGTCAGATCGCGCGCCTTACGGGCGGCCACCCGGGCGGTCGCCGCCTGGATGCCCTTGCGGATGATGTCCGCGGCCTCGTTGGGGTTGCGGTCCAGCCAGTCGTTGAGGTGCTCGTGGACCACCTTCTGGACGAAGGTCTTGACCTCGGTGTTGCCCAGCTTGGTCTTGGTCTGGCCCTCGAACTGCGGCTCGGCGAGCTTGACCGAGATGATCGCCGTCAGCCCCTCGCGGATGTCCTCACCCGTGAGGTTGTCGTCCTTCTCCCGCAGCAGCTTCCGGTCGCGCGCATAGCGGTTGATCAGGCCCGTCAGCGCAGCGCGGAAGCCCTCCTCGTGGGTACCGCCCTCGTGGGTGTGGATGATGTTCGCGAAGCTGTAGACACCCTCGCTGTACTGGGTGTTCCACTGCATCGCGAGGTCGACGGAGAGGTTCCGCTCCTTGTCCTCGGCCTCCACCGAGACCACCGTCGGATGCACCAGCTCGCCCTTGCGCGAGTTGAGGTACTTCACGAAGTCGACGATGCCGCCCTCGTAGTGGTACCGCACCGCGAGCGGCGTGCCGTCCTCGTCCACGTGGTCCGGCCGCTCGTCCTTGAGCGAGATGGTCAGCCCCTTGTTGAGGAACGCCATCTCCTGGAACCGCCGCGACAGCGTCTCGAAGCTGTAGGTGGTGGTCTCGAAGATCTCGCCGTCGGCCCAGAAGGTGACCGAGGTGCCGTGCTTGTCGGTCGCCTCGTGCTTGGCCAGCGGGGCGGTGGGCACGCCCTGCTTGTACTCCTGGGTCCAGCGGTAGCCGTCCGTGCAGATCTCGACCGCGACGCGGGTCGACAGGGCGTTCACCACGGACACACCCACGCCGTGCAGACCACCGGAGACCGCGTATCCGCCGCCGCCGAACTTGCCGCCGGCGTGCAGGACGGTCAGCACGACCTCGACGGCCGGCTTGTTCTCGGACGGCACGATGCCGACGGGGATACCGCGGCCGTTGTCGACGACGCGCACGCCGCCGTCGGCCAGGATCGTCACGTCGATGGTGTCGGCGTGGCCGGCCAGCGCCTCGTCGACGGAGTTGTCGACGACCTCCTGCACGAGGTGGTGCAGACCGCGCTCGCCCGTCGAGCCGATGTACATGCCAGGGCGCTTACGGACCGCGTCCAGGCCCTCAAGGACGGTGATCGCGCTGGCGTCGTACGACTTCTCCTCCGAGGAGTCGCCCATGGCGCCGGCCGGAACCCCCTCCTCTTCGGTAGAAGCTGTGTTGTTCTCGTTGAGGTCGCCGGAGTCGGCCACGAAGCGCCCTTTCTGGCACAGCACGAGCCAATCCGCACCTGCTGCGATCTCCCCGCGAAGGACAGGTGGGAGCGGCTCGTCGTTCGACTTGTTCCGCGAGTGGGCGGGATTGCTACCAGTCTACCGGTAGCGCTGACACTCATGGGGGTTTGCAGGCGCCTGAGTCGTCATGTGCCGCCCTGAACCGGCATCCGCCGACTCCCCATATGTGAGAAGGGGCCCCAGGACGCTCACACGGGCACTCAGCGCTTCCGGCTGTCAACCGGCGGCTACCGTGAGCGGAGTCTCACCCGTCCCAGGGATTTACCGGTGTCCTGGGACCTATCCGTAGGTGTCGCCGGGGCCCTTGCTCCCGGGTGCGCGCAGCGCCCCGTACCGGCGGGCGGGACCGCCCGGACCCAGCACCTTGATCAGCTTCACCGTGCCGTGGCCCAGGTCCTCGTTGAGGCGGGCCACCAGCGTCGGGGCCAGCAGCCGCAGCTGGGTCGCCCACGCCGTCGAATCGCACTGCACCGTCAGCACCCGGGCGTCCTCGTCGTACCGCTGCGGCTCGCAGTGCTGCGCCACCTCGGGCCCGACCAGCTGCGGCCAGCGCCCCATCACCCCGCCGACCGCGGCCGGCGTCTCCCAGCCGCGCTCGGTGATCAGTCGGTTGATCGCGGCACCCAGCGGCAGCGGGTCGCGCCCGTCCGCCCGGGCGCCGGAGCGCAGGCCCCCGCGTCGGGCCTGCTTCTTCTGCTGTGCGGCCGCGCCCCGCGCCCGCGCCTGCTCCTTGGCGGCCACCAACGCCTGCCGGGCGAGGTCCACACCGGACAGCTCCGGCGGCTTGGCCCCCTCGGACCGCTCCTCGCTCACGACGTCACCTTCTCCACCACACCGCCCGCGACCGCATAGCGCGCCCCGGTCAACACCCCGGGAACGTCGTCGTCCACCGCCGCGGTCACCAACACCTGCTCGCCCGGTGCCACCAGCTCCGCCAGCCGTTCCCGGCGGCGGGCGTCCAGCTCCGCGAAGACGTCGTCGAGCACGAGCACCGGCTCATTGCCCTCGGCCCGCAGCAGGTCGTACGACGCCAGCCGCAACGCCAGCGCGTACGACCAGGACTCACCGTGGCTGGCGTACCCCTTGGCGGGCAGCTGCCCCAGCTTGAGCAGCAGCTCGTCGCGGTGCGGGCCGACCAGGGTGACCCCGCGCTCGATCTCCTGCTTACGGGCCTCGCCGAGCGCCGCCAGCAGGCCGCCGTACAGCTCCTCACGGGTCGAGGCGGTGGCCGGCGCGGCGTCGGCGGAGGCCCGGTACTCCAGCGCCAGCGGCCCGCCGCCCGGCGCCAGCTGCTCGTACGCCTTGTCCGCGAGCGGCTGCAGCGCGGCGATCAGGTCGAGCCGCTGCGCCAGCAGCTCGGCGCCCGCCCGGGCCAGATGCTGGTCCCACACGTCCAGCGTCGACAGATCCATCTGGCGCCCGCCGTGCCGCCGCGCCAACGCGGCGGTCTTCAGCAGGGTGTTGCGCTGCTTGAGGACCCGGTCGTAGTCCGAGCGCACTCCGGCCATCCGCGGCGCGCGTGCGGTGATCAGCTCGTCCAGGAACCGCCGGCGCTCACCGGGGTCGCCCTTGACCAGTGCCAGATCCTCCGGCGCGAACAGCACCGTCCGGACGATGCCGAGCACATCACGCGGTCTGACCTGCGAGGACCGGTTGATCCGGGCGCGGTTGGCCTTGCCGGGGTTGAGCTCCAGCTCGATCAGCTGCTGCCGGTCGCCCTGGACGACGGCAGCCCGGACGACGGCCCGTTCGGCGCCCATCCGCACCAGCGGGGCGTCCGAGGAGACCCGGTGGCTGCCCAATGTGGCCAGATAGCCGACCGCTTCGACCAGGTTGGTCTTGCCCTGTCCGTTGGGCCCCACAAACGCCGTGACGCCCGGTTCGAGCGGGACCTCGACCCGGGCGTACGAGCGGAAGTCGGCGAGCGACAGATGCGAAACATGCATGGCGTGCGCCGACCTCCCCCGGCTGCTGCCTGGTACTTCGTACGGGTACTACTTCTTGTTCTCGACCGCGTGGCCGCCGAACTGGTTGCGCAGCGCGGCGATCATCTTCATCTGCGGGGAGTCGTCCTGCCGCGAGGCGAAGCGGGCGAAGAGCGAGGCCGTGATCGCGGGCAGCGGCACGGCGTTGTCGATCGCGGCCTCGACCGTCCAGCGGCCCTCGCCGCTGTCCTGGGCGAAACCGCGCAGCTTCTCCAGGTGCTCGTCGTCGTCCAGCGCGTTGACGGCCAGGTCGAGCAGCCAGGAGCGGATGACCGTGCCCTCCTGCCACGAGCGGAAGACCTCGCGGACGTCGGTGACCGAGTCGACCTTCTCCAGCAGCTCCCAGCCCTCGGCGAAGGCCTGCATCATCGCGTACTCGATGCCGTTGTGGACCATCTTGGCGAAGTGGCCCGCGCCGACCTTGCCGGCGTGCACCGAGCCGTACTCGCCCTCCGGCTTGAGGGCGTCGAAGATCGGCTGCACCTTGGCTACGTCGTCCGGCTCGCCGCCGTACATCAGCGCATAGCCGTTCTCCAGGCCCCAGACACCGCCGGAGACACCGCAGTCGACGAAGCCGATGCCCTTGGTCTTCAGCTCCTCGGCGTGCTTCTCGTCGTCGGTCCAGCGGGAGTTGCCGCCGTCGACGACGATGTCGCCGGGCGAGAGCAGCTCCGCCAGCTCGTCGATCGTGGACTGGGTGGCGGCGCCGGCCGGGACCATGACCCAGATCACCCGAGGGCCCTTGAGCTTGTCCACAAGCTCCTGGAGGCTGTCCACATCCGCCAGGTCGGGGTTGCGGTCGTATCCGACGACGGTGTGGCCGGCGCGGCGGATGCGCTCGCGCATATTGCCGCCCATCTTGCCGAGACCGACGAGACCGAGCTCCATCAGAGACCCTCTTTGCACGTTGTCGTTGCTGGTGTACGCGAGTCCGAGCCTACGCCCGCAGGTCCGTGCACAGCTGTGGGCTCAGCCGCTCATCGGGGCTTGTCAGCCGGTCGCCGCAAGGGCGCCGATGAGCGGCCGAGGCTCGGTGCCGTCCGGTCAGCCGGACAGCCGCACCGGCATGATCAGGTACTTGTACGCGTCGTCGGCCTCGGCGTCCTTTGCCGGGCGGCCGCTGAGCAGCGCCGGCTTGGTGGACGTCGTGAAGGACAGCTGCGCCACCGGGGAGTCGATGGCCGACAGACCCTCCAGCAGGAAGCCGGGGTTGAAGGCGATCGAGATGTCGTCGCCCTCCAGATCGGCGTCGACCCTCTCCACAGCCTGTGCATCGTCGCTGGAGCCGGCCTCCAGGATCAGCACGCCCTGCTCGAAGCTCAGCCGGACCGGGGTGTTCCGCTCGGCCACCAGCGCCACACGCTTGACGGCCTCGACGAACGGGGCGGTCTCGATCACGGCGACCGAGTTGAACTCGGTGGGGAAGAGCGTGCGGTACTTGGGGAGGTCGCCCTCCAGCAGGCGGGTCGTGGTCCGTCGCCCGGCGCCCTCGAAACCGATCAGGCCCTCGCCCTTGCCGGAGCCGGAGAGCGCCAGGGTGACGGTGTCGCCGCTGCTCAGGGACTTGGCGGTGTCCAGCAGCGTCTTGGCCGGGACCAGCGCGACCGCAGAGGCGTCCGGGCTCTCCGGCTTCCACAGGAACTCGCGCACCGCGAAGCGGTAGCGGTCGGTGGAGGCCAGGGTGACCGTGTCGCCCTCGATCTCGATCCGTACGCCGGTGAGCACCGGGAGGGTGTCGTCACGGCCGGCGGCGATGGCCACCTGGGCGGCGGCCGCGGCGAAGACCTCACCGGGGACGGTGCCGGTGGCGGTGGGCATCGTCGGCAGCGCCGGGTACTCCTCCACAGGCAGTGTGTGGAGGGTGAACCGCGAGGAGCCGCAGACGACGGTGACCCGCACACCGTCGGTGGAGATCTCCACCGGGCGGTTGGGCAGCGCACGGCAGATGTCGGCGAGCAGCCGGCCGGAGACGAGGACGGTGCCCTCCTCCTCCACCTCGGCCTCCACCGAGACGCGCGCCGAGACCTCGTAGTCGAAGCCGGAGAGGCTCAGTGCGCCCTCCTCTGCCTTCAGCAGCAGGCCCGCGAGGACGGGCACCGGCGGACGGGCCGGGAGGCTCTTGGCCGCCCAGGCCACTGCCTCCGCGAGTACATCGCGCTCCACCCGGATCTTCACCGGAACCGCCTCCTGCTGTTGCTGGCTCTCGCCCTGCTGGCCTTCGTCGTCGGCTGAGTTGCCGGAGACCAGTCTGACGCACGCCACCGACAGTCGGTGCGGCTCGGGGTCAAGTCGGTTCGGCCCGTCCCGGACGCTCGGCGGCCAACTTGTGCACAGGCCCCGTTTCCGAACGAGTTCCCCGGTAGATATCCGTGGTCGTAGTAGTAGGGCCTGTGGAAACCGTGGACAACTGCTTTTGTGCAGGTCAACACGGACTTTTTGTCCACTGCTCCTGTGGGTGGCGGCCGTGGAAAAGCCGGCGTCGCTGTGGACCGCCCAAAGTTCTGCACACCCGATGCACAGGGAACGGGTACTTCTCCCCAGTGCCATCCCCAGCTTTACCCACGTTCCCCACAGCCCAACCCCTCACCTTGATGTGACGGCTTTCACTCGGCGCGGTGAGGGCGGGTGTTGTGTTGCCGAACAGTGGACAGGGGTGTGGAGAAGCTGGGGATGGCTGGGGACAACACCGCTTCTCCTGTGGGCGGCCGGTGGACAAGACATCCACTCCCCTGTGGACGGAATCTCTGTCCACAGCCTGTGGAGAGCGGTTGGCCACAAATCCACACGCTGCTGACCTCCCCCGATGCTCCGTCAGACGGTCGCCCTGTGGATCCCACAGGGATAACTTTCCCCTCCCCAGGATGTGGACGGAAGAATCTTGCCCAATCTGTGGAGAGAGGCCGTGACCAGGTACGGAATCGAACACCGCCGGCGTGCTCCACAGCCTCGGGACGGGCACCGGGCAGGTCTGTGACGCGCTGAGGACGCGCCGAGGACGCACTGAGGACGGGCTCGGAAGCGTCTGGAAGCGGTCGAAGGCCGGCTCGCGGCACCCACGGCACGCGTAACGGCGCCCCCTCACACACACCGTCCCTCCTTCCTGGCGGCGTCGGACGCGTCCGTACGACGCAGGGCGCCCCGGGAGCGGATCCCGGAGCGCCCTGGGCGCGCCCGTGGCGCGCTGACCGGCCCGCGGCCGGCCTCAGCCGTTCTTGATGCGGTTGGTCAGCTCGGTGACCTGGTTGTAGATGGAGCGCCGCTCGGCCATCAGCGCGCGGATCTTGCGGTCCGCGTGCATCACGGTGGTGTGGTCCCGTCCGCCGAACTGTGCGCCGATCTTCGGCAGGGAGAGATCGGTCAGCTCCCGGCACAGATACATGGCGATCTGTCGGGCGGTCACCAGCACCCGGCTGCGCGAGGAGCCGCACAGGTCGTCGATGGTCAGCCCGAAGTAGTCGGCGGTGGACGCCATGATCGCGGTGGCGGTGATCTCCGGCGCGGCGTCCTCGCCCCCGGGGATCAGATCCTTCAGCACGATCTCGGTCAGCCCCAGGTCCACCGGCTGGCGGTTGAGCGAGGCGAACGCGGTGACCCGGATCAGTGCGCCCTCCAGCTCGCGGATGTTGCGCGAGATGCGGGACGCGATGAACTCCAGCACCTCCGGAGGCGCATTCAGCTGCTCCTGGACGGCCTTCTTGCGGAGGATCGCGATCCGGGTCTCCAGCTCGGGCGGCTGGACGTCGGTGATCAGGCCCCACTCGAAGCGGTTGCGCAGCCGGTCTTCCAGGGTGACCAGCTGCTTGGGCGGCCGGTCACTGGAGAGCACGATCTGCTTGTTGGCGTTGTGGAGCGTATTGAAGGTGTGGAAGAACTCCTCCTGCGTCGACTCCTTGCTCGCCAGGAACTGGATGTCGTCGACCAGCAGGATGTCCATGTCGCGGTAGCGCTTGCGGAACGCGTCCGCCTTGCCGTCGCGGATGGAGTTGATGAACTCGTTGGTGAACTCCTCCGAGCTCACATAGCGCACCCGGGTGCCCGGATAGAGGCTCCGCGCGTAGTGCCCGATCGCATGCAGCAGGTGGGTCTTGCCCAGCCCCGACTCCCCATAGATGAACAGGGGGTTGTACGCCTTGGCCGGTGCCTCGGCGACGGCCACCGCGGCGGCGTGCGCGAAGCGGTTGGAGGCACCGATGACGAAGGTGTCGAAGAGGTACTTGGGGTTCAGCCGCGCGGTCGGCTCACCGGGGCCGGTCGCCGGCGCGGGCTGCGCGGCGAGCGGGCCGGGCGCACCACTGGGGGCGGGCAGGACGGCACCGGGGCCGGAGCGGCCGCCCGACTGGTGGTCGGGCAGCTCGCGGCGCTGCTGTTCGTACGGGGAGCGGCCGCCGTCGGAGTGCTGCGGCGGTCCGCTGCGGTCGGGGCCCGGTGAGCGGTAGTCGCCCTGCTGGTGCTGGTGGGAGGGCGACGAGGCGTACGGCTCGCGCCACGGCTCGGAGGAGGTGTCGCGCTCGGGGAAACCCCCGAGGTGCTGTTGCTGCCAGCCGTAGTCCTCGCGCGGGCCGGGACCGCCAGCCATGGAGCCGGAGTGCTGCGGCCAGGAGCCGGGCTCGTGCCGGGGCTGCTGGTAGTCCGGGTAGGCGGGCCGGACGCTGGGCAGTTCGTCGCCCTGGTGCCCATAGCCCTGCCGACTGTCGTGCCGGCTGTCGTGCCGGGGCTCGTAACCGTAGGCGTCGCGCTGCTGCGCCGGCTGGTGGGACTGCTGGTGCGACTGCTGCTGGTGGTGGTGCGGGGGCTGCGGGGACGACTGCTGCGGGGGAGTGGGTGCGGCCGGCGACGGGGGCTCCTCGGAGGAGTCGTCGACGGTGATCGCGATCCGGATCGGGCGGCCGCACTCATGGCTGAGGGCCTCCCCGATCAGCGGTGCGAGCCGGCCCTCCAGCACGCCCTTGGCGAATTCATTGGGGACGGCGAGCAGTGCGGTGTCGGCGACCAGTGCCAGCGGCTGGGTGCGCTTGAGCCAGTCCTGGTCCTTGGGCTTGAGGCCGTCGGCCTCCGCACGGAGGAGATGGTCGAGCACGCGGGGCCACACTGCGGCAAGATCGGCAGGTACATCAGCCACAGGGCACGCTCTCTCACAGTCCCACGAATGTGTGATTCTCAGGACGGGCGGGAAGGAAATGAAGTTCCGTCACGGTAGTCAGGGCGGGCCTGGGGATTCAAGTTGTTGTCCACAGCCTGTGCATAGTGTGTCCTGACAAGGACCCGGGCGCGGCGCTGAGGAGCCGGTTTGACCGGATGGCGTAGCCGCGCGTACCGTGACCAGGTCGAGTTGTCGATGGCTGCTGCCGCCTGCCTCCGATGGGCAAAGATCGCGCTCAGGTGATCGTGTAGCGGTGCACTTAGGCGTATGCGAGCTACTCGTGGGCGCACGGTGACAGCCAACGACGCCCCACATCTGTCTCTCCTTGAGACAACAAGCATTCCTGGAGCCCCCGAGTGAGCAAGCGCACCTTCCAGCCGAACAACCGCCGCCGCGCGAAGACCCACGGCTTCCGTCTGCGCATGCGGACGCGCGCCGGCCGCGCGATTCTGGCGTCCCGCCGTGGCAAGGGTCGCGCCCGTCTGTCGGCCTGAGCAGCCCGACCTAGGTCCATGACGTGCTGCCTACCGAAAATCGGCTGAGGCGGCGCGAGGACTTTGCGACCGCGGTACGCCGGGGACGCAGGGCCGGGCGCCCGCTCCTTGTCGTTCATTGTCGTAGCGGTGCAACGGACCCGCACGCAGCGGGGGAACGTGTTCCCCCGACGCGTGCGGGTTTCGTCGTGAGCAAGGCCGTTGGCAACGCGGTCGTGCGCAACAAGGTCAAGCGGAGACTTCGGCATCTCGTGCGCGATCGGCTGGACCGGCTTCCCGCCGGTAGCCTGGTTGTCGTACGGGCCCTGCCCGGCGCGGGTGGAGCGGACCACGATCAGCTGGCCCGCGACCTGGACGCCGCTCTGGAGCGGCTGCTGGGAGGAGTCCCGCGAGGTGGCAATCCCTCGGCGACTGCGTCCGACGGCGGCTGCGCCGCGGGCCCCCGGAACCCCGGCCGGGGCCCGGGAGGGAGCGCACAGTGAAGTACCCGCTGCTGCTTTTGATCAAGATCTATCAGTGGACCATCAGCCCCCTGCTGGGCCCGGTCTGCAAGTACTACCCGTCGTGCTCGCACTATGGCTATACGGCCATCGATCGGCACGGCGCGGTGAAAGGGACTGCGCTGACCGCCTGGCGCATCCTGCGCTGCAACCCGTGGTCGCTCGGTGGCGTCGACCACGTCCCTCCCCGGAAGCGTCCGGTCTGGCACCAGCGGCTGAGGAGCCACCTGGGTGGGACTGCCGTTCATGAGCCCGCTGCCCAGCCCGAGACCCGGCCCAACGCCCAAGGAGCCTGATTCGTGGACACGATCCTGAATCCTCTCTATTACGCCGTTTCCTGGATCATCGTCCAGTTCCACTCGTTCTACGGCCTGATCTTTGACCCGAACAGTGGCGCGGCGTGGGGTCTGTCCATCGTCTCGCTGGTGGTGCTGATCCGTATCTGCCTGATCCCGCTCTTCGTGAAGCAGATCAAGTCGACGCGGAACATGCAGGCGCTGCAGCCGAAGATGAAGGCGATCCAGGAGCGCTACAAGAGCGACAAGCAGCGCCAGTCCGAAGAGATGATGAAGCTCTACAAGGAGACGGGAACCAACCCGCTCTCGAGCTGTCTTCCGATTCTGGCGCAGTCGCCCTTCTTCATCTCGCTGTACCAGGTCCTCAGCCATATCGCGCAGAACAAGACGGTCGGCGTCATCGACCAGCCGCTGCTGGAGAGCGCGCAGAAGGCGCACATCTTCGGTGCGCCGCTGGCGGCGAAGTTCATGGACAGCGCGGCGAAGATCGCGAGCCTTGACGCGTCGGTCATGAACGTCCGCGTGGTCACGATCATCATGATCGTCCTGATGTCGGCGTCGCAGTTCTACACGCAGCGCCAGCTGATGACCAAGAACGTCGACCTCACGGTGAAGACGCCGTTCATGCAGCAGCAGAAGATGCTGATGTACGTCTTCCCGATCATGTTCGCCGTCTTCGGCATCAACTTCCCCGTCGGTGTTCTCGTGTACTGGCTGACCACCAACGTGTGGACCATGGGCCAGCAGATGTTCGTCATCCGTCGTAACCCGACTCCGGGCAGCAAGGCCTTCGCGGAGCGCCAGGAGCGGCTGCGGGCCCAGGGCAAGCTCGTCGAGGCCCCGGCCGAGGTCGCAGCGAAGAAGGCCGCCGAGGAGGCGCGCCAGAACCGCCAGCAGCCCAAGCGCCAGAGCAAGTCCCAGCGGCAGAGCGGCAGCGCCCCGGTAAGCGGTGGCGGGCAGCGCACCCGGGCGGGCTCCGACGAGAGCACGGAGAAGAAGCAGTCGCTGGAGAAGAGCGCGCAGGACGGCAAGGACAAGGGCGCCTCCGCGTCCCGCGGCGCCAAGTCCGGCCAGCGCAAGGGCCAGCAGCGTCCCAAGCACCCCTCGAAGAAGTAAGAAGGAGTCCTTTCGTGACGGACACGACCCCTGCCGGCGAGGGCACCGACACCCTGACCCGCCTGGAGCAGGAAGGCGAGATCGCCGCCGACTACCTCGAGGGTCTGCTGGACATCGCCGACCTCGACGGTGACATCGACATGGACGTCGAGGCCGATCGCGCCGCCGTGTCGATCATCAGCGACTCGACCAGCCGTGATCTGCAGAAGCTGGTGGGCCGCGACGGTGAGGTGCTGGAGGCGCTGCAGGAGCTGACGCGGCTGGCCGTGCACCGGGAGACCGGTGACCGCAGCCGTCTGATGCTGGACATCGCCGGCTTCCGGGCGCGTAAGCGTGAGCAGCTCACGGAGATCGGTGCGAAGGCGGCGGAGGACGCCAAGGGCTCCGGCCAGCCGGTCAAGCTGGACCCGATGACGCCGTTCGAGCGCAAGGTCGTCCATGACGCGGTGGCGGCCGCCGGTCTGCGCAGTGAGTCCGAGGGCGAGGAGCCGCAGCGCTGCGTGGTCGTCCTCCCGGCCTGACCGTTCAGCGCATCCGTTTTTCTTTGGCCCCGTCTGCTCGCAGGCGGGGCCAAAAGTTATCAGCGATCTGTGTTATTCCGGGTGCGTAGGCCCGGGTTCCCGACAGGAAAAGCAGTCCAGAGGAAGGGCGGTTCCCGTGACGGAGGCAGCAGCGGAGCTCCCTCCCGCGCCGAAGGCGGCGCAGGAGGTATTCGGCGAGCGCTTTCCGGAGGCTGTGCGGTACGGCGAACTGCTCGCCGACGCGGGGGTGAGGCGAGGGCTGATCGGGCCGCGGGAGGTGCCGCGCCTGTGGGAGCGGCACCTGCTGAACTGCGCGGTGCTCTCCGAGGTGGTGCCCGAGGGCGTCTCGGTCTGCGATGTGGGTTCGGGGGCGGGACTGCCCGGGATCCCGCTGGCTCTGGTGCGGCCGGACCTCAAGATCACGCTTCTGGAGCCGCTGCTGCGGCGGACGACGTTCCTGCGGGAGGTCGTCGAACTGCTCGGCCTGGACCATGTGACGGTCGTACGGGGACGGGCCGAGGAGGCCATGGGGAAGCTGCCACAGGTGCATGTGGTGACCGCTCGCGCCGTGGCCCCGCTCGACCGACTGGCCGGCTGGGGCGTTCCGCTGCTGCGTCCCTACGGCGAGATGCTGGCGCTCAAGGGCGACGCCGCGGAGGAGGAGCTCAAGGGCGCCCGGGCAGCGCTGAGCAAGCTCGGTGTGGTGAAGACCTCGGTGGTGCAGGTGGGCGAGGGCGTGGTGGATCCGCCGTCGACCGTGGTCCGGGTCGAGGTGGGCGAGAGCCCCGGTGGTGTGCGCTTCGCGGCCAAGCGCGCGAAGGCGGCGCGGACCGGCCGGGCCGCGAAGGGCGCTCGCCGGCGCTGAGCAGGTCCGTCTGCCGGCGTCTACGGCGCTACGAGTAAGAGCCCTGGGGTGCCGCACTGCGGCGCCCCAGGGCTCTTGGCCTGTGCTTAGCTCAGGCGGAGTGCGTGAAGCAGGTGTCCGGCCATGCGTCGATGGAGCGGCAGATCTTCTTGATGGTCACCTTGGCGCCGCCACCGCTGTAGGTGGTGTGGCCTCCACCCTTCTTGTTCCAGAGGGTGTAGACCTTGTTGCCGTGACCGGCCCGGGTGTACTGGACGTACACCTCGTTGCCGTCGTCGGCAGTGTCCTTGATGGCGGCCTGCCCGTGATTGCTGTTGACGCGGTACGCGTGTGCCCAGATCACCTTGATGTCCTGGTCGGCGAAAGCCGGCGTGGCCGCGCCACATATGCTCAGGCCAAGAGCTATAGCGGTGATCCGGCCAGCTATCCTGCGCTTGCTTGCCTGCATGTGTTCCCCCTTGTGAAGTTTGGGACCGTCCACACCGGGTGGTCGTTGCGTCCCGGGATCGGTCGTCGAGCAGTCTATGGGGCCTTTGATCTTGCGGAAAGGGGTTTTTGCCGCACCGCGCAGCACCTCATGGGGCGTGCCTGGTCCGAATGGTGACGGATCGCAACATGCCAGTGGGTGATCCAGCGCCCTTGCTGGCGTGGGGGTGCATCGTGTTTCACGTGAAACATCGTTCTCTGCTGCAAGGCATCATCGGCCGTGGTCGGGCGGCCGCCGCGCCGCGTGACCGTAAGCCCACAAGGGTTACGGAAGTATCCACAGATGCGGATTCGTCCACAGGAGAACGGGCCTCACTGGTTCACGACACCGAAAGCATGGCAGGCTCTGCACATTGCGAGCTTGATGTCGAGGAGAGTGAATCCTTGCGGTCCGACGCCAACAACGCGGGACCGATGACCGATCCGGTCCCCGGTCCCCGTAGCGAGTCGTTCGGGGACGATGTTTCACGTGAAACACCGCCCCCGATGGATGACACCCCCATTGGTCGTGCAGCTCAGCTGGCGGTAGAGGCCCTCGGCCGCACGGGTGAGGCGCTTCCCCGGCCTGAGCAGACCCGGGTCATGGTGGTGGCCAACCAGAAGGGCGGGGTCGGAAAGACCACGACCACGGTGAACCTGGCGGCCTCGTTGGCCCTGCACGGGGCACGGGTGCTGGTCATCGACCTCGACCCCCAAGGAAACGCCTCCACGGCGCTGGGTATCGACCATCACGCCGACGTGCCGTCGATCTACGACGTGCTGGTGGACAGCAAGCCGCTCTCCGACGTGGTGCAGCCGGTTGTCGATGTGGAGGGGCTGTTCTGTGCGCCTGCCACGATCGATCTGGCCGGCGCCGAGATCGAGCTGGTCTCGCTGGTGGCACGGGAGAGCCGACTGGACCGGGCCATCAAGGCGTATGAACAGCCGCTGGACTACATCTTCATCGACTGCCCGCCCTCGCTGGGCCTGCTGACCGTCAATGCCCTGGTCGCCGGCGCCGAGGTGCTGATCCCGATCCAGTGCGAGTACTACGCACTCGAAGGACTGGGGCAGTTGCTACGGAACGTCGACCTGGTGCGGGGGCACCTCAACCCCAAGCTCCATGTCTCGACGATCCTGCTCACCATGTACGACGGACGCACCCGGCTGGCCTCCCAGGTCGCCGACGAGGTGCGCAACCACTTCGGCCACGAGGTGCTCCGGACGAGTATTCCGCGCTCGGTACGCATCTCCGAGGCACCCAGTTATGGGCAGACCGTGCTCACCTACGACCCGGGATCCAGTGGCTCGCTCTCCTACCTGGAGGCGGCCCGAGAGATCGCGATGCGTGGGGTCCCGCAGACCGGGGGTCAGGGCCTCAGCGTCAACTATGAAGCACAGCACAGCATCCCGGAGGGGACTCAGTGAGCGAACGACGTAGAGGACTGGGCCGTGGGCTCGGTGCGCTGATCCCCGCGGCACCGCAGAGCACGGACCATGTCGGATCCACAGCCGGACAGGGCGCAACGGCACCGGCGTCTGCACCGGTCCTGGCCCCGGAGCGAGGGGTCGCAGCGGCCAAGGTGACCTCACTGCCGGAGCGCGCTGTTTCACGTGAAACAGAAGCACCGGCTGGCGACGAGTCGGCGGTAGCGGGCCTGACGCAGGTGGCCGGTGCGCACTTCGCCGAGGTGCCGCTGGACGCCATCACGCCGAACCCGCGCCAGCCGCGCACGGTCTTCGACGAGGACGCGCTCGCTGAGCTGGTGACCTCCATCAAGGAGGTGGGTCTGCTCCAGCCGGTGGTGGTCCGTGAGACCGGCCCGGAGGCCTATGAGCTCATCATGGGCGAGCGCCGTTGGCGGGCTTCCCGTGAGGCCGGCCTGGAGAAGATTCCCGCGATCGTCCGGGAGACCGAGGACGAGAAGCTGCTCCTCGACGCCCTGCTGGAGAATCTGCACCGGGCACAGCTGAACCCGCTGGAAGAGGCCGCCGCCTACGACCAGTTGCTGAAGGACTTCAAGTGCACGCATGACGAGCTGGCCGACCGGATCGGACGCTCGCGTCCGCAGGTCTCCAACACGCTGCGTCTGCTGAACCTCTCGCCGTCCGTGCAGAACCGGCTCGCCGCGGGGGTGCTCTCCGCGGGACACGCCCGGGCCCTGCTCTCGGTGGAGGACTCGGAGGAGCAGGACCACCTGGCACGCCGCATCGTGGCGGAGGGGCTGTCGGTGCGCACGGTCGAGGAGATCGTGAAGCTGATGGGCTCGGAGCCCAAGAGCGCGAACAAGGCGAAGGGGCCCCGCGCGGGTACCCGGGTGTCCCCCGCCCTCACCGGTCTGGCCACCCGGCTGTCCGACCGTTTCGAGACGCGGGTGAAGGTCGACCTGGGGCAGAAGAAGGGCAAGATCGTCGTCGAATTCGCCTCGATGGAGGATCTTGAGCGGATCCTCGGCACTCTGGCCCCAGGCGAGGGGCGCGTCCTCGGCCAGACCCTGGCCGAGGAGAAGAACGCGGAAGAGTGAGCTGACCTCATGGGTCCCGGGCGGGCCGTGTTCCGGAAGCCATACCGGAACACGGCCCGCCCTTTGCTCTCTCGCGGTACCCGCGCCCGTAAAGGGTGGATACGATGCGTTCGGGTATGGCACGCATCCACCTGGAGACACCTCACAGCGAGGAGAGGGCCATGCAATCGGTGAGCCGCACCGGACTGTTCGTGGCGGGGTTCGGCCTGGCAGCCGTCGGAGGGTTCGTCGGGGGTCTGCTCAGGGAGCAGACCGCGCTGACGGCGCTTCGTGGTGCGGTAGGCGAGAGAAGTGAGGACCTGGTTCTATGGGCCGTCGGCTCGTACCGCTCACGCTGGACAACCTTCCGGATCTCCCCAAGCGCTGCCGCTCCTGCGTCTTCTGGGAGCTCGACCCCGTCAGCGGCGAGGCCGCGGTAAAGGCCGGGCGCCCCGAGCTGGAGAAGGAAGCCTGGATCTCGGCAGTCCTGCTGGAGTGGGGATCCTGTGGGCGGGTCGTCTATGTCGATGAGGTGCCTGTGGGGTTTGTGATGTACGCCCCGCCGGCGTATGTGCCGCGCTCCACCGCCTTCCCCACCAGCCCGGTCTCCGCGGACGCGGTCCAGCTGCTGACCGCCTGGCTGTCCCCCGCGTACCAGGGGCAGGGGCTGGGGCGCGTGATGGTCCAGACAGTCGCCAAGGACCTCATCCAGCGGGGCTTCAAAGCGATCGAGGCGTTCGGGGATGCCCAATGGTCCGAGCCGGCCTGTGTACTGCCCGCCGACCATCTGCTGGCCGTGGGCTTCAAGACCGTCCGCCCCCACCACCGCTTTCCGAGGCTGCGCCTTGAGCTGCGGACCACGATCTCGTGGAAGGAAGACGTGGAGATGGCGCTCGACCGTCTGCTGGGGGCGGTGCAGAAGGAGCCCGCGCTGCGGCCGCTGTGAAGCAGACTGTTTCACGTGAAACGACGAACGGGCCCGCCCCCGGTGAGGGCGAGCCCGTTTCACGTGAAACAAGGCGCTAGAACTCAGGCGAGATAGTCCGCCAGGTCGCGCTCGATCGCGGCCTTCGGCTTGGCGCCGACGATCGTCTTCACGACCTCGCCGTCCTGGTAGACGTTCATCGTCGGGATCGACATGACGCCGTACTTGGCGGTGGTCGCCGGGTTCTCGTCGGTGTTCAGCTTGGCGATGACGATCTCGTCGTGCTCCGCGGCAATGGCCTCCAGAGACGGGGCGATCTGGCGGCACGGGCCGCACCAGGTGGCCCAGAAGTCCACGAGGACGGGCTTGTCGCTCTTGAGGACGACCTCTTCGAAGTTGTCGTCCGTGACGGTCACCGTGGCGCCGGCCATGGCAGTCTCCTTACTGGGTGGGTGGTGGGAAAGCGGGGTGCCCGGGTCAGGCGGAAGCGGTCTTCTCCGGCTCGGCGGTCGCTTCGCCGTCCGACAGCGAGGCGAGGAAGCGCTCGGCGTCCAGGGCGGCGGCGCAGCCCGTGCCGGCGGCCGTGATCGCCTGGCGGTAGGTGTGGTCGACGACATCGCCGGCGGCGAAGACACCGCGCAGGTTGGTACGGGTGCTGGGCGAGTCGACCTTGAGGTAGCCCTCGTCGTCGAGGTTCAGCTGGCCCTTGAAGAGCTCGGTGCGGGGGTCGTGACCGATCGCAATGAACAGACCCGTGACGGGCAGCTCAGAGGTCTCTCCGGTCTTGACGTTGCGCAGCGTCAGACCCGAGAGCTTGCCCTCGCCGTGGATCTCGGCAATCTCGCTGTCCCAGACGAACTTGATCTTCGGGTCGGCGAAGGCACGCTCCTGCATCGCCTTGCTGGCTCGCAGGGCATCGCGGCGGTGGACGACCGTGACCGACTTCGCAAAGCGGGAGAGGAAGGTGGCCTCCTCCATCGCGGTGTCGCCGCCGCCGATGACGGCGATGTCCTGGTCCTTGAAGAAGAACCCGTCACAGGTTGCGCACCAGGAGACGCCACGGCCGGACAGCTCGTCCTCGCGGGGCAGACCGAGCTTGCGGTGCTGGGATCCGGTGCTGACGATGACCGCCTTCGCGCGGTGCACCGTGCCCGCGGTGTCGGTGACGGTCTTGATCTCCTCGGAGAGGTCGACCGCGACGACATCGTCCGGCACCAGTTCGGCGCCGAAGCGCTCGGCCTGGGCGCGCATGTTGTCCATGAGGTCCGGCCCCATGATGCCGTCGCGGAAACCGGGGAAGTTCTCCACGTCGGTGGTGTTCATCAGCGCGCCTCCGGCGGTGACGGCACCTTCGAAGACCAGCGGCTTCAGGGACGCGCGGGCGGTGTAGAGCGCTGCGGTGTAGCCCGCGGGCCCGGAGCCGATGATGATCACGTTGCGGACGTCGCTCACGGGTGTCTTCCTTGTCTCTGCCGACTGCTTGCTGGGGCTCTCGGAACTCTCACCCCACCCAACGGATCCTACGGGGCCAGCATTCCCGTAGTGTCACAGCGCACTGCCCGTCGTTCAGTCTCGCGCGTACGAGTGTGAGAGCAGCACCTTCCCGGGAACGGGCGGCGTGGCGGAGACACACGAGGAGGCCACGACATAGGCCGAGACCCGTTGGGCATCGGCCGGATCCGGCAGCACGACGAGGTAGGCGTCCTTGCCCTGGTAGCGGGTAGGGCTGGAGGCGAGCGGAGTCTCTGGTCGTCCGATGCCGTGGCGGACGCAGGACGGGACGGTGCTCGCGCTGCCCCGCAGCGGGCTGTCGGGAGAGCTTCGGGCCCCGATGTCCGGGGTCTTGTGCGCCCCCTTGGAGGTCAGCAGCGCCTGGACGTGAGACCCGAGAGTGGCTTCGGTGAGGCCGCCGGCACCCAGTGTGGACTTCTCGGGACGCGCGGTGGTCCCGTGCTGGTGGGATCCCTGTGCGCCGTCCAACGCGGCGTTCTGGATGAGGAGACCACCGAAGCTCAGCACCGCGGCGGCCGCCGCGGTACCGAGCAGGATCCGGGGCCAGCGTCGCGCACGGGGACGCCCCGGCGTCTGGCGCCCTGGTCCGGATGCGCCCTTGGGGCGCCCGGCCGGTCGGGACGGAGTGCTACGGGTGGCAGGGGCAGTGCCGGTTTCACGTGAAACATCGGCCGGAGCGCTGACCGTTTCACGTGAAACGGCGGTCACGGAGCCAGGAGGGGTGCGGTCCAGCAGTGCCTCGGCGGCCAGCGCGGCGTCGATCCGCCCGGCGACGTCCGCCGGCATCCGTGCCGGGCCCGGCAACGTCCCGAGCAGCGCCCGGATCTCCTCCAGTGAGGCGTGGACCTCCTCGCACAGCGCGCAACCGGCGAGGTGCTGGCGGAGGTCCGCCGCACGGGAGGGAGACAGCAGACCATCCGTGAGTTCGGAGATCTCGGATACCTCCGGGTGCTCACCCATGCCGGTTGTCGACGTCACGCTCGCCCACCTCCGCCCTTCACGGCACCTGTGTCCTTCGGCCCTGCCGTCGGTGGGACGGATGTCCCCTGCGCCCGGTTCCTTCCCCTGCTCGTGGGTTCGCTACTCCCGCCGTCAGCGCGCAGATGGGTGACCAAGGGAAGGAGCCGGGCACGGCCTCGTGCACAGCGGCTCTTCACCGTTCCAGTGGGTATGTCCAGGATCGCGGCGGCTTCCGCGACGGGATAGCCCTGCATATCGACGAGGACGAGTGCGGCACGTTGTTCCTCGGGCAGGGTGCGCAGGGCACGCAGCAGCTCACGGTGCAAGTCCTGGCGCTCGGCGGGGACTGCGGCGTCCTCCTCGGGTTCCAGGAGCTGCTCCAGCCGCTCGGTCTCCGCGACCGGTGAGGAACGCCGGGAGGCGGCCTTGCGAGCCCGGTCCAGGCAGGCATTGACCGTGATGCGGTGCAGCCAGGTGGTCACGGCGGACTGCCCACGGAAGGTGTGAGCGGCGCGATAGGCCGAGACCAGAGCGTCCTGCACGGCGTCTGCGGCTTCCTCACGATCACCGAGTGTGCGCAGCGCCACCGCCCAGAGACGGTCGCGGTGCCGCCGGACGATCTCCCCGAACGCCTCGGGGTCGCCAGCGACATGGCGAGCGATGAGGTCTTGATCACTAGAACCCTCTAGCAGACCCACCCATACCCCCTGACCCGGCGCCGACTCCTGGAAATCTTGCCCCCTGTAAGACAGCGACGTAAAGATCGCCAACCTGCTGCTACGTGACGTAAGTGGTTCCTGACTTGCAGCAACAATGCGTCACTGTTCATCGTAGGCAGGTGTGTGGAGAACCTCTAGGGAGCTCATCGATGCGTAGATGAGTGGTCTTCTTGCCGGAGAACGCTAAAGGATGCGTTGCTGTTTTTGCTCCTCGCGGGAGTGCTGCTCGGGTGTCGCTTTGGCCTTGAGGTTGGGCTGCCCACCGACGGGCGTGTTCGCTCGGTAACGCGCGAGCCTGACCGCTCTTGATGGTGCAGGTCGCGCTCCAGGTGGCGATCGTCTGCTACCAGTCGGGCAGCTGTAGTTGCCGCCGGCGGCGGACGCAGGGGTGGCGGTGGCGATCCCGCCGGCGAGGAACACAGTGCCCACAGGTGCCGTTGCGGCCCGGCGTCACCCAGTGTGCATGGTGGGGACGGGATCAGGCTGGTCAGCCACACGAAGTCGCCCCGCCGACCCGAAGGTTGGCGGGGCGCTCTCAACCTCGTATTGCTACGGGTTCCCGGTTCGCCGAGTTCATGCTGGTGAGTCAGCTGAAGACTTTGATTTCTGAAATGCCGCCGCGGAACCCATCCGATGTTCCATCAGGGGGAAGCTTCGTAATGTGGACCAGGACATAACGAGACTTCACCGACTGGTCGAGCTTCACATCCAACTTGTCACCAGCTTTTCCCAGCTTGGAAATGCGTTGTGAGAAATCACCGAGCGTCGTCGGGTTCGCTGCGGAGGGTGCTGCTGCGCGGACCTCTACGGTCTGGCCTGGCCGGTACATGGTGACCTGTATCCCGGAGATGTCCTTGGCGCTTCCGAGGTCAATGATGATCCCGCTGCCATCTGCGCGCGGCGGCAGGTTTCCGAAGTTGGACCAGCCCTTGAACTGTCCTGTCACCCAAGCGGTACTCGGATTGCCGTCCGTGACATTGTGAGCTTGATCCTCCGAGAAAGGCCTGGCCAGGGGCGAGAACTCTGTAGCGCCCTTGACCGAGAGAGCCTTTACTGTGTGCTTCTTCGGACCGCTGGCCGACTGTGAGTTCCTCGGGCCGTCCTGGTCGCTCTCCCGCTTCAGCAGCGTGTCCGCCAGCTGCCAGCTGCCGAGCCCCAGCGCCGCGATGAGCAGCGCCGAGACGGACCACTTCAGGGCCCGGCCGGTGCGGCTCTGCAGCGGCGACGGCGGCGAGGTGACCGGCTGCGTGACATGCGGTGCCGGTGCGCCGTGAGCGGACGACTGCCGGTAGCTGCCCTGCTGGTAGCCGGTGCGCTGGTACGGCGGCGGGGCGTTGAACGAGGTCTCCGGGGGCCGGATGCGCGGCATGGCTGCAACCGCCTTGGCCAGCTCCTCGGGGGTGGTGCAGGGCTGTTCCTGGCGGGAGGCCGTGGCGCCGTCGTTGATCAGGGCCCGCATGGCCAGCTCGGACAGCCCGCGGTGGACGCCGGCGCGCACCTGGTCCGGTGCGATGAGTCCGACGCCCTTGGGCAGCCCGGTGAGGCCGTGGGCGTCGTTCTCGTACGGCCAGCGCTGGGTCAGGGCGGCGTACAGCAGCGCGCCGATGGCCTCGGTGTCCGTGCGCTGGGGGTGCTCGCAGGTGATGCCACGCAGCGCCGCCATGACGGCCAGGCCGCGGATGCGGTACTGGCCGGATTCTGTGCGCAGCACCGAGCCGGGGGTGATCCGCAGGTGGGACAGCCCCTCGCGGTGGGCGGCTGCCATGGCCTGGGAGACCTGGCTGACGAGCTGGTAGGCGTCGTGCGGTTCGAGCGGGCCGTTGGCCAGCACTGTGGTGAGCTCAGTGGCGTCCGGCAGCCATTCGTGGACGACGTAGACGAGGTCGTTCTCCTCGACGGCGTCCAGGACGTGGACGAACCGGGGGTCGCCGAGCAGCGCCGAGGCGCGAGCGGCGGAGAGCACCGGCCGGGCCCGCGGGTGGTGGGCGGGCAGGATGTGCACACCGACGGCGCGGCGCAACTTTTCGTCGACCGCACGCCAGCTGCTGAATCCGTCCAGACGGGTGAGGCACTCTTCCAGGCGGTAGCGTCTGGCGAGCTTGTGGCCGCTGTGCAGTTCAGGTGGCTGGGCCTCGGCCTCCGCTGCACTCTGTTCCTCGGTGCGTGCAGCGTCGTGTTCCCCGCCGGATACCTTCTCGGCCTTAGCACCGTCGTCCGTGGCCTTGCCCGCCTTGGCGGTCAGCGGCTGCTCACCGCTCGTGTCGGCCACGTCGACGGCAGCCGTGCTCCGTTCCGCCACCGTCGTTCCTGCCTCCCCATCCGTTGCAGGCTCAATGAGCCAAGACAATTGTGCCCACAGTCCGCCACTATGCACGACACACGGTGGCAGTCGATGGTTGTGCTCAATCAACGCCCAAGCTTTGACCGGACCATGCCGACCAGGGCGTTCATTTCCTCGATGCGCATTTTGCGCGCTGCGAGGTAAAACACGGCCAGCAGCGCGGCAACACCGGCGACCAGCGCCGCCAGCGAGCCGACGAATCCGCTTCCGAGCGCCTGCATGATGGCGTACACCAGGGCGCCGGAGACGATCGTGGCCGGGATGCTGGCGCCGGCCAGCCGCGCGTAGGTCCGTACGACATGCGCGGTGTCGAGATCTCCGTCCATGCGCTTGCCCAGCCGCCGCCAGGCCACGCCCACGCCGATGATGTAGGCCAGGCCGTAGGAGGCGGCCATGCCGACCACTGCCCAGCGGGCCGGCAGGACCAGGAAGCAGAGGCCGGAGGCGGCGGCGTTGACCGCGGCGACGATCACCGTGTTGTAGAACGGCGTGCGGGTGTCCTCGTACGCGTAGAAGGCGCGCAGGACGACGTACTGCACCGAGAACGGGATCAGGCCGATGCCGAAGGCCATCAGCATGTAGCCCATCGGGATGCCGGCGCCGGACGAGCCGTAGACCAGCGTGCACAGCGGGATACCCAGCGAGAGGAAGCCGAACGAGATCGGGACGATGGCGACCGCGGAGGTGCGCAGACCCTGCGAAATGTCGTCCCGGACGGCCCCGGTGTCACCGTCGTGCGCGGAGCGCGCCAGCCGCGGCAGCAGCGCCGCCATCACGGAGACGGTGATGATCGCCTGCGGCATGTTCCAGATCAGCTGGGCGCTGGCGTACGAGATGAAGCCGGTGCCCGGGTGGCCCTGCTGGTCGGCGGTGTTGCCGGCCCAGGTGGACAGCTGGGTGACGACCAGGACGCCCGCCTGGTTGGCGAGCACGAACAGCACCGTCCACTTGGCGAGCTTGGCGGCCTTGCCCAGCCCGTGCCCCCGCCAGTCGAAGCGCAGCCGGAGCGTGAAGTCGGCGTCCCGGAGATAGGGGATCATCGCCAGCGCCTGCACGACGAGCCCGAGGAGGGTGCCGATGCCCAGCAGCCGGATGCCCTCGTCGGGGATGGTGGTGACGCCGATGTGCGAGGTCTTCGCCGTGCCGTAGACCCAGATGAACAGGCCGAACGTGGCGATCATGACGATGTTGTTGAGGACCGGGGTCCACATCATCGCGCCGAAGCGGCCGCGGGCGTTGAGGATCTGCCCCATCACCACGTGCAGACCCATGAAGAAGATCGTGGGTACGCAGTAGCGGGTGAAGGCCACGGCGACCTCGTTGGCCGCCGGGTCGCGTGAGATGTCGAACGAGACCATTTTGACCAGGAGCGGAGCCGCGAACACCGCCAGCACCGTCAGGACTCCGAGGACCACGACGACCAGCGTCAGCAGCCGGTTGGCGTACGCCTCGCCGCCGTCGTCGTCCTCCTTCATCGCGCGCACCAGCTGCGGGACGAAGACCGAGTTCAGACCGCCGCCGATGGTCAGGATGAAGATCATCGTCGGGAGCTGGTAGGCGACCTGCCAGGAGTCACCGAGCACCGCGCCGCCGAGCGCCGCGACGATCAGCGCCGAGCGGACGAAGCCCGTCAGACGGGACACCATCGTGCCGGCGGCCATCACCGCGCTGGACTTGAACAGTCCCGAGGCGCGGCCGCCCGAGGGCTTGCCGGCCGGTGCGGCCGGCGCGGGCTCCGGTTCCGTGGCGGTCTGCTCCGGTACGGCCTCCGGGCCGGGTACCGGCCCGGGCACCGGGGGACCGACGGGCGGTCCGGCCGGCGCCGGGCGCTGGGAGTCGAAGGGCTGCTGGTCCCGGTAGAGATGCGCGAAGGCAGCGGACTCGGGGCGCTCGTCGGAGGCCGGGGAGCGCCGCTCGTCGACCCGCATGAACTGGGCCGTCGCGGTGTCCTCGCCGCCGTACTCCGGCTGGGGTGCGGGGCCCTGCGGTCCGGCCGGCGGGGACGCGGTCCAGGGCTGCTGGGGAGCGGCCTGCCGGCGCGCCGGGGGGCGCTGGAAGAAGGGGTTCGCGGGCCGTCCCGAAGGCGGTGGCTGCGCCGCGCGGTCGTAGCGCGCCTCGGTCACCGGCTCCTGGGCCGCCGGGTCCTGCGGGCGGTGCGGATCGTTGCGGTGGGCGTCCGGTCCATAGGCATCCTGCTCCGCCGGGAACGGGGGCGTCGGAGGGACCGGCCCCGTGGGGTCGCCATTGGCGCCCCGGCCCCGGTCACCGTCGTACGGCGCATTCATCGCTGCCCCACCTCATCCGTAGCCGGCCGTCCGGCTCCGCCATCTATCAACGGTCCACTTTCTCACCTGAGCCGGACGGGTCGGAGCTTTCCGAACCGGTGTCCGGCGAGGGGTCACTCGGCTGCTCGGGCGCGTCCGCACCGCCGTTGTCGCCGTCCGTGTCTTCCGGGGCGTCGGGCCCGTCGCCCGACCCGTCCTCGGCCGGCCCACCCGTCCTCCGCTTGCGCTGGAGGTAGATCCGTACGCCGGCCAGGACGAGCAGCAGCACACCGCCGGCGATGACGAGCATCACGGTGGCGGTGATCTCGGTGACGTTCACCTGGAACGTCATGGGGTCACCGTAGGGCTTTCCGTCGGCCGTGTAGAGCTGGGCGGTCACCCAGGCGCGACCGTTGGCGTTGGCCGTGGTGTCGAACTTGAACGACTGGCTGTGCCCGCCGTCCACCGTGATCTCCTGGGACTTTCCCACGTCCAGACGGTTGGGCTGGGACGAGGTCAGCCGGAGCGTCATGCCCTTGACGCCCTGGACCAGGTTGTTCTGGACCGTCACCGGGATCGTGGCGCTACGGCCGGAGAGCGTGGCGTCCGACTTCTGGATCAGGTGGACCTTCTTGGTCAGCCCGTCGAGATAGCTGCGCACCGACCTGCGGAACGCCGAGGCACCGGAGGCGTCGCCCCGCCACTCCGTGGACATCTCCCGCATCATCGCGTTGCCGAACGGCGTCACCACGCGCTCCGGCTGGGCGAGGATCACCTGGAAGTCGTCCAGCGCGGCCTGGGTGCCCTGGATCTGCCGGAAGGCGCTGGTGGGCAGCTCCTGGCGACGCAGTGAGGACGGGTAGGCGGCCGTGCTCGGCACCTGGCGGCTGGCCCTGGGGTCGGGCTTGGCCTTGGCCGCGGCGCTGAGGTTCAGGGGCTGGGTCCAGCGGCCGGACTCCTCCAGGTCCCGCAGCGCAGTGGCCATGGCGTGGGCCTGGCCGGCCGACGGCATGCGCTGGGGGGCGACCACGATGCTCCGCTGCCGGTCGGGGTCCTGCAGGTTGACCATGTGGGTCTGGGCGAGGAACTCCTGGATCGCGTGGGCGGACGCCCCGGCCTTCGACATATCGCCCTCGAAGGCCCGGGAGAGCGTGGCGTCCGACACGATGGCGGTGTTGCCGCCGCCGATCGGGCGGGCCGATGTCGGGGTGTAGGACAGCCTGCCGTTCTCCCGGAGGCTGTCGCTGCGGGTGATCACGTTGTGTGCGCCGGCGGAGGTGGCGACGTCGACGACCGAGGAGTCGATCGCGCCGTCGGTGGGCCAGGCGAAGTCCGTCCGTGGCGTGACGCCCAGGATGGTGTCGACGGTCTTGTCGGCGAGGTCGGTCGCCGGGCCGAGGTGGCTGAGGGCGCTGGGCACGCCCTTGCCGTGGTGGGCGAGCGAGGCCAGGTCCGGGTCACCGAACGGTAGCGCCACGACCTCGTGCGACTTGGCCGCCTCTTCGAGGTCGTGCAGCCACTGCTTGGCGACCGCCTGGTTCTTGCCCATGGGCCCGTCCGGGCCGTTCACCCGGTACGACTTGGTCATCGCGTCGACGGTCGCGAGCAGGTCCGGGTCGATGACGAAGGTCACCGGGAGGTTCTTGCTGAGCGCGACCATCTGCTGCAGCCGACCGCCCGGGGCGAGCTCGGCGGCGAGGTCGTCGTTACGGAAGACCGGTGTCTGCTGGGCGTCGGCGTCGGTCTCGGCGGTGAGGTGAGTGGAGGAGATCAGCGGCCACAGGTAGGTGAGCTGCGTCTTCTTGCCGGCGTCGGAGGCCTGCCAGGGCAGGAACGTCCGGTCGATGCCGAGTACCTGCTCGTAGGACGAGGCCTGGGAGTGCCCTGATACAGAGACGCCGATCTGGTACACACCGTCATCGTCGAGGCGGAGGTCCTTGACCGGGACGCTGAGGGAGAACGGGCGGCGGGCGCCGGGCGCCAGCGTGTCGATCTTCTGCTTGTGCCCCTTGACCTCGGGGCCGTCCACTCCAGGCAGGTAGCCGGTGCGACGCGTCACCGCTTCGATGGCGCTGCGGCTGCCGAGGGCGTCGCCGCGGAGCATGCCGAGGTGCGCGCCGGTGATCGTGCTCCGGCTGTCGTTGGTCAGCGTGCCGGACACGGTGACGGTGTCCCCCTTGCCGGGGGTCGTCGGGGACATCGAGTCGATGGTCACATCGACCGCGTGGGCGTCGCTCGGAGCCGCCTGCGCGGAGGAAGCCAGCGGGGCCTGCAGCAGCCCCGCGAGCAGGGGCACTCCAGTGAGCAGTGTCACGGTCCTGCGGAGCCATCGGCCACGCGGCCGTTCGGTCTCCTGGAACCCTGCCGCCTCGGCCACGCGCTCGCCCGTCCCTCGTCGTCGTCAGTGGTCGTCGGAATGTGCGTCCACGAATGGTAACGAGGCCCGGCGCGCCGGAGTGCCGCGGACTGCTCCACATGATCGCGGAGTGGACCGCCCCGCGACCGTCCTGTCCCCTTTATTACGTGACGCCTTGCGCTGCGCGGCCACGTACCCTGTTCTGTTGTGCCGAACGCCAACAATGACCTCCCCACCCCGCACGCCGAGCGGACGCCGCCGTCGACGAACGCGCTGAACCACGTGCAGCGGCGCGCCGTGAGCGAGCTGCTGCGGGTGTCCCCCGTCGCGGATGACCTGGCCCGCCGATTCCAGGAGGCCGGGTTCACGCTTGCCCTGGTCGGTGGCTCGGTGCGGGATGCGCTGCTCGGCCGGCTCGGCAACGACCTGGACTTCACCACCGACGCCCGTCCCGAGGACGTTCTGAAGATCGTCCGGCCGTGGGCGGACGCGGTCTGGGAGGTCGGCATCGCCTTCGGGACGGTCGGCTGCAAGAAGGACTCGTTCGACATCGAGGTCACCACCTACCGGTCCGAGGCGTACGACCGCACCTCCCGCAAGCCCGAGGTGTCCTATGGCGACTCCATCGAGGAAGACCTGGTCCGCCGTGACTTCACGGTGAATGCCATGGCGGTGCTGCTGCCGCAGAAGGAGTTCGTCGATCCGCACCAGGGCCTGGAGGACCTGGCCGGCCGGGTGCTGCGTACGCCTGGGACGCCGGAGGAGTCGTTCTCGGACGATCCGCTGCGGATGATGCGTGCCGCCCGCTTCGCCGCCCAGCTGGATTTCGAGGTGGCCCCCGAGGTCATCGCCGCGATGAAGGCGATGGCGGAGCGCATCGAGATCGTTTCCGCGGAGCGGGTCCGGGACGAACTGAACAAGCTGGTCATCGCGCCCCACCCCCGCAAGGGTCTGCGGCTGCTCGTCGATGCGGGCCTGGCCGACCGGGTCCTGCCCGAGCTTCCGGCGCTGCGGCTGGAGAGTGATGAGCATCACCGGCACAAGGACGTCTACGAGCACTCGCTGACCGTCCTGGAGCAGGCGATCGCCCTGGAGGAGAACGGGCCCGATCTGGTGCTGCGGCTCTCGGCCCTGCTGCACGACATCGGCAAGCCCAGGACGCGGCGCTTCGAGAAGGACGGCCGGGTCTCCTTCCACCACCACGAGGTGGTGGGCGCGAAGATGACCAAGAAGCGGATGACCGCGCTGAAGTACTCCAACGACATGATCAAGGACGTCTCGCGTCTGGTGGAGCTGCACCTCCGCTTCCACGGCTACGGCACCGGCGAGTGGACCGACTCCGCGGTCCGTCGCTATGTGCGGGATGCCGGACCGCAGCTGGAGCGGCTGCACAAGCTGACCCGTTCGGACTGCACCACCCGGAACAAGCGCAAGGCCACCGCCCTGTCCCGTGCCTACGACGGGCTGGAGGAGCGCATCGCCCGGCTGCAGGAACAGGAAGAGCTGGAGGCGATCCGCCCGGACCTGGACGGTAACGACATCATGGAGATCCTGGGCATCCGCCCCGGGCCGGAGGTCGGTCAGGCGTACAAGCATCTGCTGGAGCTGCGGCTGGAGCACGGTCCGATGGGGCGTGAGGAAGCTGTCGGAGCCCTCAAGGAGTGGTGGGCCCAGCAGGGCTGATGTTTCACGTGAAACCGGCGGCGAACGGCCGGCGGCACTGTTTCACGTGAAACATGCGGGTGGTCGATCGCCTTGTTTCACGTGAAACCAAAGCCGATGCGCCCCCCGCTCCATGGGGGGAAGTAGAGGGCGGAACGGCAGACGCGGGTCGGTGTTTCACGTGAAACACCGACCCGCGGTCGTATCCGAGAGGTGCGCGGGTGCGCTACTTGGTGGGGGTGAGGCAGAGCACCGAGGTCGTGTCGGCGCGCCTGCGGCGGTGCACCGTCTTGACGAAGGGCTGCTCTCCCGCAGCGCACACGGAGGAGTCCGAGGTGGAGTTGTTCACCGAGGCCACCTTGTACTGGGCCTCCGTGCTGCCGCAGTCGACCACCGCGAGGCCGTCGTCCAGTGCACTGCTGGACTTCTTCACGCAGTCGCCGACCTCGGCGCTGTCCCCGTCGTTCAGGCCGCTGATCCAGGCGACCCCGATCACGATCAACCCGAGGACCACCCCGATGCCCTTCAAGATCGCCTTGGGGGAGCGGGACCTGGCGGGCTGCGGCGGCGGAACGGGAGGTCCGCCCTGCATGAAGGGCTGCTGTGGCGGTGCGGGGTAGCCCGGCTGGGGCTGTCCGTACGGAGCCTGCGGCTGCTGGGGGTAGGCGTATCCGCCCTGGGGCTGTCCGTAAGGGCCTTGCGGCACCGGCGGTGCCTGCGGGTACGGATTCTGTCCGTAGGGCTGCTGGCCGTACGGTGCCTGACCGTACGGGTGTGGGCCCTGCGGCGGCATGCTCATGGATCTCCCCCGGTTTTGATGTGTAGCAAGCATGTGTAGGACGCCCGTAAGGTACCGGGTCCGGGTGGGGAGCCGCTGAGTCGGGAGCACCGTGCGACGGGCGGCCCGGCTTCTACGACGCGCCCTCGCCCCGCCTCAACCGGATCACGGCGACGGTGACCAGCACATAGAGCGCGGTCACCACGAGGAGCAGTGTGCTGGACCGCCCGTCGGGCGGCAGCATCAGGGCGGCGACCGCGGCGGCGCCGACAAAGGCGACGTTGAACAGCACGTCGTAGAGGGCGAAGATCCGGCCGCGGAAGGCGTCGTCGACCGAGGACTGGACCACCGTGTCCGTGGAGATCTTGGTTCCCTGGGTGCCGAGGCCGAGCACAAAGGCGGCGGCCAGCATCGGCCCCGGCGCGAAGAACAGGCCCAGAGCCGGCACCAACACCGCGCCCATCGCCGCACAGCAGGCGATCCAGCCGAACACACCGAGCCGGTCGACCGCCCAGGGCGTGACGAGTGCGGCCATGAAGAAGCCCGCGCCCGACACCACGACGGCGATCCCCAGCAGGGCCAGGCCCTCGGATTCGGTGGCCGCCCAGGAGTACCGGCACAGCATCAGCACCGTGACCGTCAGCGCTCCGTAGCAGAACCGGATCAGGGTCATGGCGGCCAGTGCGCGGGCCGCGGTGCGCCGCTCGGCGAGGTGTCCCAGTCCTTCCACCAGGCCGCGCGCGGTACTCAACAGGGCCTCGCCCAGGTGGGGTTGGAGCCCGGTCGGGTCCGGACCGAGCAGCTGCGGCGTCATGCGCAGCGCGGTGAGCGCCGAGCAGAAGTACAGCGCGGCGGCGAGGAGGACCACATAGGCGTCGACGTCCGAGCCGGCCAGCCGGACGGCGAAGGCCAGGCCCCCGCCGGCCGTTGCGGCGAGCGTTCCGGCCGTCGGTGTGAGGGAGTTGGCCATCACCAGCCGCGGTCCGCCGTCGACCACGCGCGGAAGGGCGGCCGAAAGCCCCGCCAGCACGAAGCGGTTCACGGCGGTCACCGAGAGGGCCGAGGCGTAGAAGAGCCAGTCAGGGGCGTTCGACACGATCAGCGTCGCGGTCGCCATGGACAGCAGGGCGCGCAGCAGGTTCCCGTACAGCAGGACCTGGCGGCGTCGCCAGCGGTCGAGCAGCACGCCCGTGAACGGGCCGAGCAGCGAGTACGGCAGCAGCAGCACCGCCATGGCGGAGGCGATGGCTGCGGGTGAGGCCTGTTTCTCGGGCGAGAAGACGACGAAGGCGGCGAGGGCGACCTGGAAGACGCCGTCGGCGGCCTGGGACAGAAGCCGTGCGGCAAGGAGCGAACGGAAGTCGCGCAGCCGGAGTAATACGCGGAGGTCGCGCACAGCATGCATGAGGCACAGCCTCACACAGCCCGCAGGCCCCCGGGGGGAATACCCGGAGGCCTGCGGAGAGAGGTTCTGGCCGGCGCCTCAGCGCTCGACCTCACCCCGGATGAACTTCTCGACGTTCTCCCGCGCCTCGTCGTCGAAGTACTGCACCGGCGGCGACTTCATGAAGTACGAGGAGGCGGAGAGGATCGGACCGCCGATGCCGCGGTCCTTGGCGATCTTCGCGGCGCGCAGCGCGTCGATGATGACACCCGCGGAGTTCGGGGAGTCCCAGACCTCGAGCTTGTACTCGAGGTTCAGCGGGACGTCACCGAAGGCGCGGCCCTCCAGGCGGACGTACGCCCACTTGCGGTCGTCCAGCCAGGCCACGAAGTCCGAGGGGCCGATGTGGACGTTGTCCTCGCCCAGCTCGCGGTCGCGGATCTGGGAGGTGACGGCCTGCGTCTTGGAGATCTTCTTGGACTCCAGGCGCTCCCGCTCCAGCATGTTCTTGAAGTCCATGTTGCCGCCGACGTTCAGCTGCATCGTGCGGTCCAGGATGACGCCCCGGTCCTCGAAGAGCTTGGCCATCACACGGTGCGTGATGGTGGCGCCGACCTGCGACTTGATGTCGTCACCGACGATCGGGACACCGGCCTCGGTGAACTTGTCCGCCCACTCCTTGGTGCCGGCGATGAAGACCGGGAGGGCGTTGACGAAGGCGACCTTGGCATCGAGGGCGCACTGGGCGTAGTACTTCGCCGCGTCCTCGGAGCCGACGGGGAGGTAGCAGACCAGGACGTCGACCTGCTTGTCCTTGAGGATCTGGACGACGTCGACCGGGGCCTCGGCGGACTCCTCGATGGTCTGGCGGTAGTACTTGCCCAGGCCGTCGAGGGTGTGGCCGCGCTGGACCTGCACGCCGGCGTTCGGCACATCGCAGATCTTGATGGTGTTGTTCTCGCTGGCGCCGATGGCGTCCGCAAGGTCGAGGCCGACCTTCTTGGCGTCGACGTCGAAGGCGGCCACGAACTCGATGTCACGCACGTGGTAGTCGCCGAACTGCACGTGCATGAGGCCGGGCACGCGGCTCTCGGGGTCGGCGTCCTTGTAGTACTCGACGCCCTGTACCAGCGAGGCGGCGCAGTTGCCCACGCCGACAATGGCTACGCGAACCGAACCCATTCCGGTTGCTCCCTGTGATCTCGATGAGGACCTGCGGGGCAGGGCCTCATGTGGTGGTGTCATCGGACGGATCCGGCCGGGAACCACCCCGGTGCCGGGGCAGGCCGCCCGTATCTGCTGACTGGTTCTGCTTGTCCTGCTCTGCGGGACCAGGCGCACGCTGATCCCGTCCGGCGCGCTCACTCTCGATGAGCCCGTTCAACCAACGGACTTCGCGCTCCACGGATTCCAGGCCGTGGCGTTGCAGTTCGAGGGTGTAGTCGTCCAGCCGCTCGCGGGACCTGGCCAGGGAGGTGCGCATCTTCTCGAGGCGTTCCTCCAGCCGGCTGCGGCGGCCCTCCAGTACGCGCATCCGTACGTCCCGGGACGTCTGGCCGAAAAACGCGAAGCGGACGCCGAAGTGCTCGTCCTCCCAGGCGTCCGGTCCGGAGTGCGCGAGCAACTCTTCGAAGTGCTTTTTGCCCTCAGCGGTCAATCGGTAGACGATCTTGGCTCGGCGCCCGGTCAGCGCTGCGGCGGGAACGCCCTCCTGGGCGCCGTCCGTCTCCTCGATGAGCCAGCCGTTGGCGACCAGCGCCTTGAGGCAGGGGTAGAGGGTGCCGTAGCTGAACGCACGGAAGACCCCGAGCGAGGTGTTGAGCCGTTTGCGCAGCTCATAGCCGTGCATCGGGGACTCGCGGAGCAGGCCGAGGACGGCGAACTCGAGGATGCCGGAACGTCTGCTCACCCTCCGCCTCCCTGACCCGGTGCGTTCTTTATGTCGTGCTGATGTATCGACTCGATACATCCAGACGATAGAGCGGCCACCTGGGCGGAACAAGAGGAGGGACGGTGAACGGCGTCACATCACCGATTCATACGAGCCAACCTGACTGATTTGGAGTGAATTTCAACACTGGGGAGGTTTTGGCCGTGCGTAGTCTGTGCGGCATGCAGACTGCCGGGAACCGTGGGCCGATATCTGGCGTCCCCGTCCTCGGTGTATTGCGGCCCGCGCCACAGGGGCGGGCCGCGCATCGGGGGGACCTGAAGACAACTGCCGCCTTCAGGCGACTAGATAGCGCGCCTGCCCGAGGAGTATTCGTTCCATGAGCGAGCACCGTCGCAAACCGCCACAACCGCAGAGTGGCGGACGTGCCGCGGCCCGACGCGCCGCGCAGCAGCCACCGGGGCGTCGTGTCGCGCCCCCGCGTGGCTCCGACGGCCCCACTGTCGAACCGTCCGGCCGCGATGCGCGGCCGGGAGGGCGGGCAGAGGCCCGTAGAGCAGCCCAGCGCGGCGGCGGACGCCGGCGTGCGGCCGATTCCGTGGAGATGGGCTCAGGCGGCGCCGGCGGCCGCGGCGGCGGAGGCCGTCGGGGCGGTGGTGGCGGTGGCGGCTTCGAAGGAGGCCGGGGCCGCGGCCGGGGCAACGGGCAGCCCGCCAAGCGGCGTCTGATCGATTACCCCCGTGCCAACCGGGTCGGCTGGCGGCGCTTTGTGCCGTCCTGGAAGCAGGTCACCACTCTGTGCATCAGCTTCCTGGGCCTCATGGTGGGCGCGGCCGGCGTGGCACTCGCCGTGGTGCAGGTGCCGGACGAGAACAAGGCCGCCAAATCGCAGAACAACGTCTACCTCTGGGCCAACGGCAAGGTCATGGCCCGCGACGGTGAGACGAACCGGCAGAACGTCAACATAGACGAGATTCCGAAGTCCATGCAGAATGCAGCGATCTCCGCGGAGAACGCGTCCTTCCGCTCGGACTCCGGTGTGGACCCGATGGGTATCGCCCGTGCCGTGGTGAACATGGCCAGGGGTGGCGAGACGCAGGGTGGCTCGACCATCACGCAGCAGTACGTGAAGAACGCCATGCTGAGCCAGGAACAGACCATTGACCGCAAGTTCAAGGAACTGTTCATCGCGATCAAGGTCGGCTGGTCCAAGACCAAGAACGAGATCCTCCAGGGCTACCTCAACACCAGCTACTACGGCCGTGGTGCCTACGGCATCCAGGCGGCGGCACAGGCGTACTACGGCAAGGACGCGGCCAAGCTGACGCCGGACGAGGGCGCCTTCCTCGCGAGCGTGCTCAAGGGTGCCAATCTCTACGACCCCGCGGGCGGAACCGGCCCCGGCGCCACGAAGGCCGAGAACACCAAGCGTGCCAAGGCGCGGTGGGGGTGGATCCTGGACCGCGAGGTCGCCAACGGCCTGATGACCAAGACGGACCGGGCCAAGTACACGAAGTTCCCCATGCCCAAGCAGCCGAAGCCGGTGGCCAGCAAGAGCGGCCAGATCGGCTACCTGATGGACGTGGCGAAGAAGTACGTGCTCAAGCACGCGAACATCACCGAGGCCCTGTTCGACAAGGGCGGCTACACGATCCGCACGACCTTCGACGAGAAGAAGACCGCGCAGCTCACCACCGCGGTCAAGAAGGTCGACAAGCGCTACATCAACCCCGAGAAGCGCGCCAAGGACAAGTACGTCCAGTTCGGTGGCGCCTCCGTGGTGCCAGGCAATGGCAAGATCGTCGCCCTGTACGGCGGCGAGGGCTACGACAAGGGCCACTTCACCAACAACGCCGACACCTTCGGTGTCCCGGTCGGCTCCACCTGGAAGCCGTTCGTGCTTGCGGCGGCGATGGAGTCCGGCACGCCTCAGAGCAGGCCCTCCGGGCTCTCACCGGACAGCCTGTACAACGGCGATGACCACCTCAAGGTGAAGAAGGCCGACGGCTCCTACGTGATGAAGCGGGACAATTCCCCCTTCTATCAGGAGAACGAGAGTAACCACCCCTGGGGCTACATCTCGTTGCGGAAGGCGATGGAGCAGTCCGTCAACACGCCGTTCGTCCAGCTCGGCATGGATGTCGGGATGGACAAGGTCAAGGACATGGCCCAGCGGGCCGGCATCTCGCCGGCCAGCTTCGACAAGAACCTCAACCCGTCCTTCGCCCTGGGTACCTCCACGCCCAGCGCGATCCGGATGGCCGACGCCTATGCGACGTTCGCCAGCTCGGGGACGAAGGTGGAGCCGTACTCGGTGACCAAGGTGACCTCCCAGGGCGTGGACCTGCCGGGCTTCGACCGGCCCAAGCAGGAGACGGCGATGTCCCCCAACATCGCCAACAACGTCACCAACGTCCTGCAGAACGTCATCAAGAACGGCACCGCGAGTGAAGCCAACCGGCTGGGCATGCCGGCGGCGGGCAAGACCGGTACCACCGACGAGAACAAGTCGGCTTGGTTCGTGGGCTACACCAAGCAGCTCTCTACGGCCATCACGATGTTCCGTGAGGACGCGCAGAACCCGCGGCAGCTGTCCATGAACGGCGTGGGTGGCTTCGACTCGATCCACGGTGGTGCGCTGCCCACCGAGGTGTGGACCGAGTACATGCTGCAGGCGATGAACGGTGTCACGCCGCAGAGTTTCCCGCTCGCCACGCCCATCGGGCAGAAGGCCGACGAGGCGGGTATGCCCACGCCGACGCCCACGCCCACTCCGTCGGACACCCCGTCGGCCACCCCGTCGGAGAAGCCCAGCAAGTCTGCTTCCCCGTCGAACTCGCCGAGTCCGGGCCCGACCGACACCTGCTCCCCGTGGGACATCAACTGCCGGAACAGCGGTGGTGCCGGCAACGGCGGCGGCAACGGCAACGGCGGCGGCAACGGCGGGCCGGGCGGTGGTCCCGGCGGTTCGACGCCGACGCCCGATCCGACCGATGCCAGTGGCGGTGGCGGCATCTTCGGTGGCCCCACCGGCTGAGGCCGACGACCGTTTCACGTGAAACGCTGATCTGTTTCACGTGAAACACGACGCCGCAGAGCCCCCGCCCGGCTTGACCGGGCGGGGGCTTCGCCATGTTCCGCCCAGGGTCGTACGGCAGGATGGGGCCATGACGAGCGTGCACGAGGACGAGCCGGTACGGCCGACCAAGCGGGATGAGGTGGCGGCGTCCGGCAGCGAGCTGATCGGAGGGCCGATCGGCCGGCGCGCACTGCTCGGCACACACTGGCTGACGCCGGTCCGGGTGATCGCGCTCGTCGCCCTGGGGATGTTCGCGCTCGGCATGGTGCAGAAGCTGCCCTGCTACAACGGCGGCTGGTTCTTCGGGGCCACCAGCCAGTACACCCATGCCTGCTACTCCGACATCCCCCACCTCTACGCGGGACGGGGCTTCGCCGACGGGCTGATCCCGTACTTCGACCGTCTGCCCGGCGATATGGAGTACCTCGAATATCCGGTGCTGACCGGCGTCTTCATGGAGGTCGCCTCCTGGATGACACCGCACGGCGGGGACATCCAGTCCCGGGAGCAGGTCTACTGGCTGGTCAACGCCGGGATGCTGATGATCTGCGCCGTCGTGATCGCGGTATGCGTCACCCGAACCCACCGGCGGCGGCCCTGGGACGGCCTCCTGGTCGCCCTGGCGCCCGCCGCCGCGCTGACCGCGACCATCAACTGGGACCTGCTGGCGATCGCCCTGACCGCCGGCGGGATGCTGATGTGGTCGCGCAGCCGCCCGCTGGGGGCGGGCGTACTGATCGGGCTGGCGACCGCGGCCAAGCTGTACCCGGTGCTGCTGCTGGGCCCGCTGCTGGTGCTGTGCTGGCGTGCGGGCGCCTGGCGGGCGTACGGGAAGGTCGCGGCCGGCGCGGTGGCGTCCTGGCTGGTGGTGAACCTGCCGGTGATGATCACCCACGATGCGGCGGGGTTCCACATCCGCGAGGGCTGGGCGAAGTTCTACACCTTCAGCCAGGAGCGGCCGATCGACTTCGGTTCGGTCTGGCTGCTGATCTCCCAGCGCACCGGGAACCCCCTGGAGAACGCCAACACCTACGCCACGCTGCTGATGATCCTTGGCTGCGGCGCCATCGCACTGCTGACCCTCTACGCGCCGCGCCGGCCGCGGTTCGCACAGCTGGCCTTCCTGGTGGTCGCGCTGTTCATCCTCACCAACAAGGTCTACTCACCGCAGTACGTGCTGTGGCTGACGCCGCTCGCCGCGCTGGCCCGTCCGCGCTGGCGGGACTTCCTGGTCTGGCAGGCCTGCGAGGTCATGTACTTCCTGGGCATCTGGATGTACCTCGCCTACACCGGCAACGGCGACAAGCACCAGGGCCTTCCTCCCGAGGGCTACCAACTCGCCATCGTCCTGCACCTCTTGGGCACCCTGTACCTGTGCGCCGTGGTTGTGCGGGACATCCTGATGCCCGAGCGCGATGTGGTCCGCAGGGACGGTGACGACGACCCGTCGGGCGGTGTGCTGGACCGCCGTCCCGACGTCTTCGTGCTGGGTCGGACGTACCACCCGCCCCGGCACGCGGTGCACTTCGAGGGGGCACCGCGGGTGCGCTGGGGCGCCCTGCGGGACTGAGCCCCGGCACGGCGTACAGAACGGGCCCGGTTGCCGCAGAGGACGTCTGCGGCAACCGGGCCCGTTCTACGGCTGTGTGCGGCCGTCAGACCGGCTCAGCGGTCCACCATGCGGTCGTACTGCGTGGTGGTGTGCCGCAGATGGGCCACCAACTCCTCGCCGACCTGCGGCTCGGGCGCGTCCGACGGCACGAACAGGATCGACACCTGCATATGCGGCGGCTCGGCGAACCAGCGCTGCTTGCCGGCCCAGAGATACGGCGCGAGGTTGCGGTTGACGGTCGCCAGACCGGCCCGGGCCACGCCCTTGGCGCGGGGCATCACGCCGTGCAGCGCCTTGGGCGCCTCCAGCCCGACGCCGTGCGAGGTGCCGCCGGCCACCACGACCAGATAGCCGTCGGAGGCCGCCTTCTGCTGGCGGTAGCCGAACCGCTCGCCCTTGGCGATCCGGGTGACGTCGAGCACCGAACCGCGGTACTCGGTGGCGTCATGATCCCCCAGCCACAGCCGCGTGCCGATGCGCGCACGGAAGCGGGTCTGCGGGAACTGCTGCTGCAGCCGGGCGAGTTCCTCGGCCTTGAGGTGGCTGACGAACATGGTGTGCAGCGGGAGACGGGCGTTGCGCAGCCGGTCCATCCAGCCGATGACCTCGTCGACCGCGTCGGACCCGTCGGCGCGGTCCAGCGGCAGGTGGATGGCGAAGCCTTCGAGCCGTACGTCCTCGATGGAGGCGGCCAGCTTCGGCAGATCCTCGGGCTTGACGCCATGGCGCTTCATGCTGCTCATGACCTCGATGACGACCCGGGCGCCGACCAGGCCGCCCACCCCTTCGACCGAGGAGACCGAGCGGATCGCCCGGTCGGGCAGCGGCACCGGCTCCTCGCCGTGCCGGAACGGCGTCAGGACGAGCAGGTCGCCGCTGAAGAAGTCCTTGATGCGGGCCGCTTCGTAGGTCGTCCCGACCGCGAGGATGTCGGAGCCCAGGCGGGTCGCCTCTTCGGCGAGGCGCTCATGCCCGAAGCCGTAACCGTTGCCTTTGCAGACCGGGACCAGCCCGGGGAACTGCTGGAGAACGCTCTGCTGATGCGCCCGCCAGCGCGCGGTGTCGACGTAGAGGGTGAGCGCCATGCCGGGCCCGGAACCTTTCTCGTGGCTGGGGTGTGTCAGGAGGTACGAACGGTGCGGTGGAGCGGTGTCGTGGTCAGCGACGCGACATATAGATGTCGAGCGCCTTGTGCAGCAGCTTGTTGAGCGGGAAGTCCCACTCACCGAGGTACTCGGCTGCCTGCCCGCCCGTGCCGACCTTGAACTGGATCAGGCCGAAGAGGTGGTCGTTCTCGTCCAGCGAGTCGCTGATGCCGCGCAGGTCGTAGACGCTGGCGCCGAGCGCGTAGGAGTCCTGCAGCATCCGCCACTGCATGGCGTTGGACGGGCGGACCTCGCGGCCGATGTTGTCGGAGGCGCCGTAGGAGTACCAGACGTGGCCGCCGACGACCAGCATCGTCGCCGCCGAGAGGTTCACGCCGTTGTGGCGGGCGAAGTACAGCCGCATGCGGTTGGGGTCCTCGCTGTTGAGGGCCGTCCACATGCGCTGGAAGTAGCCGAGCGGCCGCGGGCGGAAGCGGTCCCGCTCCGCGGTGATCTCGTAGAGCCGCTGCCACTCGGCCAGGTCGTCGTAGCCGCCCTGGACGACCTCGACACCGGCCTTCTCGGCCTTCTTGATGTTGCGGCGCCACAGCTGGTTGAAGCCCTTGTGGACGTCCTCCAGCGCGCGGTCGGCCAGCGGCACCTGGAAGACGTAGCGGGGCTGCACATCGCCGAAGCCGGCGCCGCCGTCCTCGCCCTGCTGCCAGCCCATCCGCCGCAGCCGGTCGGCCACCTCGAAGGCGCGCGGCTCGATGTGCGTCGCCTCGACGTCCCGCAGCCGCTTGACGTCCGGGTCCTGGATGCCGGACTTGATCGCGGCGGCGTCCCAGCGGCGGATGATCACCGGCGGGCCCATCTTCACGGAGAAGGCACCCTGCTGCTTGAGGTGGCCGAGCATCGGCTGCAGCCACTCCTCGAGGTTCGGCGCGTACCAGTTGATCACCGGACCCTCGGGGAGGTAGGCGAGGTAGCGCTTGATCTTGGGCAGCTGGCGGTAGAGCACCAGACCCGCGCCGACCAGCTCCCCGCTCGGCGTGAACCAGCCCAGGCTCTCCGAACGCCATTCGGCCTTGACGTCAGCCCAGGCGGGGACCTGCATGTGGCTCGCCGCGGGCAGGCTCTGGATGTATGCCAGATGCTGCTCTCGGCTGATGGTCCTCAGGGTCAGGCTCATGCGGGGCGCTCCTCGGCTGGTGTGTCCCCATGGTCGGGGCTCCGGCTCTCGCGCCGAAGCCTACTGTGACCGGGGAGCGCCCCGTCTGGGCCGTACGGGCTGGGCCCCGTATGTCGCACCGGGGACGGCCAGGTGCCTCAGATGAGACCGCCGAACGCCACACCGAGGTAGAAACCGAAGGCGGACGCCCCCAGCCCAATGATCAACAGGAAGCGTTCACCCGTCGTCGACGAGATGAACTGGCCCCACAGACCGGTTCCGATGCCGATCAGACCGACCCAGGAACTGATCAGGTGCAGGCTGGGAGAGAGCGTGGTGAAGACGGCGATGGCGCCGAGCACCACCGTCACGAGGGCGAAGGTGTTCTCGACGGGATGCTCCTTGCCGTCGCTGTTGAGCAACGCCAGCAGGGAGCGTTGGGTCCTGGCTGCCTGTGCCATGCGGCACCTCCGATGACAGAAGCGGCGCACTGTAACGCCGCTCACACCCGTTGTGTTCCAGATTGAGGGGTGGACCGGTCGGATTTCAACCGGAAGGCTTCAGCCAGGTACTCTGTACGGTCTGCGCCCATGTCTGTCCGGATGACCGGCCGGCCACGGCGCGGAACGCATATGACCCTCCTGCCACGGAACGACCGTGGCCGCTGAGTCCAAAGGAGGTGGGTTCCACATGCGTCACTACGAGGTGATGGTCATCCTCGACCCCGATCTCGAGGAGCGCGCTGTCTCCCCGCTGATCGAGAACTTCCTCTCCGTCGTCCGTGAGGGCAACGGAAAGGTCGAGAAGGTCGACACCTGGGGCCGTCGTCGTCTCTCGTACGAGATCAAGAAGAAGCCCGAGGGCATCTACTCGGTCATCGACCTGCAGGCCGAGCCTGCGGTCGTCAAGGAGCTCGACCGTCAGATGAACCTGAACGAGTCGGTCCTCCGGACCAAGGTCCTCCGTCCCGAGACCCACTGAGCGCCTCGCGCGTCCAGCGGTAACCGGGTCCGAGTAGCAGCAACACCAGCAGCCAGCAGCACACCCGCCGAGAGGTTCCCCTAATGGCAGGCGAGACCGTCATCACGGTTGTCGGCAATCTTGTCGACGACCCCGAGCTGCGCTTCACCCCGTCCGGTGCGGCGGTCGCGAAGTTCCGCGTCGCGTCCACCCCCCGCACCTTCGACCGTCAGACCAATGAGTGGAAGGACGGCGAGAGCCTGTTCCTGACCTGCTCGGTGTGGCGTCAGGCGGCGGAGAACGTCGCCGAGTCCCTGACGCGGGGTACCCGCGTCGTCGTGCAGGGCCGCCTTAAGCAGCGGTCGTACGAGGACCGCGAGGGCGTGAAGCGCACGGTCTACGAGCTCGACGTCGAGGAAGTGGGCGCGAGCCTCAAGAACGCCACGGCCAAGATCACCAAGACCAGCGGTCGCGGTGGCCAGGGCGGCGGCGGCTTCGGCGGCGGTCAGGGCGGTGGCCAGGGTGGCGGCGGCTGGGGCGGTGGCCCCGGCGGTGGCCAGCAGGGCGGCGCTCCTGCCGACGACCCGTGGGCGACCAGCGGTCCTGCCGGCGGTGGCCAGCAGGGTGGCGGCGGCGGTGGCTGGGGCGGTGGCTCCGGCGGCGGCTACTCGGACGAGCCGCCCTTCTAGGCCCGACAGCCGGTGCGGTCCGGCGGTGTTTCACGTGAAACGCCGCCGTGGAACGCCTCCGGCGGCGGCCTTGAGGGCGTCAGCACACACTTCTTGAATTCATTGGAGAGAGACAATGGCGAAGCCGCCTGCTCGCAAGCCTAAGAAGAAGGTTTGCGTGTTCTGCAAGGAGAAGATCTCCTACGTCGACTACAAGGACACGAACCTGCTGCGGAAGTTCATCTCCGACCGCGGCAAGATCCGTGCCCGCCGAGTCACCGGCAACTGCACTCAGCACCAGCGTGACGTCGCCACGGCCGTGAAGAACAGCCGTGAGATGGCGCTGCTGCCCTACACGTCCACCGCGCGATAAGGGAAGGGTGACCGACAGATGAAGATCATCCTCACCCACGAGGTCTCCGGCCTCGGCACCGCCGGCGACGTCGTTGACGTCAAGGACGGGTACGCCCGTAACTACCTCGTCCCGCGTGGTTTCGCGATCCGCTGGACTAAGGGTGGCGAGAAGGACGTCGAGCAGATCCGCCGCGGTCGCAAGATCCGCGAGATCGCCACGATCGAGCAGGCCAACGAGGTCAAGGGCCAGCTCGAGGGCGTCAACGTGAAGCTGGCCGTGCGTGCCGGCGACGCGGGCCGCCTGTTCGGCTCCGTCACCCCGGCCGACGTCGCCTCGGCGATCAAGGCTGCCGGTGGTCCGGACGTCGACAAGCGTCGGGTCGAGCTGGGCTCGCCGATCAAGACCCTGGGCGCGCACCAGGTCTCGGTGCGTCTGCACGCCGAGGTCATTGCGAAGCTGGGCGTCGAGGTCATCGCCGCCTGATCGCAGGACAACGCCGAAGGGCCGCACTCCGTCATCGGGGTGCGGCCCTTCGCCGTGTGCGGGCCGTGGACGGCCCGGTCTCAGTCCTCGTCCTGCGCGTGCTTGTAGAGCTTGGCGACGTCTTCGTCGAAGTACGCGGCGTAGGAGACATCGTCCTCGTCGCCGCCGCCCTCATGGCCGCCCAGGACGCCGATGACCGTGCCGGTGTGGCTCTTGGGGTCGTAGTCGGCCAGCCAAGGGCTGCCGCTCGTACCGCCCTCGAAATCGGTGCACTGGATGCGCATCTGGGTGTCGCTGTACTTCGTGGTGCGGTTCTGGCAGGAGATCGGCGTATTGCGGCTGGTGGGGTACCCGGTGATCTTGACCTCGTTGTCGAAGCCGCGGTCTATGCCCAGTGTGTTGCCGCCCAGGACGTCCTGGATCTGCTTGCCGTCCTTCTTGTCGAGGATGAGGAAGGCGACATCGAGATCCTCGTCCTGTGAACTGGCCCAGCGTTTGTCGACGATCACCTTCTTGACCTTCCACAGGCCGGTGGGCTCGTCGCCGTCGCGGTAGTCGGGGGCGAAGACAAGATCGTTCACCGTGGCACCGGCGTCGGCGTCATAGGCGCAGTGCGCCGCCGTGATCAGCATGTTCCGGCCGGGGCTCTGCACCACACTCGCCGTGCAGAAGTGGTCGCCGGAGTCGTCCTTCTCGAAGACCGCACCGACCCGGGCGTTCTGCTCGGTTCTGCGCGGGGTGTAGGCACTGCCGTCGTCGGCCGGGGCGGTCGCGGCGGGGTCCTGGTCCTGCGGGTCCTGCCCCGCATCGCCGGACTTGCCGAAGCCGCTGTGGATCCTGGCACTGCCGGCGCCGACGGTGACGTCGGACTCCTCCGTGGCGTAGCCCACCACGGCAGCAGCCATGATGACGACGAACGTCAGAGGCAGCAGGGACTTCCTGGCAAGCGAGCGCACAGGGTCATTATCAGCATGCCATCTGTATGAGGACAGGGACTTCAGCGCGAGGCCCCGGTCACAATCCACCGTCCGGACCGAGCGCGCAGCCAAAGGGTCAGCATCCGGACGGTCATCATCAGGGTCATCGCCGACCACAGGGCGACCAGTCCGCCGCCGAGGGCGGGCACGGCCAGCGCGGCCGGGACGAACAGCGCCAGCGTCACCACCATCGCCCAGGCCAGATAGGGCCCGTCGCCCGCGCCCATCAGGACGCCGTCGAGGATGAAGACGATGCCGGACACCGGCTGGGTCACGGCCACGACCAGCAGTGTGGCCAGCAGCGGGTCCTGTACGGCGGGGTCGGAGGTGAACAGCGGGATGAACAGCGGCCGGGCGAGCGCGACCAGCACACCGAGGACCAGGCCCGAGGCGATCCCCCACTGGACCATCCGGCGGCAGGCGGCCCGGGCGCCGTCGCTGTCCCCCGCACCGAGGTAGCGGCCTATGATGGCCTGCCCCGCGATGGCGATCGCGTCCAGCGCGAAGGCCAGCAGGGACCACAGCGTGAGCACGATCTGGTGGGCGGCGACCTCGGCATCGCCGAGCCGGGCGGCGACGGCGGTGGCGACCAGCAGCACAGCGCGCAGCGAGAGCGTACGGATCAGCAGCGGAACGCCGGCCTGGGCAGAGGCGCGGATCCCCGCGGCGTCGGGCCGCAGCGAGGCGCCGTGGCGCCGGGCGCCGCGGATCACCACGGTCAGGTAGACCGCGGCCATGGCGCACTGGGCGATGACCGTGCCCCAGGCCGAGCCGGCGATGCCGAGGCCGGCGCCGTAGACCAAGCCCACATTGAGCGCGGCGTTGGCGGAGAAGCCGCCGATGGCGACGTAGAGCGGGGTCCGGGTGTCCTGGAGGCCGCGGAGCACACCCGTGGCGGCCAGCACCACGAGCATCGCGGGGATGCCGAGTGCACTGATCCGCAGGTAGGTGGTGGCGTACGGGGCGGCGGTCGCGGAGGCGCCGAAGGCCTCGACGAGCCAGGGGGCGGTGGGGAGCACGGTGGCGATCACCGCGGTGCCGAGCAGCAGGGCGAGCCAGATGCCGTCCATGCCCTGCCGGATCGCGGCGGGGAGGTCGCCGGCGCCGACCCTGCGGGCGACCGCCGCGGTGGTGGCGTAGGCCAGAAAGACGAAGACGGAGACGGCGGTGGTCATCAGGCCGGCGGCGATGCCGAGACCGGCGAGCTGGGAGGTGCCCAGATGGCCGATGACGGCGCTGTCGACCATGACGAAGAGCGGTTCCGCGACCAGGGAGCCGAAGGCGGGCAGGGCGAGGGTGATGATCTCGCGGTCGTGGCGCCGCACGGTGCGCCGCGTGGTCGCGGGAGCCTGTGTCATGCACTCAATCTAATCTTCCACAGGTAAGAGATGCAATCTGTCTGCAGTCCTTACTTTGTGCTGTGTGGAGGCCTCTCCTCCGTGCGGTTTGTCGCGATCTTGAACCGCTGGGGAAAGTTTTTCTCCCCCACAGCCTATGGATGAGAAAGGTGCAGGTCACGGGCGTGCGGTTGGCGTAATTGTGTGCTTGTCCACAGAAGTTTCCCCCGTGCCGTGCACAGGATCCGGGGACTTCTCCACAGCTGAGGGGCAGTCATCCACATGGCCTGTGGATAACCAGATTGGCGGACGGTGCCCACGGGCCTACCGTGGTCCGGCACCCGCCGCCTGTTCCGGCCTGAGAAATCGTCCGAACTCGACGCGCCGTAACCGGAGTCGGGCGACTCGATTGTCAGAGCTGTGCCGTAAGAAAGAACAGCACAGCAAGGTCCGCGCCGCGGACGGGAGGAGGTGCCGGGGTGAGCATTCCCGAGCCCATGGAAGACCCCTGGGCGGACTCCGGTCCCAGCGACCTGCTGCCGGCCGCCCGCTCCCGGCGTGGCGAGGGCAAGGGCCGCGGCCGCGGCGACCGTGAGCAGCGCGACGACGGCGACGGCGACGGAGGGTCCTGGGCCGGCGGCTTCGAGCGGGTCCCCCCGCAGGACCTGGATGCCGAGCAGTCCGTGCTTGGCGGCATGCTGCTGTCCAAGGACGCCATCGCGGACGTCGTCGAGGTGCTCAAGGGCGAGGACTTCTACCGCCCCGCCCACGAGCTGGTCTACCAGGCGATCCTCGATCTGTACGCCAAGGGCGAGCCGGCCGACCCGATCACCATCGCCGCCGAGCTGACCAAGCGCGGTGAACTCGCCCGGGTCGGCGGCGCCTCGTACCTGCACACGCTCGTCCAGTCCGTCCCCACGGCCGCCAACGCCGAGTACTACGCCGAGATCGTCCACGAGCGTGCCGTGCTCCGCCGGCTGGTCGAGGCCGGCACCCGCATCACGCAGATGGGATACGCCGCCGACGGCGACGTCGACGAGATCGTCAACAAGGCCCAGGCGGAGATCTACGCCGTCACCGAGCAGCGCACCAGCGAGGACTACCTCCCGCTCGGCGACATCATGGAAGGCGCGCTCGACGAGATCGAGGCGATCGGCTCGCGCCAGGGCCAGATGACGGGTGTGCCGACGGGCTTCACCGACCTCGACTCCCTGACGAACGGCCTCCACCCGGGCCAGATGATCGTGATCGCGGCCCGTCCCGCCATGGGTAAGTCGACCCTCGCGCTGGACTTCGCGCGGGCCTGTTCGATCAAGAGCAACCTGCCCAGCGTGATCTTCTCGCTGGAAATGGGCCGCAACGAGATCGCGATGCGCCTGCTGTCCGCCGAGGCGCGGGTGGCCCTGCACCACATGCGCTCCGGCAGCATGACGGACGAGGACTGGACGCGGCTGGCCCGCAGGATGCCGGACGTCTCGGCGGCGCCGCTCTACATCGACGACTCGCCCAACCTCTCGATGATGGAGATCCGCGCCAAGTGCCGGCGGCTCAAGCAGCGCAACGAGCTGAAGCTGGTGGTCATCGACTACCTCCAGCTGATGCAGTCCGGTGGCTCCAAGCGCGCCGAGAGCCGCCAGCAGGAGGTCTCGGACATGTCCCGTAACCTCAAGCTGCTGGCCAAGGAGCTGGAGCTCCCCGTCATCGCGCTGTCCCAGCTGAACCGTGGCCCGGAGCAGCGTACGGACAAGAAGCCGATGGTCTCCGACCTCCGTGAATCCGGGTCCATCGAGCAGGACGCCGACATGGTCATCCTGCTGCACCGCGAGGACGCCTACGAGAAGGAGTCCCCGCGCGCCGGTGAGGCCGACCTCATCGTGGCCAAGCACCGTAACGGCCCGACGGCGACGATCACGGTGGCGTTCCAGGGCCACTACTCGCGGTTCGTGGACATGGCGCAGACCTGAGCCGTTCCGCTGTAGGGCCTCAAAAGACGGGACATACCCGGTCGCCAGGCGGTACGCGGCCAGTGCGACCAGGCCCGCGGCTGTCAGGGCACGGTGATGACGATCTTGCCGCGCGCGTGGCCGGTGGCGCTGGCGTCGTGAGCTGTGGCGGTCTCCTTCAACGGGAACACGGCGTGCAGCGGGACGGTGAGGCGTCCGCGGTCGGCGAGATCGGCCGCCAGTGGCAGTCCTGCCCAGCCCGGCGACTCTCCTGCTCGGGAGCGGGAGTACCGCACTCCGTGTCGGTCGGCGTCGAAGTCTGCGATGGTCACCACGCGGTGCGGGTCGCCGGCGATGGCCACCAGTTCGCCAAGAGAGCCCTTACCGGCCGCGTCCAGAACCACGTCGACCCCGTGCGGAGCCAGTGGGGCAAGGCGATCGGCCAGGCCCGCCCCGTAGGTGACCGGAACGACGCCGAGCTGGTCGAGGAAGCCGTGGTTGCCTTCGCTCGCGGTGCCGATCACGTCGAGGCCCCGAGCCTGGGCGAGTTGCGCGGTGATGGTGCCGACGCCTCCGGCGGCACCATCGATCAGCAAGGTCATGCCCTCGGCGGCTTCCAGGGCCTCCAGTACACGCATGGCTGTGTCGATGTTGCCCGCGGCGCCACCCGCTTCCTCGAAAGACCACGACTGAGGCTTCGGTGCCCATGCCTCAAGGACGGCGTACTGGGCCGCGGCGCCTCCCTGATCCACGAAGGGGACGAGGCCGAAGACCTCGTCTCCCACGGCGGTGCCGGTCACCCCTTCTCCCACCTCGTCGACCATTCCGGCGGCATCCATGCCGGGGATGTGGGGGAAGTCCAGGGTGGCGATGTCCTGCAGCATCCCTGAACGCAGGTACCAGTCAACCGGGGTGACGCCGGTGGCACGCACCGCGATGCGGACCTGACCGGGCCCGGCGTGCGGCTCTTCGACCTCCTCCATGCAGAGGACTTCGGAACCGCCGTAGCGGTGGTATTGCATAGCAAACACGGACAACCTCCGTACGCGTAGCAGGTCGTTCAGCAGGAGAGCTCGCAGTCGCTCACCTCTGCGGGACCGTCAGATTCCCGCTTGGTCCCGGTCGGTGAAGAAATCGATCACGTCCTGGGGCGTGGGGTTGTGGGCGACCTCGGCGGCGGCCGCGGCGCTGCGGGGAAACAGCGCTTGTTCGTATGAGGTGAGGGCGGTCTCGATGGCGTCGGGGTGTGCGGCGAGGGCCTTTCCGAGTTCGGCACCGTCCTGCATGGCCAGGTTGGCGCCTTCACCGTTGGGGGTTGAGAGGTGGGCGGCGTCGCCGAGCAGGGTCACTCCCGGCACCCGGTCCCAGCGGTGCCCGACCGGCAGGGCGTGGAGGGGGCGCAGGACCGGCGCGGTCTGGCCGGCGGTGATCAGGGCGGTGAGTTCCGGTGCCCAGCCGTCGTACTCCTCCGCGATCCGCTCGGCGGCTGCGGTGGCATCGGTGAAATCGATGGTGGCGAACCAGTCCTGCGGCTTGGCCAGTGTGATGTAGGTGCGGAGGACCCCGCTCTTCTCCCGGTGAGCCACGAGCCACTTCCCGTTCCCGTCCGGGTCGAGCGCGACGAGTGTCCCGCCGCCGACCGCTCTGGCGGCGGCCGGGTGCCGCGTGTCGGCGTCGTGCAGGTAGGTCTCGACGAAGGACCGGCCGACGTATTCGGGTGTGGCGTCGGAGAGCAGCGGTCGGACCCGTGACCATGCGCCGTCCGCGCCGACCAGCAGGTTCGTGACGACGGCGGCGCCGCCTGCGAAGGTCACCTCGTGACGGCCCTCGGTGAGGGCGCGGACGCCAGTGGCCTTGTGGCCCCATCGGACGGTGCCGTCGGGGAGTGCGTCCAGCAGGATCTGTCGCAGCTCGCCGCGCTGTACCTCGGGGCTTTCACCCGTGCCGTCGTCGGCCTTGTCGAACAGGACGGTTCCATTGCGGTCCAGGAGCCGTATCGCTTGGCGGCCCTCCAGGATGAGGCCGCGGAACTCGTCCATCAGTCCGGCTGCTTGGAGGGCGAGTTGGCCGTTGTAGTCGTGGATGTCGAGCATCCCGCCCTGCGAACGCGCCGTCGGGGAGGACTCCGCCTCGTAGACCGTGACCGGGATGCCGTGGAGATGCAGGACGCGGGCCAGGACGAGGCCGCCGAGTCCGGCGCCGATGATCGTGACAGGAGTGTGCATGGGGCTCCTTGCGTGTCGCACACCTGCCGGGTGGGCCCCGGCAGGATCGCTGGAAGGAAGGCAGCTCGCCGGGCCGTGCGACCGGGCAGGGAACGGCTCAGACGACGATGACCCGGCGTCCGCGCGTGTGACCGGCCCGGCTGTCGATGTGTGCCGCCGGGGCCTCGGCGAGCGGGTACGACTTCTCGACCGGGATGTGGAGCTTTCCCCGCGTGATGAGGCGGACGGCCTCGGCGAGGGCTTCCGGCACGTTCCCGGTCACGCCGGAGTACCGGGCACCGTGCTCCGGCGCACCCAGGTCGGCGATGGAGACCACCCTCCGCGGATCCCCGGTCAGCTCGACGAGCTCGCGGATCACGCCCGACCCGGCCAGATCGAGCGCCGCGTCGACCTGTCCGAGCCGCCGCACCCGCTCGACCCAGCCCTCGCCGTACGTCGTGGCGAGGGCGCCCAGGCTCCGCAGGTACTCCTGGTTCGCGGCTCCGGCCGTGCCGATCACCGTGATGCCGCGCTCGCGGCCGATCTGGAGCACCGCCGATCCAACTCCCCCGGACGCGCCGCTGACCAGCAGCGTCTGCCCGGACCGCACACCGGCCTGACCGATGATGCGCAGCGCGGTCTCCACGACGGAGGGGTACCCGGCCGCCTCTTCGAAGGTCAGGCTCTCGGGCATACGGGCCCAGGCCGCGAGGACGGCGAACTCGGCATACGTACTCGAGCCCCGCCCGAACACGCGGTCACCGACCTCGACCCCTTCGACGTGCTCGCCGACCTGGTCCACCACCCCGGCGGCGTCCTGCCCGACTCCGGCAGGTAACTCGACCGGGCGGACCTCCTGGAACTGGCCTTCACGGATCCGCCAGTCGACCGGGTTCACGCCCGCCGCCCGCACGGCGACGCGTATCTGGCCGGGGCCCGCGTGGGGCTCCTCGGCGTCTTCGAGGTGGAGAACGTCGGGACCGCCGAACGCGGCGAAGCTCACTCTCTTCATGCGGCCGACCGTAACACTAACGGTTATGGTTTAGGAACGGATATTCCTTTGGATTTGGTAGTGTCACCGCCATGACCGTGCCGACGACCGGACGCCGTGAACGCAAGAAGGCCGCGACCCGCCAGAAGATCGCCGACACCGCCCTGCGGCTCTTCCTGGAGCGCGGGTACGACGCGGTGGGCATCCGTGACGTGGCCGCCGAGGCCGACGTGGCCGTCACCACGCTCTTCTCCCACTTCGCCTCGAAAGAGGCCCTGGTGTTCGAGCAGGACGAGAACTTCGAGCAGCGCCTCACGCAGGCGGTCACCGACCGGGGGCCGCACGAGCCACTCATCCCCGCGCTGCGCCGCGAGATCCAGGCCGTGGTCCGGCACTGCACGGGGGACGGCGCCGCCCCGATCTACCGCATGATCGACGCGTCACGTGCCCTGCGGGAGTACGAGGAATCGATGCGGCTGCGCCACGCGGAGTCGCTGGCCACGGCCCTCGTCGCCGATCCCGACCTGTCCCAGAGCGCAACGGCCTGCCGGACGATCGCGAGGTTCGTGATCGACGCCTTTGCGCTGGCCCGTGAGGCGGCCGACCCGGACGCCGCGCTGGACGAGATCTTCCAGATGATCGAGGCGGCCTGGGAAGTCACCCGACCTTCCAGCTAGGTGAGGCTGCTGGCGAGCAGTGAATCCAGAGCCGGACCGGGCCCCAGCACGAACTCTGGTTCCGCACGAGCCAACTCGTCCCGGAATGACATCCGATCCGATCAGGACGGACGGTCGAGCAAACGACGCGAGTTTGAGACTCCGACGTCTGACACGACGCGATACTGCGGAAGAACCTGCAGGCCACGAGGGCGATCTCCGACACCAGCCGCGAGACCCTACATCCGCTGTGGAGTCTCAGGCTCCGTGTCATGTTCTCCGGTGTCGTGTCAGGACGACGGCAGTCCTGACGCTCTGGCTCACTCCGTTACGGGCAGGCACTCGGCGAGCAGGTCGACGATGTCGCGCCAGGCCCGCTGCGCGTGCTGCGGGTGGTAGCCGACGCCGGGGCGCGTGGTGTGGTCGACGGGTGGGTGGTGGAAGGCGTGCAGGGCTCCGCCGTAGACCATGAGGCGCCAGTCGACGCCCGCGGCCTGCATCTCGGCGGCGAAGGCGTCCCGTTGCTCAGCGGGCATGATCGGGTCCTCCGATCCGACCCCGGCCCACACGGGGCAACGGATGTGCGCCGCCTCGCCCGGTCGGCCGGTGGTCAGTGCGTTGACCGTCCCGATTGCCCGCAGGTTGACGCCGTCGCGCCCGAGTTCCAGCGCAATTGCGCCCCCGGTGCCGTAGCCGACAGCGGCAATCCGGTCTTGGTCGGCCCGCGGTTCGGCACGCAACACGTCGAGTGCCGCATGGCCGATGCCCCGCATCCGGTCGGGGTCGGCGAGCAGCGGCATGCAACGGGCCAGCATCTCCTCGGGGTCGCCCAGATAGCGCCCGCCGTGGAGGTCGAAGGCCAGCGCCACGTATCCCAGCTCGGCCAGGGCATCGGCTCGGCGGCGCTCGACGTCGCTGAGCCCCAGCCCCTCGGGCCCGATCAGGACCGCGGGCCGGCGGTCGACACCGGCGGGGAGCGCGAGGTGCCCGATCATCGTTAAGCCGTCGGCCGGGTATTCGACCGTGCGTGTGGTGATTGTTGTCATGCGACTGGACTGTAGTGATCGTCGAGCCCGGTCGGGCCGGTCTTCACCGTCGGCAGAACAGCGGGGGTGTGGGTCCGGGCGCGGCCTGCTCCGGCGGGCTCGGGTCCCGTGCCGTCCCACCGGAGCACCGGAACGGTCATGCGCGGGTCGGCACACCGGCGTTGGCGAGGATCTCGCGCGCCGGCAGGGCGGTGCTCTGCGCGGCGGTCAGACCGGAGGCCTTCAGGTGGGCGTCCACGATCCGCAGCCCCACCGCGTACCCGGCGAAGTCCGGCAGCCCCACGGGCTGCTGGCCCATCCGCCGCGCGGTGCCATCGCCCAGGACGTACGGCGTCAGGTGCTGCATCCCGGCCAGGTCGATGTCGGTGGTGATCCTTCGGTAGGCGTCGTCCAGCGCGGCGCCGGTCAGCGTCTGCGACCACGGGCCCATGGCCTGCTCGCCGTCCAGCTCCCGCACGAACGCCTCGGCCAGGCCCTCGGCGACGACGTGCTCCCCCACCGTGACGGTCATCGGGTTCCAGGCCACGTTCGCGTAGCGCACGTTGTGGTGCAGCTCGTGCGCGGCGGCATGGCCGATCTTCTGCAGGCTCGTCCCGGTGGGCCACATCAGTAGGTGGATGGCTCCGGGGAAGCCGCCCATGCCGAAGTAGCCGGCGCTGCGCACCGTCAGGTGGTCGTCGTCGGGGTCGCCGAGCACCAGCACCACGTGCACGGTTTCGGCGTGCCCGATGCCGGGCACCGACCCGCTGATCCGCTCCCACGCGGCGGTGAGCGAGTCCTCGATCCGGCTCCATACGCCCGCGTCCTGCATCTGGCGCACGGCGGACAGGTACCGGGGGTCCTCACGGTCGGTGCGGAAGCCACTGCCCCTGTGGTGCATCTCGACCAGGTCGACGTCGCCCACCGTGGACATCACGGTCTGGAGCGGTCGGAGTATCTCTCGTAGGGCGTCGGGCCGCTCTGCCAGCGGTCGCTGGAGGAGGTCGAGCATGGCGGACGCCGTGTCGTGAACCACGATCTTCATGGCTCGGACCGTAGGGCCTCCTGTTGCAGGAGGGTCAAGCCGCGCAGGGGAGACCGTAGGGAGGCGTTCGTGCGCGCGGCGGTACCGGGGTTGCCGGGACCCCTGCCCGGAACTGCCGTTCAGGACCGAGGCGTTCGGCCGTCGTACACCGGTGGTCCGCTCATGGTGTGCTCACTCCCATCGCGCGGATTCCGGGTCGACGCCGTGCGCCTTGGCGTTGGCGAAGATCACTTCGCGCAGCCAGGAGGCCAGCTCCGGCGCGATCGCGTCGAAGTACCCGGCGAACCGGGGGTCGTCGGTGAACATCCGCCCGAGGCACGCCTGCATCGCGTGGGTGCAGTCGAAGTACCGTGAGATCAGTGCGCGGTGCCGTTCCGCGAGGGCGTTCGCTGCATCGGAGCCGGGTGCGACGCCGGTGCGCTGCGCAGCGGCGAGGTCGGCGTTCAGCGCGTCGGTTGCGGCCGCGATCTCCTTCCAGCCCTCCGGCGTTGTCCCGGCGGCCCGTTCGGCGTACTGGGCCCACTGCGCGGTGTCGCCCCAGCGGTCCTCGGCCTCCTCGACCCAGGCGGGCTGCCAGTCGGTGCCGAAGATCTCGATCTGCTCCTCCGGGGTCAGCTGCATCCCCGTGGTCGAGGCCTCCAACATCCGGTCGACCGCGCCGACCATCTTCTGCAGGCGGGAGATGCGCTCGACGAGCTGGGACCGCTGCCGGCGCAGGTGGCCGCGGGCATCGGCGTGCGGATCGTCGAGGATCCGGCCGATCTCGGCGAGCGGAAGCCCGAGTTCCCGGTAGACCAGGACCCGGTGGAGCCGGGCGATGTCCTCGCCCGAGTACACCCGGTACCCGGCCCAGGTGCGCTCGCTCGGGTGTACCAGGCCGATGCCGTCCCAGTGGTGCAGCGTCTTCACGCTGACCCCGACGAGCGCCGCCGTCCGGCCGACGGTCAGGCCGTCGGGATCGAGCGGTTCGGCGCCCTCCCCGGTGCGCGTCGGGTCCTGCTCGTGGGCATCACGCGTCATCGGGTCAGTGTCGCTCACGGGGCGGGATCCGGGCCTGGTGCTTACGGGGGCGGGGCGATCGGCGCTGTGGAGATTGACCTTCAGGCTTCTTGAAACTCCACAATCGCCGGCATGGACGACAGTGAAGACCTGTTGAGCATCGGCGCCTTTGCGCGGCGGGTGGGGATGACGCCGAGCGCCCTGCGGTTCTACGACGACTGCGGGGTGCTGCGACCGGCCAGGGTGGACGCCGTGACGGGGTACCGGCGCTATGGGGCGGGGCAGGCCGCGCGGGCGGTGCGGCTGCGGCGGTTGCGGCAGGCGGGGTTGCCGCTGGTGGATGTCGCGGTGGTGCTCGACGGGACCGAGCAGGCCGCACAGGACGTCCTTCGGGCTCATCTGGCGCGGCTGCGGCGGACCGTGGACCAGGCACGGGACGTGGTGGAGCGCTTTCTGGCGGGGGCGGACGCCGAGCCGGGGCACGGCGGCAGCCGGGCGCGGGTGGGTGGCGCCGAACTCGCCAGCGCGGTACGGCAGGTGGTGCCCGCCGCGGCGACCGGGGCGGCCCGGGAGGAGTTCCCCGTGTTGGGCGGGGTGCTGCTCGAACTCGGTGCGGGCGAGGTGCGGTTGGTGGCCACCGACCGCTACCGGCTGGCGGTGCGGGTGCTGCGGCCGATGGAGTGCGAGGGCGGCCATCGGCGTCTGCTCATCGGCGCGGACGCCGCTCGGAGCCTGGCGGAGTGGGCCGTACGGCGGGCGGCGGTCGATGTGGAGTATGCAGGGGACGAAACCGGGCTCCGGCTGTGGAGCGAGGGGGACTGCCGCACGGTGCTGGAGGGCGCGGGTGAGGGGCAGGACGGCGGTGTCTCCGCCGCGGCGTTTCCGGACTACCGGCTGATGCTGGAGGGGATGGAGGCCGGACGGCACCGGGTCATCGTCGACCGGGTGGGGCTGCGGGATGCGGTGGCCGGGCGGGCGGGGGCGGTGTCGTTGTCGCTCGTCGCGGGGGGTACCGCCCCGGGCCAAGAGCGGTCGAACGGGCCGGGCGGGCGCCTTGTTTCACGTGAAACAGCGGCCGGCGCTGCGGCCGAAGACGCCGTGGAGGTGTCCGGCGGCGGACGTGCGGCGGTCCGACTGGGGGCGGTCCGCACCGGGCCCTGGCTTCCGATCTTGTTCGACCCGGCGGTCCTGGTGCCCGCGCTGGAGGCAGGCGTGGGGCCCGATGTGCTGCTGGAAGCGGCTGCGGCGGACCGCCCCGTCGTGGTCCGGTCCGCGGACCAGGGAAGCTTCACGACGCTGGTGATGCCCGTGCACGGAGCGGGACCCGGGGGCGGCCGGTGAGGGCTGAGGAGGGGAGCGGGACCGTGGACCCGGACCTGCCCGTGGTGCGGTTGTGCGTGGCGGGCATGCAGGCCGAAGCGGAGGGGAGAGCGGAGAGGGCGCTCGAACTCTTCCAGCGCGCCTGGGAGGCCGCCGCCGACGACTATGAGGCATGCATCGCCGCGCACTACCTCGCACGGCAGCAGCTCACACCCGAGGAGACGCTGCGCTGGAACAGGGAGTGCCTGGACCGCGCCGACCGGGTGGGGGACGCGCGGGTGCAGGCCTTCTATCCCTCGCTGTACGTGAATATGGCGCACGCCCATCAGCAGCTCGGCCAACCCGCACCGGCCCATACGTACTTCGTGCGTGCGGCGCAGCGAGTGGCCGATGCCTCCGAGGGACAGTACGGCGACTGGAACCGTTTCGCGATCGTGGAGGGCCTGCGCCGCACGGGGGCGGCGGCCGGGGACACGTACGGGGAAGGTGGTGCCACCGGTGTGGACGCGCTGCCCCAACCCCTCGAAGAGGAGCTCGACGCACGCCTCCGGGAGCTGTTTTCCCGCTGGTGCGCGCGGGCCGATCTCAAGGCGCTGGGGCTGACGCTCCCGGCCTACCTCGGATACCTCGGCACCGACCAGGACCGCACACGACTGCGTTCGGCGCTGCACATGGTCCATGCGGCGCGGTGGCTGCCGGACGACGAGCAGGCCGCGCTGGAGACGGTGATCGGCGCGGCGGCGCTGGGTGCCGGCAACTAGGGACGTCTTTCGCGTCATAGCGGGCTGGCTGGGGCTGGGCAGGAGGGGCGAAGCTGTCCGTCTGATCTGCCGTGTCGGAACTGCCGTTGAGGAGCGCCATGACCACCACCCACTCCGAGGGGTCCCACGACGGGGCGCACGTCCCCGAGCCGGCCGTCCGTACGCCGCCGCCGTCCGGGACGTCCGGGACGTCCGGAGGTGCGGCCGAGCTGCTGCCCCAGACGCGGCGGGCGTTGCTGCACCGGCTGGCTGCCGGGCAGGCCGAGGGACGGGCGCCCTCGATGGTGGGCGGGGTGGTCCGTGAGGGGCGAGCGGTATGGACCGGCGCCCGGAGTGCCGCCGAGGAGGAGGCCGCGCACGCCGATGTGCAGTACCGGATCGGGTCCCTCACCAAGACCTTTGTCGCCGTGCTGGTGATGAGGCTGCGGGACGAGGGGCTGCTGAGGCTGGAGGACCCGCTCGGTACGCATCTGGAGGGCACTCCGGTGCCGGATGCCACGGTCGCTCAGCTGCTCGCCCACAGTTCGGGGCTGGCCGCGGAGACGCGTGGCCCGTGGTGGGAGCGGACCCCGGGCGGGCTGCGGCCCGAGCCGGCCGATCTGTTCGGCGAGTCGCCGCAGCGGCTGCCCGCGGGCCGGCGGCACCACTACTCCAACCCGGGCTATGCGTTGCTCGGCGCGCTGGTCGAACGGCTGCGGGGCGGTATGCCGTGGGCCGAGGTGCTGCGCCGCGAGGTGCTGGAGCCCCTGGGCATGCACCGTACGACGCTGCGGCCGGAGCCGCCGCATGCGAGCGGCTGGGCGGTGCATCCGTGGGCCGATGTGCTGCTTCCGGAACCGGCGCAGGACACCGGGCTGATGGGCCCCGCGGGGCAGTTGTGGTCGACGCTGGAGGACCTGTGCCGGTGGGCTGCGTTCCTGGTGCGGGGCGATCAGCGCGTACTGGACGCGGCGACCCTGGCCGAGATGCGGACGCCTGCCGTACCGCCGGAGGGAGCCGCGGGGGAGGGCGGCTACGGGCTGGGCCTCCAGCTCGTACGGCGGGGCGGTCGGACGCTGTTCGGGCACAGCGGTTCGATGCCCGGGTTCCTGGCGGCGCTGTGGGCCGATGCCGAGGAGGACGTGGCCGGCATCGTGCTCGCCAACTGCACGTCGGGGCCGGTGGTTCCGGCCATCGCCGCCGACCTCACCGGGATCGTGATCGAGCACGAGCCCCGGATCCCCGAGCCCTGGCGCCCACTGAGTGGACCGCTGGATCCGGAGCTGCTGGCGCTGACCGGGCCCTGGTACTGGGGCGCGAACCCGCATGTGGTGCGGTTGCACGCGGAGCGCGCACTGGAGCTCGCACCGCTCTCCGGAACGGGGCGGGCCGCGCGCTTCCGAGCAGAGGAGGACGGCACCTGGACCGGGCTGGACGGCTACTACGCGGGCGAGACGCTGCGGGTGGTGCGGGACCGGGACGGTGCGGTGAGCCATCTGGACCTGGGCACCTTCGTGTTCACCCGCGGGCCCTACGAGCCGTCGGCTCCGGTACCCGGCGGGGTGGACCCGGGCGGCTGGCGGTCCTGAGCCCGGGACGGGCGACACTGGGCCCGTACGGCGTGGGCACAGCGGTCGCACGTACAGTCGGGCCCGACGTCAGGAGCCGCGCCGAGGCGGCTCGCTACCGCTGGAAGGCCCTGGTGACTGCCGTGTCCGACCCGACCGCAAACTCCGCTGTCCCCGCCCTGCTCGACCTGCCGCCGCTCACGGCGTCTCACTTCGCGCGGATCGAGGACAAGGTGGCCGCGCTGATGCGCACCCGGTGCGATGTGGTGGCGATGCAGGGCGAGGCGCTGCTGCCGTTGGAAGCCTGTATCCGCTCGGCCGTGCGGCCCGGCAGCACCGCGCTCAACATCATCACCGGGCCGTACGGCGAGACCTTCGGCGGCTGGCTGCGGTCCTGCGGGGCCGAGGTGATCAACCTCAGCGCGCCGTTCACCGGTGCGGTCGCCCCGCAGCAGGTGGCGGAGGCGCTGCGGGAGCACCCCGAGATCGACTTCGTCAGCCTGGTGCACGCCGAGGCGGCCACCGGCAACACCAACCCCGTCGCAGAGATCGGCGCGGTGGTGCGGGAGCACGGCGCGCTGCTGATGCTGGACGCGGTCGCGTCGGTGGGTGCCGAGCCGCTGCTCACCGACGAGTGGGGCGTGGACCTCTGTGTGATCGGCGGGCAGAAGGCGATGGCCGGACCCGCCGGGGTGTCCGTGGCGTCGGTCAGCGCTCGTGCATGGGAGCGGATCGCTGCCAATGAGCAGGCGCCGCGGCGTTCCTACCTCTCGCTCCTGGACTGGAAGGAGCGCTGGATCGATGGTGGACGCACCGCCCTTCCACACGCTCCGGCGCAGGTGGAGATGCTTGCCCTGGAGCAGGCCGCGGACCGGATCGAGGCCGAGGGCCTGGACGCGGTCATCACCCGTCACCGCGCCGCGGCTGCGGCCACCCGGGCCGGGGTACGGGAGCTCGGCGGGCTCGCGCCGTATGTCGTGCGGGACGAGGACGCGGCGCCGGCCGCAACGACGCTCCGGGCTCCCGAGGGAGTGGACGCCCGCGAGATCGTGACCGCCGCCCTCAGGGTGGATGCCGCGGTGCCGGTGCAGGCCGCGGCGGGGGCACTGGCGAAGGAGATGATCCGGGTGAACCACTACGGCCGCGCTGCTGACCGGGCCGTGGTGACGGCGTCGCTGAGGGCGCTGGCGGGCGGGCTGAACGCGCTCGGTGTGTCCGTGGATGCCGAGGGCGCGGCGGTGGCCGCGGGCTCGGCCTGGGATGCGGTGGTCGCTGACTGAGTCCTGCCGCTCAGGGGGCCGTGTTTCACGTGAAACACGGCCCTTTTTGTGTGTGCGTGAAGGTGTGTTGGGTGGGGCGAGCGGCGCTGTGTTTCACGTGAAACGGACCTGTGCGCGCCCCAGTTGAGGCGCTGTCGGGGGTGGGTCTGGGCCTCTGAGGAGTACGCCGGGGGCGGCAACCGCCTCGTCCGGACAGATGCGGCCCAGTGGCGGAGCAGCGAGACCAGGGACAGCCTGCGTATTGCCCCGTTCTGTTGCTTTCCTCCCTGTTGTTTTTGCTGCTTTGGCCTTATTTCCTGAATTCCTGTCGCTCTGCTGGGCGTCGCTCTTCAACTCTGTGTCGGCGTGAGGCATCCGGCGTCCGGGGTCGGCTCACTCTCGGCGGTTGTCGCTCGCGCCCGTCGGCCGCCGCTTGCACCCGCCCGGTGTCCCCCACGCCCCGTCCGCTGTCTGTCGCCCGCGCCTCCACTGCCGTCCGATCGAGGTGGTCGACGCGGTGGCCGGGTGCGCTTCGGGGGAGCTGCCTATCGGCTGACGCATCCGGCCGTCCCGGCGCGCGCCGCTGCAAGCGATCGCCGAGCCTTTAACGATCTTGCTCAGAGCCTCCTCTAGAATCGGAATGGACGACCCGCTTGATCGCGGAGCGCTCCACGTGGATGTCGATGTCCCTCAGGAGGTCCGGTGATGTCGGACGGTGGTGTCGTGCGGGGTGCGCCGGCCGCGCGTGCCGATGCCCGGCGCAACCGGGCACTGGTGCTCCAGGCGGCCCGATTCGCCTTCGAGGAACAGGGGTTGGGCGTCCCCCTCGGGGAGATCGCACGCCGGGCCGGGGTCGGGGCGGGAACCGTCTACCGCCATTTCCCTTCCAAGGAAGCCCTGTTTAGGGCGGCGATCGTGGATCGGATCGAACTCTTCACCGATACCGCAAGGGACTTGGTGGATGCCGAGGATCCCGGTGGGGTCTTCTTTCGCTTCCTGTCCTCGGTGGTGCGGCTGGTGTCGCGGAACAAGGCGCTGTGCGACGCGCTGGAGGCGGCCGGCGCAGGGCGCTTCACGCCGTCCCCGGGTGTGGGGAAGGACTTCGACGAGGCGCTGGAAGCCCTGCTGATCAGGGCCCAACAGGCAGGCGCCGTACGGCGGGACGTCGGGATAACGGACCTCAGGGCGCTGCTGGTGGGCTGCCTTTCGATGGAACGGGCTCGGCAGGCGGCGAGTCCGGAGGCCCAGGCTCCGGAGCGAATGACGGCGTTGATGTGTGATGCACTGCGGGCCACGCCGGACGTAACGAAACTTCCTCCGGAGCGCGGAAATCGTAACGAATGGCGGTGCGCGGTGTGCGGTGCGGCCCTCGTGGCGGCCCGCACGGGGCGTCGTGCGCGCTACTGCGGGGGTGCCTGTCGGCAGAAGGCCCACCGGGAGCGGGCTCGCACGCGGCGGGCGTGAGGCCGGCCCGCAAGAGTGGACCGGGGCTCGCCGGGGCCCGGGCGTGGGACCCGCGGGGCAGCCCGGGCGTGGGGTCGCCTGCGACCGTGGATGCCTCCCCGGCCGTGGGCCCGCCCCGATGGTGTGCTGCCGGCCGTGTCAGAGCATCAGCTTGAAGCCCAGGTGGGAGGCCTCGAACCCGAGGCGCTCATAGAAGCGGTGCGCATCGACCCGGGTGGCATCGGAGGTGAGCTGCACCATCTGGCAGCCGAGCGCGCGGGACTCCTCGACCGCCCACTCGATGAGCCGGCTGCCGAGGCCGCTGCCCCGCTCGTCACGGTGGATCCGGACGCCCTCGATGATCGAGCGGGTGGCGCCGCGCCGGGACAGTCCGGGGATCACTGTGAGCTGGAGGGTGCCGATCGTCTGGCCCGCCCGCACCGCGACCATCAGGTGCTGCTGAGGGTCGGCGGCCATCGTCTCGTACGCGGCGCGGTACGGCGTGAGGTCGTCGGGCGACTCGCGGGTGGCGCCCAGCGGGTCGTCGGCGAGCATCGCGACGATGGCGGACAGATCGGCTTCGGTGGCGCGGCGAATCTCGAGATCGCTCATGGCCGCGACCCTATGGCGTGTCATGGCGGGGCGGCGGGCCGACAACGGGCCGGTGTCCATGCCGCGGCGCCCGACCCCGTCTCCTCCCGTACGGCCGTACCTCGACGCCGGACGCTGACGGCCGGCCGTCAGCAATCGGCCCTCAGTAACGGCCTTCAGTAACGGCCTTCAGTGATCGGCCGGCGGTGCGAGCGTCTCGACCGCGGTGACCAGCGGCGCCAGCTCCGGGCGCTGGGCGGCCTCCTGGAGCGCCTTACGGAGCGCGCCGTCGTGGGTGGGCCGGGCCTCCACCAGGAGCGCGAGACCCTCGGGCGTGACGTCGGTGTAGATGCCGCGCCGGTCGTCGGGGCACAGGTAGCGCGCCAGCAGCCTGCGCTCCTCCAGCCGGGTCACCAGGCGGGTGGTGGCGCTCTGGCTGAGGACGACGGAGTCCGCTACCTGGTGCATCCGCAGGTGCCCGCCCGGTCCGTCGTGCTGCTCGCTGAGCACGTTGAGGACCGAGTACTCGCGGACGCTGAGGTCGTGCTGGGCCTGCAGCGCGCGCTCGATGTGCGACTCGATGCGGCCGTGCAGGGCGGAGAGCGCGCACCAGCCTTGCGCCAGCGTGGGGGCCGTCGCCGGGGTGCAACCGGGGGTCGCCGCTGCCGCCTCCTGGGACGCCGCCCGCTCCCGGCTTTCCTGCTGCTCGCGCGTCTGCTGCGTCATCGAAGACCTCCTCAAGGGGCGCACGACCAGGATAGGCCACGTTCGAAATATACGGCGCTTGCAATTAATCGGCGTCTGCAATTATTGTGAACGCTCGTAAAGGACTGGCGCAATCATTCGAAGGGATCCGTCATGCCGCTCGCACTCCTGGCTCTGGCCATCGGTGCCTTTGGGATCGGAACGACCGAGTTCGCGGTCATGGGCCTGCTGCCCGACATGGCGGACGGCTTCGGCATCTCCATCCCGCTCGCCGGATACGCGACCACGCTCTACGCCCTCGGTGTGGTCGTCGGCGCTCCCCTGATGACCACGCTCGGCACGCGCTTCACCCGCAAGCAGATGCTGATGCTGCTGATGGGCCTGTTCATCGTGGGCAACCTGCTCACGGGGCTCGCGCCGAACTTCTGGATCATGTTGGCCGGCCGGATCGTCGCCGCGTTCACGCACGGTGCCTTCTTCGGTATCGGGGCGCTGGTGGCCGCCGACCTGGTCGCACCGCAGAAGCGCGCCACCGCCATCTCGCTGATGTTCAGCGGCCTGACCGTCGCCAACGTCGTGGGCGTACCGGCCGGCACGATGCTCAGCCAGCAGTTCGGCTGGCGGATGACCTTCTACGCCATCACCGCACTCGGGGTGATCGGACTGCTCGGCATCGTCAGGCTGGTCCCGGCGCAGCGCGCGAAGGCGGCCTCCCCCATCGGCAGGGAACTGGCGGTCTTCCGCAATCCGCAGGTCGGCCTGGCGATGTTGATGACGGTCCTCGGCTTCGGCGGTGTCTTCGCGGCGGTCACCTATCTCGCCTCGATGATGACCGAGGTCACCGGCTTCGCGCCGTCGTCGGTCATCTGGCTGACGGCCGTCTTCGGCCTCGGCATGGTGGGCGGAAACCTGGTCTCCGGCCGCTTCACCGACCGCGCCATGATGCCCATGTTGTTCGTGTCGATGACCGGTCTGGCGCTCTCGCTGGCCGTGTTCACCTTCACCGCGCACAACAAGATCGCGGCGACCGTCACCATCGGACTGATCGGCAGCTTCGGGTTCGCGACCGTGCCGCCGCTGCAGAAGCGGGTGATGGACCAGGCTGCCGCCGCCCCCACCCTCGCCTCGGCCGGAAATATCGCGGCGTTCAACTTCGGCAACGCACTGGCCGCTTGGCTCGGCGGGATCGTCATCTCTGCGGGTCTCGGGTACACCGCCACCAACTGGGTCGGTGCGCTGATGACCGTGGCGGCGCTCGGTGTCGCGATATTCGCCTGTGCCCTGGAGCGGCGCCGGCCGGCCACCGGCGGAACTGTGGTCACCGGCGGAACTGTGGTCACCGGCGGAACCGTGGTCACCGGCGGCGCCGGCAGCAGCACGCTCGCCGATGAGCCCGTGCCGGCGGGCCAGAGCTGACGACACCGGCCTCGAGGTCGACCCCGGCCGCACTCCCTCCGCCCCGATGCCACCTCCTCCTCCACGTCCACAACCCGCCCCGCTGCCACCGCACCCTCATCGCCGACGTCTTCACCGGCCCCCGAAACCGCTGTCGTCCCGACGGTCCGTCCCCTCACCACCGGTGAAGGAGAGGGGCTCATCGAGGCCGCCGTACGGGCCGCCGACAGTCTTGGCGTGCGGGGCAGCATCACCGTGCTGGACGCGGGTGGTCATCTGCTGGGCTTCCGACGGGAGGACGGGGTGGTGCTGATATCCGGCGAGACCAGCACCCGCAAGGCCTCTACGGCACTGCAGTTGGATGCGCCGACCGCCGACCGCCGACCGCCGACCGCCGACCGCCGACCGCCGACCTCATCGACCTCGTACGGCCCGAGGGCCTCTTCCACACGCTGCCCACGGCACTGGACCGGCCGCTGCTCTTCCTCGCGGGCGGGCTGCCGCTCCACCGGGACGGCAGGCTGATCGACGCTATCGGCGTCGGTGGTGGTGCACCCGTGCAGGACCACGAGATTGCGGTGACGGCACGGGCAGAAGCCGGCCTGGCCTGACGACAGTCAGGCTCTCCGTCCGTACGGCGCCGTCCGTCGCCTCGGCGGCGCCGCTCCGTCAGCGGGCGGTGGCGCCCTCCTTGCCGTCGTGATGCGTTCCTGCCGCGACGCCTTCCTCACGCCGGTCTGCCGACCTGCCGCACTCGCGCCGACTGCCCTCAGATCTCCACCGCCACTCTCATCCGAAGCACCCCAAGTACCCCAAGCGCCCCAACAACATCAGCTGCCCCAAAGACCTCTATCTCCCCAACCACCCCACCCGTCCCCACTTCGGCCTACTTGCACCTGAACCCCTGCCCCGTCGGTGCCGAACCGGGGGTGACGTCCTAGGCTCCGGGGCATGAGCAAGCTGCATCTGTTCGACATGGACGGGACTCTGCTCTACGGGTCCGCGGCCGCGATCGAGATCTCCCGGCAGCTCGGGCTGGAGCGGGAGATCGCCGAGCTGGAGCGGCGGTTCACGGCGCGGGAGCTGACGCCGCCGCAGTACGCACAGCTGGCATGCGACCTCTGGGCCGCCGAGTTGACCGACGTTCATGTGGCGGCGGCCTTCGAGGGTGCACCATGGCTGTCCGGAATTCAGGAGGTCTGGGCGGATATCCGGGCCCGCGGTGAGCGCTGTGCGGTGATCTCCCTTTCGCCCTCTTTCTTCGTTGAGCGGCTTTTGGCCTGGGGTGTTGACACCGCTCACGGTTCTCGCTGGCCCAGCGTTCCGCTCCGGGGTCCGGTGGCGCCGGCCGGCGTGCTCTCGTCCGCGGCGAAGGTGCGGATCGCGGATGAACTCTGTGTGCAGTACGGGCTGACCAGGGCCGACTGTGTGGCGTACGGCGACTCGATGTCGGACGCCGAACTGTTCACCGTGGTGCCCCAATCGGTGGCCGTGAATGCGGATCACCATGTCAGTGACCTGGCTTCGTATGCGTATGCGGGGCGCGATCTGCGAGTGGCATACGAACTGGTCCGTACTGGCCGGTAATTAAGGACATTCCTCTGGAGAATCGTCCGCTCTATCCGCCGAAAATGCACTCTGTGGGGAGGATCACTGTTATCGGAGGGGCCGCACGGAGTGTTCCAAGATCAGGTCTTGTGGTTTCAACTACTGCCGGTATGGTCGAGTCCGACTTGGCGGCGGTGAGGGCTTCCGTGGGTCGCGTAGGGCGGGCCAAGCTCGCCAGCCTAGCGGTGAAGCGGCCCGTGACACCCGGACTTCCGACTGTTTGTCCGTTGTGATGGCAGGGGTGGCATGGTGCTGATGCCGCATCTGCTCCGCATTGCCGCAAGGAAGTGAGATATGTCCGCTTTAGAGGGTGTTGCCGGGATCGCTTGACTCGATTAAGAATTCCGGGGCAGGACGGGGGAATTGCGGGCAGTTCCGTTCCACGGAAGTGCGAAGTCAACCGAAAGACGTTCGAGGCGAGGCAACCATGGACGCTCCGACCACCACGTCGGCCGATAACGGCTCTTCTGGCGGCAGCAGTGGCGATTGGGGTTGGTTCACTCCGCCGGCGAAGAAGTCCTCCAGTGATCAGCAGGAAGGGCATCACGCTCAGGGCCGGCAGGACCAGGACGGCCGGGCCGAACAGGACGACCCGGGTGAACCGCGCGACCCCGATGCTCACAGAGGCCCCGGGTGGAACGAACAGGGCGAATGGAGCGAACAGGGCGGTCGGGGGCAGCAGCAGATACCCAGCCGGCCGGTCAACCCCATCCGCCCGGTAGGCAATGCCGCAGCGCGCGGTCGTGGGACCGAGCAGCCGCAGGCTCCCCAGCGGCACCATGAGACAGCCCCTCGCCCCGCAGCGCCGGCAGCCCCCGTAGCACCGGCTGCCGCCGTGCCCCCTACAGCACCGGTCGCCCCGGTGGCCTCCGCTCAGCCGCCCGCCCCCGCCCCGGCACCCGGCTACAGCGACCCGTTCACCCCGTACACGCCGCCGCGCCACGAGCCCGAGCCCGCCCAGGAGCGGGAGCCGGAGACGGCCCGGCAGCAGCCCGTATGGGAGCGTGAGTACGCCCGGGGCCGGGAGCCCGAGCCCCGGCACGAAGCCGCACACAACGCCGCGGCGCCCGGCACGCTTCCCGGCATGGCTCCCGCTGCTCCCGGCGCCGCACCCGCTGCTCCTGCCGCACCGACGGCTCCCACCGCTCCCACCGCTCCCGCCGCACCAATGGCGCCCGCTGCCCCCGCCCCTCCGCCGCCCGCCGAGGCGGCGCCCCCGGCCGCCTCCTCCTTCGCCCCCAACAAGCGGCCTGCCGCACCCGCCGCGGAGCCCTCCCTCGAGGCGTTGGAAGCCGCGGCCTCCTCCGCCACACCCGCCTCGCCCGACGCGGTGCTCATCCGGCGCACCATGGCCGAGATCGAGCCGGTCGCCGACAAGGTGACCTCGTACTTCTATGCGCTGCTGTTCGTCCAGCACCCCGATCTGCGGGCGCTCTTCCCCGCGTCGATGGACACCCAGCGCGACCGGCTCTTCAAGGCGCTGCTGACCGCGGCCCAGCACGTCGACGACGCCGAGGTGCTCGGCGCCTACCTGGCGAATCTCGGCCGTGGGCACCGTAAGTACGGCACCCAGCCCGACCACTACCCCGCGGTTGGCGAGTGCCTGCTCAACGCCCTCGCCCGCTATGCCACCACCGCCTGGAGCCCGGAGACCGAGGCCGCATGGGTGCGCGCCTACACCGCGATCTCGCAGATCATGATCGACGCGGCCGCCGCGGACGAGGCCCGAGCGCCCGCCTGGTGGCAGGCCGAGGTGGTCTCGCACGAACTGCGCACCCCCGACATCGCGGTGGTGACGGTCCGCCCCGACCAGCCCTATCCGTTCCTCGCCGGGCAGTACACCAGCATCGAGACGCCCTGGTGGCCGCGGGTGTGGCGGCATTATTCGTTCGCCTCGGCGCCGCGTTCGGACGGACTGCTCTCGTTCCATGTGAAGGCGGTCCCGGCCGGTTGGGTCTCCAATGCGATGGTGCACCGGGCCCGGCCCGGTGATGTCATCCGGCTCGGTGCGCCGGCCGGTTCGATGACCGTCGACCACACCACCCGCAACGGTCTGCTGTGCGTCGGCGGAGGCACCGGAATCGCGCCGATCAAGGCACTGATCGAGGATGTGGCGGAGCACGGCGTCCGGCGTCCCGTCGACGTCTTCTACGGTGCCCGCACTGATCACGACCTCTACGACCTCGACACCATGCTGCGCCTGGAGCAGAGCCACCAGTGGCTCTCGGTCCGCCCGGTCGTCGCCAGCGGACCGGCGATCCGCGGCGGGACCAGCAGCGAGACCGGCCAACTTCCGGATGCCGTGCGACAGTACGGCCCGTTCCGGGAGTACGACGCCTATCTCTCCGGGCCGCCCGGGTTGATCCGCAGCGGCGTGGACGCGTTGGTGGGGGTCGGCATCCCGACCAACCGCATTCGGCACGACTCCATCGAAGAGCTGGTCGCGGCAGGAGCGTGAGGTCGTGGCAGCACAAGGCGAACACGGGCCGACAGGGGAGGGGTGGGTCATGCCCCGGCAGGAGCGTCCAGGGAGCGACGGCGAGCACTTGGTGCAGCAGCGTCTCGGGACGACCGAGCGCGCCGACCGCTTCTACGGCGAGCAGGTGCTGGACCACCTCAACGCCCGTATGCAGGAGTTCGTGGCCCGGCAGGAGATGTTCTTCCTGGCTACCGCGGACCGGCACGGCGAGTGCGACTCGACGTTCCGGGCCGGGCCACCCGGGTTCATCCAGGTGCTCGACGACCGGACCCTGGCGTATCCGGAATACCGTGGCAACGGTGTCATGGCGTCCGTCGGCAACATCTCGGAGAACCCGCGGCTGGGCATGATGCTGATCGACTTCACCCGCGACCGCATCGGGCTGCACATCAACGGACGGGCGCGGGTCGTGATGGACGAGGACATGCGGGCCAGCCACCCCGGTCTGCCGGTCGATCCGGTGCCCGGCCGGCGGGCCCAGCTGTGGGTCACCGTCGACGTCGAGGAGGCGTACATCCACTGCGCCAAGCACATCCCCCACCTGCAAAAGGTCCCGGCACAGCAGCGCGGGGCGCGGGCCTGGGGGACGGACGACGTCAAGCGGAAGGGCGGGGACTTCTTCGGGGCGGCGGCCGAGGCGGGCGAACGGCCGCCCTTCCGCCGCACGGAGCGCGGGAACGAGCACCTTCGGGGCGGGCTGCACGAGGACACGGCGGACGGGCCGGAGGAGGCGTCCGGCGGAGAACTCCCGGGCCCAGGGGCCGGCGCGGCGCCCGGCGCCCGGCACCGTGTCCCGCGCCGGGACGACTTCGTGGAGGAGCTGAACGCGGAGTTCCTCGACCGGGTCGAGCGGGTGCTGGCACGTGCCCAGCCCCGGCGGTCGGCGGAGGACGAGCCCGCGTTCCGCGGGTGGTTCGACCGGCGCGACGGCTGACCCGGACCGCTGCCAGGCCCGGGTGGCAGCTGACCCAGCCGGCTGCCAGGCCCGGCGCGGCGACCCGGTGGACGCCGGTCGCGGCCGAGGATGCGGGATCCGCCCGGTTCGGTTTGTTCGACCCGGTCGGGTCGCTCAGCCCAGGTCGGGTGCGTGCATCGCCCGTACGCCCTCGATGTTGCCGTCCAGGTAGTGCCGCAGGGACAGCGGAACCACCTCGACCGAGGCGATGCCCACCCGGGTGAAGGGCACCCGCACGATCTCGTAGTGCCCGCAGGGCTCCTCGACCTCGGGGCCGTGCCGGCGGGCGGGATCCATGGTGTCGAGCCGGCAGACGAAGAAGTGCTGGACCTTGACGCCGTCCACCCCGCCGTCGCTGAAGTGCTCGACGGTGTCGACGAAGACCGGCACCACGTCCTTGACCTTGGCGCCGAGTTCTTCGTCCAGTTCGCGGTGGAGGGCGTCGATCACGGTGGCGTCCTCGGGCTCGACGCCGCCACCGGGGGTGATCCAGTACGGGGCCCGGCCCGGCTTGGTGCGCTTGATCAGAACGAGATCCTCGCCGTCGAGCAGAATCGCGCGGGCGGTGCGTTTCACGACTGGCCGTACGGTCATAGTCGACAGATGCCGCACATACGGACTGGCGAAACCCCTGTCTCTGGGTCACCAGCCGACGGCGGAGCGCAGCAACCAGTCATGCGCCCGCGCGATGTGCGGCAGACCGAGCGTCCCGGTCCGTACGGCTAGGAAGTACGTGCGCAGTGGCGGCACGGGCGGGTCGAGCAGGGCGACGACCTCACCGTAGTTCAGCGCGTCGGCGCACAGGTAGCGCGGCAGTACGGCGAGCCCGGCGCCGGCCGTGACGCAGGACAGCACCGCCCGGAGGTCGGCCGCGATCACGGCGGCGGAGGCCGCGGGCTTGGCGTCGAAGACCGCGGACCAGTAGCGGGTGATCAGCGGGAGGCTCTCATGCACCTCGACGACCGGCACGGGGTCAAGCACCCGGACCCCGCCGGCCTGCAACTCCGCGGGGCCGCCCAGCTCGTCCGCCCAGCACGGGGCGGCGATCAGCACATGCTCCTCGTCGCACAACGGGGTGGCGGTGAGCAGCCCCCCGCGGGGCCGGGTGGTGGTGACGGTCAGATCGTGATGGCCGGCGGCCAGGCCGGCCAGCAGGTCGTCGGCGGGCCCGAAGGAGGCGCGTAGGGACAGGCCCTGGGTGAGCAGCGCGGTCAGTGCGGGGAGCGCCCGTTCGGTCAGGAACTCCGGAGGGCCGGCGAGGTGGAGGGTGCGGGTGACGGAGTCCCGGTCGAGGCCGGGTTCGGTGATCGCGGTGAGGGCGTCCAGATGGGGTGCGACCTTGTGGGCGAGTTCATCGCCGAGGGTGGTGGGGGTGACACCACGGGCGCAGCGGAGGAAGAGCGGACGGCCCAACTGGCGTTCCAGCGCGCGGATCTGGCTGGTCACCGCGGGTTGGGAGAGGCCGAGCAGGGCGGCGGCGCGGGTGAAGGAGCCGGCCCGGTGCACGGTGACGAAGGTGCGCAGCAGAGCCAGATCCATCGCGTACCTCCTGTGCCACTCGGAAGCCTGGTCGCGGGCCAGCGATAAATTTGTCGATAGGGCTGTGCCGCTAGCGTGATTGGACACTGACGCTCAGTCAACTAGCCTTGTTCGAGCGGTTCGTTCCACGTGAAACTGCCGGTTTCACGTGAAACATGGGTGCGCGCCCCACCGAGCCGCGGCCGGCAGGGTGACGAGGGGGGATACCCTGCCGGCCAGTTCGTCGGGGCACTTCATCTGGCCACTTCATCTGGCCAGTTGCGTCCGGCCGTTCGTCCGGTCAGTCGGCGGTGGTCTGTTCCGCGGCGGTGTCCAGCGCGCGGAGGACGTCCGCGACCAGGTCCTCCGGTTCCTCGATGCCGACCGAGAAGCGGATGAAGCCTTCGGGTACGGCGTCCCCGCCCCAGCGGGCCCGCCGTTCGGCGCTGGACCGTACGCCACCGAAGCTGGTGGCGTCGTCGACGAGGGTCAGTGCGGACAGGAAGCGCTCGGCATGGGCCTTGTCCGGCAGGGCGAAGGACACCACGGATCCGAACCGGCCCGGCCGCATCTGCCGGGCGGCGCACACGTACGACGGGTCGGACGGCAGCCCAGGGTGGCGCAGGCCGGTGACCTCGGGGCGTTCGGCCAGAGCGGTGGCGAGCGCCAGGGCACCCGCGGACTGCTGGCGGACGCGCAGCGCGAGGGTGGCCAGGGAGCGGTGGGCGAGCCAGCTCTCCATAGGTCCGGGGATCGCACCCACGGTCTTCCGCCACAGTCGTACGGAGTCCGCCAGCGCGCCGTCGCGGGTGCTGACGTACCCCAGCAGTACATCGCCGTGGCCGGTCAGCGCCTTGGTGCCGCTGGCCACCGAGAAGTCCGCTCCGAGGTCGAGCGGGCGCTGGCCGAGCGGGGTGGCGAGGGTGTTGTCCACGGCCACCAGGGTGCCGCCCCGGTGCGCGGCATCGGCCAGCCGCCGGATGTCGCAGACATCGAGACCGGGGTTGGAGGGCGTCTCGATCCAGAGCAGTCGGGCGCCGTCCAGCACATCGAGCTGGGCCTCGTGTGCGGTCGGCGCCGTGCGGACCTCGATGCCGTAGCTCTCCAGCCGGGTGCGGACCGCCGGCAGCAGCTGGTAGCCGTCGCTGGGCAGCACCACCGCGTCGCCGGAGCGCAGTTGGGAGAAGAGCACCGCGCTGATCGCCGCCATGCCGGAGGCGAAGGCGACGGTGTGGACGCTCTCCTCCGGCGACTCGAGCGCACCGATCGCCTCTTCCAGACGGGTCCAGGTCGGATTGCCGTCCCGGCCGTAGGTGTACGGGCCGACGGCGTCCCCGGGAAGGTGGAAGTGCGCCGCGAACACCGGCCCGGGGAGCGCCGGTTCATGGGCCACCGGTTCCGGAAGTCCGGCCCGTACGGCGCGGGTGCCATCGCCCGTCATGCGCCCTCCTTGCCCTGTGGGCGCTCCAGGGCGGGCGCCCGGTGGTGGTCCCGGTCGTGCTCGGGTACCCGGGCGGGGGTCACGGCACGGGCCGCGACCTCGGTGCGGACCGCCGTCAGCAGGCCCTCGCTCGCGCTCTCGACCATCTCCAGGCACGCCTCGAAGTCCGTCAGGTCCCCGTAGTAGGGATCGGGCACGTCGAGTTCGTCCATGGCATCCACGGAGTCCAAAAAGTCCAAGGAGCCCAAGGAGTCCACGACATCTATCGTGTCCGGTCTATCCGTTATGTCCGATGCATCCGCTGTGCCTGTTGCGTACGAGCGCAGCAGGTGCACCTTGGCGGCGTCCTGGCGGGTGGGGGCCATCCGTCGAAGTGCGCGCAGGTGGCCGGAGTCGAGCGCGATGACCAGGTCGAGGTGGCCGAACCAGGACGCATGGAACTGGCGGGCAGTATGGGTGGATTCGTAGCCATGTGTCCTTAGCACGGTGACCGTGCGGGGGTCGGCTCCCTCGCCCTCGTGCCAGCCGCCGGTGCCCGCGCTGTCCACCTCGACCAGGCCGCCGAGCCCGTCTTCCGCGAGGTGAGCGCGGAAGACGGACTCCGCCATCGGCGACCGGCAGATGTTCCCGGTGCAGACGAAGCAGATGCGGAAGGGCGTGATCAACGGTCAGTCCTCATCGGGAAGGACCACATGCATCGCCCAGGAGACGATCGAAATGATCACGCCGCCGACCAGTGCGGACCAGAAGCCGTTCACATGGAAGGAGAGGTCCGCCTTGCCGGCGAGCCAGGAGGTCAGTAGCAGCATCAGCGCGTTCACCACCAGGGTGATCAGGCCGAGCGTGAGGATGAACAGGGGGAAGGACAGCAGCTTCACCAGGGGCTTGACCAGGAAGTTCACCAGCCCGAAGATCAGCGCGACCAGTACCAGCGTGAGTATCTTGCGGCCGGTGTTCTCACCGGTCAGCGTGATGTCCTTGAGCAGCCAGATGGCCACGGCAAGCGCCGCGGCGTTGGCGATCGTCTTGACCAGAAAATGCTTCATGGTGAGATCGTCGCAGACGAGTCTGAATTCATTGAGGGGTGCGAACGGCATGAAGGCTTTCAGACTGGATGAACTGGAAGCAGAGCGGGCCGCGAACGACGGTGCGTACCTGCAGTTCATCAGGGAGCGCAACATGTCGGTCGGGCTGTACGCGCTGGACGCCGGAAGCGTCGATCCACAGCAGCCGCACGCCCAGGACGAGGTGTACCTCGTGGTCAGCGGCCGGGGGGCGATCACGGTCGGGACGGAGACGGAGCCGGTGGCGCGCGGCAGCGTGGTCTATGTGCCGGCCGGGGTGCCCCACAAGTTCCACCACATCAGCGAGGACCTCCGGGTCATGGTGGTCTTCTCTCCTCCTGAGAGCTAGGGGCCGCGGCCCGCAACCCGTAGGGGAAGGGTCAGGGAAGGGCCGGGGCTGCGGAGCCCCCACAGCCATGCCCCGCGTCCTAGCATCGTGGATGTAGGGAGAGCCGGAGGCGGGGCGCGGTGGCACGCGGCCCGTGGAGGGCGCCCTCGGCGCAGCAGAAGAGCGCACCGACAGATAGCGCGGTACAGGCAACAGACACAGACGGCGCGACAGACAGAAAGCAGGGCAGAGCAGTGGCTGGTAAGGGGATATTCGCAGGGCTTCCGTGGTGGGTCACCTGGGTTGTGATTCCAGTCATCCTGATCGTGGTCTTCGGCGGATTCATCGCCACCGCGCTGGGCATCCTGGTCGGACTGCTGTTCAAGGTCCTCATCGCGGCGGCCCTGATCGCCGGCGTCATCTACCTCGTCCGCCGGGTCAGCAGCTCGTCGTCCTCGTCGAAGAGCGACTGGTAGGCCGACGCCCCGCCCAGGCGACCGACGCCCCGCCCGGGCGACCGACGCCCCGCCCGGGCGACCGACGCCCCGCCCGGGCGACCGACGCCGCGTCCGGACGACCGACGCCCCGGCGGCGGCGTCCGGGCGACGGGGCCCGGGTGGGCCCCGCCCTTCCGCGGACGGACCTCACCGGATCAGGCGTCCGTTCATGGATCCCGCTGGACCCCGCCCTCCACCGCCGGACCCCGCCCTCCACTGCCGGACCCCGCCCTCCACTGCCGGACCTCGCCGGTCCCCGCCGTCCGATGGCAGGCCACGCCGTCCACCGTCCACGGGGTCGGCCTTGGCCACTGACGTCCGACTGGTGCACCAAGGGGGTTAACTCCCCCGGCTTTCCCCCTGACGCCTCGACCCCCGCGGCTACAGTGCGAGCGCAGGCGTCTTCCGGACGGTGAGGTTCCGGCACATGCCGAGTGCGGCGAGGCCGACCGGCCGTCATCACGGGGCCCGGTAGACGCGCGCGGTGGCGGGAGCGGGTCCCGCGACCGGGGCTCCCGTGCCCCATGGCGAACGGACCTGGGGGTCGGCGTTGGCAATGGCGAACGGTGAATCCGGCTCACCTCCCACCTTGATCGGGTCGGTGCGGCGGGCGCTGAGACTGCTGGAGGCGGTGGGGGCGCACGCCGACGGGGCGCCGGCCAAACAGCTCGCCAGGGAGGCCGGGCTGCCCCTTGCGACGACCTACCACCTGCTGCGGACGCTGGCCCACGAGGGCTATCTGCAGCGCGAGAACGGCCTCTTCGTCGTCGGCGCCGCGGCCGAGGCGATCGGCCGGGCCGGGGGCCTACGCCGGCAGCGGGTGCAGATCTCGCAGGCGCTGGCCGTGGCGGGCCGGGAGCTGGGCGCCGCCGTCTACTTCGCCGTCTACCGCGAGGGCGAGGTGGAGGTGGTGGCGGTGAGCGACGACCCGGGCCGGCCGTCGGTGGAGGAGTGGGTCGACTTCCGGAGCACCGCGCACGCTCACGCGATCGGGCAATGTCTGCTCGCGCAGCTTGACGAGGCGGCGCGGAGGGAGCACCTGTCGCGGTACCCGGTGCAGTCGACGACGCCCTTCTCCGTGCGGTCCGAGGGAGAACTGTTGTACCGACTGGATACGGTGCGTCGCTGCCAGGTGGCCTATGAGCGCCAGGAATATGCCTTGGGCACGGTGTGCTCGGCCATCCCCGTCCAGGTCGGTGCGGCAGCCGCCACGCTCGCGGTGTCCCTTCCCGTCAGCGAACTGCACCGATTGCGGTCCGTCACGGATCGACTACGCATAAAGGCGGAGGCGGCACTAACGACACTCGCCTTCTCTATCAGTATCTGAAAACTCACTCCTTGTGATCTGTCTGCCTGTGGCCGACGATGGCGTTCACAGGGCTTTGGGGGTGTTCCCGGCCATCTGCGAATCAAGTGCGGGGCAGTGGTTGATGACCGACACAGTTCAGGCAGAAGTGATCATGAGCTTCGTCGTCTCGGAGGAGCTCGCGTTCCGGATTCCGGTGGAGCTGGACTTCGACCGCGCCGATCCGTACGCCGTCCGCTTCACCTTCGATCTGCCCGGCGATGCGCCGGTCACCTGGGCATTCGGTCGCGAGCTGCTGCTGGACGGCCTGAGCGGGCCGTCCGGTGAGGGGGACGTACGGATCCAGCCAGCCTCCCCCGAGCACCTCAGCGATGTCTTCATCAGCCTCCAAGTGGGCCCGGAGCGCGCCCTGTTCCGGGTGAGCGCCGCACCGCTGGTCGCCTTCCTGGACCGTACGGACCGGGTCGTGCCGCTGGGCAAGGAAGAGGTCTGCGACACGCTGGAGGCCGTACTGGACCGGATCCTCACCGAGGCGCCGGCCGGCTGAGGCCGGCCCGGACGTACCGTTTCGGCGCCGCCCTCGCCCCGCTCCTCAGCGCTTGCGCCGCCTGCCGTGCCCGCCGCGCCGTCCGCTCCGGCCGACGGTCGTGTCCACCGTGCCTGTCGCGCCCGACGCGTCCGATGCACCCGACGCGCCCCGTGCGTGCGGGATCCCCTCGCCCGTGCGGTCCGCCGAGACGACCAGGGCCGCGAGCAGCGTCGTCAGCGGTACCGAGGCGACCAGCCCGATGCTGCCGATCAGCGTGCGGACGATCTCCTCGGCGACCACCTCGCTGGTGGCGACCGTACCGACCCCGCTCTGTGCGATCGTGAACAGCAACAACAGAGGTAGTGCGGCGCCCGCGTAGGCCAGTACGAGGGTGTTGACGACGGAGGCGATGTGGTCCCGGCCGATCCGCATCGCCGCGCCGTACAGCTTCCGCCAGCCCGCGGCGGGGTCGGCCTCCTTCAGCTCCCAGACCGCGGCGGTCTGGGTCACCGTCACATCGTCGAGCACCCCCAGCGACCCGATGATGATCCCCGCCAGCAGCAGCCCGCGGATCTCGATGTCCGGGAAGAGCCCGTGCACCAGGCCGGTGGTGTCGTCCGTATTGCCGGTCAGCAGCGCCCAGTTGATGAACACCGATCCGAGCAGCCCGATCAGCAGGAGTGACGCCAGGGTGCCGAGGACCGCGACGGAGGTACGGGCGGTCAGCCCATGGCACAGATAGAGCGCGATCAGCATGATCGCGCTGCCCCCGACCACCGCCACCACCAGCGGATTCGACCCCTGCAGGATCGCCGGGAGGATGAACAGCGTCAGCACCACGAAGCTGGCCGCCAGCGCGACCAGCGCGAGCACCCCGCGCAGCCGCCCGACAATCACGACCGCGACGGCAAAGATCGCGGCCAGTACGCCCATCGGGAGGGACCGGTCGACATCGCTGACCGAGTACTGGAGATCCTTCGGCGCCTTCGGTGAGTACGCCACCACCACGTCCTGCCCGGCCGTGTAGCGCCGCAGTGCGTCCGGTGTCACCACCGTCCGGAAGGTGCGTCCGGCGTTCTCGCCCGTGGTGACCTCTATCGTCGCCTGCTGGCAAGCCTTGCCCCGGGCCGCTCCCCCGGTCGGCTGCTGACCCGTTGGCGAGGGCGGCTGCTGCTGCTCGGCATGGACATCGGCACAGTTCACCTGCACCACCTTGGTCACTCTGGCCTTCTCCGTGGGCTGGTCGAAGCCGACTCCGGACGGCTTGTGCGGCGGTGCGCCGCCCGGCCAGAGCACGATCAGTCCGACCGCCACCGCGGTCGCGAAGGGGATCAGTACCGCCGCAATGACTTTGCGGAGATGCCGGGAGACGGGCGCCGCGGGACCGTGGCCGTGCGTGTGGGCGTGCGGGGCGGCGTGGTGGTGAGACTCGTGAAGGGTCACCTCCAGATCATCGCAAGAACTCCAGGGGCCCCCTGTTCACCCCACCGCGTCGGCGGCTACCGTTGGTGCCACCTTTGCAATCGCGGGAGCTCGGAGCACCGGGCTGAGAGGGCGCTGACCTCCGTCCCAGCGGTGTTTCACGTGAAACACCGGACGACGGAAGCCGCTGCGTCGACCGCCGAACCTGTTACCGGGTAATGCCGGCGTAGGGAGTTGGGTCTCCATGACTCTGCAGGATGCACGCACGCCCGAAAACGAGAACGGTGCCAGCGCGAGCGGTGAGCCGAAGATCGGCTGGCACAAGGGCTATGTCTCCGGATCGCGCCCCGACCTGCGGGTCCCGGTCCGGCGGGTGCACCTCACCAACGGCAAGGACGTGACGCTCTACGACACGTCAGGGCCGTACACCGACCCCAATATCGAAACCGATGTCCGCCGTGGCCTGGCGCCGCTGCGCGAGAACTGGATCATCGCCCGCGGTGACACCGAGGAGTACGCCGGCCGCCCCATGCGTCCGGAGGACGACGGCCTCAAGCACACCTCGCCGCGCGGTGGCCTGAAGAACCTCGATGCGGTCTTCCCCGGCCGCCCGCGCCAGCCGCGCCGCGGCCGTAGCGGCGCCCCGGTCACCCAGCTCGCCTACGCCCGGCGCGGCGAGGTCACCGCGGAGATGGAGTACGTCGCGCTCCGCGAGAACGTCACGCCCGAGTTCGTCCGCGACGAGATCGCGGCCGGCCGCGCGGTGCTGCCGGCCAACGTCAACCACCCGGAGATCGAGCCGATGATCATCGGCAAGAACTTCCTGGTGAAGGTGAACGCCAACATCGGCAATTCGGCGGTCACCTCCTCCATCGAGGAGGAGGTGGAGAAGATGACCTGGGCGACCCGTTGGGGCGCCGACACGGTCATGGACCTTTCCACCGGCCGCAACATCCACACCACCCGCGAGTGGGTGCTGCGCAACTCCCCCGTCCCGATCGGCACCGTCCCCCTCTACCAGGCGCTGGAGAAGGTCGACGGCAAGGCCGAGGAGCTGACCTGGGAGGTCTACAAGGACACCGTCATCGAGCAGGCCGAGCAGGGCGTCGACTACATGACGGTGCACGCCGGAGTGCTCCTGCGGTACGTCCCGCTGACCGCCCGCCGCAAGACCGGCATCGTCTCCCGCGGCGGCTCGATCATGGCGGCCTGGTGCCTGGCGCACCACCAGGAGTCATTCCTCTACACGCACTTCGAGGAGCTCTGCGAGATCCTCGCCTCGTACGACGTCACCTACTCGCTCGGTGACGGCCTCCGCCCCGGCTCCATCGCGGACGCCAACGACGAGGCGCAGTTCGCGGAGCTGAAGACGCTGGGCGAGCTGAACTCCATCGCCAAGCGGCATGGCGTCCAGACCATGATCGAGGGCCCGGGCCATGTCCCGATGCACAAGATCAAGGAGAACATCGACCTCCAGCAGGAGATCTGCGAAGAGGCCCCGTTCTACACGCTCGGCCCGCTGACCACGGACATCGCGCCCGCCTACGACCACATCACCTCGGGCATCGGCGCAGCGATGATCGCCTGGTGGGGTACCGCGATGCTCTGCTACGTCACCCCCAAGGAGCACCTGGGCCTCCCGGACCGCGACGACGTCAAGACCGGCGTCATCACGTACAAGATCGCGGCCCATGCGGCGGACCTCGCCAAGGGCCACCCGGGCGCCCAGGAATGGGACGACGCGCTCTCCGACGCCCGCTTCGAGTTCCGCTGGGAGGACCAGTTCAACCTGGCCCTCGACCCGGACACGGCGCGTGCCTTCCACGACGAGACGCTGCCCGCGGAGCCGGCGAAGACCGCCCACTTCTGCTCGATGTGCGGCCCGAAGTTCTGCTCGATGAAGATTAGTAGAAGCATCACAGAGCAGTTCGGTGGTGACGCGGACTCGACTCCTGAGGAGATTGAAGCAGGGATGCTGGAGAAGTCGAAGGAGTTCGCGGCGGCGGGGAACCGGATGTACCTGCCGTTGGCGGACTGACCGGCTGGGGCCGTGTGTGGTGGGGGAGTTGACGATGCCTCCACCACACGGCCTGATACCCACCATCATCCCAAGAGGGCATCTGATCGGCTTTCAGGGCGTTTCGGCGATCCGCTGGTTTTGATTCGCCAGGTTGGGGGCGGGGTAAACGACTTCCCTGTGCACGTATGGATGCATTGGACTCGCCTCGGCTCCTCCTTTGGTACAGCATGAACGCAATGGGTCGCCCGGCGCGGGCGAGGCCGTGATCGCCGAATGCAATACACGCCGAGGTGTGGTGTGTAAACGTAAAGGAGGTCGATATGTCTCTTCCAGTGGGTAGTCGTTGGATCATCGAACGAGGGTCCGTAGGGACCGAAACAATCGAGGTTGTCGATAGTCAAGGTGAGAGCTTCACCGCGAAATACGTCAGCACCGCAGACCCAAGCGAGTTCTCTGGGGAAGTGTGTGTTCGGCAACATGAGGTCATCAGCATCAAGCAGCACAATGTCGGGCCAAAGTATGTCGCCTTTCATAGCGGACTGCGAGAGGCGTCGAATGGGGATCGCTACACCGGGAATTGGTACGACGTAGCGGGTAATAAGGGGGACTTCAGCCTGGTCATGCAGTAGTGCTGCTCCCTGCAAGGAAGGCGAAGGTGGGCCCGACCTTGCTCATGGACAGCGGCGGTGCTGCCGCGCATCCGACCGATGGGGTGAGAAGCGCGCCGTTGCGCGCGAGGCGACCGGGCCGGCCTGGGGATTGGCCATGTCAGATCCGGTAATCGCTAGGTTGGGGGTGGCACCATGCAGACCTCAACGCATACCCATTCATGGTGCCTCAACCGCCACTCGCAGCACCCCGGGTCTGTGGTCGGATCGGGAGGAGGATCGACGGGATCGGGCGACCGGTCAACGAACTTGGTGACGATCTCACCGTCCTGAACGTTCGACACCGCAACCTGGCGATCGAGGTCGACTCTCATGGCGTCAACTACCCCACCGATATGCCGGATGGAGTAGTCCTTCGCGACATCCGGGTACTTGTCGAATGCTGCCTGAATGGCATCGAAAAAGGCGGTGTCGTGAGTTGGCCCGATCTTGGACTTCGTCTTCATGGATGCTCCAGGAAGTGGGTGGTTGCCTGATCCCGCACGAGTCGCAGAGCGCCGGATGGGCAGTTACACGACCATGATTAGCCCATTTGACTGCTGCTGCCACTGGAGTGGCGGCAAGGCCGACACGGCGAAGACAGCCCGTCTCACGCTCGGCCAGTAAGCCATCCCAGGCAACAAGGCCGATTCACCACCACACTCGGGCAGTACTGGGTACGCAGCAAGATCCCGCGAAGTGACCCGCCTTCGCGTAAGGAGCCCCCCTCTGCGGACGCCGTGGTTCGCACTCTCGTGGAGAATCACGGCAAGCAGATCAACACCGAAAGGCGCACGGCACCCACGACAAGACGGCCACCCGGCTGGCCACCGAAGCTGGGGGACCTGGAGTCGATATGCCCCGGCGAGCACACGCGGTGATCGCCAGCCCTCGACCGGGGGCGTTGTCTGTCTCTCCAGTCCGTGACCCTATGGCGACCTGGCGGTCGAGGCCGAGGCCGGAATGGCGGAGAAGTACCGGGAGTTCGCCGCGGCGGGCAATCGCGTCTACCTCCCGATCGCCGACTAGTCCGGCGATCCTGCCGTACGGGACGAGGCCCCTGCCCCAAGGCGGGGGCCTCGTCCCGTACGGCCGGTGGGCCGGTCCCAACTCCCTTACTGCTGCTTACTCCTGGGAGCGCCCCGGCCCGCCGTACTCCGGGCTGGTGTAGTCCGGGCTGGAGTAGCGCGGACGGGAGCCCGGGGAGCCGCTCTCCGGGCTGCTGAACTCGGGACGGGTGTAGCCGAGGGTGGGGATACGGCTCTCGGGGGCCGTGCTGCGGCCCGGTGCGGCGCGCACCGGCTCCTCGTCCGCCGGCACCGGCGAGCCGGCCAGCGCCTCGCGCAGGAACGGCAGCAGACCGCGCTCCAGGAGGGCGCGGCGCCAGGCCTCATGGGCGTCGTCCAGCACCCCGCCCGGCTCCCCGGATCTCGCGGAGTCGGCGGAGGCGTTGTTGCGCAGTGCCGTGACGACCAGCCCGCCCATCGCGACGAGGGCACCCGCGGCGGTGAGCACGGCGAAGACCCAGCCCACGCTGATCAGTGGCTGCGCCAGCGAGGCGTCGGGGCCGAGCGCGCGCAGGACATAGCCGATGAGCAGGAAGAGCACGGCGGCGATGCCCGCGAGGACCGGGGCGAGCACCGTGATCATCGCGGCCAGTCCGGCCCCGGTGGTTTCGGCCTCGCCGAGCGCTTCGACGGTGGCCTGTCCCAGCCCCCCGCCGGCGGCGGCCTCCGGCTCCACGCCGCGCGCGCCGGCGCCGGACGGTGCCGCGGCGGGCGCGCGCGAGGCGGCACGGAGCTGTACGTAACGCTGGTATTCGGCCGTGGCGCAGGCGGCGATGGCGGTGGTCGCGCTGAGCGCCATCGCGCGCAACTGCTCGGTGCTGAGATGGTTTCCCGTGGCGGCGTCGGTGCCGTCCGGGCGGTATGCGGCGGTACGCAGCGCCTCATCAAGGATCCGCGCGAATTCCGCGCGATCCTCGTTCAGCAGGTGCGGAGCGCTGTTCATGTGCATCCCCCGATGCTCCGTAGGGCCGTACGGCCGGCGTTGGCCGGGCAGTGGGCGGAAACGGAGGAGAGCCTGCTACGGATAGTCCGATGGTAGAGCGACTCCGGCATGCGGTGACAGAGAGTTTGCGGAATTGAATAAGGCGATGCCCGGATTCAGCCGGTACCACTCCCCGGTGCCGCCTCCGGCCGACGGTCCACCGACCGGCGGCAGGCTGCCCCCGGAACGGTCAGCCCGCCAGCGGGAGTTGGGCGACCAGCAGCTTTCCGGCCATCGTGACGCCGCCGTCCATGGCGATGGCCAGACCGTCGGCGTAGACGTGCGGACCGTCGACCGCGATGCCGTCGCCCTCGCCGTCCTCCGTGCCGACCTCGCCCAGCAAATACGGGATCGGGCTGTGGCCGTGGACCACCCGGTCGCCGCCGTAGGCGTCCAGGAGTTCGCGGACGGCCTGCGCCCCGGAATCGTCGCGGAAGGCGAAGCGCTTGGTGAACTTCCGGAACAGGTCCCAGACTTCGTCCGCGTCGCTGCGGGTCAGCACGTCGTGGACGGTGTCGTTGACGGCCTCGATGGAGTCGCCGTATTCGAGGTAGGCGGTGGTGTCGGAGTGCACCAGCAGGTGCCCGTCCTCCTCCATCACGGCGTCCAGCCGGGCCATCCACTGCAGGTGGTGGTCCTCCAGGCGGTCCATGTCGGACTTCTGGCCGCCGTTGAGCAGCCAGGCGGCCTGGAACGAGGCGGTGCCCGCGCCCGACTGGACGGGGGTGTCGCCGAACCGCTTGGCGCCCAGCAGCAGGAGTTCGTGGTTGCCCATCAGGGCCTTGCAGTAGCCGCCGGCCGCCGCGGCCTCGGCGGAGAGCTGCATCACCAGGTCGATGACGCCGATGCCGTCCGGGCCCCGGTCGGTGAAGTCGCCGAGGAACCAGAGCCGGGCGTTGCCGGCCGCCCAGTTGCCGTCGGCGTCGATCAGGCCCTCGGCGGCCAGCGCCTCGCGCAGCTCGTCGTAGTAGCCGTGCACATCGCCGACGACGTACAGCGGGCCCATGCCGTGGGGCGCGTCGGCGTCCTCTGCGGCCTCGGGCACCGGGACGACAGCCGGACGGTCGATCAGGGTGTCCGTGCGGCCCGGGGTGATGACCGGCAGGTCGCGGGCGGTCGGGGTGTAGTCCGGCGACAGCTCGGCCGGCGGCGCGACCGGGGCGGCGGGCGGCGCGGCCGGGATCCCGGCGGGTGGGTGCATCGGGGGCGCCGGAGGAGATCCGGCGGGCGCGCCCGCGGGCGCGCCGGGCAACGGAGCGGACTCCGGAGTCTGTCCCCCCATGGTCCACACCATGGGTCCCTGACTGGCCCCCTGAGTCATCGACCCCTCCACCGTCGCGCCGCCTGCACCTCTCGGACCTTTGCCTGGTCGACGGCGGTCCGCGGTGTCGTGCGCCCATCATAGGAATGCCGGTCGCAGGTTGTGACGCACCCGGGGGTGGTCAATCCGGCGGAGACCGGCGTTCGCCACCGATTTATACCGTGATCGCCCTGTTTTTTCCTGGCGCACGCGGGCGCTCGGAGCCGACCGGCGCGCCCGCTCGCCCCCGCGCTTCCTTATGCGCCGACCTCGTCCTTGCACCCCGGGCCGGACGGCCGGGGGCAAGGACGGGCTCTTCAGTCGCCCGCGGGACCCCGTGGTGGACTCACCGTCGTCCGGGGCGACCGCCGCTGGGACGAGGTCCGCACGATCAGGTCGGTCGGTATCACCTGTTCGACGGGCCGGCCGTTGTCGAGTCCCTCGATGGCGTCGATCAGGATCTGCACGACGGCGGTGCCGATGCGGCGCGGCTTGAGGGACAGGGTGGTGACGGGCGGGTCGGTGGCGGCGTAGACGGCGGATTCGCTGCAGCAGACCAGCAGCAGGTCCTCCGGCACCCGCAGGCCGTAGCGCCGGGCGGCGGCGAGCAGATCGGTGCCGTTGGGGTCGAAGAGGCCGTAGACGGCGTCCGGCCGGTCCGGGCGGGCGAGCAGCCGGTCGGCCGCGACCGCGCCCGCACAGGGGTCGTGCGCCGGGTAGGACTCGTACACCGGGTCCTGGCCGACGCGTTCGCACCAGCGCAGGTAGGCGGTGGTCGACAGCCGGGTGTAGGTGTCGGTGGTGGTGCCCGTGAGCAGGCCGATGCGGCGGGCGCCGGCGTCGGCGAGATGGTCGAGCAGGCCGAGGACGGCGGCCTCGTGGTCGTTGTCGACCCAGCCGGTGACCGGCAGGGTGCCACCGGGGCGGCCGTCGGAGACCACGGGGATGCCGTGCCGGACGAGCTCGGTGACGACCGGGTCGCCGTCGGCGGGGTCGATGACGACCGTGCCGTCCAGGGCGACGTTGGACCACACGTCGTGGCGGGACGTCGCCGGGAGGATGACCAGGGCGTAGCCGCGGGCCAGCGCGGCGGAGGTGGCGGCTCTGGCCATCTCCGCGAAGTACGCGAACTCGGTGAAGGTGAAAGGTTCATCCCCGTACGTGGTCACAGTCAGGCCGAGGAGCCCCGACTTGCCGGTACGGAGGGTGCGGGCGGCTGCCGACGGGCGGTAGCCCAGCCGGTCGGCCACCTCGCGGACATGGCTACGGGTGGCGTCCGGAAGCCGGCCCTTGCCGTTGAGCGCGTCGGAGACGGTCGTGATCGACACACCGGCTGCGGCGGCCACGTCCCGGATGCCTGCCCGCCCCAGCCGGCGGCCGGTCGACCGGCTCACCTGGTGCTTCCCTGCTGCTGTCATGGCGAGCCGATAGTAGGGCTCGGTAGGGCCATTCGCGGGGTTCCGTCAGGGCTGGCGGAAAGGTACGTTTCTGCATGGTGATCAGCCGTCAAATGCCTGCGAAATAAAGTAAGTTGGCGTTAATATTGATCATTCGGGGGGAGATCGGTCGTCCTTGCCTGTCGATTGACTCAGGCCTCGAAGAGGCCTCAAGTCACCTTGACGGGGGACGCGCGCCACGGCGCGAGCTACCGGCGCGCGACGACCGAGGGAGCGCGCCCCGGCATCCCTGCGCGGGGCGCTAGGGGCGGGCGCGCCGGGACGGCACGCGTGCCCGTACCGGGGTGGTGCGGGCGGCCGTACCAGGGTGGTCGGGCCCGCGCGCCGGGCCGGCCGGGCATCGGGTCTGCCGCCGAACGGGTCAATCCTCATAAGGTGTGCAGTATTGGAGACGACAGGGACGTCGAGGAGGACCTGCGGTGAGCGAGAAGACCCCGAAGCTGCGTGCTGCACTGGACGGCATCCCCACCTATAAGCCGGGCCGGCCGGCACCGGCCGACGGTCGTGTCACCTACAAGCTGTCCTCCAACGAGAACCCCTATCCGCCGCTGCCCGGCGTCCTGGAGACCGCGGTGCAGGCGGCCGGCTCCTTCAACCGCTACCCGGACCTGGCCTGCACGGGTCTGATGGCGGAGCTGTCCGAGCACTTCTCGGTGCCGGTGGAGCACCTGGCGACCGGGACCGGATCGGTCGGGGTGGCCCAGCAGCTGGTCCAGGCGACGGCCGGGCCCGGCGATGAAGTGATCTACGCCTGGCGATCGTTCGAGGCGTACCCGATCGTCACCCAGGTCTCCGGTGCCACCGCTGTCCCGGTCCCGCTGACCTCCGGCGAGGTGCACGACCTGGACGCGATGCTCGCCGCGCTCACCGACCGGACCCGCCTGATCTTCGTCTGCAATCCCAACAACCCCACCGGCACCGTCGTACGCCGGGCGGAGCTGGAGTCCTTCCTGGACCGGGTGCCGGGCGATGTGCTGGTGGTGCTGGACGAGGCGTACCGCGAGTTCATCCGGGACCCCGAGGTGCCGGACGGCATCGAGCTCTACCGGGACCGCCCCAACGTCTGTGTGCTGCGGACCTTCTCCAAGGCGTACGGCCTGGCGGGGCTGCGGGTCGGCTTCGCGGTGGCGCACGACGAGGTGGCCGCCGCGCTGCGCAAGACGGCGGTGCCCTTCGGGGTGAGTCAGCTCGCGCAGGAGGCGGCGGTGGCGTCGCTGCGCAGTGAGAGCGCGCTGCTGGAGCGGGTCGATGCGCTGGTGAGCGAGCGGGCGCGGGTGGTCGAGGGGCTGCTCGGCCAGGGCTGGACGGTGCCCGAATCGCACGCCAACTTCGTCTGGCTGCGGCTGGGGGAGCGGACGACCGACTTCGCGGCGGCCTGTGAGCGGGCCGGCGTGGTCGTGCGGCCGTTCCCTGATGAGGGGGTCCGGGTCACGATCGGCGAGAGCCCGGCGATGGACCTGTTCCTGCAGGCCGCGGAGGAGTTCCGCAAGGCGCTGTAGGCGTTTGCGGCGCGTTCGGCGCGTCGCTGCACGAGAGGTGCTGTGAGGCCGTGGGTCCCCGACCCACGGCCTCTGGCTTTTCTGTGGGCGCCCCGGGGAGCGCGGCGAGCAGCACATAGCCGCAGGGGCGATTTTCAACAGCATGTTGAAAATCGGAGGAGGGTGCCCGCGGGTGGTCATCGGCCACGCGGGGCCGCGTATGCGCCATTCCTCGTGCGTGACCGCGGTCACGCACCCCCGTCGTCATGGCTGAGATGCGATGGGAGATAATTGCTTGTGAATGTGAACGCGTTCACAAGCCCGTCCCGGTATGTACCGCTTTTATGTGACGCGAAAGGGACATTGCCCTAGGCAATGGCGATGTTAGGAGTGCACGACGTGGAACTGGCGTTGGCGCCAGAGACACTGGCGCGATGGCAATTCGGCATCACGACCGTCTACCACTTCCTGTTCGTCCCCTTGACGATCTCCCTCGCCGCCTTGGTGGCCGGACTCGAGACCGCATGGGTGCGAACGGGCAAGGAGAAGTACCTCCAGGCCACCAAGTTCTGGGGCAAGCTGTTTCTGATCAACATCGCGATGGGTGTCGTCACCGGCATCGTCCAGGAGTTCCAGTTCGGAATGAACTGGTCCGACTACTCGCGGTTCGTCGGTGATGTCTTCGGTGCCCCGCTGGCCTTCGAGGCCCTGATCGCCTTCTTCTTCGAGTCCACCTTCATCGGACTGTGGATCTTCGGCTGGGACAAGCTGCCCAAGAAGATCCACTGCTTCTGCATGTGGATGGTCTCGATCGGCACCATGCTCTCGGCGTACTTCATCCTCGCCGCGAACTCCTGGATGCAGCACCCGGTCGGCTACCGGTACAACGCCGTCACCAAGCGGGCCGAGCTCACCGACTTCTGGAAGGTGCTGACCCAGGACACCACCCTGGTCGTGGTGTTCCACACACTGACCGCCGCCTTCCTGACCGGTGCCGCGTTCATGGTCGGCATCGCCGCCTTCCACCTGATGCGCAAGAAGCACATCAAGGTCATGCGGACCTCGCTGCGGCTCGGGCTGATCACCCTGGTCATAGCCGGCGTCCTCACTGCGATCAGTGGGGACTCGCTCGGCAAGGTTATGTTCAAGCAGCAGCCCATGAAGATGGCCGCCGCCGAGGCGCTGTGGGACAAGGAGGAGCCGGCCCCGTTCTCGGTCTTCGCCTACGGCGATGTCGACAAGGGCCACAACAAGGTCGCCATCGAGGTGCCCGGCCTGCTCTCCTTCCTCGCACACAACGACTTCAGCTCGCCGGTCCCCGGCATCAACGACGTCAACAAGGCCGAGCAGCAGAAGTTCGGTCCCGGCGACTACCGACCCAACATCCCGGTCGCCTACTGGGGCTTCCGCTGGATGATCGGCTTCGGTATGTCGTCGTTCGCCATCGGCCTCGCCGGGCTCTGGCTGACCCGGAAGAAGTTCTGGCTGTCGCCGGGGCTGCGTACCGGCGACGAAGAGCCACCGCACCTGGTGCTCACCAAGAACAAGGTGCTCGGTGCCCGGCTGAGCAAGTGGTACTGGTCGCTGGCCTTCGTCACCCTCGGCTTCCCGCTCATCGCGAACTCGTGGGGCTGGATCTTCACCGAGACCGGCCGCCAGCCCTGGGTCGTCTACGGCGTGCTGCGCACCTCGGACGCGGTCTCCCCGGGCGTCTCGCAGGCCGAGGTGCTCACCTCGATGATCGTCTTCACCACGCTCTACGCGATCCTCGCCGTGATCGAGGTCAAGCTGCTGGTGAAGTACGTCAAGGCCGGTCCCCAGGAGCTCACCGACTCCGACCTCAACCCGCCCACCAGGATCGGCGGCGACAGCGCGGACGCCGACCGGCCGATGGCCTTCTCGTACTAGGAGGCGACCGTGCAACTCCACGACGTCTGGTTCGTCCTGATCGCCTTCCTCTGGACCGGCTACTTCTTCCTCGAAGGGTTCGACTTCGGGATCGGCGTGCTCACCAAGCTGCTCGCCCGTGACCGGCGCGAGAGGCGCGTCCTGATCAACACCATCGGACCCGTCTGGGACGGCAACGAGGTCTGGCTGATCAGCGCGGCCGGGGCTACCTTCGCCGCCTTCCCCGAGTGGTACGCCACCCTGTTCTCCGGCTTCTACCTGCCGCTGCTGGTCATCCTGGTCTGTCTGATCGTGCGCGGAGTCGCCTTCGAGTACCGCCACAAGCGGCCCGAGGAACGCTGGCAGCGCAACTGGGAACAGGCGATCTTCTGGGCCTCGTTGGTGCCCGCGGTGCTGTGGGGTGTGGTGTTCGGCAACATCGTGCGCGGTGTGCCGATCGATGCGCACAAGGAGTACGTCGGCACCCTGCTCGACCTGTTCAACCCCTACGCCCTCCTCGGCGGGCTGGTCACCCTGACGCTGTTCACCTTCCACGGCGCGGTGTTCGCCTCGCTGAAGACGGTGGGGGACATCCGGGGGCGGGCACGCAAGCTGGCGACCGTCCTCGGGCTGGTCAGCGCCGTGCTGGTGGTCGGCTTCCTGGGCTGGACCCAGGTCGACCAGGGCGACGGCACCAGTCTGATCGCCGTGATCGTGGCGGTGGTCGCCTTGGTGGCGGCGCTGGTGGCCAACGCACGGGGCCGTGAGGGCTGGGCGTTCGCCTTCTCCGGCATCGCCATCGCCGCGGCGGTCACCATGCTGTTCCTGACGCTCTTCCCGAACGTCATGCCGTCCACGCTGAACGAGAGCTGGAGCCTCACGGTCAGCAACGCCTCGTCCAGCCCCTACACCCTGAAGATCATGACGTGGGGCGCCGGGATCGCCGCACCCCTCGTGATGCTCTACCAGGCGTGGACGTACTGGGTGTTCCGCAAGCGCATCGGTACCCAGCACATCGCCGAATCCCACTAGCCGGACGCCGCCCTCCGGGGCGGCCTCGGCAGGATGGACTGTTTCACGTGAAACCCGTCGACCCGCGTCTGCTCCGTTACGCCCGCGCCACCCGCGGTTTCCTCGTCGCGGTGGTGGTGCTCGGGCTCGCCGGAGCGGGCCTGGTCGTCGGCCAGGCGATGCTGATCGCCGAGATCGTGGTCGGTGCCTTCCAGCGCGGCCTCGGTCCCGGCGCTCTGGCCACACCGTTGGCGCTGCTCGCCGCGGTCTCCGTCGGCCGCGGACTGGTCTCCTGGCTGACCGAACTGGCCGCCCACCGCGCGGGGGCGGCGGTGAAGTCCGAGCTGCGGATGCGGCTGGTCGAGCGGGCGGCGCGGCTGGGGCCGGGCGCCGGCAGTGCGGCCGACGGCCGGGCCGCCGCGCTGCGCACCGGCGAGCTGGCCACCCTCGCCACCCGCGGTATCGACGCCCTGGACGACTACTTCTCCCGCTATCTGCCGCAGCTGGGGCTGGCGGTGGTGGTGCCCGCTGCCGTGCTCGCCCGGATCGTCACCGGCGACTGGATCTCGGCACTGACGATCGTCCTCACCCTCCCGCTGATCCCGCTGTTCATGGTCCTGATCGGCTGGGCCACCCAGGCGCGGATGGACCGCCAGTGGCGACTGCTCGGCCGGCTGTCCGGGCACTTCCTCGATGTCGTCGAGGGCCTGCCCACCCTCAAGGTCTTCGGCCGGGCCAAGGCCCAGGCCGCCGCCATCCGCAGCATCACCGGCGCCTACCGCCGGGCCACCCTGCGCACCCTGCGGATCGCCTTCCTCTCCTCCTTCGCGCTGGAGCTCCTCTCGACCATCTCCGTCGCCCTGGTCGCGGTCGGCATCGGGATGCGGCTGGTGCACGGCGAACTCGACCTCTCCACCGGCCTGATGGTGCTGGTGCTCGCCCCCGAGGCGTATCTGCCGCTGCGGCAGGTGGGCGCGCAGTACCACGCCGCGGCCGAGGGCCTCGCGGCCGCCGAGGAGGTCTTCGCCATCCTGGAGACCCCGTTGCCCACGGCCGGCACCGCGCCCGCGCCTGAGGGCACCGCGCTGGCCGTCGAGGACCTGGTCGTTCGCTACCCCGGACGGGCCGCCGACTCGCTGCCCGCGACGTCGTTCGCGGTCCGGCCCGGTGAAACGGTCGCCCTGGTCGGGCCCTCCGGCGCCGGCAAGTCCACGCTGCTGAGCGTGCTGCTCGGCTTCACCGCGCCGGCCGAGGGCCGGGTCCTCGTCGACGGCCGGGACCTCGCCGCCATCTCCCCCGACAGCTGGCGGCAGCGGATCGCCTGGGTGCCGCAGCAGCCGCACCTGTTCGCCGGCACCATCGCCGAGAACGTACGGCTGGCGCGGCCGGACGCGGGGCCGGCCGCGGTGCGCACCGCCCTGGCGGACGCCGGTGCGCTGGACTTCGTCGAGGCGCTCCCCGACGGCCTGGAGACCCGGCTCGGGGAGGCGGGCGCGGGGCTCTCCGCCGGTCAGCGCCAGCGTCTGGCACTGGCCCGGGCCTTCCTCGCCGATCGCCCGATCCTGCTGCTGGACGAGCCCACCGCGAATCTGGACGGGGAGACCGAGGAGGCCGTCGTTGCCGCGGTCCGCCGGCTCGCCGAGGGACGGACGGTGCTGCTGGTGGTCCACCGGCCGGCGCTGCTGTCGGTGGCGGACCGGGTGGTGCGGCTGCCGGACCCGGCCACCGCCCTCGGGGCGGCCACCGCCGTGGCCCCGGCGGCGGTTTCACGTGAAACCGTGAACGGGGCTTCCTCGGCTTCCTCGGCTTCCTCGGCATCTGCTCCGTCCGCCCCGTTCCTCCCGTTCGACCCGTCCTCCGGCCTCACCGCGTCCGACGCCAAGGCCGCACCGGACACCGCCCCGGCCCCCGGCTCCGCACCGGCCCGGCTGCGGCGGATGGCCCGCGCCCGCCGGGGGCGGTTCGCTCTGGCGCTGCTGCTCGGCAGCCTCGCCCTGGGCAGCGCGGTGGGCCTGATGGCGACCTCCGGCTGGCTGATCTCGCGGGCCGCGCAGCAGCCACCGGTGCTGTACCTGATGCTGGCGGTCACCGCGACCCGTGCCTTCGGCATCGGGCGGGCGGTCTTCCGGTACGCCGAGCGGCTGGTCGCCCATGACGCGGTGTTCCGGATGCTCGCCGAGGTGCGGGTGGCCGTCTACCGCCGGCTGGAGCGGCTGGCACCGGCCGGACTCACCGAGCGGCGCCGCGGCGATCTGCTCTCCCGGCTCGTCGCCGACGTCGACGCCGTCCAGGACCACTTCCTGCGCTGGCTGTTGCCCGCCGGGGCGGCCGTGCTGGTCGGTGCCGGCACCGTCGGCTTCACCGCCTGGCTGCTGCCGGAGGCCGGCGCGATCCTCGCCGCCGGCCTGCTGCTCGCCGGGGTGGGAGTGCCGGCGCTGGCGGGCCTGCTGGCCCGCCGCACCGAGCGCCGGCTGGCCCCGGCCCGCGGCCGGCTCGCCACCCGCGTCGTCGATGTGCTCACCGGTACCGCCGAGTTGACGGTGGCCGGCGCCCTGGCCGCCCGTACGGACGCGGTCCGGCGCGCGGACCGCGAGCTGACCCGGATCGCCTCCCGCTCGGCCACCGTGGCCGGGGCCGGCGCCGGGCTCTCGGCGCTGCTGTGCGGGCTGACGGTCGCCGCGGCGGCGGTGGCCGGCGTCCAGGCGGTCCAGGAGGGCCGGCTGGCCGGGGTGGCGCTGGCGGTCGTGGTGCTCACCCCGCTCGCCGCGTTCGAGGCGGTGGCCGGGCTGCCGCTCGCCGTGCAGTACCGACAGCGCACCCGGCGCGCCGCCGAGCGGGTCTTCGAGGTGCTGGACGCCCCCGCTCCGGTGCATGAGCCGGCCTCCCCCGCGCCGGCCCCCGCCTCGCCGTTCCCGCTGGTCCTCACGGACCTGACCGCGCGCCACACCGGCCAGCAGCGGCCGGCGCTGGACGGGGTCGGTCTCACCCTGACGGCCGGTCACCGGCTCGCCGTCGTCGGCCCGTCCGGCTCCGGAAAGACCACGCTGGCGCAGACGCTGCTGCGGTTCTTGGACCGGGAGGCCGGGACGTACACCCTGGGCGGCACCGACGCCGAGGCGTTGGACGGGGACGCGGTCCGACGGCTGGTGGGCCTGTGTGCACAGGACGCCCACCTCTTCGACAGCTCACTGCGGGAGAACCTCCGGCTCGCCCGCCGGAACCGGGGCGCCGCACCGGACGGCGCCGACGGCCCCAGCTCGGGTGGCCCCGACGCCGGCCCCGACGACCGGGACCTGTGGGACGCCCTGGAGCGGGCGCGGCTCGCCGACTGGGTGCGCGGGCTGCCCGACGGCCTGGACACCATGGTCGGGGAGCACGGTGCCCGGCTGTCCGGCGGCCAGCGGCAGCGCCTGGCACTGGCCCGTGCGCTGCTCGCGGACTTCCCGGTGCTGGTGCTGGACGAGCCCGCCGAGCACCTCGACCTGGCCACCGCCGATGCGCTGACCGCCGATCTGCTGGCCGCGACGGAGGGGCGTACGACGGTGCTGATCACCCACCGGCTGACCGGCCTGGAGGCGGTCGACGAGGTGCTGGTGCTGGACCGTGGGCGGCCGGTGCAGCGCGGCGGATACGCCGAGCTGGCCGCGGCCGACGGCCCGTTCCGGCGGATGCGGGAGCGGGAGCGGGCGGTGGACGCGGCGTACGGCACGGTGGAGGCCACCGCGGTGGGCGCGTGACCGCAGCGGCGCGCGGTGCGGGGCCCGCGCGCCCCGCACCACCCAAAACTGCACTTTCCCTGCAATTGCCCCCTTATTAGGCTCGTGGGCATGGAGCCCGCTCCCGACCCCATGGATGCCGCCACCGAAGCCACCCGCAGCCTGCAGGGGCTGTCCTCGGAGCTGACCGCGCGGGTGCCCCAGCTGCTGGAGGCGATGCGTACCGTCGGCGCGGGCCTCGATCTGCACATCACCCTCGACCGGATCGTGGAGACCGCCGCCGAGCTGGCCGATGCCCGCTATGCCGCCATCGGGATCATCGACGACGCCCGCGAGGGACTGTCGGACTTCGTCACCTACGGTGTGACCGCGCAGGAGCACGAGCGGATCGGCGCGCTGCCCGACGGTCACAAGGGCCTGCTCGGCGCGCTCATCCACGACCCCAAGCCGCTGCGCCTGGGGGATCTGACCCGGGACCCGCGGTCGGCCGGCTTCCCGCCGGGGCACCCGTCGATGCGGACGTTCCTGGGTGTACCGGTCCGGGTCCAGGGCGAGATCTTCGGCAATCTCTACCTGACGGAGAAGCGCGGCGGCGGGGAGTTCAGCGAGGAGGACCTGCACATGGTGCGGGTGCTCGCGACCGAGGCCGGCATCGCGATCGGCAACGCCCGGATGCATGCGGCGGCCCGCCAGCGGGAGCGGTGGATCGACGGGTCGGTGGCGGTGACCACCGAACTCCTCGCCGGCAGCGACGTCGACGATGCGCTCGCGGTGGTCGCCGAACAGGCCAGGAAGCTGGCGGATTCGGCGGCCGGCATCGTGCTGCTACCGGACGAGGAGGGCGGACTGGAGATCGTCGCGGTGTCGGCCGACGACCTCACCGGGATCCTGGGGACGCATATCCCGCCCGACAGCCCGGTGGCCGAGCAACTCCTCGCCGGAGAGGCGGTGTTCGTGCACGACGCCGCCACCGATCCCCGGATGGTCACCCACCTCGCGGCCCGGTTCGGGCCGAGCATGATGCTGCCGCTCAAGAGCGGCGGGCGGGTCCTCGGCACCCTCGCCACACCGCGTTCCCGGGGCGCCCGCCCGTTCACCACCGCAGAGCGGACCCTGGCGATCCAGTTCGCCGCGCAGGCCGCCCTGGCCCTGGTGCTGGCCGATGCCCAGCGCGACCGGGAGCGGCTGGCGGTCTACGAGGACCGCGACCGGATCGCCCGGGACCTGCACGATCTGGTCATCCAGCGGCTGTTCGCGACCGGGATGATCCTGGAGAGCGCCCAGCGCCGGTCGGTGGTGCCGGAGGTGGCCCGCGGCGTCGGCAAGGCGGTCGACGAGCTGGACGTCACCATCCAGGAGATCCGCACCGCCATCTTCGCCCTGCAGCAGGGACCGGCCGAGGCGCCGTCCGGCCTGCGGACCCGGGTGCTGCGGGAGATCGGCACCGCCGCCGTACCGCTCGGCTTCCAGCCCTCGGCCAGCTTCCTCGGCCCGGTGGACTCCCTGGTCGGCGAGCTGACCGGAAAGAACCTGATCGCCGCGCTGCGGGAGGCGCTGTCGAACGCCTTCCGGCACGCCGGGGCCTCCCGGATCGAGGTCGTCGTCGACGCCACGGTCATGCTGCCGGACGGCACCGGGGGCGTCCGGCTGACCGTCGCCGACGACGGCACCGGCATACCGGACGGCGGCCGCCGCAGCGGGTTGCGGAACCTCGCCAAGCGCGCCGAGTCACTGGGCGGCTCCAGCACCTACGGGCCGGGGCTGGGCACGGACGGCACCGGCACCACCGTGACCTGGGAAGCGCCGCTCCAGGCCGACAGGGCCTAGTGGGAGCCGAGCGTGAGGGCCTAGTGGGAGCCGGCCGTCACAGCTAACGGGAGTGGCAGTCACGGCTAACGGGAGCCGGTCGTCACGGCTAACGGGAGCGGCCGTCGCGGCTAACGGGAGCGGCCGTCAGCGCGGTGCGCGGTCCCCGTCGCCGTCCCTGTCGCCGTCGCCGTACCGCCGCAGGATCTCCTCGATGACGACCGCGACGCCGTCGTCGTTGTTGGACGCGGTGCGGTGGGTGGTGGCCGCCAGGACCTCCGGGTGCGCATTGGCCATGGCGTACGAGGTGCCGGCCCAGGTCAGCATCTCGATGTCGTTGGGCATGTCCCCGAAGGCCACGACCTGCTCCGGGCGGATGCCGCGCTCCGCACAGCAGTGGGCGAGGGTGCCCGCCTTGCTGACACCGGGGCCGCTGATCTCCAGCAGGGCGGTGGGGCTGGACCGGGTGAAGGACGCCAGCTCGCCGGCGGCCCGGCGGGCCAGCGCAAGGAACGCGTCGGGCTCCAGCTCGGGGTGGTGGGCGAGCAGCTTGATGACGGGCTGGCCGGGGAAGGCGTCCCTGGCTTGTGGGGCGCCCTCGGCGGTGGTCAGCGGCGCAGCGAAGTCCTCGGCGAGCAGTTTCTCCGCCGGGGCGACGACCGCGGCCGGGTCCAGGAGGAGCGGCGGGTACTGGGGCTCGTAATGGATGCCGCTGGTGCGCTCGACCGCGAACGAGGTGCCCGGTGCCGCGCTGCGCAGCGCCTCCACCACGTCCAGCGCGATGGTCCGCTCCAGGGGGCTGACCTCGACGATGCGCCCGCCGCGGTGCAGATCGACCACGGCGGCGCCGTTCGCGCAGATCGCCAGGCCGTGACCGTGCACATGGTCGCTGACCACGCCCATCCACCGGGCCGGCCGCCCGGTGACGAAGAAGACCTCGATGCCGGCCCGCTCGGCGGCGGCGAGCGCGGCGATCGTCCGGTCGGAGACCGTCTTGTCGTCGCGCAGCAGCGTGCCGTCGAGGTCGGTGGCGATCAGCCGGGGCGCAACGGACGGGGCGGGCGCCCGGGGCGGCGTGGCGGGGGCATCAGTCACGGGGCCATCTTCCCGTACCTCCACGCACAGGCGTGCGGTGGGTTGCGCGTGTGAGCCGCCGGGGTGGGTTCGGCACGCAGGGGAGGCGGCTCCCGCCGTCCCGGCCGTGACGGCCGCCGGGGCGGCCGTGGCCGGGCCGATGGCCGCCGCCCAGCGGGATGGCCGACGCCTACCGGGGCGGCTGTGACCGGGCCGATGGTCGCCGCCCAGTCGGATGTCCGACGCCTACCGGGACGGCCGTGACCGGGCCGATGGTCGCCGCCCAGTCGGACAGCCGACGCCTACCGGGGCGGCCGTAACCGGGCCACAGTCGCCGCATACCGGGGCGGCCGTAACCGGGTCCGGGCTGGTGGCTTCCGGACGGCCGTGACCGGTTCGACAGCCGGCGGCTTCCGGACGGCCGTAGGCTCGGAGGCATGCGATTGAGCACCGTGATACTCCCCGTCCGCCGTTGGTCCGAAGGTGGGCGGGAGGTCTGGCAGCGCGCCGAGGAGCTGGGCTTCCACGCCGCGTACACCTACGACCACCTCTCGTGGCGGAGTTTCCGCGACCAGGCCTGGTTCGGCGCCCTCCCCACCCTGACCGCGGCGGCCGCCGCGACCTCCCGGATGCGGCTGGGCACCCTCGTCACCTCCCCGAACTTCCGCCACCCGGTCACCCTCGCCAAGGAGCTGATCTCGCTCGACGACATCAGTGACGGCCGTCTCACCTTGGGCATCGGCGCCGGCGGCAACGGCTTCGACGCCACCGCGCTCGGGCAGGAGGCCTGGTCGCCGCGCGAACGGGCGGACCGCTTCGGCGAGTTCGTGGCGCTGCTGGACCGGCTGCTGACCGAGGACGCCGTCACCCACGAGGGGGTGCACTACTCCGCGGACGAGGCGCGCAACATCCCGGGCTGTGTGCAGCGCCCGCGGCTGCCGTTCGCGGTGGCGGCCACTGGCCCGCGCGGGATGCGGCTGGCCGCCCGGTACGGGCAGGCATGGGTAACGACCGGCGACCCGAAGGTCTCGAACGGCGGCGGTACGCCGGCCGAGTCGCTGGAGGCGGTCCGCGGACAGGTGGAGCGGCTCGCCAAGACCTGTGCCGACCAGGGCCGGGACGCCGGTGAACTGCAGAAGGTCATGCTGACCGGGTTCACTCCGGACCGCCCGCTGGACTCCCTGGACGCCTTTGTGGACTTCGCCGGCCGCCACCGCGAGCTGGGCATCGACGAAGTGGTCATCCACTGGCCGATCGCCGATTCGGTGTTCGCGGCCGATGTCGCGGTCTTCGAGCGGATCGCCACGGAGGCGCTGGGGCAGCTGGGGGGCTAGGTCGACAAGGTCCGGCGGGGCGGTACCCGGCCGGTGGCTGGCCGCTGCCTGGCCGCTGTCTGGCCGGACCGACCTGCCCGGCCAGGTACCGGTCGACGCGCTCGGCCAGTTAGCGGCCCCGGCTTTACCCCGAATAGAGCCCCGAAGAGGGAGAATCGGGACAGCGGCGCAGGGCGGCGGCCGCGGCGCACGGTGTGGACCGGCGCGCGGGCGGATCGGCGCACTGCGCGAAGTGCGGTGTGTGGAGGAGCCATGGCACAGACCCGATTCGCCCCGGACCGCGGGCTGACCTCGCGCATGGTCACGACGATGTTCCTCATCGGACTGCTCTACGTCGTGATCGTGGGCGTGCTGGTGGTCCTGCTCAAGGGCGCCTGGGTGGTGGTGCTGCTGATCTCCGGCGCCCTGTTCGTCGCGCAGTTCTGGTACAGCGACCGGATCGCGGCGTTCAGCATGGGGGCGCGCGAGGTCACCCCGGAGCAGGCGCTGGAGCTGCACGGCGCCGTCGACCGGCTGTGTGCGCTGGCCGACATGCCCAAACCGAGGGTTGCGATCGCCGAGTCGGATGTGCCGAACGCGTTCGCGACCGGCCGGAACCAGAAGAACTCGATGGTCTGCGCCACGACCGGCCTGCTCAGGCGGCTGGAACCGGAGGAGCTGGAGGGGGTGCTGGCCCATGAGCTCTCGCACGTCGCGCACCGCGATGTCGCGGTGATGACCATCGCCTCCTTCCTCGGCGTGCTGGCCGGGATCATCACCCGGGCCGCGCTGTGGAGCGGTGTCGGCCGCAACAACCGGGACCAGAACGCGGCCATCGCGGTGCTCGTCGTCACGGCCGTCAGCGTCGTGGTCTATGCGATCAGCTTCCTGCTGACCCGGCTGCTGTCCCGTTACCGCGAACTGTCCGCCGACCGGGCCGCCGCGCTGCTGACCGGCCGGCCCTCCGCGCTGGCCGCCGCACTGACCAAGGTCACCGGCCAGATCGCCCGGATCCCGACCGAAGACCTGCGCAAGGCCCAGCCGTTCAACGCCTTCTACTTCGCCCCGGCGTTCAACAAGGAGAGCTTCCACCGGCTGCTGTCCTCGCACCCGACGCTGGAGCAGCGGCTGGAGCAGCTGGGTCGGATCGCGACGGAGCTGGGGCGGCCGTGAGGCCGAGACCGCGTGACCCGAAGGAGGGAGCCGCCGTGGAGAACAGCGAGCGGTCCGCCACGGAGAACGACGAGGAGTAGGGCGCGCATGGGATTCCTGGACGTCATTCTGGGCCGCAGCAAGCCGGTGCGGCCCGATCTCGATCAGCTCTTCGCGCTGCCGTCAGCCGCGGTCACCCTCCAGGCCGCGGCCGGTTTCAGCCCCACCGGCCTGGGATCGGTGTGCTTTGCGAGCGTCGAGGGCGGGGCCTTCGCACGCATCCAGGAGGAGGCGCGGTCCCTGCTGGACGGTTCGGTGGAGTTCACCCAGGACGGCTACGGCTATACCTGGCTGCTGGTCCGCCATTCGGCGGAGGACGTCGCGGGCCTGGTCAACGACCTGCATGCGGTCAACACCTCCCTGGAGGAGGCGGGCTTCGGGCCGCAGCTGCTCTGCTCGCTGCTTGACTTCCGGGACGAGCGGCAGCGGTCGCTGGCATTGGTCTACCTCTACAAGCGCGGCACGTTCTACCCGGTGTGCAAGCTCCCCGGCCAGCAGAAACGCGACAACGCGCGGGAGCTTCAGGTGAGCAGCCTGCTCAAGGACGACCTCCGTGTGGAGGAGGACCTCTCGCGTTGGTTCCCCGTCTGGGGAGCGCCGGGGACGGCGGACTGAGCCTCCCCCGGAGGAGCCACCGGTCCGACGGGCTCCGGGGCGCATCCGGACGGGCTCTGTTCGTCCTCTGCCTCCTGCTCTTCGACCGTGCGGTGCTGGAGGCCGAGCCTGGGGACGTGAGCGTCTTTAAGCACTGACGGGCGTGACGCCCGGGGCGTGGCGCTGAGAAGCCGTCCCGAGGAGTCAGCCCGGGAAGTGCAGGAATGCGGCCGGCACGGTGGAGGTGAGCCAGACGCCGTTGGCGCTGACCTGGAAGACATGACCGGCCCGGTGCATCGCCGCCGCATCCACGGTCAGCACCACCGGCCTGCCGCGCCGTGCCCCCACCCGGGTCGCGGTGGCGCGGTCCGGCGAGAGGTGGACGGCGTGCCGCGTCATGGGGCGCAGTCCCTCCCGCCGGATGGCGGTGATGCTGCGGGCCACCGTGCCGTGGAAGAGGTGCGCGGGCGGTACGGCGGACGGCAGCGCGAGGTCCACCGGGACGGAGTGGCCCTGGTTGGCGCGGATCCGGCCGGCCTCGATGGAGTAGCGCTGCTTGTCGTTGTCGGCCACCACCGTCTCCAACTCCGCCCGGGAGAACCGGAATCCATGGCGGGCGGCCGCGGACAGCAGCTCGTCCACGGGAACCCAGCCCTGGGAATCGAGGGTGATGCCGATGCGTTCCGGCGCATGCCGCAGATGTCTGGCGAGGTACTTCGAGAGGCGCACGGAGCGTTGCTCTTCCATGCCTCCAGGGTGCCGCGCGGGTGGGGCGGGCGGCACCTGAATTCACGGCGGGTGGGATGGACGACGTGACGGCGGGTGGACGGTGAGGTGACGGCGGGAGAGGGCGGGCGCGGGTCCCCAGGGGCCCTCGGCTACCCCCCGTCCCCGGGGGCGGGCCGGTCCTCCGCGCCGCCGTCCTGGCCGCTCTCGCGGAGGTGTGCCCGTGTCAGCTCGCTCGCCTTCTTCGCCCGGGCGCTGGTGACCTCCTCGGCCGCCCAACGGGCCCACTCCTCCTGGGCCGCCGAGAGCCGCAGACCGTACTCCAGCGCGATCCGCCCGTAGACCGAGATCATCTCGTCGTCCCACTCGGTCGTCTCGTCGATGTGCCGGTACGTGGCGTGGGCGCGGGCCGATCGCTCGGCCTGTTGCAGCAGGTAGGTCTGCGCTTCGAGCGGCGTGACGATGCCGAGGAAGAACACGCGCAGCAGGCCGTCGTGGCGCGGGGGGCCGCTCGGCTCGACCTCGGTGAGCCAGTGGCGCAGCTCCGCCAGGCCCTCCTCGGTGATGGCGTACTCCTTGCGGCCGCGGGGGCCGTGGGCGGCGACCTCGACCAGCCCGGCGTCGGTGAGCTTGCCGAGCTCGCCGTAGACCTGGCTCTGGGTGGCCGGCCAGGTGTTGGCGAGCGAGGCGTTGAACAGCTTCATCAGGTCGTAGCCGCTCGCGGGGGACTCGGCCAGCAGGCCCAGTACGGCGTGTCTCAGGCTCATGGTCGGCACTTTACCTTCCACTGTTGACATGTCAAAGAAGGAGGTTCTACATTCGACATGTCGAAGATGGAATGTGGCGGGCCGGGGAGCCGTGACCGCGAACAATGAGGGGGAAAGATGAACTACCTGCGGGGCTTTGTTCCGTGGTTGGTCTTCGCGGGGGTGTCCTCGGTCGGCTGGCAGTGGGGTGCACTCGCGGCTCTGGCGGTCTCCGTCGTTCTGCTCTTCGTCGACCGCGCCGGCGGACTCGCGCTCGGCCACCGGCTGCTGGAGTACGGCACGATCACCTACTTCGCAGCCCTCACCGGGCTGGCTTTCGCCCGGCCCGACAGTGGCCTCCAGCAGTACGGAGGGGCGCTCTCGATGGGCTGGCTGGCGCTCATCGCCTGGGTCTCGATAGCCGTACGGCGGCCCTTCACGCTGGGGATCGCCCGCCGGATGGCGCCGCCGGAGGTCTGGGACACCTGGCTGTTCCGCCACATCAACGTCGTGCTGACGTCCGCGTGGGCGGTGTCCTTCACCCTGACCGCGGCCGCCCAGGCGGTCGCCTCTGCCTACGAGCTGAACGTGGCCTTCTCGGTCCTCATCCAGCTCGCCGGATTCGTCCTTCCCGCCCGCTTCACCGCTGCCTACCCCGACCGGGCGCGTGCCCGGTTCATGGAGCAGTCCGGTGTGCGTCCCGACGCCCAGGAGGGCCTGGCCTCATGACCACCACATCGCCGAGCACACCGTCGGAATCCACCGCCCCACCGCCGCACATGGCCGGCAACTTCGCCCCGGTCACCGAGGAGCTGACCGCCTACGACCTCCCGGTCACCGGCGTGATCCCGCCCGAACTCAGCGGCTGGTTCCTGCGGAACGGCCCCAACCCCAAGGACGCCGTCACCGCGCACTGGTTCCTCGGGGACGGGATGATCCACGGCCTGCGCCTGGAGGGCGGCCGGGCCGTCTCCTACCGCAACCGCTGGGTGCGCACCTCGACCTTCACCGACGGCGTGCCTGTCCGGGACGAGCGGGGCCGTCGCAATCTGGCGGCGGGCGTGGCCAACACCCATGTCGTCCGGCACGCCGGTCGCACCTTCGCCCTGGTCGAGTCGTCGTTCCCCTACGAGATCGACTGCAGCCCGGGCCATGAGCTGGAGACCGTCGGCCCCCATGACTTCGGCGGTCGGCTCACCACCGCCATGACCGCCCACCCCAAGACCTGCCCGACGACCGGGGAGCTGCACTTCTTCGGCTACGGCTCCACCCGGCCGCATCTGACCTACCACCGTGCCGATGCGTCGGGGGAGTTGGTGATCAGCCGCCCCGTCGAGGTGCCGCAGCACACGATGATGCATGACTTCCACCTCACCGCCGGCCATGTGGTCTTCATGGACCTCCCGATGGTCTTCGACCGCAGCCACCCCGGTATGCCGTACCGCTGGGACGAGGGGTACGGCGCCCGGCTGGGCGTGCTGCGCCGGGACGACCCCTATGGCGAGGTCCGCTGGCTGTCCATCGACCCCTGCTATGTCTTCCACGCGCTCAACGCCCATGACGACGGCGACCAGCGCATCGTTCTCTACGTTTCCCGCTATGCCGACCTCGGCGGGGTGGCGCCGCCCTGCCTGTGGCGCTGGACGATCGACCTGGCCGCCGGCACGGTCACCGAGGAACAACTCGACGACCAGCTCTGCGAGTTCCCACGGGTGGACGACCGGCTCACCGGGCAGGCGGCCCGCTTCGGTCATGGCACTACCGGCGAGCTGCCCGGCACCGGATACATACCGGGCGCCCTGCTCCGCTACGACCTGCAGACCGGTGAGGTCGTCCGGCACGCCTTCGGCGCCGGCCGCACACCGGGCGAGGCGGTCTTCGCCCCGGCTGACGACCGCCCCGGCGGGCCGGGCTGGCTGATCACCTATGTCCATGACGCGACGACCGACACCAGCGATCTGGTCATCCTCGATACGGAGGACATATCCGCCGACCCCGTCGCCACCGTCCATCTGCCGCAGCGTGTGCCGTTCGGCTTCCACGGCAACTGGCTGCCGGATCCAGTGAGTTGATAAATCCGGTGCGCAGCGGACGCATCTGCCCGATCCTTGTCAACGGAACAGCGCGCAAAGAGCAGAGGCAGGGCGGGCCCGGTCCCGGGTCCGCCGCCTCGGCCGCCCCGGCAGGGGTGCGGGACTACGGCTACGGTCCGGTCCCTGGGCCCGCGGCCCCGTCCTGAGGGCCCGGGGCGCCGGCCCAGGCATCGGCTCCGTCGGGCCTGGTGTCCGGTGCGGGCGGCGCCGACCGGTGCCCGCCCGAGGCCAGCGCGTCCATGGCGCGGGCCTGCACTTCCCGCCGGGCCGCGGCGGTGATGAACGCCGCCGTGTTCCCGGCGCCCACCAAGGCCCGAACGGCCCGTACGGCTTCGGCGGGCAGCACCACCGCCTCCGAGGCGGCAGCCTCCGGGTCGGTCGTGGTACGGGAGTCCGCGTCCGGCTCGGCGGAGGTCCGGGTCCGGGGCACGCGCCGGGCGTCATCCGGCACCGGTGCCGTCACCAGTGCCGCCGTCGGGGCGACCGCCGGAGCCGTGGCCGGTGCGGTCGGGGTGGCCTCTGCCGCCGTGGTACCCGCCTCCGGTGCGGTCGCCGGAGCGGCCGGCACGGTGGCCTGCCGTTCCTCCGCCGGAAGCGTCCCGCTGAGGTGCTGGCGGAGGGAGCGGGTGGCCAAGGTGCGCATGGCGCGGGCGAGTTCGGCGTCGATGGTCTGCTGGGCCAGCGGGCGCAGCCGGCGTACCAGGGCGGCGGCCTCCGCGGCCTCGTCCTCGGTGGGCGGGTGGTCCAGGAACGGCCGGAAGACGTGCTCGGTGGTGAAGTCCAGGAAGCGCGAGGCGATGTGCTCCACCTGGCCACGCAACTCCCGCAGATGCTCCGAGATGGCTGTCAGCGGGACGCCGGCGGAGTGCAGTTCGACAGCGACGGCCAGTTCCCGCGGGCTCGGCACCAGGAACGCGTCGTCCCGGCCGGGGAGGCGCTCCAGGACGCCCAGCTCGACGGCCTCGGCGAGGGCCGTCTCATCGGGGCTGCCACCGAAGGCGGCGTCCAGATCGGCGCGGCTGATCCGGGAGGCCTGCTCGTCGGTCCATGGCCCGTCGATCTCGGCGACCAGACCCAGCACCCCGCCGAGGTCGAGTCCCGCGTCCCAGGCTGCGAGGAGCTCCTTGATGCTGGCGAGGGTGTAGCCGCGGTCGAGCAGATCGGCGATCTGGCGCAGCCGGGCCAGGTGGGCATCGCCGTAGACGTTCGCCCGGCCGCGGCGCTCCGGCCGGGGGAGCAGGCCGCGGTCCTGGTAGGCGCGGATGGTGCGGACGGTGGCGCCGCTGAGCTGGGCCAGGTCCTCGATGCGGTACTCGGCTGAGCGGTAGGCGGCTGGGGGGAGTTCGGCTGTGCGGGATGCGGCCGACGGCGGCTGCTCGGTCACTGTGGTGCTCCTCATGAGATGGCCGCGTGCAACGGGCGGTCGGCGCGGCCCGTCGATCCGCCGCAGACCGCGCGCGCCGGGGACGACGCCGGGCGACGGACGCGCACCGCGGCCCTTCCTGCGGGGGATGGTACGGCCGTCGCGGACGCCTCGGTATCGCCGTGCCGGTGCCGTGTTCCGGCGCACCCGACTGGCCAACGCATCCGGGCGGCGGCTCCGGCCGATGGGCCGTGCGGCGGCGTACCCGGCCGGCGGGCCCGTGCGGTGGCGCACCCGGCCCGGGTGCCGGTGTACCTGGGCGGCGTATCCGGGCGGCGGCTCGTGGACCCGGTGGACGGCCGGGGGCACCGGCCGCCCGCGGGCACGTCGGAGCGCGTGGCCCGTTGGGGCAGGGCGTCCCGGGCTACAGCTTCGGTTCGATGCGGGCGAGGGCGCGCAGGGCCCGCGGGGCGAGGCGGGACAGCAGACGGACACTGCGGGCCTCGGGGGTGACCGGCACCACCGCCTGGTTGCGGGCCACCGCGCGCAGAATCGCGTCGGCGACCTTCTCCGGCGGGTAGTTGCGCAATCCGTACATCCGCGCGGCCCGGGACTGCCGGCGTTTCTCCTCCTCGGCGGAGACACCAGCGAAGCGGGCAGTGGCAGTGATGTTGGTGTTGACCAGGCCGGGGCAGATGGCCGAGACACCGATGCCTTGGCCGGCCAGTTCGGCGCGCAGGCACTCGCTGAGCATCAGCACCGCAGCCTTGGAGGTGCTGTACGCGGGTAGCAGCCTCGACGGCTGGAAGGCGGCGGCCGAGGCGGTGTTGACGATGTGCCCGCCCTGCCCGCGCTCCGCCATCCGTCGGCCGAAGAGCCGGCAGCCGTGTATGACGCCCCACAGATTGACGTCCAGGACCTTCTTCCAGTCCTCGGTGGTGGTCTGGAGGAAGGAGCCGGACAGGCCGATCCCGGCGTTGTTCACCAGGACGTCGACGGTGCCGTACTCGGCGTCGACCTTGTCGGCGAGCTTCTCCATCGCTGCCTCGTCCGAGACGTCCACGGCCTCTGCCCAGGCCTGCGGGGCGCCGATCAGCCGGGACATCTCGGCGGTCCGCGCCGCGCCCTCGGCGTCCCGGTCGACGGCGACGACCCGGGCGCCGGCCTCCGCGAAGGCGAACGCGGTCGCCCGGCCGATACCGCTGGCCGCACCGGTGACCAGCACCAACTGGCCCCCGAACCGGTCCGCATAGGCTCCGGAGGCCGCGTGCCGCTGCGCCGGATCGCCCTCCTCCCTGGCGGTGATGAACTCGGTAACCCAGGAGACGAGTTGGTCGGGCCGGGTACGGGGCACCCAGTGTTTGGCGGGCAGGGTGCGGCGCAGCAGCTGGCGCGCCCACTGCTCCAGATCGTCGTAGAGCCGGGGCGAGAGGAAGGCGTCGCCGGTGGGCGTGATGAGCTGGACCGGGCAGTGCGCATAGGCGTCCGTGCGCGGGCGGCGGAGCCGGGGCAGCACATTGTCGCGGTAGAGCCAGGCGCCGTGGGCCGCGTCGGTCGGCAGGGAGGCGGTCGGGTAGTCGCCGGCCGGCACCTTCTCCACCCGCTCCAGTACCCGCGGCCAGCGCTTGCCGAGCGGCCCCTTCCAGGCCAGCTCGGGCAGCACCGGGGTGTGCAGCAGGTACACGTACCAGGACTTGGCGCTCTGATGGAGGAGCTGGGCGGCGCGGCGGGGGGTCGGGCGCACCGTCCGCTTCTTGATCCAGTGGGCGAAGTGGTCCAGCGACGGGCCCGACAGGGAGGTGAAGGACGCGATCCGGCCCTCCGTGCGCCGTACGGTGGCGAACTCCCAGCCCTGTACCGAGCCCCAGTCATGACCGACGAGGTGGACCGGGCGGTCGGGGCTGACGGCGTCGGCGACGGCCAGGAAGTCGTCCGTCAGCTTCTCCAGCGTGAAGCCGCCCCGCAGCGGCCGCGGGGCGGTAGACCGGCCGCAGCCCCGGACGTCGTAGAGCACGACGTGGAAGCGTTCGGCCAGCCCGCGGGCGACCTCGGACCACACCTCCTTGCTGTCCGGATAGCCGTGTACCAACAGCACGGTGGGCTGCGCCGGGTCCCCGAGTTCGGCGACGCACAGCTCCACGCCACCGGTGCGCACCCAGCGCACCGAAGCCCCCGCGAGCCCCGCCACCGGCCCTTGCCCCCGGTCCTGGGCCGACCGCTGCTCCGGGCCCTGCCCCGGCCCCGGGCTCTGCCCCGGGCCCTCGACCCGGCCCCGACCTCGGCCCTTGTCCCGTCCTCGTCCCGTGTTCACGCGGCCTTCTCCTCCTGCCAGCGCCGCACATGCGGCAGATCGTCGTCCAACCAAAAGGCGCTCTCCTGCGGGTCCTTGGAGTCCGTCACCACCAGCAGCTCCTCGAACTTCGCGCCGGTTCCCCGGAATCCGAGGTGGGGTTCGACCGCCCAGACGCCCGGCTTCGGCGGGTGGTCGGAGAAGGTGTACGGGCTCCACAGCGGGGACCAGCCGTCACGGTGCCCGTGCAACGCATCGGAGGCGAGGCCCTTCAGGGACTGGGTTCCGAACCCGAAGAGCGTGGGGGACCAGCGCCGCGGCCTGACCCGGCCGACCTTGTGCGCGATGACGCCGAAGGGGTAGGCGCGGTGCCGGTTGGCGTAGCCCTGCCGCACCATCAGCCGGTCCACGTCCTCGTAGATCTCCCGCAGCGGGCGCCGTTCGCGCACCTCGCGCAGGATCAGTTCCCGGTGGGCCTCCAGGTCGGCGAGCAGCCGGTCGTGCACGGGGTTGAGGCCCAGACAGCCGGAGTAGCCGATGTCGGCCGGGTAGCCGTTGAGGATGGGCGCCATGTCGAGGATGAAGGCCATCCCCGGCTCCAGCGCGCGGTTGGTGGGGAAGAACTGCAGCGGTATGCGGAAGTTGACGAAGGCCGTGCGGTCGCCGAACCAGGCGAACGGCAGATGGAACCAGTCCCGTACCCCGCGCTCGTGCAGCCAGTCGCGCTGCATCCGTGCCGCCGTGCGCTCGGTGACACCGGGCTTCAGCTGGGCCGCCACGGCCTCGGCACAGGCGTAGGCGAGCCGTTGGACCTCTCTGAACCCCCTGAGTTCGGTGCCGAGTCCACCTGCTGCCGCCGGCTTCGCTGAGGAGACTGGGGCCATCGCCAACCGTCCGTCCGTGAGCAGTTCATCGCGGTGCGTACCCAAAACCTGACACTGATGAATGTGACAATGACTGGCGGCGGCGTCAAGGGGGCGATGGGCTCCCGCACCGCCGCTTGGGCGGGCGGCGCCCACCCGGCCCACGCCGACCCCGACGCCGAGCCCGCTCAAAGCAGGAGAACCCCTACGGGCCGTAATACCGCAGGCTGACCCACAACCCATCGTCTGGTCTGACGACCGGCTCGACGGGCAGCACTACCGTCGATGACGTGACTGTGATCGTGACCGAAAGCCTGAGCAAGCGGTTCCCGCGGGTGACCGCCTTGGACCGGCTCTCCGTTGACATCGCCCCCGGCGTGACGGGCCTGGTGGGTGCCAACGGCGCCGGAAAGTCCACCCTGATCAAAATCCTCCTCGGCCTGGCCCCGGCCACCGAAGGCAGCGCACATGTGCTCGGTCTGGACGTGACCAAGGACGGTGGCACGATCCGTGAGCGGGTCGGCTACATGCCCGAGCACGACTGTCTGCCGCCGGACATCTCGGCCACCGAATTCGTGGTGCACATGGCCCGGATGTCCGGTCTGCCGCCGACCGCCGCCCGGGAGCGCACCGCCGACACACTGCGCCACGTCGGCCTGTACGAGGAGCGCTACCGCCCCATCGGCGGCTACTCGACGGGCATGCGGCAGCGCGTCAAGCTCGCCCAGGCGCTGGTCCACGACCCGGAGCTGGTGTTCCTGGACGAGCCCACCAACGGCCTCGACCCCGCCGGGCGGGACGAGATGCTCGGCCTGATCCGGCGCATCCACACCGACTTCGGCATCTCGGTCCTGGTCACCTCCCACCTCCTCGGCGAGCTGGAGCGCACCTGCGACCACGTCGTCGTCATCGACGGCGGCAAGCTGCTGCGCTCCTCCGCCACCGATGAGTTCACCCAGGTCACCACCTCGCTGGCGGTGGAGGTCACGGACACCGACAGCCATCCGGACGGCACCGGGGCGCTCCGCGCGGCGCTGGCCGGCGCCGGTGTCGCGGCCGCCACCGGCTCCCCCGGCACCGACGGCCTCGCGGCCTCCGGCCGGATCCTCCTGATCGAGGTGGCCGGCGAGGAGACCTACGACCTGGTGCGGGACACCGTCGCCGGGCTCGGACTCGGTCTGATCCGCATGGAGCAGCGCCGCCACCGGATCGCCGAGGTCTTCCGCGACGCGGACACGGACGCGGCATCCACTGGTCCCGCTGGATCCACCGGTTCTGCTGGATCCAGCGGAACCGCCGAAGCTGCCGGTCCCGCTGGTCCCACCGGCTCTGCCGGTCCCGCCGGAGCCACTGGCACCGGCGGAGCCACCGATCCCATCGGGTCCGCCGCCGCGGGCGCCCCCGGCACCCCGTACGCCACCCGGGAAGGAGGCGCCCCCGATGTCGCCTGAGCCCACACCGTCCGCCTCCGCCGCCCCGCGGTCCGTCTCCGCGGCCCAGGGCGGGGCGTTCATCCACAACATCGGCTACCGCCACTACGACGGCCCCCGCCTGGGCCGCGCCTACGCCCGCCGGTCGCTGTACTCCCAGAGCCTGCGCGGCGCCTACGGCCTGGGCCGCTCGGCTAAGAGCAAGGTGCTGCCGATGCTGCTGTTCGCCGCGATGTGCCTGCCGGCCGCGGTGATGGTCGCCATCACGGTGTTCACCAAGGCCGGCAGCCTGCCGGTCGGCTACACCCGCTACGCCATCAACCTCCAGGCCGTCATGGGTCTCTACCTCGCCGCCCAGGCCCCGCAGACCGTCTCCCGAGATCTGCGCTACAAGTCCGTACCGCTGTACTTCTCCCGCCCCATCGAGCGGGTCGACTACGTGGCGTCGAAGTTCGCGGCCATGGCCAGCGCCCTGTTCCTGCTCACCGCCAGCCCGCTGCTGATCCTCTACATCGGGGCGCTGCTGGCGAAGCTGGACTTCGTCGACCAGACCGAGGGCCTGGCCAAGGGACTGGTCATCGTGGTGTTGGTCTCCCTGCTCTTCGCCGCGATAGGCCTGGTCGTCGCCGCGCTCACCCCACGCCGCGGCTTCGGCGTCGCCGCCGTGATCGCCGTACTGACCATTCCCTACGCCGCGGTCACCGCCATCCAGAACATCGCCTTCATGCAGGGCAATGAGTCCGCAGTGGGCTGGTTGGGGCTGTTCTCCCCGATCACCCTGATCGACGGGGTGCAGTCGGCCCTCCTCGGTGGCGCCAGCTCCTTCCCCAACGGCCTGGAGCCCACCACCGGTGCCGCCGCCGTCTACCTCCTCGTCATCCTGTCCGTCGTCGCCGGCAGCTATGCCCTGCTGATGCGCCGCTACCGCAAGGCCGGACTGTGACACCCACCCGTTCTCCCCACCCGTCGGAGGAAGGGGCCGTGCCCATGAGTGCCCGCCCGTCGCCCGACCACCACCCCTCAAGGAATGGGCTGCGCCCATGAGTGCCCGCCCGTCGCCCGACCACCACCCCTCAAGGAATGGGCCGCGCCCATGAGCACACTTAGGATCGATCACGTCTCCCGCTGGTTCGGCAACGTCGTTGCGGTCAACGACATCACCATGACCATCGGCCCCGGCGTCACCGGCCTGCTCGGCCCCAACGGCGCCGGCAAGTCCACCCTGATCAACATGATGGGCGGCTTCCTCGCCCCCTCGGGCGGTTCGGTCACCCTCGACGGGGCGACGATCTGGCGCAACGCCGCGATCTACCGCCACATCGGCATCGTCCCCGAGCGCGAGGCGATGTACGACGTCCTCACCGGGCGCGAATTCGTCCTGGCCAACGCCGAGTTGCACGGCCTGGGACGGAAGGAGGCGGCCCGGGCGCTGGCCACCGTCGAGATGGAGTACGCCCAGGACCGCAAGATCGCGACCTACAGCAAGGGCATGCGGCAGCGGGTGAAGATGGCGTCCGCGTTGGTCCACGACCCGTCCGTGCTGCTGCTCGACGAGCCCTTCAACGGCATGGACCCGCGTCAGCGGATGCAGCTGATGGAGCTGCTGCGGCAGATGGGCGAGCAGGGCCGCACGGTGCTGTTCTCCTCGCACATCCTGGAGGAGGTCGAGCAACTCGCCTCGCACATCGAGGTGGTGGTGGCCGGCCGGCACGCCGCGTCCGGTGACTTCCGCAAGATCCGCCGGCTGATGACCGACCGCCCGCACCGCTACCTCGTCCGGTCCGACAACGACCGGGCGCTGGCCGGTGCGCTGATCGCCGACCCCTCGACGTCCGGCATCGAGGTCGACCTCGCCGAGGACGCACTGCGCATCCAGGCCGTCGACTTCGCCCGCTTCACCGAACTGCTGCCGCGGGTCGCCCGCGACCACGGCATCCGGCTGCTGACGGTCTCGCCCTCCGACGAATCGCTGGAATCCGTCTTCTCCTACCTCGTAGCGGCCTGAGGCCTGAAAGGAGCCCTGACGCATGTCCACGACCACTCCGACGGCCCCGCCGGCCTCCGCCGCCCCCAAGGCGGCACTGTTCCACCCGACCGTCGCCCGGCTCACCTACCGCGGTCTGCTCGGCCGGCGGCGGGCCCTGATCCTCTTCGCGCTGCCCGCCTTCCTGGTGGTCATCGCGGTGGCCGTGCGCGTGCTGGCCGGCGCGGACGACTCCACCGCCGGCAGCATCCTGGGCGGTTTCGCCCTGGGCACGATGGTGCCGCTGATCGGCGTGATCGCCGGTACGGGCGCGATCGGCCCGGAGATCGACGATGGCTCGGTCGTCTACCTCCTGGCCAAGCCGGTGTCCCGGCTGACGATCGTGCTCACCAAGCTCCTGGTCGCGATCGGTGTCACGGTCGCCTTCTCCGCGGTCCCGGTGCTGCTGGCCGGGTTCCTCCTCAACGGCAACAGCCAGCAGATAGCGGTGGGGTACGCCGTGGCCGCGGCCGTCGCCTCGATCGCCTACAGCGCCCTGTTCCTGCTGTTCGGCACCATCTCCCGGCACGCCGTGGTGTTCGGCCTGGTCTACGCCCTGGTCTGGGAGTCGCTCTTCGGGAACCTCGTCCCCGGCGCCCGCACCCTCAGCATCCAGCAGTGGGCACTGTCCATCGGCCAGCACGCCGCAGCGGAAGGCGCGATCACCTCCGCCGTCGGACTGCCGCTCGCCGTCGTGCTGTTGGTGGTCCTGACGGTCGGCGCCACCTGGTACACCGGCCGCCGGCTCAAGGCGCTCACCCTGGCGGGTGAGGAGTAGGAACCGAACCGGCGGCGGGGAGCGGGCGGGCAGGGCGGGCACGGTGTACGGGGCGTCGCTGCGCGCCCCGTCGCCCCGTCGTCGCCGCACTGTGCCCCGTCGCCGAGCCACCGCACCGTGCCTTGGGGGCGCCGCCGCATCATGCCCCGATGAGCGTCGCTGCATCGTGCCCCGACGAGCGTCGCTGCATCGTGCCCTGAGGTGCCACCGCACCGTGCTTCGCTAGGCGCCCTCGCCGGTGCCCTTCTGCCGGTCGTTGAACTCCTGGACGTTGCGCAGGTGCTCCTGGTAGTCCGCGGTGAATCGGGTGTCGCCCGGCTTGACTGTGACGAAGTACAGCCAGTCGCCCTCGGGCGGCGCACCGGCCGCCTTCAGCGCCTCCGCACCCGGGTTGTCGATCGGCGTGGGCGGCAGGCCCTCGTACTTGTAGGTGTTGTAAGGGCTGTTGGTCTTGGTGTCGTCGTGGCTGGTGTGGAGGGTGCTACGGCCCAGCGCGTAGTTGATCGTCGAGTCCATCTGCAGCGGCATGTGTCGGGCGATCCGGTTGGTGATCACCCGTGCCACCTTGCCCATGTCCGCCGGCCGGTCCGCCTCGGCCTGCACGATGCTGGCGATCACCACCGTCCGGTAGGAGGTGATGCGGTCCGCGGCGAGTCGCTGGTTGGCGGTCTTGACCATGTACGAGAGCAGCGAGGCCGGCGTGGCGTCCGAGGCGACCGGATAGGTCGCCGGGAAGAGGTAGCCCTCCGGGTTGCCCTTGGCCTCGGCCGGCAGCGGCAGCCGTGCGCTCCTGGCGGCCTTCTCGGTGGAGCCGCTGGGCAGGTGCAGCGCCTTGTCGGCAGCGGCGTAGACCTGGCCGGCCCGCTGTCCCTCCGGGACGGTCAGCTGCTGCTCGGGCCCGATGCCGCGCAGCAGCCGGGGCACGACCACCACGGCCACGATGACCAGGACGGCCAGCACGGCCACCAGAAGGAGCCGGCCGGTGCGGGAGAACCGCGGTCCGGGCCGGCGAACGGTGGGGGGAACCTCGCTCATGAGGGCACGGTAAGCGACGACCGGTCGGCCGAGGGGCGGCCACCCCCGGATCGTTGCCGATGACGGAGAGTGTTCACCCTGTCGTCACGGGACCTCGTCCCGCGTCCTCGTCACGGTTCCTCGTCCCGCACGCTCGTCACGAATCCGCGCCACGAACTCTCGTCCCGGATTCTCGTCCCGCACGCTCGTCACGAACTTGCGGCATGGGCTCCCGTCACGCAGTGGACCAGGGAGTGCGGCCGGGGCGGTCGGCAGGGCCGGGACCTGGGCGGGAGACGTGAGCGCCCGGTGCTCGGTGCCCGGTGCTCGTCCCGTCCGCCTTGCCCAGTCGCCCCGTCGGTTCGTTGCCCCATCGACCCCATCGACCCCATCGACCCCATCGGCCCCGCCCGGCCCCGACCCCGACCCCGAACCCTGCCCCGCAGACCCCCTTCACCTCACAGTCCGATGTCCCGCTCCTGGATGTCGGCCAGCGACTCCCGGCGTACGAGGAGCCGGGCGTGGCCGTCGGCGACCGCGACGACCGGTGGGCGGCCGACGAGGTTGTATCCGGAGGCCATCGACAGGTGGTAGGCGCCGGCCACCGGGACGGCCAGCAGGTCGCCGGGGCGGATGTCGCCGGGCAACTGGACGTCGGTGGCCAGCACATCGCCCGCCTCGCAGTGCCGACCCACGACGCTGACCGGCTCCGGCGCGGCGGGCGAGGCGCGGCCGACCAGCCGGGGCGCGTAGCGGACCCCGTACAGGGCGGGCCGCGGGTTGTCGCTCATCCCGCCGTCCACCGCGACGAAGGTGTGCGCCCCGGTGCGCTTGACGGCCAGTACGCGGTAGAGCACCACGCCGGCCGGCCCCGCGATGGCCCGGCCGGGCTCGATCGCCAGCCGTGGCACCGGCAGACCGGCCGCCGCACAGCTCCGCACCAGCTCCGCGCGGATCCTGGTGCCCAGTGCGGCGACGTCGAGGACGGGCTCGCCGGGGCGGTAGGCGACGCCGTGGCCGCCGCCGAGGTCCAGCTCGGTCAGGGCGGTGCCGTGCTGCTCCCGGATCCGGGCCAGCAGGCCGACCAGCCGCCGTACGGCCGACAGGTAGGGCTTGGCGGTGGTGATCTGGGAGCCCAAGTGGCAGTGCAGCCCGGCCAGTTCGAGGCGCGGCTGGTTGAGCACCCGGGTGACCGCGTGCTGCGCCGAGCCGTCGGCGATCGACAGTCCGAACTTCTGGTCGTCGGTCCCGGTGCGGATCTTGGCGTGGCCGCCGGCGGCGATGCCCGGTACGACCCTGATCAGCACCTTCTGGCGGCTGCCCGCCGGGACCGCGGCGGCCAGCCGGGCGATCTCCGAGGTGGAGTCGATGACGATCCGCCCGACCCCGAGCCGCAGCGCGGTCCGCAGGTCGGCGGGGGACTTGGCGTTGCCGTGCAGCACGATCCGTTCGGGCGGGAAGCCCGTGGTGACGGCCAGTTCCAGCTCGCCCGCCGAGCAGACGTCCAGCCCCAGACCCTCCTCCTGCACCCAGTGGACCATCGCGCGGCACAGGAACGCCTTGGCCGCGTAGTAGACATCCGAGCCCGGGAACGCCTGGAGGTATCCCCGGCAGCGCCGGCGCACCTCCTCCTCGTCCAGGACGTAGGCCGGGGTGCCGAAGCGGTCCGCGAGTTCGGTGAGCGGGACCCCGGCCAGCGCGACATCACCGTGGGTGAGGGGTGCGGCGGAGGCCGGCCAGACGGACCGGCCGGCGGGGCGGGGCGCGGCCGGCGCCACTGTGGGCGGTGCGACAGCTGCCGTCGGTGCTGATGCCGCCAGTGCCGGTGCCGTCGGTGCCGTGGCCGCTGCCGCTGCCGTTGATGCTGCGGCAGTCGCCGCGGTGGCCGTTGGCGCGGTGACCGGCGGCGGGGCGGCGGCCTCCTGGGCGGTGCGGGGCAGTGTGCGGTGGCTCATGATCGTCGCCCCTCCCTCAGACGGCCCGTAGGTAGTGGTGCCTGCGCGGCCTCCGGGACACCTCGGCGGTGAGTCGGGGGTCGACGGTCAGCGCCGTCGCCCCGACCGGTTCGGCCAGGGCGCGCAGTGCGGACTCGGAGAGCCTGATCCAGCACTGACCGGCGCCCAGGGCCGCGGCCAGCCGCTGGGCGGAGGTGAAGCCGACGGCGGTCCGACCGCCGATCGGGGTGCGGAAAAGGCGGGCCGTACAGCCCGCGGGGCCCGACCGGACGGGGACGAACAGAGGCCCGGCCGGGACACGATCGGCGGGCTCGGGATCTTCCGCGTAGAGATGGTGGGACACGGCGTTGCTCCTCGGAGGGGACATCGGCGGCCCCGGGCCGGTGGAGGAAGCAAACGCCGGGGCTCGCCCAAACGACGCTATGCCCGGGGAACGGGCGGGTCCGCCGGTCGCTGACGCGTCATTGACGGGTTGTGGGCCCTACTTGACGCGATGCTGCTGGCCGGTGGCCGATTGTGGGACAGCGGTGACGCAGGGGTGCCGAGGGGCGTTGTACCCCTCCCGTGGACGACGGTGCTTGACCTTGACACTGTGGAAGGCACTCCACTGGAAGGCGTCATGTTCACCATCGGAGACTTCGCCCAGTACGGCCGGGTATCGGCCCGCATGTTGCGCCATTACGACGCGATCGGGCTGCTGCGCCCGGCCCGCACCGACCCCGTCAGCGGCTACCGCTTCTACGAGGCGGCCCAGCTCGCCCGTCTGAACCGCATCCTCGCGCTCAAGGACCTCGGATTCAGCCTCCAGCAGGTGGGGGCGATCCTGGCCGAGGAGGTGAGCGCGGAGGAGCTGCGCGGCATGCTGCGGCTGCGGCGCGCGGAGCTGGAGGCGACGATGACGGCGGCAGGGGCGCGGCTGGCACAGGTCGAGGCGAGGCTCCGGACGATCGAGAGTGAGGGACGGATGTCTGCCGACGATGTGGTGGTCAAGCGCACGGACACGGTTCTGCTCGCGGAGCTCAGCGGGATCGCCGCCAGTTACGGGCCCGAGGACATCAGCCCGGTGATCACCCCGCTCTACGCCGAGTTGTGCCGGCTGCTGAACGCCGCGGGGGTGGCCCCGGCGGGACCGGGACTGGCGTACTACGAGGACGCGACGGGCGAGGCGGCTGCGGACGGGGGCGGGGCCGTCGTCGTCCATGCGGGGCTGGTGGTCACCTCGGAGGCCCTGGCCAGGGCGGGCGCCGCCCAGTCTGACCAGGACGGTTCGGCCGGCCACCCGGTCCGGTCCGGCCAGTCCGGCCACCTCGGTCAGTCCAGCCGGCCCGGCACTCCGGGTACTCCCGGCACCCCCGTCGCGACCGGCCTCGGCTTCGACGTGGTCACCCTGCCCGGACTGGAGTGCGCGGCCACCGTGGTGCACCGGGGCCCGATGAGCCGGATCCTGCCGACCGCGCAGAACCTCGCGCACTGGATCGATGCCAACGGCTACCGCTCCGCCGGGTACGCCCGCGAGCTGTACCTGGAGTGCCCGCCGGACCAGGAGAAGTGGGTCACCGAGATCCAGGAGCCGGTGGAACGGAGCGCTTCGGACGCACGGTGACGGCTCGGCACGGCCTGCCGCCCGCCGGCCGTTGCTTGCCGCCCAAGGCTTGCCGCTCACGGTCCGCCGCCCAAGGCTTGCCGCTCACAGCCTGCCGCCCGCCGGCCGTTGCCCTGCCGCATTTTGCCCGCTGCCGATCGCCTGCTGACTGCCCGCCCGCCGCCGACGCCGCTCCCCGCCAAAGGGCCGGCGGGCCGGCGGGGGGCGGCCCGGCCGGCCCTGTACCCGCAGCGCGCCGCCTACACCTCGGCCGGATCACCGGCCGGATCACCGGCCGGATCGCCGGCCGGATCACCGCCCTGCGCCGGAGCAGCCGGGAAGCCGCCGCCCGGCCCCCCGCCCGCACCGCCGCCCGGACCTCCGCCCAGGCCGGCGGCCCTCGCCCCCGCGGCCCCCGCCCCCTCGGCGCCCGCTCCCCGCCGTACCACCGTCAGCACCAGCACCCCCGCCCCCAGAGCCACCACGCCCGAGATCAGCAGGATGTCGCGCAGCCCGGACACATACCCGGCGGCGACCGCCGCGCGGGAGGCGCCGGGCCGCACGCCGTGCAGCGCCTCGGTGAAGACGGTGCCCAGGGCCGCGATGCCCAGGGCGTAGCCCAGCTGGCGGAAGGTGTTCACCGCGCCGCTCGCCATCCCGGCCCGCTGCGCCGGCACCGCCCCGAGCGCGGCCGAGACCAGCACCGGCAGCGCGGCGCCGATGCCCAGCCCGCTCACCGCGAGCCCAGGAACCAGCGCCACCCAGTCCGAACCGGTACCGAGCAGCGCCCACTCCAGCAGCACACCGCCGCCGATCAGCAACAGGCCGCACCCGACCGGGAGTTGCGGGGCCGACCGCTGGAGCCACCGGCCGCCCAGCGCGCCCACCAGCAGCGACATCAGCGCCATCGGCGTCACCGCCAGCCCCGCCCGCACCGGGCTCAGCCCCAGCACGTTCTGCACCCACAGCCCCACGAACGTCAGATACGGGAACGCCGCCGCCTGCAGCAGCAACGCCGCCGCCATCAGGACCGCGAATGACGGCCGGCGCAGCAGCGCCAGGTCCAGCAGCGGGCGCCGCACCCGCCGTTCGACGACGACGAACACCAGCAGGGCGAGCACCGCGATCCCCAGCGCCGCGAGCGTCCCGCGCTCGGTCCAGCCCCGCTCCCCGCCGCGTATCACTCCGTACGTCAGCGCGCCCCCGCACACCGCGAAGGCCGCGGCGCCCGGCCAGTCGATCCGCGCGACGGGGGTGCCCCCGGCCGCGTTCGTCCGGGGCCGGGGGCGGTCGCCGTACGACTCACGGACCCGGCACAGCGTGATCCCCGCCGCGACGGCGGTCAGCGGCAGGTTGACCAGGAAGATCGCCCGCCAGTCCGCGTACTCGGTCAGCAACCCGCCCAGCACCGGGCCGACCGCGGCCGCCGCGCCGCTGGTGCCGCCCCAGACGCCGAACGCCACCCCACGGTCCCGGCCCTGGTAAGTGGCCATCAACAGCGGGGCGTTGGTGGCGAACATCGCCGCCGCGCCCACGCCCTGCACGGCCCTGGCCGCGATCAGGGTGCCCGCGTCCGGTGCCAGCCCGCAGGCCAGCGACGCGAGGGCGAACAGCGCCAGCCCGGTGACGTACAGCCGGCGCCGCCCGAAGAGGTCCGCCGCCGAGCCCGCGACCATCAGCAGCGCGGCGAGCGCCAGCGCGTAGATGTCCAGCACCCACTGCAGCGAGCTGAGCGAGGCGCCCAGCCCCTCGGCGATCCTGGGCAGCGCGGTGTTCACGATCGTCACATCGACCAGCAGCAGGAAGTTGCCCAGCGTCACGGCCGCCAGGGGCCACCACCTCCCGCCCGGCCCGGGCCCTGCCCCCTCCCGCCCGGGCTCCACCCCGCCCGGTGTGTCCCGCTTCCCAGGTGCACTCCGCATGACCGGTTCTCCTCCGTCGTCTCGTCTCGTCTCGTCCTGTCACGTCACGCCGCCTCACACGCGTCGTGGCGCGTCGCGACGTGTCGTGTTGTGTCACGTCGTCTCGTGTTCGGCCCCGCCCATGCCCCCCGGAGGTCCGCTGGCCCCGGAGGTCCGCTGGCCCCGGAGGTCCGCTGGCCCCGGAGAACCGCCGTACGGCCGGACCGCCGAACCCGCCGAACCCGCCGGACCCGCGTGCGGCCCTACGCTCCGTCCCCGACGCGCTGTCGTCATAGCCACCGTTCGCCCGGCGGCACAATCCGACACGGGCTAGCCTCGAACGGTGAAAACCGACGGGAAGGCCGTCCGGAACGGCGAGGGCTTCGACGCGCTCGACCGCCGGATCGCCCATGCCCTCCAGCTCGACGGCCGGGCGCCGTTCAGTCGGATCGCGGAGGTGCTCGGCGTCTCCGACCAGACCGTGGCCCGGCGCTACGGCCGCCACCGGGCTGCCGGGGCGCTCCGCGTGCTCGGACTGGCCGACGCCCGGGCGCTGGGCGAGGTCGCCTGGATGGTGCGGGTCCAGTGCGCACCGGAGGCTGCGGTCACCGTCGCCGAGGCGCTGGCCCGCCGCCCGGACACCTCCTGGGTCGGCCTGATGTCCGGCGGCACCGAGATCGCCGCGGTCTGCCGCGCGGCGAGCAGTGAGCACAGCGACGCCCTGCTGCTGCAGAAGCTGCCGCGCACCCCCAGCGTCATCGGCGTCACCGCGCACTGCCTGCTGCATGAGTTCTACGGCGGCCCCCAGGGCATGATCAGCAAGTCCGGTGCGCTGACCGACGAGGAGATCGCCCTCCTCAGCCCTCCGCCACCGTCCCCGCCACCGCCACCGCCACCGCCTCCGTCCCCGCTCCAGGACCCGGGCCCGGGCCCGGCGCCGGACATCGGCCCCGTCGTGCTCGGCGACGCCGACCGGCGGCTCTTCGACGCACTGGCCCGGGACGGCCGGACGCCGCTGGCCGAACTCGCCGCCACCACCGGCTGGTCACCCACCACCGTCCGCCGCCGGCTCGCCGAGCTGCGCGCGTCCGGGGCCCTCTACTACGACGTCGACTACGACCTGAAGAAGCTCGGGTACGGCGTGCTGGTCGCCCTCTGGCTCTCCATCGCCCCCGCCGAACTCGCCGCCGCCGGCGCGGCGTTGGCGGCACACCCGGAGGTCGCCTTCGCCGGTGCCACCACCGGGCCGAACAACCTCTTCGCCTCGGTGATGTGCCGGGACGTGGCCGCGCTCTACACCTACCTGACGACCCGGGTGGCCGCGCTGCCCGGCGTCCGGACGATGGAGAGCGCACCGCGCATCCGGCAGATCAAGGGCCCGGGACCGCTACTGACGGTCTCTCCGCCCTCTCGGCCCTCTCCGCCTTCTCGGACCTCTCCGGTCTCTCCGGGCCATCGGACCTCTCCGGTCCCTGCGGTCCCTCCGGTCTCTCCGGTCGCGGCGGGACGGCGCCGGTGATCGGGCGGGCGGCCAGGCCGTGGGAGCGCCTCCTGGAGCCGCCGGACCACGGCCGCACCCCGCTGTCCGGCCACAACCCGCTGATCTGGGTGCGGGACTGGGTGCGTTCGACGCCCGGCACCCACATCTGGCTGCTGATCATCGGCGTCACCAGCCTGGTGATCGCCTCCGCCTCCGAGGGGCTGGAGCAGTTCCTCATCCACCGCACCAGCAGCAACATCCACGAGCTGAACGAGCACCCGTTGCCGTCGCTGCTGATCAGCGGCTTCTGGATCGAGCGCCCCGGGTCGTTCCTGCTCTACGTGGTGCTGTTCGAGCTGCTGCACGCCAACGTCGAGCGCTGGGTGGGGTCCTGGCGCTGGCTGCTGACCGTCGGTGGCGCCCATGTCGCCGCCACGCTCGCCAGTCAGGAGCTCGTCCTGCTGGCCATCGAGGGGCACCGGCTGCCGCGTTCGATGACGCACGTGGTGGACATCGGCGTCTCCTACGGCCTGGCGGCGGCCGCCGGTCTGCTGACCTATCGGCTGCGACTGCCCTGGCGCTACGGCTACCTGATCGGGGTGCTGGTGCTCTTCGGCATTCCGCTGATCACCGGCGCGACCTTCACCGACTTCGGCCATGCCATCGCGCTGACCATGGGCTTCGCGGCCTGGCCGCTGACGCCGGCGGCGACCGGCGAGGAGCGGGAGACCGGCTCCCGTACGGCCCCCGACATGGACGCGGACCGGGCATCAGCCCCGGAAGACCCGGCATCGGCTCCGGAAGGCCCGGCATCGGCCCCGGAGGGCCCGGCGGAGGGGAGCGATCCCCCCTCCGCCCGGTGAACTCCCGACGAGCCTTCCACCGGAACTGCGGTGGCGCTTTCCGCCGCACCTTCCCGGTGCGCTTTCCGCCGGAACTTCCTGGTGCGCCTCCTGCCGGAACTCTGGCGCGCCTCCCGCTGAGCCTCAGACCCCGAAGAACCGTTCCAGGACGAGCGCGATGCCGTCGTCCTCGCAGGAGGCGGTGACCTCGTCGGCGACGGCCTTCAGCTCATCATGGGCGTTGGCCATCGCCACGCCGTGGGCGGCCCAGGCGAACATCGGGATGTCGTTGGGCATATCGCCGAAGGCCAGGGTGTCCTTGGCGGTGAGGCCGAGGCGACGGGCTGCCAGCGACAGCCCGGTGGCCTTCGTCAGGCCCAGCGGCAGCAGTTCGACGATGCCCGGACCCGCCACGGTCACGCCCACCAGATCCCCGGCGACCTGGCGCGCGGCGGCGGCCAGCGCATCGTCGTCCAGGGTCGGGTGCTGGAGGTAGACCTTGTTGAGCGGGGCCTTCCACAGCTCGCCCGGGTCGTCGATCAGGACGTTCGGCAGCGGGCCTTCCTGGACGCGGTAGCCCGGCCCGACCAGCACCTCGCCGTCCAGGCCGTCCCGGCTGGCCGCCAGGAACAGCGGACCGACCTCCGCCTCGATCTTGGACAGCGCCAGACCGGCCAGCTGCCGGTCGAGCGTCACCGAGGTCAGCAGGCGGTGCTCACCGGCGTGGTACACCTGGCCGCCCTGGCCGCAGACCGCGAGGCCGCGGTAGTCCAGGGCGTCGAGGATGTGCCGGGTCCACGGCACGGCCCGGCCGGTGACGACGATGTGCGCCGCGCCCGCCGCGGTGGCCGCGGCGAGCGCCCGGCGGGTGCGCTCGGAGACGGTCTCATCGGCCCGCAGCAGCGTGCCGTCGAGATCCGTGGCGATGAGCTTGTACGGCAGCGGCCCGACGGCCGCCGGAGCTGATCCGCTCACTTGGCGACGGGCTCCAGGATCTCCCGGCCGCCCAGGTAGGGACGGAGCATCTCGGGGACGCGCACGGAGCCGTCCGCCTGCTGGTGGTTCTCGAAGATCGCCACGATGGTGCGCGGGACGGCGCAGAGCGTGCCGTTGAGGGTGGCGAGCGGCTGCACCTTCTGCTTGCCGTCGACGTTCTCGCGCATCCGGACCGAGAGCCGGCGCGCCTGGAACTCATTGCAGTTCGACGCGGAGGTCAGCTCGCGGTACTTGCCCTGGGTGGGGATCCACGCCTCGCAGTCGAACTTCCGGGACGCCGAGGCGCCGAGGTCACCGGTGGCGACGTCGATCACCTGGAACGGCAGCTCCAGACCGTTCAGCCACTGCTTCTCCCACGCGAGGAGCCGCTGGTGCTCGTTCTCGGCGTCCTCCGGCGCGACGTACGAGAACATCTCGACCTTGTCGAACTGGTGGACCCGGAAGATGCCGCGGGTGTCCTTGCCGTACGTGCCGGCCTCGCGGCGGAAGCACGGGGAGAAACCGGCGTAGCGCAGCGGCAGCTTGGCCGCGTCGACGATCTCGTCCATGTGGTACGCGGCGAGCGGGACCTCGGAGGTGCCGACCAGGTAGTAGTCGTCCTTCTCCAGGTGGTAGACGTTCTCGGCGGCCTGGCCGAGGAAGCCGGTGCCCTCCATGGCGCGCGGGCGGACCAGCGCGGGGGTGAGCATCGGCGTGAAGCCGGCCTCGGTGGCCTGGGCGATGGCGGCGTTGACGAGCGCGAGCTCCAGCAGCGCGCCGATGCCCGTCAGGTAGTAGAAGCGGGAGCCGGACACCTTGGCGCCGCGCTCCACGTCGATCGCGCCGAGCAGTTCGCCGATTTCGAGGTGGTCCTTGGGCTCGAAGCCCTCGGCGGCGAAGTCGCGGTGGGTGCCGTGCTTCTCCAGGACCGTGAAGTCCTCCTCGCCGCCGACCGGAACGTCGGGGTGGACGAGGTTGCCGAGCTTCAGCAGCAGCCGCTGGGTCTCGTCCTTCGCCTCGTCCTGGGCCGCGTCGGCGGCCTTGACGGCGGCGGCGAGTTCGGAGGCCTTCTTCAGGAGTTCGGCCTTCTCGTCGCCGGAGGCCTTGGGGATGAGCTTGCCGAGCGACTTCTGCTCGGCGCGCAGCTCGTCGAAGCGGGCGCTGGACGACCTGCGCCGCTCGTCGGCGGAGAGCAGTGCGTCGACGAGCTCGACGTCCTCTCCACGGGCGCGCTGGGAGGCGCGCACACGGTCGGGGTCCTCACGGAGCAGGCGAAGGTCAATCACACCCCCAGGCTACCGGGACCGTCCGCCGCGCCTCGACGCGATATCCTCCGCCACTCCGGGATGCCCGATTTGGGGTATTTATTCCTTTCGGGGAAGGGGGGTGCGGGCCGGTCGAGCGGGGCGGTGGGGGTGTGCCGGAGGGGCGGGGGTGAGGGGAGGTGGAGCGGTGGGGGAGGTGGAGGAAGTGAGGAAGGTATAAGGGAAAGGGGGGCGGGGTGGAGTGTGGAGGAATTCCCGATGTCCGAGATGTGGCCTTTGTGATGTGCCCGCGAGGCGCGCACGCCGTGATCCACTGTGTGGACAGAGGGAGTTGAGGGGCCGACTTTTCCCCTGGCGGGCCGCGGTTGTCCACAGGTTCTGGGGGTTGCCGCATTCTTATCCACAGGCTGTGTGTGAGATCTGTGGAAGTCGGAGCTGATCATTCCGTTCCCGAAATGCTCACCTATGGATTCTTGGTCCAAACCCTGTTCACGCACTCTTTCGCGTGGGATTGCCTCGCCCTAAGGGATTGATCACGGGAATTGTGCTGACGAACATGAGGGTGGGGCGGTGTGGGAGGTCCTGGGTGGATGTGGTGTCAGTAGGGCGATATGTCGACTGTGTCCAACTCATCTGTCGACTTACCCACAGGTCGAGAACCGTGCCTGTGGATAACTTTGTGGACAACTCACAGGGCATCCCGAAGTGGCAGGTCGTGCCCGGACCGTCGCCCCGCGGGCCGGCTCAGGCGCGCCCGTCGATGCAGCGCGCCAGCCAGTCCGACGCCTCGGTGAACGCGGTGTCGGTCATCTGCTGCCGCACGGTCGGCGCCATCTCGTCCGCCCGCGGGTAGGAGCCGAGGAACCGCACCTCGCGGCAGACCCGCTTGAGGCCCATCAGCACCTCGCTGACCCGGCGGTCGGTGAGGTGCCCCTCGCAGTCCACCGAGAAGCAGTAACGGCCGATGCCCTCGCCGGTCGGGCGGGACTCGATCCGCATCATGCTGACGCCCCGGACCGCGTACTCCTGCAGCAGTTCCAGCAGCGCACCGGGGTGGTCCTCGGCCAGCCACAGCACCACCGAGGTCTTGTCCGCACCGGTGGGCGCCGCCGGCCGGGCCGGGCGGCCCACCAGGACGAAGCGGGTGGCGGCGTTCTGGGCGTCGTGGATCCCGGTGACCAGCGGGGTCAGGCCGTACGTCGCCGCCGCGAACTCGCCCGCGAACGCCCCGTCGTACCGGCCCTCCTGTACCAGCCGCGCACCGTCCGCGTTGGAGGCCGCCGACTCCCATACGGCCTCCGGGAGTTGGGCGGCCAGCCACCGGCGCACCTGGGGCTGGGCGACCGGGTGCCCGGTCACCGTCTTGACGTCGGCGAGCGTCGTCCCGGGGCGCACCAGCAGCGCGAAGGCGATCGGCAGCAGCACCTCGCGGTAGATCATCAGCGGCTCGCCGGCGGCGAGTTCGTCGAGGGTGGTGGTCACCCCGCCCTCGACGGAGTTCTCGATCGGCACCAGCGCGGCGGCGGCCTCGCCGGCGCGCACCGCGTCCAGGGCGGCCGGCACCGACACCATCGGCACCAGCTCGCGGGTCGCCGCCTCGGGCAGGCTGCGCAGCGCGGCCTCGGTGAAGGTGCCCTCGGGTCCGAGGTAGGTATAGCGGCTGGCCGACATCGTTGAGCACTCCCTCGCGGAACTGCGGGGGCACCCCGCCGATCTTCTCCCTGCCCTGCCACGATACCGAGCCGCGCGGCACGCCGGGCGGGCTTCCGACGGCCGGACGGGTACCGGGCTCGTGCGCTACCCCTCCAACAGCGGCTGGCCCACATAACCGCCCGGCTCCGCGGCCGGCGGCACCGCGAACAGCCCGCTCGCCTCGTGCCGCAGGAACGGCGACAGTGCGTCCCCGCGGTCCAGCTTCCGCTGGACCTGGGTGAAGGCGCGCAGCGGATCGGCCTGCCAGCAGACGAAGAGCAGTCCGGCGTCCGGGGCGCCGTCCTCGCGGAAGCCGTCGTGGAAGGAGAACGGGCGGCGCAGCATCGCCGCGCCCTGGTTCGACTCCGGAGCCGCGATCCGGGCGTGCGCATTGGCCGGGATGACCGGCAGCCCGTCCGGCCCGTTCGCGTCCAGTCGCATCGGGGTGGTCTCCGAGCCGCCGGTCAGCGGCGCCCCGGTGTCCTTGCGGCGCCCGATGACCCGCTCCTGCTCGTGCCGGGAGCGCTTCTCCCAGTCGTCCAGCAGCATCCGGATCCGGCGGACCACGGCGTACGAGCCGCCGCGCATCCAGGGCTGCTCGGCGTCCCGCCCCACGAAGATCCGCTCGTCGAAGTCCTTGTCCGAGGGCTTGGGGTTGTTGGTGCCGTCGACCTGGCCCATCAGATTGCGGGCGGTCATCGGGTGCGCGGTGGCGCCCGGCGAACGGTTGAAGCCGTTCATCTGCCAGCGCAGCCGGGCGCTGCCCGCCGCGTCCTTCTGCAGCGCACGCAGCGCGTGGAAGGCCACCAGCGCATCGTCGGCGCCGATCTGGATCCACAGGTCGCCGTTGCTGCGCGCGGGGTCCAGCGCGTCGTTGGAGAAGTCCGGCAGCGGATCGAGCTGCACCGGGCGCTGCTTCGTCAGGCCGGTGCGGCCGAAGAAGCTGTGGCCGAAGCCGAAGGTGACGGTCAGCGAGGACGGGCCGGCGTCCAGGGCGACCCCGGTGTCGTCGTGCGGCGCACGGCCGGCCATCAGCTCCTCGGCCGTCCGCGACCAGCGGCGCAGCAGCGCCGCGGCGGCCTTCCGGTCCGCCCCGGGGGCCAGGTCGAAGGCGACGAGGTGCCCGCTCGCCTGCAGTGGGGTGGTGATCCCCGCCTGGTGCCGGGCGCGCGCCGTCCGGAAGGCCACCTCGGTCGAGCCGAGCGTCGTCAGGGCCTTCGGGGCGTGCGGTCCGGACTCCTCCGCGGCGGCGACCCCGAGCGCGGTGCCCGCCCCGCCGACGACCAGTCCCGCAGCGCCCGCCGCGCCGACGGTGCCGAGCAGCCGGCGGCGGGAGAGCTCCACGGTGCTGGCCGCCTCGGTGGCGTCCGGGGAGGTGTCGGGCCTGGGGGCGTCGGCCGGGGTGCCCGCCGGCCGGTCGGTGCGCTTGCTCATCAGCCGATCTTCACGTTTCTGATCTCGGTGACCTGGTCGATGTCGGAGGTCCGGACGAGCAGCGAGAGCTGCCACTTTCCGGGGACCGGGAGCTGGACGCCGCTGGCGCTCCAGCGGCCGGCGCCGGTGTGCCGGGGGACGACCGGCAGCGGCCCGAGCTTCTTGGCCTTCTCGGTGAAGGACACCTTCACCTCGGGTACGTCCATGGCCTTCCCCGACGGGTCGGAGAGCCGCAGCCGCAGCTCATTGGCGCTGCCGCTGCGCCCGGGGGCGAGGTCGAGCCGGGCGGTGCCCTTGCCGTGCGGGCCGCCGGTGTCGAACGGGACGGTCAGCACCTGCGGCCGGCTGGGCGCGGCGGCCTGCCCGCCCGAGGCGGCCTTGACCGCCTCTTCGGTACGGGCCGGCTCGGTGGCGGTGAGCACCGTCGTCACCACCAGGACGACGCCGGCGACCGCGGCCTCGGCGAGGACGGACCGGCGCAGACCCAGCCGCTGCGGATCGGCGTCGCGCTGCCGCTTGGTGCGGGCGGAGCTCAACGCGGCCTGCTGGCGGGCGAGTTGGGCGGCCCGGGCGGGATCCGGGCCCTTGGTGGAGCCGTCACCGCCAGAACCGTCACCGCCAGAACCGCCAGAACCGCCAGAACCGTCGGAGCCGTCGGCGTCGGCACCGGAGATGTCGGCACCGGACGCACCGGCACTCGCGGAGCGCCCGGTGGCGGAGGCTTCGGCCGAGGCGGCCGAAGCCGCGTCGGCTCCGGCGGCACCGGAGGCGGGGGCCCCGACGGTCACCTTCGCGGGCTCCTTCGCGGGCTCGTCCGCCGTGGCCGTCCGGCTCGCCGGCACCGGCTCCGCCGCCTCCCCGGCCGCCGGGACCTCGCCCAGTCGCGCCGTCCACCGCCGTGACATCCAGGCGATCCCGACGAGCACGGCGACCAGGCCGGCCTTGAGCAGCAGCAGCTTCCCGTAGGCGGTGTCGGTCAGGGCGCCCCACGAGCCGACCTGCCGCCAGGACTGGTAGACGCCGGTGGCCACCAGGACCAGCACGGAGCCGAAGGCGATCCGGGAGAAACGGCGTACCGCGCTGCGCTCGACCGGCGGCCCCCAGTACAGGGACACCAGCAGTGCCGCCAGCCCGCCGAGCCAGGCGGCTACCGCGAGCAGGTGCAGCACATCGACGGGCATGGCGATGGCCGGCTGCAGCCCGGTCGAGGCGTGTTCGGCCATCGCCCAGGTGGCGGCGAGGCCGGTGGCGACGATCACGCCGCCGATCCCGAGCCCGAAGGTGAGCTCCTTGCGCCGCCTGGCCTCTTCCGCGGGGTCCACGGGCCCCTCGTCCGGCTCCGCGGCCGCCGCCTGCCCTTCCTCGGCTTCCGTGGCGCTGTCCGCCCCGTGCGCCGCTCCGTCCGCCGCCTCGCCCGCGCCCGCGCCCCCGGCCTCGGCCTCGGCCTCGGTCTCGTGCGCCCGCGCATACGCCCCGAAGAGCACCGCCACGAACAGCGCCGCCGCCGCGAGCAGCAGCAGCCGGGAGATCAGCGCCGCACCCGGCTTGGTGATCAGCACCTGTTGGAGCCCGGCGAGGTCGAAGACATCGGCGAGGTCGCCGGACCCGGTGTACGGGGTGCGCAGCAGCAGCATCGCGACGGTGGCGCCGGTCAGCACCGCCCAGCCCTGGACGACCAGTCGCTGCACCGACCGGACCAGTGACGCGGCCGGCCGGCAGGCCACCACGAAGGCCGCGCCGCCGGCCAGCAGCACGAACCCGAGGTACGCCAGGGCGCGGGCGATGCCGTACAGCACGCCCACCGGACCGCCGCCGGCCTCCTGCTGGGGCATCGCGGCGGTGGTCTTGGAGGGGGCGCCGACCGAGAAGGTGAAGGCACCGGAGACCGGGTGGCTGTCGGCGGAGACCGCCTGCCAGGCGACGGTGTACGTCCCGTCGCCCAGGCCGGGCGGCAGTCCCATGCCGTACTTGACGGTGCTGCCGCTGCTCAGGTTGCGCAGCTTGCCGCGGTTCACCCGCTTCCCCTTCGGGTCCAGGACCCGGACGGAGTCGTCGCCCATGGCGACGCCTTCGGAGAAGGTGAGCGTCACCTGCTCGGGTGCGCGGTCGACCACCGAGCCCTGTGCCGGTGTGCTGCCGGTCAGCGCGGCGTGCGCGGACGCCGGGACCGCGCCGCCGAACAGCGCGCCGGCCAGCGCCACCGCGACGACCAGCATCCGCAGGGCGGCGGACCGTCGCGGCCGTGGCCGTGGCCCGGTGGTGACCATAGTGATCGCTCCCCTCACTGCCGTTGCTCCCACTGCCGTAGCACCAACCGCCGTTGCCGCTGGTGCTGCCGTTCCTTCTTCGGACGCCTTCTTCGGACGCTTCGTCGGGTGACGCCTTCGGTGCGTCACCCGACGGGTCTACTTCTTCGGTGCGTAATCGGCGGCCTTGACCGGGACCTGCACCGTGAGCGGCGCCGAGGTGGCGAAGTGCAGCTGGATGCTGACCTTCTCGCCCTCGGCCGGCTTCTTCTTCAGGCCCATGAACATCAGGTGGTTGCCGCCGCGGGCCAGGTCGAGGCTGCCGTTCGCCGGTATCGCCAGGGAGTTGACCTGCTCCATCTTGGTGCCGACCGTCTTGTGCATCGAGATGTCCTTGGCCAGGTCGCTGGTGACCGAGGTGAGCTTGTCGGCGCCGCCGCTGTTGCGGACAGTGAAGAAGGCGCCCGCCATCTGGTCGGTGATCGGCTGCGGCATGTACGCGCCGTCGACGGTGAGCTTCGGCGCGGTGTCGGTGCCGCCGCCGCAGCCCGCCAGGGCGAGCCCGGCGGTGAGGGCGAGGGCGGCGGCGAGGGCGGTGCGGCGGGTCACGGGTTCTGCCCCTTGATGATCTTCGGGATCGCGGCGGTGTAGTTGCCGGAGGTCGCCTCCTGCATGCCCATCCAGTGGATCTTGTCGTCCTTGGGGGAGCTCAGCAGGACCTGCGCGCCATGGGTGGAGACGACATCGCCGTTCTTCTTCTTGACCGGCTTCTCGATCCCGATGTTCACGCTGCGCGCACCGGACTGGATGGCGTCGAACGACCCGGTCAGCCCGACGAAGTCCTTGTTGATGCCGCCGAGCCACTTCTTCAGCGCGGCCGGGGTGTCGCGCTCCGGGTCGGAGGTCACGAACACCACCCGCAGGTCCTTCTGCTCGGCCTTGGGCAGCTGCTTCACCGCGACGGCGATGTTGGCCATCGTCAGCGGGCAGACGTCCGGGCAGTTGGTGTAGCCGAAGTAGATGAGCGTCGGGTGGCCCTTGGTCCGCTCCATCAGGTCGTACTTCTTGCCGTCGGAGTCGGTCAGGACCAGGTCCGGCTTGGGCAGCGGATTGTCCAGCGTGACGATCGGCTTGGCCGCGGTGCCGCCGGAGACCTCGGCGACGGGCTTGTTCGCGTCGCCGCCGTCGCAGGCGGTCAGGCTGAGGGCCGCGGCCGCTGCGAGGGCCACGGAGGTGAGCAGGGTTCTTCTACGCATTGCGGATCTATCCCATGTGGTCTGGATGTCCCGGTCCGTGGGGCCGCTGCCGGGGTGGTGTCCCGCGGAGCGGGCCCCGGGTTCCGGGAGGGGTGATGCCGGGCCGGCGCGGGACGGCGCGCCGGCCCCACGGTGGTCAGGCGCTCTTGCGGCGACCGGCGAACACGCCGAAGCCGATGCCGATGACGCCGACGCCGATGCCGATGCCGCCCAGCAGACGCGCCGTGGTGTCACCGGTGGACGCCTCGGCGGCGGCCGGCCGGGTCCGGTCGCCGCCCTTGTCGTCGTCGGCCGCCGCACCGGAGGCGCCGTGTCCGTCACCCTCGGCCGCGGTGAGCTTGAGCATCGGCGCCGGGTTCTCCGGCTCCGGGGCGCCCTCCTTCGTCGGCTCGATCCAGCGCACGACCTCCTTGTCGTCGTACGTCTGGAGCGCCTTGAAGACGAGCTGGTCGGCGTCCTTGGGCAGCTGGCCGACGGAGAGCGGGAACTGCTGGAACTGGCCGGCCTCGATGCCCTTGTCCTCGGCGGTCCAGGTGATCTTCGAGGGCGCTTCGGTGATCTTCTCGCCCTCCATCTCGATCGGCTTGGGGAGCTTGGACTTGGTGACCGACACCTTCCAGCCGGGCACCGGCTGCGCCATGACGGACGCCAGCGGGTGGTCGGTCGGCAGAGTGAGTTCGAGCTTCACGGTGGAGGCGTCGTCCCGCTCGTTAGGCACCTTGAGGTTGATGGTCGCGAAGCCGCCCTTGGGCGCCGCTTCCGGCTGCACGCTGACGTGGGCGAAGGCCGGACCGGCGAGCAGCAGCACGCTGCCGGCCGCGACCCCGCCGATGAGCGACAGCCGCGAGAGCTTCGACACTTTCGAAGCCTTCGACGCCGACTGAACGGGCTGCGCGGATGTCGCGGAATCTGACATAACGGACATGAGAACAGTGCTCCAGGAAGGAGAGGACGGGTGACGTGAGGTGGCGCGCACGCGGCAACGGCGCGCGAGCCCGTACCCTCCCCCACGCCTTGAGGGCATGGGAGGTGCCTCCATGGGAGAGCCGTGCTTCGCGTGACGTCAGGCCGCGAGGGCGAGGGAGGGCGGCCCTCGCCTGATCACACTGTGGTGGAGTGCGGGGGTTTGCGGGCCAGGTTTGTCATCCCCGTACGAAACGCAGGCGCGCCGTGCCTTCTCGTGCGCCGCGCCCAGGCCTGCGAGCAGGGCACCCACCAGGGCGATCGCCCCGCGCACCGCACCGACCAGCGCGTACACGGTGAGCTCGTACGCCGCGGGGGCGGACAGTCGCACCAGCCGCCACAGCGCCGCCTCGCCCCGTCGGAGCAGCCAGCCGAGCGCGAGCGCGGCCAGCAGGTGTCCCAGCACCATGGGCAGTGACGGCGGCAGGCAGTCCGCCATCGCCGGGCCGGTGGCCGCACGGTGTCCGGCCGGTGCGATCAGCCCGGCGGCCGAGGCGGCGTCGAAGCCGCCGCCCGAGCCGAGCAGTCGGCGCGCCTGGTCGCCGTCCAGGCGACCGGCGCCGAGGCCGCACATCACATGCCGGGCGAGCGAGACCGCGGCGCCGTCGGAGAGCCCGCCGGCTCCGCCGGGGTGCCCCGGCGCGGCGGGCATCGTCGTCACGGGCGGGGCCGTCATCTGCTGGCCACAGGAGAAGAGGGTGTGGAGGGCGAGCTGGCCCAGGGCGAGCGCCGCCGTGATGCCGGGCAGCGAGCGCTCCCGGCCGGCCAGCGGCGCGGCGACCGCGAACACCGCCGCGGCGGCCACCCCCAGCGTCCACAGCGGAACCGCCGAGCGGGCCGCGAGCATGTGCCCTGCCGCGGACAGCGCAACACAGACCGCGGTGAAGACCGCGGCCCTCAGCAGCCGCAGATCAGCGGCCGCGCGCACGGTACGGACGGGCGGGGCAGACATGGCCGCGCCATCATCCCACTGCCCCCGGCCGCCGCCCACGGCAGGGCGGGGGCAGGGGGCGCCTCCCGGGGTGTCAAGGGCGGCAGGCAGGGCGCGCGACGGCGCATGCGCGGCGCTCCGCCTACACCGATGCGCTCAGTCTTCGCATCCGCCGAATGGGCGGTATCACGTCCCGGACACGCTTACGGACCTTGGGGCACGGCAATAGGTATCGATATGTCGAGCCGCGGCCAGGAGGCTGGAGCGATGAGCATCTGGTGGTCACTCCACTTGCGGCGCGAGGCGGCGAGCGTGCCGCTCGCCCGTCGCTTGCTGCTGGGCACGATGGAGACGGCGGGCGTCGACCCGGACATCTGTTACGACCTGTCGGTGGCGCTCTCCGAGGCCTGCGCGAACGCCGTCGAACACGGCGGCGACGCCACCACCGAGGACTACCGCGTCACGGCCTTCATCGACGGCGACACCTGCCGGATCGAGGTCACCGACTCCGGCCCGGGCTTCGACGGCGCCAACGCCGCGCCCCCCGCCCCGCCCCATACCGCCGCCGACCGCACCCTCGCGCCGGCCCCCGTGCCCACCCCCGCGCAGGCCCCCGCAGACGCGGAGGAAGGCCGGGGGCTCTTTCTGATCGAGGCCCTGACCGACCACGTCCGCTACCGCAACCGCACCGGCCGCCCCGGTGCGGTCGTCAGCTTCGACAAGATCCTCAAGTGGCGCGACGACGCACCGCTGCCGATGGCGTCGTGACCACCGGCCGCCGCGCCGGCCGCCGTGCCGTTCGCCGTGCCGGCCGCCGTCCCGTCCGCCGGAACGACGTCGGACGAACCCCGTTCCGGCACGGCTGAAAACGCCGAAAGAGGGCTTCACCACCGCTCAACTGGGTAAAATTCTCAGAGGTGTTGAGAAGACTCGACGAGGCGGGGGCCGACGCATGAGCAGTACGTCATCGCATCATCCGGAGGGCGCGGCGGGTGGAGCGCCCGATTCCGGTACACCGCGGCAGAGCCGGCCGAGCGGGCAGCCGAAGGACCGCGGGACGGCGGGTGCGCAGCGCCGCACAGCCGCGATGAGCAGCTCGGCGAAGCGAAGCACATCCGCATCGGGGCGCCCCAAGGGGAAGCGGATCGCCCTCAAGCCGCCTGCCCCCGGACCGCTGCCCGAGGGGGACCGCCGGCACGGCGAGGGGCCGCCCGACCCGCTCGACGCGTTGCGGAAGAGGATCGACCGGGGCGAGGAGATCGCCACACCCGGACGGAGCCGGGACAGCGGAGACCGGGACCTCCACGACGAGGAGTGGCGCCCCCACGACAACAGCGGTCCGTACGGCCAGCGACGGCGCCGTCGGAACTGATCAGGTCGGCACCGTAGGAACCGATCGAGTTCCGCCCCCGGCACCCGCCGGCCGGCACATCGGTGGTCGGCCTCACGGGGACTGTGCCGCCTGCCGGGCGCGGAACCGGCGTACGGCGTCGCGGTTCGCGCAGGCGTGGGAGCAGTAGCGCTGCCGCCCGCCCCGGGTGAAGTCGCCGTACGCCAGGCCGCATTCGGGCAGGGCGCAGCGGCCGAGGCGGTCCATGCCGCGCCCGGTCAGGTGCAGGGCGGTGCCCACGCTGACCACCGCCCGCACCACACCGGCCAGGCTCAGGCCGTCGGCGCGGTAGTGGATGTGCCAGCCGCCGTCGGCGTGGTCGGTCAGCCGGGGGTGCTCCGACGAGGTCGTCAGCAGTTCGTTGAGCAGGGCGGCCCGCCGCTCGGGGGTGTCGGCGTCGACCACCGCGAGCCAGCGCGGGATGAAGTCCAGGATCTCCGCCAGGTCCTCGTCGCCCACCGGGCGGTCGACCGCCATGCCCGCGTCGACACAGCGCTCGGTGAACTCCTCGGGGGAGGACGGCGGGCGGGCCGCGAGGTCCAGGATGAGCCGTACGGGATCTTCTCCGTAAGGGTTCTGCTGCATAAGGGCATTACACCAGCATGGTTCCGGAAGCCTCCAGCCTCCGGAAGGAAACACCTCCATGCGCACCTGGCTGCCGTTGGTCGCCACCTGCTCGGGCACGTTCATGCTGCTCGTCTACTCCACGATCGTGACGGTGGCGCTCCCCAGCATGGCCCGGGACCTGCACGCGAGCTTCGGCTCGCTGCAGTGGATCGTCGACGTCTACACCCTCGCCCTCGCGGGGCTGTTACTCGGAATGGGATCGCTCGGCGACAACCTGGGGCGCAAACGCCTCTACCTGGCCGGCCTGGCGACCTTCGGCGCCGCCACGCTCGTCTGCGGACTGGCCGGCGAGGTCACCGTGCTGATCGCCGCGCGGGCGGTACAGGGCGTGGCCGGTGCCGCGATGTTCTCGACCCTGCTGCCGCTGATCGGGCTCACCTACACCGGGCGCGACAAGGGCGTGGCCTTCGCCGTCTGGGGCGCGGTCGCCGGTGCGGCCGCCGGTATCGGCAATGTCGCGGGCGGGATCCTGACGCAGTTCCTGTCCTGGCAGTGGATCTTCTTGGGTGGGGTGCCGCTCTGCGTGCTCACGGTGGCGCTGTCCGCGGTGGTGCTGATCGACGACACCAGCACCTCGACCCGCATCGACTACCTGGGCATCGCCACCTTCACCCTGGCCGCGATCGGCCTCACCTTCGGCATCATCCGCGGCGGCGAGCAGGGGTGGGGGGCCACCTCGGCGGTGCTCGGCTTCGCCGTCGGCGCGGTGATGCTCCTCGCGTTCGTCCTCGTCGAGCGGTCCGGCAACAACCCGATGATCTCGCTGTCCCTGTTCCGCAAGCGGGAGTTCAACGGAACGCTGGTCGCGGCCATGGGCTACTACCTGGCCGGCTTCGGGGCGCTGCCGGTCATGTCCCTCTGGCTACAGGACGGCGTGGGGCTCACCTCGCTGCCCACGGCCCTGGTCATCACCGTGCAGCCGGTGGCGTTCTTCGCCACCTCCGCCGTGGTCGGCAGCGCACTGCACCGGCTCCCCTCGCACTGGACGCTCGGCGGCGGCACGGTGGCCGTGGGGGTGGGCGACGTCCTGATGCTGACGGTCGATGCGGGCTCGTCCTGGTCGGCGCTGGTACCGGGACTGATCATCACCGGCATCGGCGCGGGCATCGTCTCGCCCGTGCTGCCCGCCCTCGCGATGTCCGCCGCGCCCGCCTCGCAGAGCGGGGTCGCCGCCGCCGCGGCCAACTGCGCCCGCCAACTCGGCCTGGCACTGGGCATCGCCGTACTCGGCTCCGTGTTCCACCGGTTCTCCTCCGGCGGGCGGGGCGCCGACCTGCCTGCGCAGTACGCCGACGGGCTGTCCGCGGTGTTCGGCGTCGCCGCCGCGGTCGGGCTGGGCAGCGGACTGCTGGCGCTGTGGCTGCTCAAGGCCCGGCGCCCCGCCACCCGGCCGCACCCCGCCTGACCCGGCCGCCGTTCACCCGCAGTGGGCGATGCCGGCGGCGGCGGGGCGGGGTTGTCTTGAGGAGGCACCGGCGGAGCCTGCGGGTCCGCCCTGCGGGTGTGGCGACCGGCGCTCCGGCCGAACCCCGTGCCGCGGCACGGAACCGACAGGAGACAGCGATGAGCGGTTATGTGAACCTCGCCTACGACTACCCGGTCCTCGGCGCCTTCTGGACAGCCATGTGGGTCTTCCTGTGGGTCCTGTGGATCGTCCTGCTGTTCAAGATCATCGTCGATATCTTCCGGGATGACACCCTGGGCGGCTGGGGCAAGACGGGGTGGCTCGTCTTTGTGATCGTGCTGCCGTTCCTCGGCGTCTTCATCTACGTCCTCGCCCGCGGCAAGGGGATGGGCCAGCGCGAGGCCGAGCACGCCAGGTCCCAGCAGCAGGCGCTCGATGCGTACATCCGCGAGGCGGCCGGCACCGGTGGTGCGCCGACCGCGGCCGACCAGTTGGCCAAGCTCTCGGAGGTCCGCGCCAAGGGCGACATCACCGAGGAGGAGTTCCAGCGGGCCAAGGAGAAGATCCTCCACTGACCGGGCATCCGCCGTGGGGGGGGGGCCCGGCGCGGGGGGCGCCCCCGCGGGGGGCGGGGGGGGGTGGTGGGGGGCGGGGGGGGGGGCCGCGGGCGGCGGGGGGGGGGGGGGGACCC